>CAMUML010000059.1 GCA_947089855.1 uncultured Eubacterium sp.
GATTTTGCGAAGCAAACTTCCAATATCGCCCCGAATGGTTACTATGAGCGGCCCCAGGCCGTGAATAGTAACATAATTAGGTAATTAATGGCCGCCCTGGATAGCAGCAGAATGGGCCGGGTAAATACAGCAGGACAGTTCCTTAGGGAAGAAGGGGGAAAGAATGGGTTTTTTTACGGTGTTTTTTCAAATGCTTGCTTTGCTTATTATGATAGGGGCAGGTTTTTTTGCAGCCCGCAAGGGCATGATGGATGAACATACGAACAACCAGATGTCCCATATGATTGTCAATATCTTTAATCCACTCTTAATATTTTCCAATGCGTTGGGCGCGGTTGGGCAGGTGTCGGCAAGTTCAATGAAAACGGTTGGCGTGGCTGCATGCGGGATGTTTGCGTGTTTTATCCTTTTGGGGATGGTTTTAACGCCTTTTTTTGAAAAAGACCTTCGCCAGCGCAAGATCTTTCAGCTGATGTTTGTATTTTCCAACCTCGGTTTTATCGGGATACCGGTAGTATCCAGTATCCTTGGGCCGCAGTATGTTGTGTATGTAACGGAGTTTGTGCTGATTTATACGTTTGTATTTTATACGTATGGCATTGTGCTGTTGGACGGCACCTTTACGCTTGCTTCCTGGAAGGCAATGGTAAATCCGGGTACTGTTTTTGGGGTAGCGGCTTTGGCCGTTATTATTTTTGATATCCAGATTCCGGAATTTCTAAAAACGGCATGTGGATATTTGGGAGGCGTAACATCGCCAATGGCTTTAATGGCAGTTGGATTTGTATTGGCCCAGTCGGACTGGAAGCAGATTTTTGGGCAGCCGCGCCTTTATCTGTTTTCGGTGGTGAAGCTTTTGGCTATCCCGCTTTTTATGCTGCCGCTGCTAAAGCTGGTGGTAGCGGATGAAGCGTTGGTACGTGTCTGTATGGTTATGTTTGGGATGCCAATTGGGAATATGCCTTTGATGGCTGGCAACCAACGCGGGATAGATGGATCTACGTGCGGGGCGGCTATTGTACTGACCACAGTGCTTTGTGTTTTTACGGTCCCGGTTTTGCTGTCGGTGGTTTAAAGGGGATTTTTAACTTGCAGCCTGCCAAAAACCATGCTATAGTTTAAAAAAAGGGGAGGCTTGGATTATGAATATAACGATTACTGGGAATTTGGGAAGTGGAAAGACAAGTGTATGCAAGGAGCTTGCAAAAGCAGGGTTTCAAGTGGTTTCAGCAGGGGATATTTTCCGTGACATTGCGGCGGAAAAAGGTATGACGGTGATCGAGCTGAATGAGGCGGCAAAAACAGACCGCAGTATTGACGATATGCTGGATGGCCGCAGTATGCAGCTTGGGAAACAGATGGACCAGACAGTGTTTGACTCCAGGCTCGCATGGCATTTTGTGCCGCAAAGTTTTAAAGTATTTTTACTGGTTGATGTCCAGGAGGCAGCCAGGCGGGTATTTGCCGGGAACAGCCGTGGCGCGGAACATTATGAAAATATGGAAGAGGCACGCGCCGGGCTGGAGGCGCGTGCTGGATTGGAAAAAGACCGGTTCCGGGATTTGTATGGCCTGGATTACTACAATGCAGGCAATTATGACCTGGTAATTGAAAGCAGTGCTGCCAGCCCGCAGCAGATCGCAAAGGAGATTGCCTGGAATTTTGAACAGTACCAAAAGGAGCCGTTTTCTACGAAAGTGCTGTTAAATCTGCAGAGGCTGTATCCAGGAGGGCAGGCTATGGAATTGGATCCAGGCAGGTTCGAGGCATGCTATGAAAAAGAGCGTGGGCAGGGCCAGCCGATATGTGCACTTACTACAGTTGCAGTTACTATAAAAAATGGCTATAATTTTATTATGGAAGGGTATGCCGAAGCGGCTGCCGCAATCGCAGCCGGCAAAGTGTTTGCCGTGGCTGCCAATATAGAGGCGTTTCCTGGACAGGGGGCGGTGGATGGCCCGTCGGAAGCGGTTATCCATGCCTTTGAGCAGGCTGGGCATTTTAAATACCAGGACCATCCCGTGCAGCAGCCAAAAAAAGCAGGGTATATGGTGGATTTTTCTACTTGTTTTAAAAAAGGGCAATAAAGCAGGCCATATGGAAGCAGGGCCGTTTGGCTGCCAGCTGGAGTGCGGGGTTTAGTGGATTGCTTTTTCTATAATCCCAAAGCCAAGCGGATAAGGCCCTGTGTGTACCCCAATAGTCGCGCCGATCTGGTAAAGGGGGATTTCTTTTACCGGATACCCTTTGGTACATAGGGTTTCCACTGCGTTGTCACGGAAAGCGGCGCCTTCTTCCTGGCTATATCCGTATCCTACCGCGATGCTGTAGCACTCTATGCCAAGGCTGCTTTGCCCCAGGTATTCCAGCAGCAGGTCCAGGGCTTTGCGTGCCGTGCGTTTGCGCCCGCGGTCAATGCCGGAAGGGAAGATCTCGCCCTGTTTTAAGGTAATGATAGGGCGGATGTCCAGCACGCTCCCTGCTACGGCGGCTACTTTTCCTATCCGTCCGCCGTGTTTTAAATATTCCATATTTCCGACGGTAAAAAAGATACGGCCTGTATGCTTGATCTCTTCTAGGCGCGCAACGGTATCTGCAAAGCTCCAGCCATTGTCCCGCAGGCTTGCGGCTTCCAATACATATTGCCCTTGCAGGACGGTGTTGACTGTAGCGTCGATCACCGTAATGGCAGCCTGTGGATATTTTTCCAGTACGATCGAACGGGCGTTTAGTGCAGATTGCATGGAACCACTGAATTTTGTAGTAATACAGATACAGATAACAGGCGTCCCGTCTGCGGCAAACGGCAGGAAGGCTTCTTCATAATCCTGGATCGAAGGCATCGAAGACTTTGGGTAGACGCCTTTTTTATCGACCATCTGCTGGTAAAAATCCCGGATGCCAATGTCTATATTTTCTTTCAAATAATGTGTGTCGTCAAAAGATACATAAAAAGGCACGACTGTGATATTTTTCTGCCGCGCCAGCTGGGCAGGCAGGTCACAGGAGCCATCGCTGATAATGTGGAATGCTTCGCTCATATTAACTAGGGACCTTTCATTTCATTATTGTAGTTTGTTGTAGGTATACGCTGATAACCTGACTGCAGACCGCCAGCCAGGCACTTTCTTGGTTAACATTATGGTATATTCTGGCGGTTTGCAGTATAATAGATAGGATACTACGCCGCAAGAAAAAAAGCAATGTTTAAAAAGTTTTAAAAGGAAAAAGGAGAGGAAACGCTATGCGCAAGAAAATATTTTTATGCCTGGCTGCTTCCTGGATGGTTGTAATTTTTATGTTTTCTGCAAGGGAAGCAAGCTTGTCTACCCAGGATAGTACATCAATTGGCATGATGATCGGGAAACTGGTGGTGCCAGGGTTTATGGATATGGATGCACAAAGGCAGGCTGATTTTGCGGCATGGATTGACCATCCAGTCCGGAAAACGGCCCATGCCAGTGAGTTTGCGGTGTTGGGGCTTTTTTTGGCAGGAAGCTATATAGACCGGAAAAAAAGACGGCTGCCTGCGGTCTGCGTGCCGTTGGTGTTCGGTATCTTATATGCAGTTTCGGATGAGGTACATCAGTTGTTTGTGCCAGGACGGAGCTGCCAGCTTACAGATGTGATGATTGATAGCAGCGGGGTGCTTGCCGGTGTGTTGGCAGGGCTGCTGTTTTGGGGGATGCGCAGGAAAGGGAAGGGTAGCCGCTAGTAAGGGCCCCTTTTTTATTTATTTTGTCCGCGTTCGACGTCTTCGTTTGGCGAAAAGCCGTATGCCTTCATAATGTCCCAAAGTGCATCCAGGAATTTTTCTGATTTGTGTACGACAAAGGCATCGGTGTCGATCGGGATGTTTTTTTCGTGCATTTGGCGGATGCTCCAGATATAAAGCGCATCCAAAATCGGCAGCAGCTGTTCGCCGGATTCCGTTAGCACATACTTGACAGCAGGCGGGTATTTGCTTTCATCTACAATACGTACAATCATGCCGTCTTCACACAATTCTTTTAACTGCTGGCTCAATACTTTTTCGGTAATCGGCAGCACTTTGCGTGTATCATTAAATTTGAGCCTTCCAAACGTATGGACTTCATGCAGTATTACCATTTTCCATTTTCCGCTAATGCAGTGCAGGGCATAGTGGTAAGGATTTGTCGGCTTGGTAAAGCAGTCCCTTGCCATTGTGCAGATACCTCCTGTTATTTATTAAGTGGCCACTACGCTAGAATATTGGGGCCATTCGTGATTTCGTACTATTCTAACATATTTTTCATAGGAGGTAACTGGAAATGTTTACAATATTTTATGCTGATTTTTGTGCAGGTTCGTGCATTTTTAAAAACAGATAGTCATTTGAGGGCGTTTTTTGTGCAGGATTACTAAACCAATATAAAAATGGTTGTTAGAATTAGCAGATACCAAATGGAAATTACCTGCCTGTATGCATTCTAAGTTACTAAAAAGTGCGTTCTTGCGCAAAGTGCCGTTTTATTCTATAACTAATAACAGAAAGCAGCAGCCCGTGCATAGTACACAATACCAGATTCCATTTCCTGAAAAGGGCTTGTAGAGATTTTATAAAACTTTTGCGTGTATGGTGTGGAATTTTGGCAATGTTTAAAGATGCAACGGCTGATGTGGGGGCCTATGTATAGGTAAATTTAAAAATCAGTTTCAGAAAGGAAACAGCGCAATGAAAAAAAGAACGTATGAAGAACTGGAACCTTATTTTCCGCCAGGGCATTTTGGCGTAACCTGTAAGCGTTATCATGGCAAGGATGAGACAGGTGCGCAGAAGTTTTGGATTGGCGTATCGGAGTTTGAGCCGGATGGCGGTGCAGATTGGGCATATGAAGATAACCCATTGGAAAAAGTATATTATGTCCTGGAAGGCGAAATGACCGTTACTGACAAGGATGGCAACAAATATGTGGTCCATGCAAATGAAAGCATCAGTTTCCCTCCAAATGAAGGGCGCGGCTTGAAAAATGAAAGCGGCAAGCCGGCGAAAATGCTGGTTATCATTAATTATCCGGATGCATAACAAAACGGTTGCCAAGCAGCTATTATGCTGATTTCAATATTGGAAACTATGGCAGGTTTTGTATGGGGAGCTGGCGCGGCGGTGTGGGAAATCCCAGTCCATAGGTTTTTTACATTTGGTACCCTCCATACCAATTACATAGATAAGGCGCACAGATGCCATTTTTGAGGTTTCCAGCTGCTTTGGCAGCGGCTTCGTACAAAATTGGCCAGGGATCCTGGGAAAAAGGAGTATTTTTCATTATGATTAACGTACAAAAAGATTTTGTTGAAAATTTGTTTTCCATTAAAGGGAAGACGGCAATCGTAACCGGTGCAACCGGCGCTTTGGGCGGTGCAATTGCGGTTGCTTATGCTATGAGCGGTGCAAAAGTTGTAATTACTGGGCGAAATGAAGGCAAGCTTGCGGCAGTAAAAGAGCAGATCGAAGGGGAAGGCGGGGAGTGTTCCCTGGTCGCTGGCGATCCTGCGAAAAGCGAAGATGTAGAAAAAATCGTTAAATTTGCAGTAGATACTTATGGCGGACTGGATATACTGGCTGTTGCACATGGCTATAACAAGCCGCAGAATATGCTGGAGCAGTCGGTAGAAGACTGGCAGTATATTATGGATGCAGATTTAAAGAGCGTTTATGTGGTATGTAAAGCTGCTGCAGAACAGATGGCGGAACAGGGCAAAGGCGGCAAGATCGTAGTGGTTTCCTCCGCACGTTCCAAAATGGGCATGGCCGGCTATACGGGATACTGTGCTTCCAAAGGCGCCTGCGACCTGATGATCCAGTCTATGGCCTGTGACTTGTCTGCAAAATATAAGATTAATGTCAATTCGATCAACCCGACGGTATTCCGTTCGGATCTAACGGAATGGATGTTTGACCCGGAATCCGCGGTATACCAGAATTTCTTAAAACGCCTCCCGATCGGAAGGCTGGGCGAACCATATGATTTTATCGGTCTGGCTATTATGCTGGCAGCGCCTGCTTCTGATTTCCTGACCGGCGGCAACTATGATGCAACGGGCGGCTACTGGGCTTGTTAATGGATACAAAGCCATTTTATGATTCCTGCTTTTATTGATGATTTTATGATATTGATGAAAATAAATGCCATTTTATGTATAAAAACTTTACCGTAAAAATATGTTTATCTACAGCATAGAGAGAGGGAGATTAATATTATGAGCAAGAAAGTATACGTAGACTTGACCCATCCGTTTGGTGCAGAAATTCCGCGTTGGCCTTATTTTGACAAGCCGGTGATCGACAATGCACATTCTATGGCAAAGGGCGGTGTCCTGACACAGAAGATTACCTGCACGATGCATACCGGTACACACTGCGATGCGCCGCGCCATGTAATGGAGTATGAATTTGACGGAAAACGTGCACGTTATACGCATGAAATGCCAGTCGATGCTTATACAGGGGATGCAATTGTATTAAAGATCGATATTGAACCTTGGGGCCTGATCACGGACAAGCATCTGGATGCTGCCTGTGAAAAATACGGCATCAACCCAGCAGACCTGGAAGGCAAAGTACTTTGCTTAAATACGGGTATGCACCGTTTGTTTGACGATTCGAAAGCTTACTACCATTATGCTGCAGGGACCGGTATCGATGCAGGCAAATGGTTTGTGAAACATAAAGTAAAATGTGTGGCAATGGATGGCCAGGCATTGGACCACCCGCTGCATACGGCTATGGGGAACAACGGTATGACCCGTATGAACCTGCTTGGCGCTACCGGACGCCCGATTACCGAAGAATACAAAGAGCTGTTTGGGGAAGAAGCGTATGCAGAGTTTGATAAAGAAGAGTATATCCGTATCCACGGGCAGGCTGCTTATGACGAGAAATTTGGCGAACTGGAAAATATCGGTATTTGGGGTACTTGGGAGCCTTGCCATAAGGAAATGCTGGGGCACGGTATTGTAGGCGTGGAAAACCTGGGCGGCGATCTGGATAAGATCCCGGCAGGCAAATGGTTCCAGTTCTTCTGCTTCCCGCTGCGCTGGTATATGGGCGATGGCTGTATGGCACGCTGCGTAGCTTATATTGAGGAAGACCAGTTAGAAAATGTACCAGACCGTACTTATACTTATGGCGGTACTGGTTATGCAGACGAAGCAGGGCATGGCGAAAGCTGCCTGGCCTATATGCAGCGCTTGTTTAACCGCAATAAATAAATGTATTTTTTAGGGGAAGGTAAAAAAGATACCAGGGCGGCTGCCTTCCGCCGGAAGGCGGTTTTTACAGGCAAGCCGCCTGGTATTGTTTATAGGGATAAAAGCCGGACGGATGGGCAGCCGCCCGGATGGCGGCATATGTTGCCGGCATTTTTCAAAATCCGCTATTTCGGCATATGGGCCAGCCAGGCTGGCTGCTGGATGCGTTCCCAGGCCTGGGCGCAGCTGTTTGGCGGTAAACGGTACGGATCATTGGTTTTGCGGGGGTATTGGCCGGCCTGCGGATTGTATATCAAAAACCCTGCTGTTAGAAAAATCCTGCATGGTACGTTTGATTTTTACGCAGGGGTTTTTGCTAGCCACAGCAGGCAGAAGGCGGCTTCCGGTTCCAAAGGCAGCGTTGCATCCGTAGCAGTTGTATTTGATTGTTGTAGGCCGATAGCTAGTTCAGCCGTCCCCCGGCTGTTTCTATAGCAGTATATAGCAACTATGTTTATGTACATAGCTGTCCTGGCTTTTTGGCCGTGTAACGGCAAAATACCGGCTGGCTGCTGGATGCTTGCTTTTCCAGACCGCTCCTAACGGAAGTTAGGAGGTGTACGCAGCCGGCGGCCTGCTTTGGCTGGGTATATGTCCAGATAGCGGATTTTGAAAAATGCCGGCACAAAGAACCATTTGAAATGTGATTAGGTTCCTTTATTTCACGAGGAGATTGAATTATGAATAATGTAAACCAATTGCCAGACGGCAATAAAAACTCTATTTTTCGGTTTGGTGCCTGGGGATGGCTGACCATTATCTATTGCCTGCTGATGTTTTTCCTTTATGTCGGCATGTGCAATGACGGTTCCAATATTTCTGCCCCAAATGTAGCCGCTGCGCTTGGCGTGGAAAGCGGCGTGATCATGAATATGAATTCGGTCGCGGGGCTGGTCGGTGTTGTATTTTTTATCATTGCCGGGCAGGTGAACCAGAAAATAGGCCCGCGTATGACATCTGGTATTTTTACGATTATTGCTGGCATCGCTTATGTGGCAGCCTGCAATTCCGTAAGCGTCCCAATGTATTGTGCGGCGATGTGCTTTGTTTATGGCGGTATTATGTCAGCCGGCTATGTAGCGGGCGGTACGCTGGTAGCGAATTGGTTCCCAAAGAAAAAAGGGATTGTTATGGGCTATACGACCATGGGCCATAACTTGGCGTCCGCTTTTTATGTGCAGCTAGTGTCGATCCTGATTGGGCCTACGGTATTAAAAAATATTGGGATGGGCGTTGTGCCAATCGGCATTGCTGCAGTTATTATCGGGATCCTTGGCATGATCTTTATCCGCAATACACCAAGCGAACGGGATATGAACCCAGATAATGTTTCCGATAAAGTATACCAGGAAGAGTATGACCATAGTTCCGACGGGGACGATGGCGGCTGGACGACTGGCAAGCTGCTGACGACAAAGGAATTGTGGATGGCGGCCATTACAACCGGATTTTTCCAGATCTGTTCCGTTGGCGTTATGAGCCAGCTTGTGCTGCGCAACGTAGAACTTGGCTTTTCGCAGCAGGCAGCGATGAATGTTATGACAATCCTTGCATTGGGTGGTGTAGTCGGCTCTTGGCTGGTCGGCGTGATTGATGAAAAGATGGGCACAAAAAAGACGATGGTCTTGTTTGGTATCTGGTATGCTGTTGCACTGCTTTTGAATTTTACCGCGGTAGACCGGGTAACCCCGCTGGTATATGTTTCCCTGTTTATGATCGCAATGGGGATCGGCGGTTCCGCAAACTTTACAACCTCCCTGCCGACTTCGATCTTTGGGCGCCAGGGGTTTGACAAAGTAAACAGCGTGATCTTCCCGATCCAGGGCGCCATTACCGCATTGTGCTTTGCAGTGAACGGGGTGGTACAGCTTTTGACCGGCGGGCAGATCCGGTATGCATACCTGGTATTTGCCTGTGTCGCACTTGTAAATGTATTGCTGGTGCTTACCGTAGATGAACATAAATATAACCGTGACTGGAAAACAGGCCACAAATAATCGGACAGTAACAAAAAAGAATGGAAACGATAAATATTGAAAAAGGGAGTGTAGTTTATTATGGCAAAGAAAACAATTATCACAGTAGCTACGACTGGTGCGTGGCCAAAAAAGGAAAATAACCCAAATGTACCGATGACGCCGCAGGAAATCGCAGACGATGTTTATGACTGCTGGCAGGCCGGTGCGGCTGTGGCACATCTGCATATGCGTGACGACGAAGGCAATGGGACGATGTCTACGGATAAATTCCGCGAAACCGTAACGCTGCTGCGTGGCCAGCATCCGGACTGTGATATTGTACTGAACTTGACGACATCCGGCGACCTGCATGCAACGGATGAAACCCGCCAGGCACATTTAAAAGAGCTGCGTCCGGAAATGGGCAGCTATGACTGCGGGTCAATGAACTGGCTAAATGCGTCCTTGTTTTTAAACCCTCCGAAATTCCTGGAAGAATTGGGCCGTAACATGCAGGAATGGAATGTCAAGCCGGAAATAGAGGTATTTGACCCCGGCATGATCGCCAATGCCGCTTATTATCTGAAAAAAGGCGTGTTAAAAGGGCCGCTCCATTTCCAGTTATGCATGGGCTGCGCAAACGGGATCCCGGGTTCAATGAAAAACCTTGTATTTATGAAAGAAACAATGGATACGTTATGCCCAGGTTCTACCTGGAGCTGCTTTGGCGTAGGCCACTGCGCAATGGAAATGACTTATGGAGCGGTTGCAATGGGCGGCCATATCCGTGTCGGCATGGAAGATAACGTCATGTATGCAAAAGGGCAGCTTGCAGCCAGCAACCGCCAGTTTGTAGAACGCGCGGTACGGGTCATCCGTGAATTTGGCAATGAACCAGCGGCACCGGCGGATGCACGGGAGATTTTGGGGCTGGGCAAATGAGCTGGGGGCCGAGTTTTATGTACTACCACTGCCCGCAGTGCGGCAGGAAGTTTAAATATGCCGTAGATATGATCCCGGTTTTCCAGGATACCTTTGGTTTTTGTACTGTTTGTAAGAAAGCGGGCGTCTTTGAAAAGGACGGCGCCCGCACTCCGGATGATATGGATTATATTGAGGTAGATGAGTAGGCTATCTATCATATGATTATAATTATAGAAGGGATGCATTCCAAATGAAAACAATAAAAAATATCTTAATCTGTGGCGGCGGCATGATGGGCAAAAATATAGCGTTCGTTATGGCGTCCAACCCAGCATACCAGGTTGCGGTATATGACATTTATCCAACGGATATAGAGGCAGGCATCCGCACAAATACAAAGCAGCTGGTTGACAAAGGCGTGCTGGCGGAGGCGGAATTGGATGAACGGCTTTCCCGCATTTCCTTTACAGACGATATTGACAGCGGGCTGGTTGCTTCCGCGGATTTTGTAATCGAAGCTGTATTTGAAGATATGAAGGTGAAACAGGAAACCTTTGCAAAATTGGAAGCCCGCTGCCGTGTGGATACGATTTTTTGCACCAATTCTTCGGTTATGAGCCCATCGCAGATTTCAGAAAAACTGGAACACAGGGAGCGTTTTGTAGGGACGCATTTTTGGAATCCAGGCCATCTGATCCCTTTGGTGGAAGTTGTAAAGTCGGATGCGTCGTCGGATGAGACGGCACAGACGGTTATGGAAGTGCTGCGCAGTGCTGGGAAAAAGCCGGTGCTTTGCAAAAAAGATGTGCCAGGTTTTATTGCAAACCGTATGCAGCATGCGTTATGGCGTGAGGCGATTTCGATTGTGGAAAACGGTATAGCCGATGCGGCTACGGTAGACGAAGCAGTACGTTATTCCTTTGGGCTGCGCCTGCCGCAGCTTGGGCCTATGGAAAATGCCGATATGGTAGGTACCGACTTAACTTATAACATCCATGATTATATCTTAAAAGACCTGGAAGATTCCCATCAGCCGTCCAAGCTGCTCGCGGAATTAAAAGAAGCAGGCAAAATTGGTTTTAAAACCGGCGAAGGGTTCCAGAAATGGACGCCGGAGCAGGCAGCTGCGTCGAATGCGGATTTAAACGAATACTTGATACGGATGCTGTATGGAAAATAGAGCGCAGGATGGGAAGGAGGATATGAAATGCCAAAATTAGTATCATTAGAAGAAGCAGCCGCATTGATCCATGACGGCATGACCGTAATGTTTGGCGGCTTTATGGGATGCGGGACACCGCACGACCTGATCGATGTCCTTGCAGAAAGCAGTGTCAAAGGTTTAACGCTGATCTGCAACGACGCGTCAATGCCAGGCGGCCCGATGCATGAAGACCATTACGGCGTAGCCAAACTCGTACATAACCGCCAGGTAAAACGTTTTATAGCCACCCATGTGGGGCTAAACCCGGAAGTAGCCAAACAGTCAATGGAAGAGGGGACGCTGGAAGTCGTCCTTGTCCCGCAAGGGTCATTGGCGGAAATGATCCGTGCCGGCGGCGCTGGGCTGGGCGGCATCTTGACCCCGACCGGAGTGGGGACCATTGTGGAGGAATCCCCGCTGTGCCTTGGAAAGCAGACGATCCATGGCCGTGATTACCTGATGATGGACGCGCTGCGTGCGGATGTAGCTGTGATTGCAGGTTCCGTCGTCGATCCAAAAGGAAATATCTGGTACCGCGGCGCAACCAGCAATTTTAACCCGCTGATGGCAGCGGCAGCCGATACGGTTATTGTAGAAGCGGAAGAAATGGTATATCTGGGGTATATCCGTCCGGAAGATGTAAGGACGCAGGGCATTTATGTGGATTATGTAGTGAGGGGAGGAAAAAAGCGTGGAACGGTCTGAAATCAAAGCGTTTATCGCAAAACGTGCAGCAAAAGAACTTCATGACGGCGATGTGGTCAACCTGGGCATTGGGCTGCCTACAATGGTACCGCAGTTTTTGCCGGAAGATGTACATGTTATTTTACAGTCGGAAAACGGCATTGTAGGCACTGCTATGGTCGATGACTGGACGCACAGCCCGCTGCATATCGTAGACGCCGGCGGCGCCCCTTCGGCAGTAGCCGCTGGAGGTGCATTTGTAGACTCCGCGTCTTCGTTTGCCATGATCCGCGGTGGGCATGTAGATGCCACGATCCTGGGCGGCCTGGAAGTAGATGAAGAGGGCTCGCTTTCCAACTGGCTGATCCCAGGCAAGAAAATGCCTGGCATGGGCGGTGCAATGGACCTTTTGGTTGGCGCGAAAAAAGTAATTATCGCAATGGAACATACAGCAAAAGGCGCCCCGAAGATTTTGAAAAAATGCCGCCTGCCATATACGGCGGTTAAGTGCGTGGATAAAATTATTACAGAAATGGCCGTAATCGAAGTAACGGAAAACGGCCTGCTGCTTACCGAACATAATCCTGAGTTTAGCGTAGAACAGATCCAGGAAGCGACGGGGGCGCAGCTGGCTGTTAGCCCGGACTTAAAGCCAATGTGTTAGGGCGCGTTTACTTGGCAGCCTGCCAGTTTCATTTATGGGTGTTTTGTGATATGGCAGCAATAGTGTGTACACACTTCCAAATCTTCCGGTTCGATGCCCCATTTGGCCGGAATAGCTATATGGCTGGCAAGCGGTACCGTTTCCCAGGCAGGCGCTGCATCCAGTGCAAGGATTTGGCCAGGTGTCAGGTCCTGGATACCGATGCTTTTATTTTTTATGCGTGGCGGGGGATAGGAAGCGCCAGCCCATATGTGCCAGATTTCTACTTCATCGGCATAGTTTAACTGGTTTTTTACATAGGCCACGATATATGCAGCCTGTTTTTGGGGATAACTGCGGAGTGTCCAGCCCCATTCAAAGCGGGCGCAGTATGTTTTTTTGGTAAAAATATCTTCTGTCTTTTCCAATGGGAAGACCTGGAAATCTTCCGGCTGCCTGCCAATATCGCAAAAAGGCTGATCGCAGGCCAAGTACATAAGTGAACTCATAGGCAATCCTTTTGTGGTATATTATGCAAACCCACGGATAAATAGGTTGATTTTTTCATAGCCTACGGCTAGGTTGATATTTTGCCCCCTGTCAAAACCGGCGGTACTGATGCCAATCACTTCCCCGTACATATTTAATACGGCGCCTCCAGAGCTGCCGTGGGAAATCGGGGCGGTAAACTGTATCATATCCACGCCGTCTACCTTGCGGAAACCCGAGATAATGCCGTTTGATATGGAGTTAAAAAGGCCAAGCGGGCTTCCGATTGCAGCAACTGCCTGCCCCCTGGCCAGCTTTTGGGCGCCCTGGTAAATGGGCAGCGGCTGTAATTGCCGCGGGATGCGTAAAATGGCCAAATCCAGGATGGGATGGTATTTGACGAGTTCATCCGTATGATATTCCTGGCTGTCATTTTCAATACGGACCGTATAAGAATAGCCGCCAGCCGCAACATGGCAGTTTGTCAGTATATAGCCGTTTTTCCCCACCATAATGCCAGAACCGGTAGAAACCACTTCCCCGCTGCCGTCATGGACGTTGATCAATACGATAGAGGAAGCAAGCAGCGCCAGTTCTTCAAAGCTTTTTTCCTTGCGGGCGGCTTGGCGTGTACCGTTTTGCGGCAGGAAGCAAGCAGCCGAAGGACGTGGCATTTGCAGGTCGGCAGCAGGCGTTTGGGGTTGGGAAGTATTTGTGGCCGGCAGCGTCTGGCTGTTTGCGGCCTGCCTGTTTGGCGGATCTATGTACGGCCTGGCCTGTGCGGCGCCAGTACGGCTTGCGTTTGTAGCGCCTGCTGGTGCTTTTGGCTGGTAAGCTGGAACCGGTTCGGTACTAAATGTACCGATGCGGACCGCTTTCGACAGTTTTTTTGCCTGTCCGCCTGCCGTGACATCCTGCCTGCTTTGCAGCAGCAATACATCACAGCCGACAAGCGTCAGCATATAGTAAAACAGATATTCCTGTTCTTTTTCTACATTATCGGCCGCGATTTTAATACTGGCGCATGCATCCCAGCGGCCAGCTATATTTGAAAATACATAATCAAACCAATAAAGCAGTTTTACTCCAAAATTTTTCTGTATAGAGCTGGTTGCCGCCCGTCCGGCAACATAATAGCCTACAGCCGTTTCCCATGCGGAGGCAAGCTGGGATGCCAATTGCGGATTTGCTTGGCTGGCTTTTGTGTTTATGCCTGCTGTGTATTTGGGGCTGCCAGAACGTTGTATCCCATGCGGCGTTTGGGCGTGCCAGTTTTCATAACAGCTGGTATAGTAAGCAGTTTCTTTTGCATCTGCCAGCCGCGGCAGATTCTGGAGCCGTTTGTAAAGCACCTTGCCTTCCTGCATCCTAGATGAGAGCACATCGTCCATTTCTAGAAATTCTTTTATGGATGCTGCATCCGCCCCAAGCAGGCGCACAAAATACACATCCCGCACGTTCCCGTGCATGCCGCCGTGGATACGTGCAAAGCTGCTGGGCGAATTGATTTCTAAAATATTGTGCCTGTATGTAATCAGATTTTCCATTTTTCTGCCTATTTCTTATTTGAATCTTTAATTTCTTTTTTTCATAAAGGCCGAGGCCAAAAGCTTTATCAGCCATGTCGTTAAGTTTGTCCCAGGCTGCTTTCTTCTGATAAACCCGTATCCATAGAAGAGTTGAAGAATTTCGATAAAACAGACGATAGGAACAAAGTCCTGTATAATGACAATGCTTACAAAATCATTACGTGCAATGCGCTGTCGTTTTCTTCTCTCTCAATTCACTGACGGAAAACTTTTCTATTTCTTAAGATTCGCCAAAATCCAAGAAGTAATCGGTCTGAAAGCAATATAAAGAACATAACCACCCATTCCGCCGATTGCATTCGTAATTAAATCCGTGATGTCAGCAGAACGAAAACCGTTAATAAGAGGCTGCAGCAGTTCAATACCCAAGCTCACTAAAAAGCAGGAAAATACCGTTCTGCCAAACCCAGCCGCGGGATTTCGGGTTAAAGGAAACAGAAAACCGAACGGTACCATCATAATGACATTCAATAAAACCTGCCTGATAAAATCCCCACGGCCTGTTAATACATCTACGAACGGCACCATATTCATAGGGCTGTACGGATGGTTCAGAATGAACGGCAGAGATGTTATGACAGGCATGAGGGTAAAGTAAAGCATAAAGGACAGATATACATACATCAGCGTATTAATAAGCAGTATATCCCTGCCTTTCGATTTCCACTTTCTTAAAAAAACGAAAGCGTATAATAAAACTATCGCTATGAAATCTATCAAGTATTTCATTGTAGCTTTCCTTCACAAATCCCGGTTTATTTCAGACATTATTTTAGCATAATACACCATTTTTTTCTATCCCTGTTTTGTAAAAACATTATACCGGAAATTATTTGTAAAGAGGGCAAAAGCCGCATTTTATTCCGGTTTCTGCTACCCCGCCGCATATAAGATACGCCATAAAGATTTCAATGCCTTCCCGGAATTTTATGTTACAGCATGCCATTTACCCAGCCATGCGCGATCGCAAACACCCCAAGCGGCTTGGGGCGGAGGCCCCGGTGCAGGTGCTGGGGTCCTCGTTGCCCAGCACGATAAAGCTCCAGGAGGCCAGGTGCTTGAAATAAATCTTTATTTCCTGTATGCGCTCCCCGTCAACTTCTTTCGGTTCGCCAACCGTGACTTTTTCAATCAGCGTATTCAGCAGTGCGGCAGACAGTTCCTCAATCCCGGCATAATCTTTGATCATCCTGGTAAACTGTTCGATATTGTTCTTTTCCCTGCCGTTTTCCCCGCCATTCCACAGGCTCCACAGCCATTGCAGGGGTGGGGATTCGCATGTGCTGCATCAAATACGGAAACGGTATGCCCTGCTGCCTTCGCTCCCTTCATAAACTGTTCCACCAGCATATTGGAAGAACCTTTTTTATGGGGACTTCCCTGAACCAGTAATATTCTCATTTTCTTTTATTCCTCCTTCTCAAAATCCAATCAGGCCATTACAGATAGCAGACAAGTTCATCAGATTCTTTAGAGGCCGTATGCGCCGGTGCTGGTTCTGCTTTATCCGCCTTATATCCAATCGGCATGATTAGCACAGACTTCTCATTCTCCGGGAGCTGAAAAGCCTTTTCCAGCTCGCTGTTAGAGAAATAATTGCACCATGTTGTATAAATGCCTAGCTCAATAGCCTGCAGCATGATATAAGTCGCAACGATACTGACATCCTCCACACCGGAATGAACCCCGTCCTCTAACGGATTTTTCCAGTCCTGCTCCTGATCATAAGTGAAAAGCAGAACCGCCTTTGCCCCATAAGCACAATGCGTCAGTGCTGACAGTTTTTTAAGGGCATCTTCACTTTGAAGCACATAGATTTTCTGCGGCTGCTGGTTCTTCGCAGTAGGGGCCATTCTCCCAGCCTCTAAAATCTGGTCCAGTTTTTCTTTCTCAACCGGCCTGTCTGAATATTCACGCACAGAAAAACGGGCCTGCGCCAAATCCAAAAAACTCATTTCTTTTCCCTCCTTAAAGTGATGCACCTAATTCATAGGCGAGTTTCGGAAATTCTGATTTCTTTGTGATTTCCGGCGTGCCACATCCCGCCCCTAATACCATTCCCGCATTTTGAACACCGAGGAAATCCACAATAGAAAGATAGTTCATAACGATACCGTCCATAATATGCGGATTCGGATTATTGGCTGCCACAATGAGCGCCATCTTTCCTACACGGCCCGCCATTTTATCCAAAAAAGAATACATCCTGTCAACAGCGGCCTTCATCTGTGCCGACATATTGAAAAAGTATAAGGGTGTGGAAAGTACCACCATGTCTGAGGACAAAATCAGTTTTTTCAAATCCTCCATATCATCTTTCTGGCAGCAATTCCCGCCGCCTCTGCTATGGCAGTGTTCACAAGCAAGGCACGGCGCAATCTGCGCATGGGCAGCGTCAAAAACACTGACCTCATGCCCCGCTTTTTCTGCACCTGCCTGAAACTGCCCTGCCAGTATGTTTGAAGACCCCTGCTTATGAGGGCTCCCCTGAATCAGTGTGATTTTCATATGCAGTTCTCCCTGGCCAGATTTTGCGGAACCACCGTCATCCCCGCTTTCTGTTTCCATTTTCCCCGCAGGAAATGCACCCAGGTAATGATACAGCCGATCCCCCATCCAAAAATGGCATTCCACCAGATCATGTGATAGCCAACCGCCGGGATTTCCTGCAAAACATAAGTTGAAATGGCGCGGACTGCCAGTGCGCTTGTTGCAACAAAGGTCGAATACAGCGCGTCATTTGCCCCCTGAAACAGCCCAAGCAGCGGAAAGTAAGAGGCAAAGGGAATCAGACAGAGAGCCACGCACCGCACATGGGAAGTGCAATAGCCGAAAGCCTCTGTCCCCAGTCCAAAAACTGATACAACCGGCCCTGTAAAAACCAATACCACTGTCAATACACATACAGAGATCATTTCCGATAGAATGACCGTATGCTTTGCCCCGGTTATTACCCGGTCCATGCGTCTGGCCCCGATATTCTGTCCGGTATAAGTCCCCTGTGCTGTCATCAGGGCGTTAGCGGGCAGTATCATATAGGTTTCAATCTTCTGCGCTACGGAAAAAGAGGCTGTCATGGCTTCACCGTAACTGTTGACCGCCCTCTGGATAAACACAAATCCAAAGGATACGATAAACTGCTGTAGGGCCATGGGAAAACCTGTTTTCAGGGATAATTTCGCAAGCGGCCATTCAAAAGTCAGTTCTTTCAGTTTCCAGCGGAACAGCGGATATTTCTTTACCATGTAAATGATTGCGGCAAAGCAGGATGCGGCCTGCGCTATATCTGTGGCAATTGCAGCTCCGGCCACGCCCATATGCAGGGAACAGACAAACACAACATCCAGCACGATATTGATACCGCTTGCAATCAGCAGGAAATACAAAGTTGCCTTGCTGTTTCCCACACCGCGCAGGATTGCAGCCACAATATTATAGCCGAACTGAAAGACCAGTCCCGCCGCATAGATCCTGAAATATGTGTCCGCCATTAAAAGCAGGCTATCAGGCGTCGCTAATATATATTTCAAGGCAAAGCGGCTGACAAAAATGCCTGCCGCTGCTGCCACAGCACCCATCCCCAGCATGAGCAGGAGAGAAGAGGATGCCTGCCTGCGCATTTCTTTTTCTTTCCCTGATCCAAAAAGCTGTGCGATCAGTACACAGGCCCCTGCTGAGAATCCATTTGCCAGCGCAAGGAAGGCCATTGTCAGTACACCACAGGCTCCCACCGCTGCAAGAGGCGCTTCACCGGCAAAATTCCCCACAACAATCGTATCCACCGTATTGTAAAGCTGCTGCAGCAAAAGTCCCATGAGGATCGGGAATGTAAAAGAAAGAATTCCTTTCCACGGTGTACCTTCCGTCAATGTCTTGCCTTTCATCAATGTACCACCTCGCAGTCTTTACGCTCCGTGTAAAGTTTCCAGAAATCTTCCGCCAGCAATTCCGGATCGCATTTCTCACCGGGAGCAATTACACCTGTTACCGTTACGGTTCCAAGATATACATTCTGTTTTTTCAATTCCTCATGGAGCGCCAGACACATGGCACGGAGCGCAGCCTTATCCATGGAAAGAGGCAGATAATCATACATAGGATATAAGGAAAGCCCGCCGCCTGTCACAAGGATTGCGCCGTTCTTCTGGCCGAAATCCTCTGTCAGCACCTGCGTGATCGCATGATACGCACCAGCTACATCCACCCGGTAACGCTCCATAAGCAGGTCGAAGTCTTTGCTGACTTTCATTTCGCAGTCAAGACCAGTAATCCCCACATTGTAGAACAGCACATCCGGCGTTCCAAACTGTGCCTTTAATTCGTCAATGGCTTTTGTTACCGTATAAGGCTTGGAAGCATCTGCCACTTTGGTATAGACTTCAATCCCTTTTTTCTTAAACTCTGCTTCATAGGCGGCGAGGTGTTTGGCATTTCTCGCCATCAGGATTACACGGAAATCATTTTTCCCAAATTTCTCTGCCACGCGGTTGCCGCATCCGTTTCCTGCCCCAAGTACAAAAATTGTTTTTTTCATTGTCAAATCTTCCTTTCATTTCACATTATTATTTATTAAAGAGAAGCTCCCAGTTGATAGGCTGCTTCGGTCTTTCCTTTTCCCAAAACCTCGCCACGGTTTTTCCACCGGAGATTGCGCTCATAAGTGCGGTACCATGTGACTGCCTGGGAATAATCGCCTCCATCTGCCGTCATCAGCAGAACGCTTTCCCGGACAAACGCCCCATAGCCAAGACATTCCAGCTCTGCATACAGGCGGTCAGCCGCCACTTTAAGCGGCCCGGTAACCGTCCAGAAGTAAACCGGCGAAGCAAAAACCACCACATCACAGTCTGCAAAGGCAGAATAAATCTGTTCCATATCATCCTTTTGAGAGCAAGGACTTTTGCTATCCCGCCCCGCCCGCAGACAGCCTTTGCAGCCATGGATGTCCATGCCATCCAGATAAAACTCCTGCAGCGTATGACCGATACTCTTTGCTCCATCGGAAAATGCCCGGACCAGTTTTGTGGTATTGCCGTTCTTCCGGGCTGCACCGTTTAGAATTAAAATGTTTTTCACCACCATTATCACCCCGCTTCATCTATCAAGAACTTTTTTCTTACCACCAGCCAAACAGGCTCCGCCCAGCTTCCAGTTTTTCAATCTTATATAACTCGTCCGCCGATAATTCAAAATCAAATATTGAAATATTTTCCTTCATGCGGTCTGCATGGGTAGATTTTGGAATAGCCACAATTCCCTGCTGATAAAGAAAACGGAGCGCTGTCTGTGCCACGGTCTTTCCATGCGCTTTACTGATTTCAAGCAGAATCTGGTTTGTAAATATCCCGTTCTGCCCGCAGGCCAGCGGCGCCCAGCTTTCGTGCTTTGTCCCGATCTGGCATTCCAGCTGCCTTAATTTTTTCTGCTGGCGAAACACATGCGTTTCTACCTGGTTAACTGCCGGTATTACTTTGCAGTGATTTACTAAATCCAGATACCGTTCTTCAAGAAAATTAGAAATACCGATAGCACGCAGCTTTCCATCCTTATATGCCGTTTCCATAGCCCTGTATATTTCATGCACGTTTCCAGAAGGCTCGTGGATCAAAAGCAGGTCTATGTATTCCATGTTCAGCTTTCTTAAAGAATCTTCGATAGAGCGCAGCGTATCCTGATAAGCATGGCAGGCCCACAGTTTTGTGGTAATAAACAGCTTGTTCCGGGAAATCCCAAACTTTTTACAGGCAAGACCGACTTCATGTTCATTGCCATAACACTGTGCTGTATCAATCATCCTATAACCAAGATGAAGGGCATCCGTCACACACCTCTCGGTGAGCCGGGGAGGTGTCTGGTATGTCCCATAACCTAAAACCGGCATTTCTACTCCATTATTCAAAGTGACATGTTCCATTTTTTCAGCTCCTTTGCTTTGTGCTTTTATTGTAATCCTGAGAGGCTTGACTTGGAACATACCAAAATGCTATAATGGTTTTTAGAAAATCTAAAAGCGAGAGGAAATACTAAGTATGTATATACGGGAACTAACCACTTTTATCAAGGTTGCAGATCAGGGCAGTTTCCTGAAAGCAGCGCAGGAATTATATATCACACCTGCCTCAGTTATGAACCAGATGAATAAGCTGGAAGGGATAATCGGAGCAAAACTCATTGAACGCACGAATCAGGGAACCTGTCTGACTGCCGCAGGCCGTTCTGTCTATCAGGATGCGAAACAAATGATTGACTTCGCAGAAGAAGCCATGCAAAAGGCCAGGAGCCTTGCCGGTTCCGGACAGGCCGGGATCCGGATTGGCACCTCCATTCTGCGCCCATGCAGGAAGCTCATTGATTTATGGAACAAGATGGATGACGGGACATTGCCTTTTCAAATGCAGATCGTGCCTTTTGATGATGATCCGGCAAGTCTTGCTTCGATTTTTTCTGCAGCCGGAAATCAAATTGACTGCTTTGTAGGGCCCTGCGATTCTATCACATGGCAGGAACAGCACAATATCCTGCACCTTGATAAAATCCCCTGCCGCATTGCCGTACCAAGAAAACACCGTTTAGCGCGAAAAAAGAACCTGTGCTGGCCTGACCTGGATGGTGAAACCTTTATGATGATGAAACGCGGAGACTCCCCTGTGCTGAACCAGATACGGGACGATATACTGGCCAGTCATCCAAAAATCAGAATTGCAGATGTTCCTAACTATTACGATACCTCTGTTTTTAATGAATGTGAGCAAATGAATTATCTCATGGAAACTCTGGATATATGGGCAGATATTCACCCATCACTTGTAACACTGCCGATGGATTGGCAATATGAAATGCCTTACGGAATTGTCTATACAAAAAAGCCTTCCCAGTCTGTTTCAGCTTTTATTGAGGTTATCCGCAACAGCATAGATAAAAAAAAGTATTTTTCTCATACATCAGCCAGCCAGTAAACTAACGGCTGGCCTTTTGCCTCTATAAAAAGAAAAATTTCCTCGAAAAAAAGCTTGCTGTCACACTAAGAATGCGTAAGTTGTCACCTACATCCATTCTCCCTACGGACATACGATCGCTGTCAAATAGATTGTTATCCTTTTTTTGATCATATCCCAATCACCGTATATAAAAGCAGTGTGTTTATTCTTTCCCTAATTAAAACACACTGCTTTTATATCTTGTTTCCCAATTTTACAACAGACTTTTCTAATAACAGATTATAAATACTTTTCAGCTTCTGCAGAAGATAGCCGGTGGTTTTTAACCAGCACATCTTTAATCTGGATATCACTGGCTCCCAGATAACGAAAACTTTTTACCGCACATAGAATGTCATCTTCTTTTGCTGCCGTTGCCGCTGTTGCTGCTGCTTCTTTAATTTTATTGATTTCTGGTTCCATAATTTCCAATAATGCCTGGCACATACTCCAATCTCCTCTCAATTCGTCTACAACATGCCGATTTGCCCTGATGCTTACTTCCAAAACGGAATCCGCAAGCTCTCTGTCAAATGTCAGTTTTATTGCTTCGATCTTTTCAAGCAGTTCTTTCATATCCTGTTTTTTCAGTTTTCCAGATAGGGCTTTCAGCCATGTATGGCTTTTCCCGTCCATTTCCCCGGACACTAGCTTCTAAGATATACTGACCCAGAAAGCCGCATAAATTCAGCGTTTGCTATGTATCGTAGATGTTCTATTTACAGAACATATTAGCCGATACATAAAAATTTATCATGTTTTTTCAATTGTAGTTTAAATCAATCAAAAACTATGCAGTAAACAAACCACACTGTTTTTATAGTCTTTTTATGCATTTTAGGGTTATAAGATCAAACTATATTTTGCTGTCATTCATATTTTTTCCGGCAGCCACTATCTCCACAAAAACGTCTGTATTGATGGCTTCCTTTATTTGCTCCTGTGATGATCCCACTACTATCAGCATATTACAACAGATAGCATTAAGCCATGCCCTTGCTTTTGCCTCCGATTTCTGTTTCCTTATCATATACCAAATGATTGACAGAGAAGGGAACGCAACGCAGCCGATACACAAATAACTCAGTATATTACCGCCCATTGCGGTATAATTTTAAGATATTATTCTCCTGCCTGTTCCAGAACCATTTTCTCAAGTGGCGCACCAATATAAAATCCGTTCTCTTTGATTTCATCCAATACCGGACGCACCGCATCCAAATGCCCAAGCCTTTTTGCTTTTATGAGCACTCCTATCGTTCCTGTTACCCTAAGTCCAAGATATTCAGCAGTTTTCTTTGCAGCATTGTCATCTATAACGACCAAATCTGCCTGTTTCTCCTGCGCAAGTATCATAACCTCAACCTCGCCATCATGAAGTCTCGCTTTATACATCTTTTTTTCAGACTGGTCACGGATCTTTTCTATATGTATCCAGTCACTTTCCTTAACCACCTGCATACATATAGAATCTTTTTTGGCTGTAACCTCCCTATATACTGCTTCTGGAATGATCACTTCCCTATACAGTTTTTTCAGTAGGCCAAGCTTTCCAGCCCCGCCTAATACGATCAGCGGCGTGGAATTTACAATTACTTTACGCATTTTCCAATTCCTTTAAAAATTCTTCTTTATCATCATAGTGAAAAATAGAAACCTGATTCTTTCCCAGAAATTTAATAAAATCTTCTTCAGGCATCCCTGCTATTTGTGAGCAGTACCCAATGGACACGCCGCTCTGCGTATAATAGGCAAGAGCGGCAGCATGCCTGACAAAAGCGCCTGCTTCTTCCCTGGTCATTTTTGTGTCAAAAAGAACTTCATCTGGAATATTTATCGCTATACTGCACATTTTTCTATTCCCCCCTTACTGAAATATAACTGTTATTATCAAAATATACTTTCAAAAAAATCCATCGCTGTCTATATAAAATTCTTACTAAAAGAATACCATGACCATATTATAAATGCAAGTACATAAGCATATTCTTCTTTTAACACAATAAATGCAATTATATTCTTTTTTTATAACTGGACAGCGTAATGCCCTGTTTATTCAAGTCTTATAAATACTGGGAAAACCCATATAATGACAGCAAAATGGAGTCCATTCGGGCTCCATTTCTGTCTCTCCAAGTGGCAAACTCGGGATATAGCATATCTGCAATCAGATTTCAAGAGCCTTTTTTTCTGGTACATATTGACGGGTTTTTAACACTTGTAAATAGAATAATATGGCAAAAACCGCATAACTGCGGCTTTTTT
>CAMUML010000060.1 GCA_947089855.1 uncultured Eubacterium sp.
TTTTCAATTACTGATCAAGGGCCAGATGGCTTAAGTTAATGACATTGCCCGTGAAAAGTAACCAAACGCATACAATGCTGATTGATAGACAAAAATACATATTGAAAATCAATTTTACATATGATATAATTGCCGTAGGCAAAAAAGAGATAGCAAGTCCATGAGGACAAAAACGAAATCCCCAAGCCGTGTTCCAGCACAGTTCGGGGATTCTTCTTTTCTTTTTACAGTGGCAAAGCACCCACTAGGCTATTCATTGTCCGTGTCATTCCTGTCAAGCCATTTGCAAATGAAGTGGCAAACCACACCTGCTGCGACAGCAGCTAAAAAGGAGATAGCAACTTCCATGAAAACACCTCCCCCTGTTGCCAAGTATCGTTTGACTTCTAAGGTACATTGACCCCAAAAGCCTTATAATCTCAACATTTTTTATGTATCGTAGATGTTCTGTCCGTTAAGAACATTCACGCCGATTCATAAAGTACACATTATCCAATCTGCTCAACAGCAAAAACTCTGCCTAAAGCAGAGTTTTTCCTATATTTCGGCATTCATTCAAAAATTACTAAACCATGATTAATATAATAATCCATTTTAGAATCTACAGATAAAAGCACCATTCCATTTTTTATTGCCTGCCATATAATTATCCGGTCAAACGGATCTTTATGCTCCCTTGGCAGTTTATAAGAAGAAATCAATTCTTCGTTCTTTAATGATTTGCATATTAAAAAGCTGTCTTGTACTTCTTGAAAAAATTCCTCTGGAGTAATTCCTTTCAAAGCAAGTTTGCCAATCGAGTATTTGATAGATATTTCCCACAAACTTGCCTGGCTATAATAAATCTCGTTGTCTTTGGATAATAATGCCTCTTTTATTTTATCTGCTATCTTTGATGTGTCTATAAACATCCACAGCAAGTAATGTGTATCAATCAAAATCTTCATTACCCAGTCAGCTCCTCGTCACTTATGCTCCAATCCTTTTCAAATACCACCGATGCTTTTCCCTCAAGTGTTCCTAATCTGCGGACTTTTGGTTCTATTTTTTCATCTAACGCAGTGATGATTACTTTCTGGTTCATGAAAAAATGTTCTTTTTCTAAAGGAACACATACTGCTCCATTATAATATCCATGTACTGCCACCATATACATCCCTCCACATTTGTTTTTCTTAATCTATAGTATATCCATATTTATAATCAAAATCAACCATTCTTTGCATACTGATTTTTACATTTTCTATTTAAACATTCCTATTATCGTTGCCACTGAACAGCAAAATGCCCCATTTTATTGATTTTAATGTACCGTCTGGCACGTTCTTCCTCGTATAGCCACTACGATGCATTAGCCTCAAAACCCGCATAAATCCAGCACATTGACTGACCCATTTTTGTATCTGTATTAGCAGACCGCACTTTAAAAGTATGTCCATCCGTAGGAATTTTTAACCCCGGTATCTCTGTTCCTATTAAATTCCCTTTTTGCAATTCATCTGTAACCGCCTTGATATCAGAGCCGATATGCACGAAACCTTTTTTCCTGATATAATATTTAACATCTTTTTCAAACCGTTCCGTTGGTATAACTGTGTACATCTATTCTTTTTCCTCTTTGCTCCATCTTTCAATATTTTCAAATAACTCGCTCAAAGAACGCTTTGGCGTTCTGCCTTCCCGCATACTTTTCATTTCTTTGCAAGACTGTATAATTGATTCTGAAATTGTGCATGGTCTTGTCTGTTCTATAGTCATACCCATGATCTGTACCTCCTTTTCCTCAAATATTAATTCGTCCCTATTCTCAAACATATTATATCATCTTCTATTATTTCTTATAGATGATATTCTAAAAAGAAATATGTCTAAATATGCCTTTGATAAAAATAAATTTAGGAAAATTATAATTTAACCAAACAGCAAAATGCCCCGTTTTTATTAATATTTCAATGTACCGCCCAGCATGTTCCTCCTCGTTTGACTTCTAAGGTACATTGACCCGGAAAGCCGCATAAATTCAGCGTTTGCTATGTATCGTAGATGTTCTATTTACAGAACATATTAGCCGATACATAAAAATTTATCATATTTTTTCAAGTGTAGTTTGAGCCAATCAAAAACAGTGCGATAAAATAAACCGCACTGTTTTTATAGTCCTTTTATGCATTTCAGGGTTATAAGTTCAAACTATATTTTACTGTCATTCATATTTTTCCCCGCAGCTACTATCTCCACAAAAACATCTGGTGTTACAGCAGTTGTCTTTGCATGTTGAAAATCTTTTATATTACAAGTCACAATATATTCTGCATTTGCATGTACTGCACATTCATCTTGCAGGCAGTCCTCAAAATCATGGAAATCCAGATTATGGATGGCTTCCTTTATTTGCTCCTGTGATGCTCCCACTACTGTCAACATATTACAGATAGCATTAAGCCACGCCCTTGCTTTTACCTCCGATTCCTGTTTCCTTATCACATACCAAATGATTGACAGAGAATGGAACGCAACGCAGCCTTCAAAAATATTTTCCGAGCATAGCCTCATCACTTCAAGGCACGCATCTTTATACGGGTCATCTCTTTTTGTTATAAAATTGATGATCACATTTGTATCAATTAATGAAATTATATTTTTCATTTACCGCCTCTTCCATCACTTTCTTGTAATTAAAATCTTTTGGATACATTGATCGTTCTCTCATTTCTAACATATCTTGAAATGCTTTTTTCTTATTTTCCAATAATAAACTTTTTTCCTTCTCAGTATCTGTGTCATTAAAAACGCCACACTGTCTGGCTATTTCATCCGCCATAACAAGAATCAGCTTTATCCCATCCTCCGGCAGTCTCATTATCTTTTCATATACCTCCTGCCGCATCGTCATGTCCACTGCTCCTTCTTTCATATTTCGCCATTCCTTTCCAAAGTACAAGCACGTCGTGATAGTTTTGTCAGATTCTTTCACACCGCCTCCGATTTTAAAATTCTAATCTATCAATTTGTTAATTACAATCAGTCTAACACAGACCATTTACTATGTCACTTCATTTTCAAACATATTACAAAATCGGTTTTGTAGTAATATTTTGATTTCAATTACTGAACTGCGGAATACCCTTGTTTCCTTAGTTTCTCAATGTGCCGTCTGGCACGTCCCTCCTCGTATAGCCACTACGATATATTAACCTCGAAACCCGCATAAATCCAGCACATTTTATACATCGTAGTTGTTCCACATGAAAGAACATTCCACCCGATACATACAAATCATACGTACTTTATTGCAACCAGACTGGTTATTTACTTTACTTACTCTATACACTAAAAACAGCATGGTTTATTTTTCAACAAATAAATCATGCTGTTTCCATATTTCTTCATGCATTTTTTACATGCAATATGTTTCTACCAATCTAATAATTTCCTGATTCGTCGGTATTTTGTTATCATCTTTTTTATAGTAGATTGAAACAGATATATTTCTTCGTCATCACGGACTACATAATAAATAATACGATATCCATTAGACTGACCCATTTTGTATCTGTATTAGCAGACCGCACTTTAAAAGTATGTCCATCCGTAGGAATTTTTAACCCCGGTATCTCTGTTCCTATTAAATTCCCTTTTTGCAATTCATCTGTAACCGCCTTGATATCAGAGCCGATATGCACGAAACCTTTTTTCCTGATATAATATTTAACATCTTTTTCAAACCGTTCCGTTGGTATAACTGTGTACATCTATTCTTTTTCCTCTTTGCTCCATCTTTCAATATTTTCAAATAACTCGCTCAAAGAACGCTTTGGCGTTCTGCCTTCCCGCATACTTTTCATTTCTTTGCAAGACTGTATAATTGATTCTGAAATCGTGCATAGTCTTGTCTGTTCCATGGTCATATCCATTATCTATACCTCCTTTTCCTCAAATATTAATTCGACCATATTCTCAAACATATTATATCATCTTCTATTATTTCTGTATAGATGATGAATGAAACCAGATAAGGAGATAATTAAAAGTTTAATGGAGATAATTTATACGCAGGAAAAGAAACGATTTTTTATATGTAATAATAATTGTATTTTCCATATTAGCGATGTATAATTTGATTCAGGCAGATAGATAAAGGAAATAATGAAGCGAATATATAGTAAAAAAATGCGTATGAGGGAAATATTTGCAAATATTGCAGAAAGGAACATTTCAGATGCCCAAAAAGAAAATAAATCAAATTACCATCCGTTCAAGCGCTGCAGAATATCTCACCTATGTTGCTTCGGTAGGTGGAGAAGAAAGCAGCATAGAAATGCGATATGAAGATGAAAATATCTGGCTGACACAAAAGATGATGGCCGTTTTATATGGTGTATCAGTTTCTGCTATTAATCAGCATTTAAAAAGAATTTTTGATGATGGGGAATTAATAGAGGCGGCAGTTATTAAGAAATACTTAATAACTGCTGCGGATGGGAAAAAATATAAAACAAATCACTACAATCTTCAAGCCATTATTGCTGTTGGATTTAAAGTAAATAATGATCGTGCAGTGCAGTTCCGTAAATGGGCAGGGCAGATTGTGAAAGACTATACGATTCAAGGCTGGACAATGGATGTCGAGCGTTTAAAAAAAGGAACTTTGTTTACAGATGAATATTTTGACCGTCAGTTAGAAAATATTCGGGAAATCCGGCTTTCTGAAAGAAAGTTTTATCAGAAGGTAACTGACTTATATGCCACAGCTTTTGATTATGATAAAGACGCTAAAACCACAAGAACCTTTTTCAAAACAGTTCAAAACAAAATGCATTATGCTACCCATAGACATACAGCGGCGGAACTTATTGTAGAGCATGCCGACGCACAGAAAGAACATATGGGATTGACTTCATGGGAAAATGCACCTGATGGAAAAATTGTTAAAAGTGATGTGTCTATAGCAAAAAATTACTTAACCGAAAAGGAACTGTCCTTTTTGGAAAGGATTGTTTCCTTGTATCTTGATTATGCCGAACTTCAGGCAGAACGCCATATACCGATGAGCATGGAGGATTGGGCAAAACGGCTGGATGGCTTTCTTGAATTTAATGGTACGGAAATCCTGACTGGTCCTGGCAAGATAAGCGCAGAACAAGCCAAATTGTATGCGGAAACGGAATTTGAAAAATATCGTGTAATACAAGATAGGCTTTTTGTATCCGATTATGATAAATTTATGTTAAAACTTGAAGAGCGGACAAAGAGTTTATCGGAAGATTGATGTGGTTTGATAAGGGAGGAAACTAGCGATACCGTGTCTACAGAAATAGCGAGCATCGGATTGTGTTAGCCAACAATCCAAATTTCTCCTTATCGTGTTTCACACATATTCTAAAAAGAAATATGTCTAAATATGCCTTTAGATAAAAATAAATTGGGGAAAATAACCAAACAGCAATATGCCCCATTTTTATTGATATTTCAATGTACCGCCCAGCACGTTCCTCCTCGTTTGACTACTACGATACATTGACTTGGAAAGCCATATATATTCAACATTTCTTATGTATCGTGGATGTTCCATTTAAAAGAACATTCCAAGCGGTACATACAAAAACGAAGCAAATTCTATTTTTAATCCTATCGTACTGCCTAATTTTAACGGCTGGTATACAGATTATCTTCTGTCTAATATGACCCACTGCTGATTCCGCAATATATTAAAAAGACTGAGATTATCATTACATTCGAAATTCCTTGTAAAAGGCAGCTGTAACGAATATAATAAACATAAAAGAATCAGGCGGTACCTGTATAGGCTGCATCATAATAAATAACTATAGAAGAAAGGATGAGCAGATTATGCCCATTTTTAAAATCTGTAAGAATATTAAGGGATATAAGCAGCATTCCCTTAATAGAATGCTGCTTATATTTTAGATTTCTACTGAACAGCAAAATGCCCTAATTTTAGTGTTTTTCAACGTACCGTCTGGCACGTTCCTCCTCGGTAGGACAACACTGATATTATAACGTATTTAATTAATATCAGCAATAATGGTCTTATAAATAAAAATTTTCTCAAAAAATACCCCTAAACCTCCTGCAGACTGGCGGCCGCTCATAATAACCGTTTGTTCTTGTAAAAGCTAGCCCTTCTTATGTTTTTTCCCTTTCTTAGCACAGATAATACTATAATACCCAGCCCCCGCGATGCACGCAATGCAAACACCGGCCGGTACGGCATATAACAATATCGGATACGGCTTTTCTGCTGCTTCCAGATTTTCCGCATCGATCTTAAACGTGCTTTTTTCTATTTTGACCAGTTTGAATTTTTGTTTGTCCGCACCGTTGCGCTGCCCGATCTGCAGATTTGCGCCGACGGCAATCCTGTCCCCTTCCATTTCGACCACTTTTCCATTACATTTGCACATAACCATATAATACCCATCCCCTGTGCCAACCAGGCTCCAGCGCTGTGCATCGGTATCGTTGGATGCATACTGCTGGACATTGGTTCCATCTTCAATCCCAGCCAGTTCACAGTCAACCGCTTTCCCACTATTGACATTTTCGATTTTATAATACCCGTCCGCATCACGGGTAAAAATAAACTGCTGGGCATAGGAGGTATTTTGTTCATATAATTGCAGGTTCCCTCCATTATCCTGGGATGCTTCCTCAATATCCCATACCAGGCGTTCATGGAGTGCCGACACCACTTTATAAGTGCCATCCTCAATATTGGAAGCTGCCGCTGCCGGTTTTGGCCCGCATAGGAACATGGATAGGGATAGGGCCAAAAGGGCAGCGATGGATGCGGCCCTTTTTCCACTTTGCCTGTCGATGGACTTTCCTTTGATAAACTTGCTTTTTCTTTGCATATTGATACCCGCCATTTCTACTGCTGCCCGAAGCAGCCTGCTACGGTTCCTGTTTGTTTTTTTCAGCCCCAACGATCTGCAGCCGCATTTCAAAATCCTGGCGGTTTTTCTGCGCAAGCGTCTGCAATGTCAAGCCGCAGAAAAAAGACTGGATAGCCGCGAGCATTGTAAAACCACAGACAATCAGCGTTGGGAAATTTGGTACAAGCCCTGTGCTGATAAAGGTATACATAACTGGGATAAAAAAAGCGGCTGAAACGGCTGCCAACAACAAAGCAACTATACCGAAAAACCCCATTGGCCTGTATAAACGGTATAATTTGAAAATGGTCCATAAAACCTTTATGCCGTCGGAATACGTATTTAGTTTAGAATCACCCCCGCCCACCGGCCGATCCCTATAATTAACTACCACATTTTCTACATGCATATTTTTGTCTACTGCATGGATGCTCATTTCTGTTTCAATTTCAAACCCTTCAGATAATACTGGGAATGTCTTTACAAACTCATAGCTGAATGCACGGTAGCCCGTCATGATATCTTTGATATTATTTTGGAACAAAAGGTTAATGCTCCAACGGACAAGCGCATTTCCAAAATTATGGAACGGCCTTTTATTTTCTGTAAAATAAGTGGAAGACAACCGGTCGCCAACAACCATATCTGCCTGCTGCTCCAATACAAGATCCGCCATTTTCCTGGCATCTTCCGCTGGATACGTATCATCCCCATCTGTCATAATATAACACCACGCATCCACCTCACGGAACATCCGGCGAATCACATTGCCCTTACCTTGGCAATATTCCTTGCGCACTACTGCACCGGCATTTTGTGCGGCCTGGCCGGTACCGTCTGATGAGTTGTTATCATACACATAAATGACCGCTTCCGGCAGGACACGCTTAAAATCTGCGATTACTTTTCCAATAGTATGTGCTTCATTATAACATGGAATCAAGACTGCCAATTTATCCATATCCATCCCCTTATCCTTTTGTGTGGCACCTCGTCTATCGTTACCGTTCAGCTTTTGCTGAACGGTAACCATCTATCTCCAAAATTCAAATATATATTTGATTGTATAAAACCACTTCGGGTTATGCTGCCACAAATTAAATTCAATCCCCGCAAAAAATGACAGGAAATTTATGGCCAAGCCTGCCAGGCATACAAGAAAAACCACCCACTGGAAACCGCTGCATACGGCCTGGTTTGCATCCCGTAGGGTTTCATGTACCATACAGACCGCCAGCATAGCGGCAAAAGCAAAGAAAAAGCCAAAATCCGCCTTATACCTTGGGCATATGCCTGCGATATTGGACGTTAATATTGCAACCGCAACTGCCAGAAAAACGGATAACAGCAAAAACTTCATTTGCGGCTGATAGCGTTTTAACCATTTGCGCCCCGCAAACGCGGCCACTGGAAACAAGAAAAACGGGCTGGTTAACAGCATCCCTCCTACTTCCGGCCAAACCGTTGTCTTGCCCATATAAGCTGTCTGCGCATACTGCAGCTTGATAAATGGAAATTTAGGCGTTAAAGTAACCGGCTTCCATAAAAATTCAAATAAACCAAGCCCAATCCGGTCCAAACGGAACCCCCGCTTCGTAAGGTCGTCAACCGTAAGGTTGTAATTTGACCCAAAGTCAAACACGGAATCGAACCGGATCCAGTTATAATACATTAACCCAGCTGCAACAACCAGAAACGGCACTGCAAATGCCACAGCTGCTTTCCAATAGTTGTGGATGCATAGTTTCCCATCCTGTATGATAAATTTCCCAAAGATCAAAAAACTAAAGAAAAATACCGCAAATATATCCGGCCTGCAGCCTGCCACCAGCGCAACACACAAAGAACCGGCCACGACCTTTGGTATGGATACGATCCTGCCGTCCGATACCGATTCCAGCCATAAATCCAGGCCCAAAACGGCAAACATCAGGCCCATGGAAATCGGCACTTCGTAAATGGTCGGCCGTTGCAGGACCGGCACACTGCCTATGCCAGACGGAACCACAAGGACCATCAGCAAGTACAGGATATACGGAAACTTTGGAAACCATTTACGGACCACCGTCCCTGCCAAACGCGCAAAAACAATACAGATTACAATCCAGCTAATTAAAATCGGGATATGGTTCGGCAAATCGGCGTGGAAAATTAGGTAATAGGGGAGATAGCATAACAGCACTGGTACAACCCCAAAATACACATAATAATGCCCGTTATAGTAAGCATTATCCCATAAATAATCCTGCCCAGTCTCCTTGGCCAGTTTTGCACGTTCGCTTGTATTATAAGGATTTTCCATTTCCAGCAGCCAATCCGGCACTGGGTCATCCAAATACACATGCCCCTTTGCCATCGCCCTTGCAAGCTTTTGGTATTCTTCATGGTTGCTGCCTTTTTCCAAAAACTGGGTGGTATGCGGGCTGACGATCTTTGTCATAAAAACAAACAGCAAAATATTGGCCAGCAAGGCTACTGCGGTACAAGCCTTATGCCTAGCTTCCTGATCCGCATAAGACAGCCCATAATACCTGCTCCCCTTGCGAAAAATAATTACAAGAACCGCCAGCAGCTCCATAATAGCTACCCGGATAAACGAAAACCGCATGGCAGCCGGTTTGTTGATACTGATTTCTGAAACCGTTATCATACTTTCTTTGTCCAGCACAGAAGGGTCAAATACCATTCTCAAACTTTGGAGCTTTCCATAAAACTGTGTCTGAAACCACCGGCTTTCCTTTACGGAAGGCACTATGACATATTTCGAGCCATCGGTTGGTATCTGGTAATATTCCGAATCCCCATCGTCTTTTGCAAAAAGCCCGCAGCTGATATAATCTACCCCATCTACCGATAAATCTAGATACATGGAGCGGACATGCTTGCCAATACTGGGAAATTCCAGAAAATGCCCGCCAGATTCCGAATCCGTCAGGCGGAAGGTATTCCCGCCCGCCTGCACCTGCTCTATGCCTTCTGCATAAAATTGCGAAGAAACCAGGCTCTCTTCGGGTTCCTGGCATATGAGCTTAAATGTCCAAAACTTTGCATTGCAGACAAGCAGTTCAATGATAAATGGAATTATAAATAACAAATACTTTCTTTTTGCCTTCATTCGCTTCTCCCGCAAATTTATTCCGGGCTTTTGGGAAACTTCCGCCGCCCTTGCATATAATAATAAACGCCGGTGGCACCTATCAGCGCCAGATAAGCTGCCAATGCCAATACAACCCCGCTGTTTGACACCAAAGCCGCCCTTACGCCTTCTTCTTTAGAAACTTTTGCCAGCTTAAACTTTTGGGCATCCGAACCATTTTGCATATATAACTGCATATTTGCCCCATCCACGGCCACACCGCCTGCTACATCGGCCACTTTGCCATTGCACTTGCAGGCCAGGATATAATACCCGCCGCCTGCATCGGATAGTTTCCACAGCTGCGCATCCGTTTGGTTTGGTTCATACTGCTGGAGGTTGACGCCGTCATACGATTCCCCTCCGGCGCAGTCAACCGCTTTTTGGCTATTGATATTGATGATCGTATAATACCCTTGTGAAACATGTGTCAAATAAAACTTTTGCGCCTTGGAACCATTATTGATATAAACCTGCAAATTGGCCCCATCTTCCGCAGACGCATTGCTGATGTCCCACACATAACGTTCGTCGACCGCTGAGATCAACTGGTACAGGCCATCCTTAACCGGCCCGCTGGCTTGTGCGGCTTTTGCCGGTACCGCAATACCAAGCGCCGCTGCGGCAGCCAGGGCCAATAGCAGCCGTCCAGCCGTTTTCCTTCCTGCCCTCATAAACATCCCTTCCCTGTTGGTACCCTTTCGCCCCTACAGTTTTATCCCGGTAGCTGTAGCCAGGCATAAGTCGACAATTACCGACAGCCCTACAAAGCAAACGATACTACAAGCCAACGCCATTTCAAACGGCGTCTTCTTTTTCCTACCCCGCCCATCCGTACAGACAGCCGCCCCTACCAGCGGGAAAAACATACTGATCGGGATATAACGGTAACTCATTGTACAGATAAACGGCTCCTTCATACAAAACTGCGCATAACTGGCCAGCAAAGCCGCATACCCCACAAAAAGAAACAGCTTTAATTCCAAATGGATGGTATTTTTCCGGGCCAGGCACCAGAAAAGCGCAGCATTTGCCAAGATTGCCAGAAAGATACTTACCCAAAGCAATGCCTTTGCAGCTACCTGGAATGTGCTGCCGCCCACTGCCTGCGCACCCACACCTGGCATGATCTCATCAAATAGCGCTGTCCGCAGCGCCTGTATCCAAACATTGCGTTCCACCTGCGTATCATAACTGATAAATGGGTAGGACATCTGCTGGAAGGAAGGGATGCCCAAGCGGGAGCCCACCGTCTGGTTTGGTATATACTGCGTACTGTTTAAGCCCATTTGCTGGACATATGCAAGCGGGATTTTAAAATTTACCATATTCCGTACCGGGTTAAACATGCCAATCGGTACACTGATTAACAAAAAAACTGCAAACTGTACCAATAAATGCGCAAATTCCCTGCGCTTTCCTGCCAGGATGCATCCAAACAAACGCTCCCAAAAAGCACAGGCAAATACGATCCCAATCCCAAATGCAATAACCGCCGCATTTAATTTTGTAAACATCGCCAGCCCAGTTGCCAATGCAACCACTACGATGTGTTTCCGTTCTTTGGATTTCTGCCAGCGGACCGTATACCAGGCCGCAAGCGCCATAAAATACATGGACATACAGTCATTTGTCAGGGTAACGGACATAATCGAATAAAAAGGGTGCAGCGACAAAAGTGCCACAAATAAATGCAGCCACCGGCCCTTAACGGAAAACTCACTTAAAATACGGTACCCGGTCCAAACCGTAAGGCTGGCAAAAAATAACGTAATAGCCTGCAGGCCCTCATAGCAGAACGGTGCATTTACCCCACACAGCCTAGCCGCCCCCAGTACAACCGCCCCTACAATATAAAATCCAGGCGGGTTATAAAAACTCCACCGCGTCCTTGGGTCAAAATCCGGAAGGCGGCGCTCCTTCCATAAATACTCAATATACCCAAAATGGCCTGGCCCTGACTCATTGGTATCAAACCCTTTAAATTCCCCTATATCATGGTTGGTAATATCATATGGCGCCGCCAGCACATAGTACGCCCGCAGTAAAAAACCGCCCCATAAAATTAGGCCCAGGACCGTACTGCTGTCCCGTTTCCTTTTCCAAGCCAGCAAATACAAAGCTACGCAAACGTAGCAGGCAAACAAAAAAACCGCAAACAACCCCCGGCATCTGCCTGCAGCCACTTGGCCCAGGCTGCTGCACTCAACGACCCATACCACCAGGCTGCCGGCAAAGAACGGCTGCCAGGATGTGCCGTTTATCTTTTTTAGCTTTTCAACCATACCTGCCTTACCTTTTTTCTTCGTGATATTCCGCCTCGGTGTTGACATTCCATATATTGGACTTATCCTTGGTTCCAGATAATATATTTTTTACCGCTTCAAAAGAGGTCGCCATCGAATGGTCGATATTATTATACCGGTGCTGCCCGTTGCGCCCGACACAGTACAAGTTGTCAATGGTATTTAAATAGGCGACCAGCTTATCCATTTCCCCATACGTATCAAAATAGGCCGGATATGCCTTCTTTACCTTTTCCATATGGGTATCCAGGACTGCCTTCCTGTTTTTGATCAGCCCCAGCTTTAGCATTTCCGAAATGCCAAGCTCTGTGAATTCCTTTTCCTCCATCCCCCAGAGCCTGTCCCCCTCATTTGTAAAGTATTCCAGGCCAACCCACACTGTATGCGCCAGGTCCTTGACCATATAAGGCGACCAGTTGTTATAGATCTGGAACCGCCCCATCTTTACATTCCGGTCCTGCACATAGACCCAGCAGTCCGGGACTATATTGGCTATCGTGCGCATATTTGTTTTATTTTTTAGCTGCAGCCTTGATACCAGCACCCCTAAGGTCATATAGTCCCGGTAAGGGAGCCCAGCGGCGATCCTGGCCGGCTGCGGCGGCACATCATCCATGCCTGCAACCAGGTCCTTGACCGGCATAGACGAGATAAAATAATCCCCATCCAAGGTAAATTCCCTGCCGCCCTTTTCATAAACCAAAGATGCCAGGCGGCCCTTGCCATCTTTCGTAAAGCGCACTACCTTTGCATTTTTAATAATGGTGCCTCCCATCTTTTCGACTTCGCCTGCCGTTACGTCCCACAGCTGCCCAGGCCCAAGCTTTGGATACTTAAATTCTTCAATCAGGGAAGTCTCTACTTTCCTGTCCTTTTTGTGTGCCATCTTGCCAAGCATATCCTTCATCACTGCGGTAATGGAAAGGCCCTTGACCCGCTGCGCACCCCAGGAGGCATCGATCTCCCGCGGGTGCCTTCCCCATAGGTTTTGCGTATAGTACTCAAAAAACATTGTATAGAGCTTACGCCCAAAACGGTTGATGTAAAAATTCTCCAGGTTGTCTTCTGGAAGCTTGTGTACCAGGGAAGCGAAGTAGCTAAAGCCTACTTTTACCGTATTTAGCAGGCCCATATTCTTCAAGGTATCCATTTTCAGGGAAATCGGGTAGTCATAAAATTTGGAATCAAACAAAATCCTGGAAACCCGGTGCCTGGTCAGCATCACGCGGTCCTTTTTGTCCGGGTCCGGGCCACCTGCAGCAAGCGGTACACGCCGCCCCAGCATGGCGTCGTCCCATGCCTGCCTGCCCTGCATCGGGAGCATCTTTTCCCACCATGCATTTACTTCCGGCATTTTGGAAAAGAAGCGGTGCCCGCCCATATCCATCCGGTTCCCCTTATATTCCACGGTTTTGGAAATGCCGCCAAAACAGCCGCTTTCTTCCAATACGGTAACTTCAATCTCTTTTGATTGCGCCAACAATTCATATGCCGCTGTCAGGCCTGCAGGGCCTGCACCGATAACCAATGCTCTTTTCATTTCTTTCCCCATTTGTACATCCCATATTTTACAATATTATTTGCTACTGCCAAAATTCAAACACATATTTCCATTTATAAAATTCATGCGCATTGTTCTGCCATAACGAATACTCCGTCGGCACAAAAGCCGTCCAAAAACAAAACAATATGCTTACTATGCCAAGCAAAAACAGCACCTGATGAAAGATACGCCGCACAGCCGCACGCTGCGCCGCAGCCGCCAGGTACCCTTCCATCATACAAACCGCCAGCGTTCCTGCAATGGCAAATAAATATGCGAAGTCCACCTTATACCTTGGAAAAATCGCCGCGATATTTGCCGTCACCGCTGCCGTTGCAACCGCCGCCAAAACAGAAAATACCGCCAGGTAAAACGGCTGTTTATACTGCCGAAACCGTTTTGGCCATAGAAATACCGCCATTGACGCCAGGCAAAACGGACAGGCTGTTAAAACGCCGCCCAATTCCCAACTGCTGACCGTTTTCCCCATAAATGCACTTTCTACCGCCTGGGACCGCAGGAACGGGAACTTTACGCACAGCGCAAACGGCTTCCATAAAAATTCAAACAGCCCAAGCCCAATCCTGCCGATATAGCTGCCCCTGTTTGTCAGGTCGTTATTTGTCAGATTATAGCTGGCGCCAAAATCCACCACCGACCCAAACCGGATCCAGTTATAATACATTAACCCAATACCTACAACGGCAAACGGTATGCAAAACGCTGCAAACGCTTTTCCATAGTACTGGACGCACAGCTTCCTTTCCCGTACAAGAAACCTTCCAAAGATCAAAAAGCTTGCAAAAAACACCAGGAAGATATTCGGCCGGCACCCAGCGACCAATGCCACGCATAGGGAACCCGCCGCTATTTTCGCAACGGATACAATTTCCCCATCCTGCACAGATTCCAGCCATAAATCCAGCCCTAAAATAGCAAACATTACCCCCATTGCCACCGGCACCTCATAGATTTCCGGCTTTTGGAGCAGCAAAACACAGCCCGTACTGGCAGGAAATACCGCTGCCAGGAAAAGGTAGACATGATAAGAAATAGACGGAAACCACTTTTTTACCATAGTCCCAAGCAGGCGCAGCGCTGCGGCACAGATCAAAATACTGCATATTAAAATCACAATATCATTTGGCAGGCTGGCATGGAAGGCCAAATAATAAGGGAGGTAGCAAAGCAGCACAGGCACAATGCCAAAGTACACATAATAATGTCCATTGAAATATGCATTGTCCCATAAATACGCTTCCCCCGTTTCCTGCACCAGCCGGTTGCGCTCGCTCGTATTATAAGGGTTTTCCATCGTACGCAGCCATTTTGGCACCTCATCGTCCAGGTATACATGACCCTGCGTCAATGCCACGGCAAGCTTATGGTACTGCGTCTGGTTGCCGCCCTTTGTCAGCTTTTCTAACGTATAGGGCCTTACCAGCGCAAATACAAAAACCAAAAACAAAATATGTGCCAAAAGGATGCACCCTACGCAAACCCTATGCCTGGACTTGTGCTTCTTTACGGCTGCCCCATACGGCCCCCTGCCCTTTTTTGCCAGCAGGGCCAACACTGCAAACAATTCCATGCCGCATATCCGGATCCATGAAATATGCATTGCCCTTGGTTTATTGATGCTGATGCCCGATACCAAAAGATGCTTCCCAACATCATCTTCAGAAAACGCAAATTCGACCTTTAAACTTTGCAGGTTTCCATAAAAGTGCGTTGGAAACCACTTGCTTTGCGCTACCGCCGGTACAATGACACACTCCGACCCGTCAGACGGTATCTGGTAATACTCCGAGTCCCCCTCGTCCTTTGCATAGACCTTACAGCTAATATAGTCCAGCCCGGTAACGGCCAAGTCCAGGTAAAGGGATTTTACATCCTTGCCGATTTGTTCAAATTCCAGGTAATATTGGCCTGACTGCGTCTGTGTAATCAAAAACTCATTTCCACCCGCCTGCACCTGTTCCAAACCTTCCCCATAAAAATCAGAAGTAGCCAGGCTCGTTTCCGGTTCCCGGCATTGTATGCCAAACATCCAGAACCGTAAATTACAGGCAAATAATTCAATTACAAGTGGCAGTATCAATAACAGGTACTTTCTTTTTTGCTTCATTCTTACTCCTGTCAAAAATTATTTGCGCTTTCTGGTTTTTTGCTTCTTCCTGCCAAACCCCGCATCCGGGCTCCACTTCTTTTTCTTTTCCATAATACAGATGCCGATAAACAAAACCACCCCGGAAAGCGACAGCAGCGCGGCTGCGTATACATATGTCGGCGCATATTTAAATTCTATTTCATGCTCCCCCTGCGTCAGCGTAACCGCCATTAACGCGCCCCCGACCAGTTTTATATCCGCCTTTTTGCCGTCCACATATACCTTCCAGCCTGGCTCATAAGGGATCGAGGTATACATTAGCCCATCTTGTTTTGCTGTGGCGATACCCTTGACGTTTTTGGACGTCTTTTCCGTTACCTGGAGCACTTCGTCCTGTAACCGGCTGTATGCTTTGTCAAATACCTCCTGGTTGAATACGCTGACATAGACCTCCAGCTCGCCTGACTTTCCCGCATCCATTTCCGAGCGGATCGAAAATACTTCGCCCTTTTCATATGTCCCTGCCGGAAAAATACATGCGTCCCGAATCTCATAAGAACAGGATTCCTCATCAATGCCTACACTGACATCTTTATCTTCGTTTAAATTCATATTCATAAATGCATAAACACAGCCGTCTTTTGGCATTTCATAATTATATTTAAATTTTTCATTTTCCTGGCCATCTTTTGCTCCGTCCTGGCTTCCACTGCCAGATGCGCCCTCATCCGCCCCTTCCTGATCCAAAGGCTGGTAACGGTACTTGCCATACCCGGTCCGTTCCACCTCCACATTTTCATGGCCGACATGCACAATATCCAGCGGTTCAAACACATCTTCCTCGATCCCTGTTGCGGCTTTCAGCAACTGGTTCTGCTTTTCAAACGGCGTACCGTCCTCAAATTGAAAATCCGCCATCGATGCTTCTACCATAAAACCAATTGGCAAGTACGCATCATTTTGATAGGCATATGCGCCGCCAATATTGTTGATTTGCGTCAAGTATTCTTTATTTGCCACTTCCGAATCCCTGGAAATCAAATATTTCAGGTTCAAAAAAGCATTGTTGACCGGTGTCGAATTCTGGTAATAATACCACAGCCCGACATTCCGGTAGACTGGCAGCCCCATATCCTCGTATACCTGCCGTACTGCATCATTGGCCGTAGAAGTAAACGTAGCCAGCCCGTCATATCCATATAAAGCAGATGGGTTACGGGAATAGCGCCTGGTAAACTCTACCCGGTAAAAACCATCCTCCCCTTCCCTGGCTGCAATATCCTCCAGCAGCCCTTGCACTTGCTCATACTTTTCCGGATAGCTGCTCCTGTCCGTCATCCCAACCGCTTTTGGCGCCGCAAGCGCCGTCGGCACCAGCTCCAGCCCAACAACCACTGCCAAAACCAGCGTAAAGGCCCTTTTACGGAGCTTTCTACGGTCAGCCAAATACAAGGCCGCCAAAGATGCCGCTATAATCAACAGGTTTTTCACCAGCAAGATCCACAGGCTGCCTTGGTCCGGCACATCGGCGCCATCCTCCGGTACACGGCCCATATGCTGCAGCCCTGCAAGCACGAAATATACAACTACCGCAATACAAATGTTGCGCAAGCCATTCTTTCCAAACACGCCCCCTTTCCCTGCCGCATCCGGTGCATCCGCTGCATATACCTGGGCGTATACCCGGTATGCCGCCATCACCAGCAAGAAGGAAAACAGAAACGAAAAACGGAACGGCATCTGGTTTGTATTATGAAATCCATGCCATGCAAAATTAAGTATGTTGATATTCATACTGATATACAAAAAAAAGGTCAAACTGGCATACAGGATCTTTTCTTTTTTTGAAACAGATTTTAATAGAAAGAACGCCAGAAAAAATACAACGCAAACTACCCCGCAGTAAACGTTCGGAAGCCCTTCCCGGTAAGTCGGCTCCAAATACGCCAAGGTATTTGCAAGCGTATCAAACCAGCCGTTAATTGCATTCCAGTTTGCCGGGACATTGCCCTGTTTTGCCGTACCCTGCAGCGCTACGATAACGGGCAGCAGCACAACCGCACACATCAAAATAGCTATGATTGAAAATAGGATAATATTCCTAAGATTTAACAGCAGTTCGTTCCGGTTATTTTTTTCAACTGCGCACCGGACGAAAAAATAAAGCGCCGTAAAAATGCAGACCATAAACCCAATATAGAAATTTGCAAACACCGCTGCTGCAAGCGACAACGTATAGAGTTTATATTTTTTTTCTTTTACCAACAATGCAATACCCGCCGCTACCAGCGGAAACACAGCAAAAGAATCCAGCCATATAATACTCCAGTAGTATCCAAGCGCCCAACTGCACAATGCATAACAGCTGGAAAAGATTACAATCCCAAACTCATTCCTACGGTAAATCTTCTGTAAGGCAAATGCGCAAAAGGAACCAGCCAGCCCGATCTTGGCCAGTATCATAAAAGCAAATACTTCCCTTAACAGTTCCTCCGTTGGCGCTAGTACAAACAGCAGGTTCAGCGGGCTAGCCAAATAATACGCAATCAGCCCTGTAAACCCGCTTCCAAGGCCCATGCGCCAGCTGTAAAGGAGCGATTCCCCTCCCCGTATTTTTCCACGCAGCTCCATTAAAAATGGATAATACTGGTGCCATCCGTCAATGGTCAGTACCTGTTTATCGCCAATAGGATATACCTGTTCCAATAGAAACGCCACGCACATAACCGCAAAGGGCACGGCAAACGCCATAAGGTAGATCCATATTGGTTTACGCTTTTCGGTATTTAAGGCAATGATTTTTTGTCCCATATGCCCAATTCCTCCTCTAGATCGCTGTTTTCCACTATCCGTCTTTTATCCAAAAGTTTACACAGCTTTTTCATCGAAGCCTTTTGGTATCCTTTTTTTGTACGGCTTATTTATCTTTATGTGAAACCGGCTTAACCGATCTTTTTTACACCTTCCATATTGCTTTCGGAAATAAGGTAATGGGGCCTTTTTTTTGTTTCCATATAAGTTTTTGCTATGTACTGCCCCATAACGCCCATACAAAATAGCTGGATTCCGCCAATAAAAATCATTACGCAGATCGTAGAAGCCCAGCCGGCTACCGGATCCCCAAACCAAATCCTGCGTACAACCACAACCAACAGCATAAAAAAAGAAACTGCTGTCATCCCTATGCCAAACCATGACGCAAAGCTTAAGGGAGCCTGCGAAAAGTTTATAATCCCATCAATCGCATATTTAAATAATTTCCAAAAATTCCATTTTGTTTCCCCTGCTACCCGTTCTACGTTTTCATATGACAGCCAGTAGGTCTGAAACCCGATCCAGCCGTAAATCCCTTTTGAAAAACGGTTATATTCCCCCATAGACACAATCGCGTCCACCATTTCTTTTTTCATTAACCGGAAATCCCGTGCGCCGTCTACTATATCCGCATCCGAAATCCGGTTGATCATTTTATAAAACCTGCGCGCAAACCAGCTCCTTACCGGCGGCTCCCCCTTGCGGCCCGCACGCCTTGTAGCCACACTGTCATAATCCCCACTGCACAAGATCTCCATCATCCGCGGCAGCAGCGACGGCGGGTCCTGCATATCCGCATCCATAACCGCCGCATAATCGCCGTCCGCATTACAAAACCCAGCATACATAGCGGCTTCCTTTCCAAAGTTTCTGGAAAAGGACAGGTAATGCACATGGGCGTCTTTTTCGGCCAAGCTTTTAATTACTTTTAACGTCGCATCCATTGACCCATCGTTGATAAAAATAAATTCATATGCATATGGCATCTGTCTTAAAACTTCCGTTGCTTCTTTATAAAAATAGGGCAGTGCATCCTGCTCGTTATAGCAGGGAATAACCAGGGAGATTTTTTTATCTGCATTTGTGCTGCTGTTCATAATATTTGACGGTACTCCTTTTTTACCCCTGTTTTTGTTTTTTATCAGTAAAAATCTCAGAGATTGGGTAACCTCTGAGATTTTTATTTAGTCATTCAATTGCTTATGGATCAAATATTTAGTAGGAATCACATCATTAATCTACGTCGTTGTTACTTCTGTCGGAGTACCAACTGTAATTGTAACCGCATTTGTACCTGATCCCTTAAAAGTTAACTGTACACTATATTTCTTCTCACCAATCTTGATATATAATGTCTTGGTTCCTAATTCCTCTGCTCCATAGCTATATACTGCTGTTGTTCCACTTTCTGCTGCACTACTCGCTATGCCAATTCCAGCAACCGTAGCATTTTCGCTACCAACTTTAGCTGTAACATTATCTTTGTCTATAGTAATAGAAGCAGGAGAAGTAGTAAAGGAATCACCACTTATTGTTCCACTAACTGTAGCTGTTGTAACATCAACTGTAACTGCGTTACTTGGATCTGTAGCTGCACCTGAACTGCTTGTTCCTGGTGTTGTTGCGCCTGAACTGCTTGTTCCTGGTGTCGTTGCACCTGACCCACTGGATGCTGTGCTGCTGTCTGAGCTGCTAGACCCTGTGCTGCTTGAGCTGGAGCTAGCTGTGCTTGAGCTTGATGTACTTGCGCTGCTTGATGACGGCCTGTTAGTTGTTGTAGTACCACCACTAGTACCAGTGTTGCCACCAGGTGTTGTGCTAGTTGTGCCTGTTACTTTGTTTGTAGAACCAGTTGATACATTTGTTGTCTTACCATTTGCATCTGTTACTGCAACAGTAGAACCTGTCTTGTTTTCTGTAGTTACATTTGCACCCTTGTCAGTAACTTCTACAGTACTTCCTGCTGCGCCTGACTGAAGTGTAACGTTTACATCTGCTGCTGCCTTAACGTCTGTAGGTACTGCTGTATCTACTGTTGCACCCTTAGCACCTTGTGCAACCGTTACCGGTACTTTCACCTTTGTAGTACCTGTAATTGTAAGTTTTACGCTGACATTAATAGTAACGCCTGCTAATGTCCCGTTTACTTCCAGCTTCACTTCAGAGTTTGCAGCTGTTAATGTAATGCCAGCTACGCTTGCGCCTTCTGCTACTACAAAACGGCCTCTCGATGCGCCGAAGTTTACGCGGTTGCCCAATGCCCTTTCAATCCATGTGCTGTCTTTGATTGCTGAAATGGTAATGGACTTGAATACGCCGCTATTTTCTACATCAGAATTCGGTGCATTTACTGTCAGGTCAACACCTTTGTGGTCGCCTGCCGGGATGACGAATTTTGCAGCATCCGTTGTATCGATCTTGATGTTTGTAACAGTTGCTTTTGCAAGCGCTGCATCCAACTCTGCCTGATTCTTAACTACAGCATTTGTTTCTACTGGATCCGGTGTTGTTGTGCCAGGATCCGGTGTTGTTGTACCTGGGTCTGCTGCTGGAACGACATTTACACGGCACCGGAGTGTCTTTGTGTTGTTTTTCTTCCTTGCAGTTGTCTTCAGGCTGAGTTTGATGGTAGCACGGCCTTCGCCCTTGCCTTTCAGAAGCACATAAGATGCTGTCTTGCCATACACCGTTGCAATTGTCTTATCGCTTGTAGTCACTTTTTTGATTTTCCAATTAACAGTGTTGTTGACCAGTCTAAGTCTGTAATCTTTCTGGCCTACTTTCAATGTTTTGAAAGTAGTATTCAGGCCGACAAACTTCTTTGCCGCTGATGCAGTTTTTAATTCAGCTGCTGATGACAATGAGAATGCCATAGCAGTTGATAAAACTACTGCAAGAGCCTTTTTCATGAATTTCGTTTTCATGATCTCCTCCTCATACTAAATTTATAGCCGGTATGTAGGGCTATAATGTGACAGGTACGGACGCTTTGAAATGACTTTTCCATACTGCATCCATACGGTTAACAGTTGCATACATACCAAAGGCTATCCATACGTCCCCTGAGGTGCGGCAAAACATGCCGAGGGGAGGATGACGTCTGCAACGACAAAAAGCTACCCCAGATATAGGATAGACAGTTTGGTATATAGTCGTGCAAAGCCGCTGCTAAGGAAGCAGTATTGCACTACGCAAATTTTTGCGAACCCTTTTGCCGCTACCATGCCAATGTAAGGAGGTGACAATGCACTTGCCGCTGCATATACAGGGGAAGCGCCAGATAACGGAGACAGAATCCACAAAAATTTGCGTAAAACAATACTTGGGTGCCTATGCCAGCTTTCTTTCATCTGCACTCATACAGACTATATGCTCCTGTCAACTCTGCCAATTGAAAAATATAAAATTCCATGTGGCTCCAACACTTATTAGGCTATCACACATCACTATCGCTGTCAATATGTTTTTGGTCTTTTTTGACATAATTATTTCGTATATGATTGTTATTTGTCTTTTATGAAACATATATCGAACATGGATTTTGACAAGGGAATGTTTGTTAATTGAAGCGGTACCGGTGATCCTGGATCCAAAGACAAAATCACACATAGATGACAAATTCCAAGGCTTATAATTGTGGTTAAACCCCCTGCAAACAGATAACGGGCCATCTCCTTGTATTTCTTATACAGCCCCTTTCCCTGGTATACCATGCCAACGTCTTCCTTAGCCTGTGTCATTGGAATATCCCTCTGCCCGGAACTGGCCTTTAAAAAGCGAAGCAGCTAAAAGAAATATGTCTTTACGGGCTTTTTGTTTTAAGCTCCATAAACGAAAAAATTGAAAGAGAGGATATAAATAATGGGCAATCGTAAAAAAGCTGTACAATTATTAAATATAATTGATGATGAAAAAATGATTTATGTTGTTGGTATATTAGAAAATCTAACTGGATTTGCAGACATACCAAATAATGAACAATAGAAGCCATAAAAGAAGGTGATGAAATGCAAACGGAACTGGACAGCGTTTTACAGCTCCCACCCTCGCAATCCTAAACAAGTGCAGCACCATAACCACGGATTTCTTTTGTAAATGCCTTCCCGTATTCATGGAAATATGATGGGGCTATCCCTGTCAATGCGCTGATAGCGTATTCTGTAAGTGCGTCAAGGCTTGATATGTCTTTGAACCTGTTTTCAGGGCTGTGCTGCTGTTTTGAACCTCCGTAAGGAACTGTAAAGAAATAATCTGATAAAGTTACGCCGGATTTTTCTTAGAGAGTGCCAGGCAATGAACGAAAGTAGATAAGGATAAAATATGCTTGTCTTCAAATATTAAGCCATTGGATAAATGCAGACTTATCTGTATTATTATAACCCGCATTTTTATAGAAATCCAATACCTCTTTCTTACTGCTTCCTGTCAGTAGCATCATTTTATAGCAGTTACATCGTGCTGCTATCTGCCTTGCATATTCCAGACATTCTGATGCTAAACCGCGCCCTCTGAAGTCTGCATGAGTAACAACATTTTCTAAAAAAGCATATGGACGTACATTTCTCGTCAAATTGGGAATAATAATACATACACATGAAGAAACAATTTTTCCATGAACTTCATTTACAATCAAGTGATGATTTTCATCTTCTAAGATCTTTTTCCATGTATTTGACAAACAATCCGACTGTTCGGGGATAGATTTTTCATGTAGAAATAAATACAATTTTAATACTTCTTGTAAATCTCCTTTTATGGCTTCTCTTACCATTCTTATCCTCCTTTGCGTATTATTATAATTTCATCTGATAATTTTCCAGTTGATGGAAGATTCCAACTATATTCACTACATCCAAATTAACACCACTTTACAACTTTTTAAAAATAAAATAACGCACAAGGTACTTTCTAATG
>CAMUML010000061.1 GCA_947089855.1 uncultured Eubacterium sp.
AACTTTTTAAACATTTTTCATTTTACCCATTGACATTTCTTAGCTGGACTTTTGCTTTGTTTGCTTTGTTTTTACAGTTCCTTAGCCCATAATAGGCACCGTTTCCTGCAGATGGAACGAATAAACCAGCTTTTCTTTTACTTCCATCCCAGCTGCTTTTTGCAGCGCCTCGGCATACAGCCCGAGCTGTACAGCATAGCGCTGTACCAGCTGGCTTGCCGCCTGTACAGAATCGGTTTTGTAGTCTAAGATTACAAGTTTCCCATCTTCCACCCAGCAGGCGTCCACAATCCCCTGGATCAGCAGCAGTTCCCCGCTTGCCCCTTCATAGACGCGGGAAGCTGGGAGGCCCATAACAAACGGCTGTTCCTTGTACAGCTGCCCCCGCCCCTGCGCCAAAGCCATACGCGCCGCAAGCGGGCTGTCCAAAAAACGCCCAAGCATCCTTGGGTTTACGAGCTTTTGCATCTGCGGCGTAATATGCTGCTTTGCAAGCATCTCTTCCATCTGGCTTTTGATGTCTGCTGTGCGGTTCTCGCTGCGGATACTGCGCACAAAATCCACCTCTTCCAATACTTTGTGTACCGCACTTCCGCGCAGCGCCCCTTGGCCCTGCTTTTTTTCATCCGAGCGGATAAATGCTGGGACGATTGCTTCCTGTTCCTTTGGAAACCACTCCTCAGCTGGGATTTCCTCCTCGTACCTTGCCATATCCTGGCGTCGTTTCAGCTCCGATACGGATATTTTCGTTTTCAAGTCCGTATCCCCCTCATAGGGATACTTCCAGGACAAACGTTTATCCAGCGTTTCATACTGTTTGCGGCCTGCCTCCTGGTATAGCCTGTACACCTGCCTTTGGTCCAAATACCCGGCCGCTGCCTCTACCGCTGCCTGCAGCCGGATGTCGCCCGGCCGGTATACACGCAGCTGGTACAAGCCTTGCCCGGCCGCTGCGCATGGGTAGATCCAGTCCAGATAGCAGGACGCCTGCAGCCTGGAAAAATAATCCATCGGCGCCGGTTGGCTGCTGGCCGCTGCCTGGCTGGCCGGCATTGCTTCTTCTTTTACTGCCCCGGCCAAAACCAGTTTTTCCTTTGCACGGGTAAGCGCTACGTATAATATGCGCAGTTCTTCCCCCTGATTTTCAATCCCGATCTCATTCTCCAGTATTTTCTTGATAAACCCGGTTTTACGGATCCGCTTATCCGCATCGATACAGTCTAGGCCAATGCCGTATTCCGGATGCAGCACCAGGCGGCTGCGGATGTCCTGCCGGTTAAACTGCTTGGCCATGCCGCAGGCAAACACAACCGGGAACTCCAGCCCCTTGCTTTTATGGATGCTCATAATCCGCACAACATCTTCATTTTCACTGGTAATATCGGCCTCTCCAAAATCTATTTCATATTTTTGTAATTTTTCAATATATCGGACAAAATGGAACAGCCCCTTGTAGCTTGTTTTTTCATAGGCCACTGCTTTTTCCAGCAGCATATCGACGTTGGCCCTGCGCTGCCTGCCCGCAGGCATTGCCTGGATATACGAAGCATACCCGGTTTCTTGCAATACGGCCTGGATCAACTGGTGGATCGGCGTATAGGCGGTAAGGCTGCGCAGCTTTTTGTACATCTGCAAAAACCGCAGGATTTTATTTTGCAGCGGGGATGCTGCATCATCCGGCTGAGTAAACGGCTGTACGTAAGACAGCAGCGCCAGGTAATAAAAGTTCCCCTGGCACCCTGCCTTTACCTGCGCCAGCTCTTCCCCGTCCAGCCCGCCGATTGGGGAGGCAAGCACTGCGGCCAGCGGAATATCCTGCAGCGGGTTGTCCAAAACCGACAGCATGCTTAAAATAGTCTGTATTTCCACTGTCCCGAAGTATCCGGACTGCGACGTTGTATGCGCCGGGATGCCAGACTGTGCAAATACTTTCAAAAAAACATCCGCCCATCCAGTAATACTGCGCAGCAATACCACAATATCCCGGCAGCGCGCTTTGCGCAGCTTCCCGCTTTCCTTATCGGTAACAAATTGGGTTTCCAGCATTTCTTTTATCCGCGCCGCGACCATATGCGCTTCCAGCTCCTGCCAGTTTTTCATGCCAAAATCAGCCAGTTCCTCTGCATCCGCCTGTGCCAGCAGCAGTTCTGTCTGAAAGAAAGGCTGCACCGGCATTCCGGGCTGAAAGTTTTCCTGCGCAGGGCCTTCCTGTATAGGCCCTTCTTGCGGGTTTGGATAGGATGCACCAGCATACAACGCAGCCTGCGCATCGTATTCTACCTTCCCCAAATCCTCATGCATAATCTGGTAAAACAGGTAATTGATGCTGTCTAAAACCTCCGGCCTGCTGCGGAAATTTTTATGCAGGTCAATTTTTTGCCTGCTGCTTTCCTGTGTGGAATACGTTTTATATTTTTCAATAAACAGCTCTGGCCTTGCCAGGCGGAAGCGGTAAATACTCTGCTTGACATCCCCGACCATAAAGATATTATTCTGCCCTATGCTTTCCCGCGAAACTGCTTTTAAAATCGCTTCCTGCACATAGTTGCTGTCCTGGTACTCATCGATCATAATCTCTTCGTAAACCCCACGCAGTTCCCGTGCAGCTGCCGTCGGCTCTTTGGTCTGCCTGTCTACCAGTATATCCAGCGCAAAATGCTCAATATCAGAAAAATCCAGCAGGCTGCGCGCTTCCTTTTCCAGACGGTAAGCCTGTGCAAACGCAAGGGTCAGCTGCACCAGCGCTTCCACATCCGGCAGGATCTGGGCAATATCTGTTAAGGTCTGCCCCTTATCCTGGTAAAAATAGGAATTCTGCACTTTCCCAAGCGCATCTTTCATTGTTTTGCGGATCTTTTTTACCTGTTCCTGCTTTTCTTTGCTGCCCTCATACTTGCGGTTGACGCCCAGCTTGGTAAATTTCAAGGCGGAAAACAGCTGGTAGTATCCCTCGTAGCTGCTGCACCCGCAAAACTGGCCAAGCAGCGCAATATCATCCTGTACTGCGGCCAGATACATCTGCGGCCCGTCTTCATCCAAACATAATGCCATAGCAGCTTCCATCTTCCGCTTTAAATCCGCCATAATATGCCCCAGATAGCGCATCAGCCCCTGCATCCATCCCTGGCCCTCCATCCCATTTGGATCCAGCCGGTACACATCCGCCAGCGATTCCAGCCATTCTTCCGGCCACGGGTAGCTTTGTGAAAACTCATATAAGCGCAGCATAAAACCCGTCAGCGCCGCATCGCTTTTTGCCGTTGCATACCGGTCGGCCAGGCGCAGGAACCCGGCATCCTGCGCCTGGTAATGCTGCTCCATAACCTGCGCCGCTACATCTGCCTTTAAAAGCTCCAGTTCGCCCGGGTCTGCAATGCGAAACGACGGTTCTAAATCGATCGTCTGGAAATAGCTGCGCACAACATAGAGGCAGAAGCTATCGATCGTTGTGATCTGTGCATTATGTACGAGCGTATGCTGACGCTGCAGGCCGCCATTTTCCGGCGCCTGTTCCATACGCAGCTCCAGCGCCTGGCTGACGCGCTCGCGCATTTCCGCTGCCGCTGCTTTTGTAAACGTTACAATCAGCATCCGGTCAATGTCTACCGGATGTTCGCTGTCCAACACCCTTTGTACAATACGCTCCACAAGCACCGCCGTCTTTCCAGAACCTGCGGCCGCAGAAACTAAAAGGTTGCGGCCCCTTAAATCAATGACCTGTTGCTGTTCCTTTGTCCATTCCATATCCGATACCTGCCATATCCTTTTATTGGTCTATTTTGGGCTGCCCCTGTGCTTCCATCTGCCGGAGCACTTCCTGCGCCTGGTCAAATTTTTCCAGCCCGCGGTATGCAAACCCTTCAATCCGCTCGTCAAACCCGCATACGCTGTGGTACGGGCAGTATGCGCAGGGCGTGCGGCCTTCCAGCTCATAAGGGTTGACATCGATCTCCCCCTGCATCATCCGCCTGCCCAGCTCCGCAATTTTGCGGTTGACATAATCGGAAATAACCCCAAACTGTTCCGTAGACGCCGCCTTGGAATTCCGGCGCAGGGTACCGTCCTTATTTTCTGCCACGGGCAGGATATTGGAAACCGACTGCATGGAATGGTCCATTGCCCGGTATACCTGCGGATCGGAATTGACATACCCGTCCAGTTTCAGCTTTGCAAAAACCTGTTCCCGGATTTCCTCCTCGGACAGCTCCTCTTCCACATCCAGTACTGGGTCATCTATATGGTAATAAAAAATACCTGCCGGTTTGACTTCTTTGTGCGGATATTTCCTGCGCATCAGCTCCATTGCCGCATTTAAATATACAACAAGCTGCAATTGCAGACCGTGGTAAATGGACAGCAGCTGGAAACTGGTATTGCCCGACTTATAGTCGATTACTTTGATATAAACCTCTTTTTCCCGTTCCCACACATCCATACGGTCAATACGGCCGGACAAACGCATCCTTTCTTCCTCGCCAAGTGTAAACTGGATTGCGTCCAGCCGGTTTACATACTGGAACGATACTTCATAGTTTTCCGGCACAAAGCTGCCGTTTCGTATCTGGCGCCCAAGCACTTCTACCGTCCGGTTTAATACTTTTTCCATCCGCCGCACCAGGTACAGATTGCGCGCCCCATCTGAAAGGGCCGTGTTTTCACAGGAAGCGATTGCGGCATCAATGGCTTCCTTGGCATACTGGCGCTGGTGTTCCTCGGTCAGATGGAACCAGTCGTCGCCCGAAGCCTGCATGCGGCGTGCAAACTGCTCAAGTGCATCATGCAAAATGCTGCCAAAATCTACCGGCTGGAATTCATTGACCTGCCGTTTGGACAGCTGTAAGCCATACTGGAGGAAATGTGCAAATGCACAACTGGCAAAGCGTTCCAGCCGTGTAACCGAATTTTCCAGCACCTTTCCATAAAGCTGGCGGCAGATCTGGGTGTCAAGCACGGAATCTTTATGCCTATAAAAAGCGGCCGCTACATAATCCGCCGCGGCCTGCGCCCATTTTTCATGGCGCATATACCAGGCATACAGGGCCTTCCATTCTTCGGGCGCCCCGTCCTGTTTCGCCTGCGCCAAACCCGACAAAAAATAACGCATACTGCTTTTGGGCGTTGCTGCTGCCGTAAGCCCGCCTTCCTGCGGGGACTGGATGGCTATCTGCGGGAACATCTTTTGCACCGTTCCGATTAGGTAAGACCGGCGCCTGGTACCGCCGTCCTGCCCTGCCTTGGAATAAGTCAGGTACAGTTTCTCCGATGGTTTTGTAAGATTTAAATATAAATATAACTTTTGTATAAATGCTTTTTCCCGCGGCGTCGGTGCAAGGGCAATATCATACGACGCTAGTTTTTCCCGCTCAAATTCTGACAGGATGCCGCATCCTGGCTCTCCTTTGGGGATAATGCCGTCATTGACCCCGATAAAAAACAGCACTTTAATATGCTCCAGGCGCGTACGTTCAATATCCCCAAACAATACACGGTCATACCCGGGCGGGATAATGCCTACTTTGGACGCTTCAAACCCAGCTTCCAAAATTTCGGAAAACTCTTTGGCAGATACTGCCTCTTCCCCTAACAGTTCCACAACCTTATCCAGTAAACCGATGACAATTCCATAAATCTGTTCATTTTCTTTTGCCAGTGCCAGCTGCCCTTGTGCTTCAAACTGCCCCCGCTGGCGGTCCAGCTGCTCCTGTAAATGCAGCGCAACAAACAGTTCATAAAGTGCCAAAGCCATTTCACGTACCGTCGCCTGCTTCTTATGGAATACTTTATGCAGCGGCGCAAGTGTATCTGCAAATAACTGGCGGATCTCATTCAGCCGGGCCAGCTGCCCTTCATCCAGCCATTTGGCAAGGCGTACCCATGCTTTTTTCCAACGGCCCCAGCCGCGGATTCCAAATGCAAGCAGGTAATTCTCCAACAAATCCAGCCAGTACCCCGTCATAGCCGCGCCGCCTTCTTCGCTGTTTTCTGCCCCGTCTCCGTTAAGCCCGCTTAAACCGCATTTGAAAAACCGCATTACGCTTTCGTATGTATAATTCGTCTGTTCCATCTCCAATACCGCACGCACCAATTCAAGAAACGGATGGAATAAAATATTTTTTTTCTGGTCTATAAACAGCGGTACATCAAACAGCGAAAAAATCTCTTCCGCATAATTTGCATACGATGGCACATCCCCCGACACCACTGCAATATCAATATAGCGGTACGGCCCTTCAGACACCAGCCGCCGGATTTCCTGCGCGGCATAACGCAGCTCATCTTTCGGCTGGAACAGGCTAAATATTTGGATTTCCTGCTGTGCTTGCCGGTACTTTTTCGTCCGGCTCCGGAACAGGTTCTGCTCCAAATGGAAAATGGCCGGTGCCTTCCGGTAGCGTTTGGCAGCGCCATGCCCCAAAACAACGGGCTCTAGGATTTCTACCCCCTGTTCCCTGGCAATGCTGCCCAAAGACTGGATTTCTTTCCTGCTCAAATAAAACAGGTCCTGAATATCCAGGCTGCCAACAACCGGCTCCCTGGTATCGATCGTTACTGCCGCCAATACACAGCGTGCAAGCGGCAGCAGTTCGGCTAAAAATTCCGTCTGCACCGGCGTAAACCCCGTATAGCCGTCTAACACGACCACGCTGCCTTCCAGCAGCTTTGACTGGCTGGCCACTTTTGTAAGCAGGTTTACTACTTCATCCGCAGTAATGTAGCGGCCCTGCAAAAATTCCTGGAACCCCCGGTATAATGTCAAAATATCGCCTAATTTATACCAAAGTGCATTTTTTAGTTCCAGCCCATCTTGTACCTGCTCTAAATCCTGCGGCGTTACATGGTATTGCACCAGCTCAGACAGCAGCGACTTGACCTCGCTGATATATCCGGCCTTGCGGATGCTGCCGCGCAGGATCTGCAGCTTGCCTTCCAAAGACGAAGCTACCCTGCGCAGTGCCAGGTTTTTCCCTGTTTCCTCCAATACGGCAATGTCCATCATTCCGAGGTCGTCAAACACCCGCCAGGCCAGCCGCTGGAAGCTTAGGACATCGATATTTAATATCGCATGCGCCGGATGGCGGCTGACAAATTCTTTCTGCGTCTGCATCGTAAACTGCTCTGGGACTAGGAACAAAAAATTTTGCTGCGGCTGCCTCAATGCTTCCTGTATTACATATTCATATAGCCACGTGGATTTTCCGCTGCCGGAATTGCCCAAAACAAATTGTAGTGACATAATGGTTTGAACCCTTTCTTTCCTGCGCTTGCCTTTCCATGCTGGCTGTTTATGCCGTCCTTTGGTACTGCAAGGAAAGGCTGATAATCTCATCCTGGCGGCTGCCCCCTACTGCAATTCCAAGCAGGCTGGCCAATTGCTCCGGCTGCGTACCCTCGCCGCTGATCATACGGACCGCCCCGTCCACCTGGCACTGTGCAGCCATATCCACCTCGGTAACGGCCTGCAGCAGATGCCGTTTGTATGTTTCACTGGCCGGATATTTCGTCGTTATTTTAATTACATACATCTGGTATGCCTCCTTTCTGCAATACACTAACCGGCCAATAGTATGCCCCTAACTGGCTGGTTCCATACCAGAATAATGTTTAAAACGGTTTTGAAATAAAAACCAGCCTGATTTTGCAAAACCAGACTGTTTAACCGCCCTTAGGAACTAGTTCCTTATTCAATTGACGAAAGGCATTTGCCTACGCTTCGTTTAGCTTGCTTAAACGCATCGCCTGGTCTGCCGCAATACATGCATCAATAATTTCCTGAATATCACCATTCATGATCTTATCCAACTTATACAACGTTAAATTGATCCGGTGGTCCGTTACCCGCCCCTGTGGGAAATTATAGGTACGGATTTTTTCCGAACGGTCGCCAGTCCCAATCTGGCTACGGCGCGCTTCCGACTCCGCATCCTGCTTTTTTTGCATTTCCAGGTCGTACAATTTGGCACGCAGCAGCGCAAACGCTTTTTCTTTGTTTTGCAGCTGGGATTTTTCTGTCTGGCTGTAGATTACAATCCCGGTTGGATAATGGGTCAGCCGCACTGCCGAATCCGTTGTATTGACACACTGCCCGCCGTTGCCCGATGCACGCATTACATCGATCCGGATGTCCTTTTCGTCTACCTGGACATCTACCTCTTCGGCTTCCGGCATTACAGCTACCGTAATCGTAGACGTATGGATACGCCCCTGCGATTCCGTCTCCGGCACACGCTGGACCCGGTGTACGCCAGACTCATATTTTAAAATAGAATACGCCTTTGGCCCAGTGACCATAAAATTCACCGATTTCATGCCGCCAATACCAATTTCTTCCATTTCCAGTGTTTCCACTTTCCAATGGCGGCTTTCTGCATAATGGACATACATGCGGTAAATTTCTGCTGCAAACAACGCTGCTTCATCCCCGCCCGCACCTGCACGGATTTCCACGATTACGTTTTTGTCGTCGTTCGGGTCTTTTGGAAGCAGGAGGATCTTAAGTTTGTTTTCCAGTTTCTCAACCTCCGCCTTGGCATCATTTAATTCCTCTTTAGCCAGTTCACGCAGCTCTTCGTCTGATTCTTCCTCCAGCATCGTAAGGCTGTCCTCTATATCCTGCTTGCTCTTTTTATATGCGCGGTATGCCTCTACAATCGGCAACAGGTCGCTTTGTTCCTTCATCAGCTTGCGGAAACGGTTTGTATCATCCGCTGCGCCCGGTTCACTGAGCTGGTTCATGACTTCCTCATAACGAAGCACCAAATCTTCTAACTTATCAAACATTGTTATCCTCCAAATTCCTCCAGGATACCCCTTAGCCAATTGCAGCCAGACGCCGCCTTAGATGCGCCCTTTTACGACCCGCTCATGGCGCGCCAGGTCTTTCACCACCGACACTTCCCGGTATCCGGCCGCACACATCATATTGGTTACCGCCGGGCCTTGGTTATACCCGATTTCCAGGTAGAGGTATCCGTCCTTATTCAAATAATCTTTGCTCTGTGCAATGATCCGGCGGTAAAAATCCAGCCCGTCCAGGCCGCCGTCCAACGCCCCTACCGGCTCAAAGTCACGTACTTCTGGCATCAGGTCCAGTATATCGGCCTGTGGGATATAGGGCGGGTTGGATACGATCAAATCAAACCTGCCGTTTATATTTTCATATAGGTTGCTGCGGATCCATTCCACTTCCACCTCATGCAGCTTCGCATTTTCTTTCGCTACCAAAAGCGCCTGTTTGGAAATATCGCTCCCTACCGCCTCCATGCCATGTGCATTTTTCATCAGGCTGATGATAATACAGCCGCTGCCAGTGCCAAGGTCCAATAGCTTCATGTCCGGCTGGCAGATTTTCAGCGCTTCTTCGACCAACGCCTCCGTATCCTGCCTAGGAACCAATACATTGGAATTGACTTTAAAATTCAGCCCCATAAATTCCTGTTCGCCCGTAATATACTGCAGCGGGATACGCTCTGCACGTTTACGCACTGCAATCTCATATTCCGGCTGCTGTTCAACGGCCAGTTCTTCTTCCAGATGGGAATAATAAAAAGTACGGTTTATCTTACATACAGTTTCAAGCAGCAGCCATGCATCCAGCTTTGCATCAGCTACACCTGCCTGTGCCAGTACCCGGCTCCCCCAGTCCGTCGCTTCCCGATATGTCATGCAACCCCTCCATCCTTTCCTCCACCTTTTGGCCGTTTTCTACCGTTTCCTTTAAAAATGCCTTCCAGTCAAACACGGCTTCTACCGATGCAATCCCAACTTCGATCATACCATCGTCCGGCTCCCTTGTCGTCAACTTCTGCAGCGCCAGCCCTGGCCTGCTTAATAAGTCCGTCAGCCTATTTTCATGCCTGCCAGCCAGGCGTATCCATTCGTAGGCACACCCGGCAATCACAGGGACTAGCAGCAGCCTTGCCGCAATCCGCAGCAATGCGGAATCCGTGCGGATAAAAAAGAAGAAAATAATGCTGATAAACACAACCAAAAACAGGAAGCTGGTTCCACACCGTTTATGCAGCCTGGAGCTTTTCCTTACATTTTCCACATTCAGCTCCATCCCATGCTCAATGCAGTTTATACATTTATGTTCCGCGCCGTGGTACATAAATACACGCTGTATATCTTCCATACGCGAAATAAGCAAAATATATGCCAAAAATATACAAAGGCGCAGCACCCCTTCCAACAGCGCCAGTACAGCCTGTGAGCCAATGGCTTTACCAAAAAGCCTGGTGATAAAATACGGAACCAGCATAAATACCACAACGGCCACAGCCATAGAAACCGCCACGGTAACGCCAACCGCCAGCGATTCTTTTTTGCTGCAAGATGCCAGCTCCCCATGCACCACCTGGCTTTCCCCTGGCTGGCTTTGTGCCTGGCCGGTTATCGCTGTATCATCCCCTTCAAAAAAAGATGCCGAATACATCAGCGTTTGCATACCAAGCACCAAAGAATCCACGAAATTGAAAACGCCCCGAAAAAACGGCAGCTTCTTAATAATAGAACCATCCAGGATGCCCTTATATTCCTTTTCCGCTACCACCACCTGCCCGCCAGGGCTTCGGACTGCAACCGCATATTGCCTGCCGTTTTTCATCATAATGCCTTCCATAACGGCCTGCCCACCTATTCCAGAATACCTCATATATCCCCCTGCCCCGCCGGATACCCGATAGTAAAAAAGGCTGAGATTTCACAACCTCAACCTTATCTGCTACATCCCTAGCTGGCTGCCAGGATCCCCTACGGACCGCTCCGCAAACCCGGCTGTTCCAGCTTTTCCTATTTTATGCCATATTTCTTATTAAACTGCTCAATACGCCCACGCGCCTGGCTGGACTTCTGCTGGCCTGTATAGAATGGATGGCATTTGGAACAAATCTCAACATGGATTTCTTTCTTTGTAGAACCTGTCACAAATGTGTTGCCACAGTTACATGTGACAGTTGCCTGATAGTATTCTGGATGAATATCCGCTTTCATTCATTTTCACCTCGCATGTATCAAAATAAAATCGCTCTCTAATTAACAGCTATTTAATACTAGCATATACTCTTTTTATATGCAAGTGGTTTTTGTAATATTTTTTGCTGGGGGAATGGCCTCCCCCTTCCACCCGGCTTCTACAATACCCGCCGCTTCTTCACCAGCTGGATATAATCCCTATTATTGCTAGTACGCGCAAACATATTCAATATATTTTCTACCGCCTCATCGGTCTTCATCCCATTAATCCCTTTACGCATAATATCGACCGCTTCCCGTTCTTCCCGGTCTAACAGCAAATCTTCCCTGCGGGTGCTGGATTTTACAATATCGATGGCAGGGAATATCCTTTTTTCGGAAAGCCTGCGGTCTAACACAAGCTCCATATTCCCGGTACCTTTAAATTCTTCATAGACTACATCATCCATTTTGCTGCCCGTGTCCACGAGGGCTGTGGCAAGTATAGTCAAGCTTCCGCCTTCCCGCATATTTCTAGCCGCACCAAAAAAACGCTTCGGCATATGAAGCGCTGCCGGGTCGAGGCCGCCGGAAAGGGTGCGCCCGCTTGGGGGTACGGTTAGGTTGTAGGCCCTTGCCAGGCGCGTAATGCTGTCTAAAAGGATCATTACATCCTGGCGGTGTTCTACCAGCCGTTTTGCCCGCTCGATCACCATCTCTGAGACGCGCTTATGGTGTTCTGGGAGTTCGTCAAAGGTCGAATAGATGACTTCTACATTATTGCCTTCGATCGCTTCTTTTATATCGGTTACTTCTTCCGGTCGTTCATCGATCAGCAGGATGATCAGGTGGATTTCAGGGTTATTGACCTTTATCGCCTGTGCAACCTGCTTTAACAATGTCGTCTTCCCGGCTTTTGGCGGGGATACGATCATGCCGCGCTGCCCTTTGCCGATCGGGGATACCAGGTCTACGATCCGCATAGAAGTGGTTGCACGGTTCGTTTCCAGGCGCATCCGTTCGTTTGGGAACACAGGGGTCAGGTCTTCAAAGTTCCTCCTTTGTGCGACGACGGATGGATGGTATCCATTAATGGTTGTAATATATAAAAGTGCGCTAAATTTTTCCCCCTGTGTTTTAATCCGGGTATTTCCGCGCACAATATCCCCCGTCTTTAGCCCAAACCGGCGGATTTGGGATGGCGATACATAGACATCATGCTCCCCTGGCAGGTAATTTTCGCACCGGATAAACCCATAGCCATCTGGCATCACTTCCAAAATACCGTCTGCGGTTACGCCGCTGTCTAAGTCTGAATTAATTTCATCCCGGTTGTCGCCATCCTGCCGACGTGGACGCTGCTGGGCCTGCGGCATATCCTGGCGGTCTGTGCGGTCTTGCTGTGCCCCACGCTCCTGGCGGCCCTGCCTGTCCCCACGCTCCTGGCGGCCGTTTTCCTCCTGGCGGTTTTGGCGGTTCTGCTGCACACTGCGCTCCTGGCGGCCGTTTTCCTCCTGGCGGCCCTGCCTGTCCCCACGCTCCTGGCGGCCAGTTTCATTCGGACGCTCTTGACGGCCCGCTTCCTCTTGACGGCTTTGCCTATCCTCTTGGCGGACGGTTTCTTCTTGGCGGCTTTGCTTCCCGTCCTGGCGGCCTGCTTCCTCTTGGATGTTTGTTTCCTCCTGACGGCCCTGCTGCTGTGCAGTGTCCGGCTTTTGCGGCCATCCTTGGCCCCCTTCTGCTTCTGCCTGCCCGGTATGGCCTGCCTCTGGATTGGCTGGCCTGCCGTCTTTATTTTTATCGGTCTGATTGCTTTTTATCTGATTGCTTTTTGCCTGGGCCTGTATTTGGGGCATATCCGGCTGTTCCGGCTGGCCCCCTTCTGACTGCCCTTTTTGTTCCTGCAGCTTTATATCTTCTTCTAGCATCCGGTTAATCAAATCTGCTTTTTTTAATCCAGTAACGCCTCTAAGCCCGCGCGCTTTCGCAAGCTCTTTTAACACTACCAAAGATAATGTCTCATATTTTTCCCTCATTATATTTTCTCCTATTCCTAAGTTCTATTGGGATTCATTCATCTGAGCGTTGTAAAACCGCTGAAGTCCGCCGAAACAAACTGTGAATTTAATCTGACTATAGATTCATGACTATATATATTATACACCATTCTTCCAAAAATAGGAAGACCTTTTTATTGATTTTTCAAAATAGTAATGCTATCATTAATTTAGGCATACCTGCCAAAAAAATAGAAAAGGACATATTACCGTATGACAAACAAGGAAAAAGCCATTCAAATGCATAAAGAATGGAACGGAAAATTAGAAACTATTTCAAAAACCCCGATAAAAACCCGCGAAGACCTCTCCATCGCCTATACGCCTGGAGTTGCGGAACCATGCAGGCTGATTGCCAAAGACCCATCCCTCGCCTATACATACACGATGAAAGCCAATACTGTCGCTGTCGTATCGGATGGGAGCGCTGTGCTGGGGCTTGGCAATATCGGGCCTTATGCCGCTATGCCTGTTATGGAGGGCAAATGCGCCCTGTTTAAAGAATTTGCCAATGTCAATGCTATGCCAATCTGCCTGGATACGCAGGATACTGAGGAAATTATCCAGGCGGTCAAACATATCGCGCCTGGTTTCGGCGGCATTAACTTGGAAGACATTTCAGCCCCGCGCTGTTTTGAGATCGAACGCAGGCTCAAGGAGCTGCTTCCCATCCCGGTTTTCCATGACGACCAGCACGGTACGGCCATTGTAGTGCTTGCCGGCATTATCAATAGCCTAAAAATAACGAAAAAGCAAAAAGAAACCTGCAAAGTCGTTATCAATGGCGCTGGCTCCGCAGGCATTGCCATCGCCAGGCTGCTGTTAAATTACGGTTTTACCGATATTACGATGTGCGACCGCGACGGCATTATCGGTGCGGATTACCCTAACTTAAACTGGATGCAGCGGGAAATGGCCGGTGTGACAAACTTAAGGCATGCCCACGGCGTACTTGCCGATGCTATGCAAGGGGCAGATATTTTTATCGGCGTTTCCGCCCCGCATATCGTAACGCCGCAGATGGCTGCATCTATGAACAAAAACGCGGTCCTGTTTGCAATGGCGAACCCGGAACCGGAAATCATGCCAGACCTGGCAAAAGCTGCCGGTGTAAGGATCGTAGGGACCGGCCGGAGCGATTTTCCAAACCAGGTCAACAATGTCGCTGCCTTCCCTGGCATTTTTAAAGGCGCATTGGAAGGGCGTGCCCGCCAGATTACAGAAGAAATGAAGCTTGCTGCCGCACAGGCAATTGCAGGGCTGGTATCCGGCCAAGATTTATGCGAAGAGTTTATTATGCCGCAGGCATTTGACCCGCGCATCGCCGATGCCGTCAGCCAGGCGGTAAAAGCCCATATTAAAAACTGATCCGCCTATCCCGTTTGCAATAAAATCTAACTGTGGCATACTTCGTATATATACCCATAAGCTAGGGTAACGTAATAAAAATTTGTGTACAAGGAGGCCGATTTTATGGCAGAACCAACCACGTTATATAAGTTAATGATTTTATCTATGTTAGACCAGTCTGAAGCTCCTCTGACAAATACACTGCTATCTGATTTTTTCCTTGGAAAAGAATATACCACTTATTTTACGCTGCAGGAAGCCCTGCATGAACTAGACGAAGACCAGTTTATCCGCCAGGAAGCCTCACATAACAATGTGCAGTATTCCATTACGCCTGCGGGGCAGGAATCCCTGCATTTTTTTGAAAACAAAATTAATTCGGAAATACAGGCAGATATGAAGCAATACATTGCAGAAAACCAGATACCGATCGCTGCCTCTGCTTCCGCCGTAGCCGACTATTACATGACACCAGAAAAAAAGTATGCGGTCCACTGCCAGCTGCGTGAAAAAGGGATCCCGCAGCTGGACCTTACTTTAAACGTAATGAATAAAGCACAAGCAGAGGTTATTTGCGCAAATTGGAAGAACCAGACCGACGACATTTACATGATGCTGATCGACCATTTGCTGAAATAGTATTCTTTGCCCGCTTTTTTACTGAAAACCCAAACGTCCCCACCGGCCTGCCCAGCTCATGGTAAATGCCATGTGAATATACAACCAGGCCACTGTGGTCCAGCTGCAAAGTGCCTGCTTCATCCAAAAGCGTTTCCTCTACGCTGACGCTTTTTACTTCTGCCAGAAACAGGTCGTGGCTGCCGAGGCTTTGTATATCTACTACGCAGCATTCAATATTCACCGGGCTTTGTGCGATCCCTGGGCAGCAGACTGTTTGCGACGCACAAGGGTCCAGGCCGGTTTCTGCAAATTTATCCACATCCCTGCCAGAACGGACACCACAAAAATCGGCTGCCCAAGCCAGCCGTTTTGTAGTAAGGTTAATTACAAACGCACGGGTATCCCGGATAATGCCATAAGAATACCGTTCCTTGCGTATGGAAATCGATACCATTGCCGGGTCGGAACATACCGTCCCTGCCCATGCAACGGTTATAATGTTTGGTTTTTCCCCCGGCCTTTGGCATGTCACCATAACCGCAGGAACCGGATAGAGCATATTTCCAGGTTTCCAGCGCTGTTTTGCCATGATCTAGCCTCCCTTTTTGGCATCTGCCAAGGTTTTAGACGCCTTGCCCAAATAAATTCTGTTGTATTGCATCCAGCAATTCCGGTATCAGCTGCTTTTTCCGCGATACCACGCCACGCAGCCGGTAGCCTTGGTTTAGTTTCTGTTTATGGAACGCACGTTCTACCGCCTGGTCTGCCCCTTCGCCCATACAGATCAATTCCGTTGATTCATTAAAAATATCGGTCAGCATAATAAAAACCATATTTAAGCCCCGCTCTTCCATCATCGTAGTCTGGTAAGGCAGGACACGTTCTTTTACTTCATCCAGTTCATTGCGCCCCATTGCGCTAATCTGTGCAACGCCAAACTGGATTTCGCCTACCGTAAAAGTCTTAAAATCCTGATAGCAAATTTCTTCGGTCGTTTTGGACTTAAAATTGCTGCCTGCACGGAACATCTCTGCCGCATGGCGCTCCAACAGCCCGATCTCTGCAATCTTTGCCAAATTGGTAGCCGCCATTTTATCCAATTCCGTACAAGTCGGCGAACGGAACAAAAGGGTATCCGAAATGATCGCCGAACATAACAGCCCTGCGATCTGTTTGGAAATCTCCACGCCATTTTCCTGGTACATCTGGTAAATGATTGTAGACGTACACCCGACCGGCTGGTTGCGGAACATCACCGGCACCGGGGTTTCCAGGCTTCCGATCTTATGGTGGTCAATAATCCCCAAAATATCTGCATTGTCAATCCCATGGACAGCCTGCTGGCGCTCATTGTGGTCTACCAGCACAACACGCTTTTTTTGCATATTCAATAAATTACGCCTGGAAATCATGCCGACATAATTCCCGTCGTGGTCTAAAATTGGGAAATCGCGGTGCCTTGCTTTGGACATCACTTCCTTCACATCGTCCACATAATCTTCAATATCAAACTTTTTTAAGTTCCGCCTGCGCATACACTGTTTAATCGGCATACTTTGCATCAGCAGGCGCGATACCGTAAAGGTATCATACGGCGTACTGATAATGACACACTCTTTATCCTGTGCTTCCGCAATAATATCTTTTGAAACCTGTGTGCCGCCGCAGATAACCATGCAGCTGGCATTGTGCTTTAATGCACATTTTTGCATACTTTCCCGGTCGCTTAAAATCACCAGGTCGTCCTTTTCAATATTTTCCTCCGCCATCGGCAGCGAGTCTGCGGCAACAATCACCTTCCCCGTTATAAACAGCCCATGCGCATTGCCAACTAAAATCGTGCCGTTTAACGTCTCTATCATATTCTGGTACGGCGTGCGGGCTTCTGCCAGTATCTTAGTATCCAGCACATCCATCAGCGACTCTGCAATATCGTTATTTACAATCAGCCCAGTAAACTCATTATGGTCGTCAATGATCGGCAAAGTAACGACATTGCTTGTCGTCATAATTTCCCATGCCCGTTTCAAAGAAATGCTGCTGCTTACGCCAATCGTCCTGCGGAATGCAATATCTTTCACCTGTGTACGTACATCATCAACATAATCCGGCGCCTTTGCCTTAAATTTACGTAGCACATACTTTGTTTCTTCATTTAAATTCCCTGCCCGTTTCGGCTCATATTTCGTTTCCGACAGATGGTTCTGTAAATCTGCGTAGGCGATTGCCGCGCAGATCGAATCCGTATCCGGGTTCCTATGCCCAATCACCCATACCGTTTTTTCTTGCTCAAAATCCACTGAAAATCCCCGCCTCCATTAATACTAGTGTAATAATCCCTGCTAAATCCAATAGCCCAAATAAAATCAGCCAGTAAATATATTTTTTAACTGGCTTAATGCTCTTTTCGCTTACCTCCACCCGTTCAAACAACGGCTTTTGCTCATCGAGCAGATCTTTAATATTACGGTATACTTTTACATCCTCTGTATGGATCTTCTCTGTCAGCTCATCCTTTAGCCCTAGCACCTGTTCATTCATTTCAGTGATCGTCTGTTTTACTTCCTGTGAATGCCTGGTAACCTGGGCAACCTCCTCCTGGATCCGTTTCCCTGCCTGTGACGTCATCTGCTCCATTGCCTGCCTGCTGTCATTCGTCAAAGCGGTCAGCTTGCTGTGGTTATCCTCCGACATACGGTTCATCTGTACAGACATCTGGCTGAACTGGTCCGTCACAAAACCAGCCATCTGGTCGATCTGGTTCGTCACTTCCCCAGCCATTACCTGGATGTGGCTTTTTGTATCTGCACCCATCTGCCCAACCTGGTCGGTCACATGGGATGTCATATGGTTAATATCAGACCGGGTATCCATCCGCATCTGGTTGATCTGGCCCGTTACATGCTCCGTCATTTCGCGCAGGTCCGCTTTGGTCCGCAGGCTCATTTCATTCATCTGTCCGGTTATATCAGAAGCCATATATCCAATGCTTTCCTTGGCCTCCCTTGTCATATCGCCAATATGCGACGTCACCTCGGCAGCCATATGCGTAATACTGTCCCCAGCACCCTGTGCCATGCCGTTAATCTGGCCCGTTACATCCGAGGCCATCCGGGTCATGCTGTCCCTGACTTCCTGCGTCATGCCGCCGATCTGGCCTGTCACATCCGAGGTCAGGCGCCCCATATCTTCCCTGGAACTTTTTGCCATACCCTCGATCTGGCTGGTAAAATCAGACGTCATACGTGCCATGCCTTCCCTGGCTTCCTGTGTCAACGATCCGATCTGGCTGGTAACGCCTGACGTAAGCGATGCGATGTTTTCACGCGTCTCCCTTGTCATATCGCCGATCTGGCCCGTCACATCCGAAGCCAGATAAGAAATGCTCTGGCTGGTTTCCTGCGACATCCCGCCGATCTGGCCTGTTACATCCGAAGCCATACGTGCGAGGTTCCCCCTCGTTTCCTCTGCCAAACCGCCGACACGGCCCATCACATCATTGGCCATATATGTAATACTGTCCGTTGTTTCTTTTGCCATTCCTCCAATCTGCCCTGTGAGCGTATCGCCCATCTGCTGGATCTGCTGCGTGGTCTCCCTGCGCAGCTCATACATCTGCGCGGCTGCATTTTCGGTAAGCCTGTCCACTGTTTCTTGCAGCTGTGCAACCAAGCTGTCCATCTGGCTGCCGACACCGCTTACTACCTTATCCGCTTCTGTCTGGCGGAATTGGATCATCTGGTCAAGTTCCTCTGACCGGGCCTGCTTTTCATTTACGAGTGACTGTAACTCTTGTACTTGTACTTCCCTAGTGTCTAGAAGAGCCTGCAGCTGCTTTGCCTTATCGCGGAATTCGTCGATCTGCTTTAGTAAATAATCTTCCTTTTTTATCGTCCGCTGCCTCCGCTCCCTGTCTGGCATTAACCTGCCGATCCCGAGAGCGGGATCATTCCCTTTATGGTTCATGGCTCATCCTCCGAACATTTTTTAGTTATGTACTTTCTGCAAATGTTCTTTCTATCAATGTTCTTTCTGCACAAAATATATAATATTTTATCGCAAAATATCTACGTGCTATTTTATCATCTGCCGTCGACTTTGTAAAGCATCTATTGACTTTCCGGCTTGGAGGCATTACAATTTTTATTAATACTTATTTTAATAAAAGCAAAACAAGCCCTAACAAGCGCTTTTGCAAAATCTTTCGATAGGAGTTGTATCTTTATGGAAAAAACGGGTATCAGCCAGGCAGCCATAGCCCAAATCCAATCCCTGGCCGCCAAACACCACCTGGAAAAGGTCATTTTGTTTGGTTCAAGGGCCAGGGGCGATTATAGCCGCGCCAGTGATATAGACCTGGCAGTTTGCGGCGGAAATGTTTCACGTTTTTCTTTGGATGTTGACGAAGAAACCGCAACGCCTTTGAAATACAATGTAATAAACTTAGACGGCACGGTGCGGGGGCCGCTGCTTACGGCAATTCAAAAAGAGGGTGTCCTTTTATATGAAAAAATTTGACAATTATGTTTCCAACCTGCGTGTACTGGAACGGGCCAACCAGGAAGCTTTAGACAACGCATTTATTATCAGCGGAATTATCGACAAATTTTCCATACAATTTGAATTGGGATGGAAATTATTAAAAGCCCTTTTAAATTATGAAGGAAGCAGGCCGTCTGCCACTGGTTCCCCCAGAGGCATTATCAAAGAAGCCTATGCCGCCTACCCTTTTTTTGATGGGGATATTTGGCTGGATATGTTAAGGGACCATAACGATATGGCCCATATTTATAATGGGGCGGCTGCCGAAGCATTGGTCAGCCAGATCTTGGAACGGTATATCCCCCAGTTTTTAAAATTGGAGCAGGAATTAAAACAGCAATATGGCGATATACTGCAAAAAATATAAGGAACTGTCACGAAATATACTGCAAACCGCCAGAATGTACAGTAATGTTAACCAAGAAAGTGCCTGGCTGGCGGTCTGCAGTCAGGTCATACTGTAAATTTAACTGGTGTGCCGTATAAAATGTATTTCTTAGGAACTGTAAATAAATAACTTTAGCAAGTTGCGCAGGATTTTTCTTCGAGAGTGCAGGGCAAAAATCCGGCGCACTATTCAGCAGTTATTTATTTACAGCTCCTAACAAAATAAGCGGTGCATTTCCATGCACCGCTTATCCTATCCCAACCTGCCCTATTTTTCCAGATGCCATCCGATACCGGATAGCGGCCATCAAAATACTGCAGTGGACTTATCTAATTTAAAAAAATACAACTTATTTATAAAGCTCTACTAACCGCTCTAAATGCGTATAGCGTTCTTTCGCAGCCTCTTCGGACTCTTTGAACAGCTTTTCTGCCCTTTCTGGGAAGGACCTTGCAAGGCGGCTGTAACGTGTTTCGTTCTTCAGGAAATCCTGGTAAGTTCCATCGCCTGGTTTGGATGACAGGGTAAATGGATTCTTGCCTTCTGCCTTTAATGCAGGGTTGAAGGAGAACAGGTTCCAGTATCCGGCTGCAACAGCCTTCTTCATTTCATCCTGGCAATGGTTCATGCCGCCTTTGACACCGTGCAGCTCGCAAGGTGCATAGCCGATGATCAGGGACGGGCCATTGTAAGCTTCTGCTTCTGCCAATACTTTTACGGTATGTGCCATATTTGCGCCAAGCGCAACCTGTGCTACGTATACATAGCCATAGCTCATAGCAATTTCAGCAAGGCTCTTCTTGCCTATGTCTTTACCTGCCGCTGCAAACTGGCATACTTCACCGATATTGGAAGCCTTGGAAGCCTGGCCGCCTGTATTGGAGTACATTTCGGTATCGAATACCATTACATTGACATTTTCGCCGGAAGCAAGTACATGGTCTAAGCCGCCGAAGCCAATATCATATGCCCAGCCGTCACCGCCAAAGATCCAGATAGATTTTTTAGCTAAGTAATCTTTCTTATCCAAAGCTGCAGCTGCATCCGGGCACCCTGCCTGGGCTGCTTTTTCCAGTTCTGCTACTAATGCTTCGGTAGCAGGCGTATTTGCTTTTGTATCGTCTTTTGTTTCCATAAATTTTGCAAAAGCAGCTTTTAATGCTTCGTCTGCTTTGTCAGATTCTGCACATTTCTTAGCGCTTGCAACTGCCTGGTCACGGAGTACCTGCTGGCCGATCTGCATACCAAGGCCGTGTTCTGCATTATCCTCGAATAAGGAGTTTGCCCAAGCCGGACCCTTCTTGGAATCCTTATTTACCGTATATGGCGAAGTAGCTGCCGGGCCGCCCCAGATAGAGGAACATCCAGTTGCATTGGAAATATACATATGCTCGCCGAACAGCTGTGTAATCAAACGTGCATAAGAGGTCTCTGCACAGCCTGCACAGGAGCCTGAGAACTCAAGCAACGGCTGGTTGAACTGGGAACCTTTTACGGTATTGTCGGCTGGAACGCCAGGTTTCTTGCCTACGTTTGCAACTAAGTAATCGAATACCGGCTGCTCGCTTGCCTGGGATTCCTGTGGTACCATTTCGATCGCGCCTACCGGGCAGACCGTAATACATTCGCCGCATCCCATACAATCCAATGGGGATACGCTCATCGTATATTTGTATTCGCCAGCTTTTGGCTTGGTATCTGCCAGTTTGATGTTGGACGGAGCTGCTTTTACTTCCTCTTCGCTTAACATAAACGGACGGATCGTTGCATGGGAACATACAAATGCACACTGGTTACACTGGATACATTTCTCAGCATTCCAAGTCGGAACGGTTACGGCAGTACCGCGTTTTTCATAAGCGGAAGCGCCGTGCTCGAACTGGCCGTCCGCATTTTTGGCAAATGCAGATACCGGAAGGCTGTCGCCGTCCATAATAGAAATCGGGTTCATCAAGTCTTTGACCATCTTTACCGTTTCCGGACGTCCAGTTAAGTCTGCTGGAGCTGGATCTGGAGCTGGGTTCGACCAGGAAGCCGGGATCTCTACTTTATGTACTGCTTCTACACCAGCGTCAATTGCCTTATAGTTCATCTCAACAATCGCATCGCCTTTTTTGCCGTAAGACTTCTTTGCAGCCTGTTTCATAAAATCAACTGCATCGTTGATCGGCATTACGTCTGCCAATTTGAAGAATGCGGACTGCAAGATCGTATTGGTACGTTTGCCCATACCGATTTCGATTGCTTTGTCGATCGCATTGATCGTGTATAACTGGATATTGTTGTCAGCAATATACTTCTTTGCTTCTGCATTTAAGTGGTGCTCTAATTCTTCATCGGACCACTGGCAGTTAATCATAAATACACCGCCTGGTTTCACGTCCTGTACCATCTTAAAGCCCTTGTTTACATATGCCGGATTGTGGCATGCTACAAAGTCTGCCTGGTTGATGTAATATGGGCTGCGGATTGGCTTGTCGCCAAAACGGAGATGGGAAATCGTAACGCCGCCAGTCTTTTTGGAGTCATACTGGAAGTATGCCTGGATAAACTTATCCGTGTGGTCGCCGATAATCTTGGTAGAGTTCTTGTTCGCACCTACCGTACCGTCGCCGCCCAAGCCCCAGAACTTGCACTCTACTGTGCCTTCTGCTGCAGTGATCGGAGCCGGTTTTTCTTCCGGTAAGCTTAAGTTGGTAACATCGTCTACGATACCGATCGTAAAACGAGGTTTTGGAGCATCCTTCTCTAATTCTTTGTATACAGCGAATACAGAGGAAGGCGGCGTATCCTTAGAACCGAGGCCGTAACGTCCGCCGGTAAGCACAACTGCATCCAGCCCTGCTTCACGCAACGTAGCCGCTACATCTAAGAATAATGGATCGCCTAATGCGCCAGGTTCTTTGGTCCTGTCAAGGACAGCTACTTTCTTCACTGTCTTAGGAAGCACTTTTAAGAATGCTTCGGAAACCCACGGACGGTATAAGCGTACTTTTACAAGGCCGACTTTTTCACCCTTTGCTGTTAAATAATCAATGACTTCTTCTGCTACGTCATTGATAGAGCCCATTGCTACGATCACACGCTCTGCGTCTTCCGCCCCATAGTAATTGAACAGGTCATAATTCGTACCGATCTTTTCATTTACCTTTTGCATATACTTGGACACGATCCCTGGCAACGCATCATAAGCCGGGTTACATGCCTCACGGTGCTGGAAGAATACATCCCCATTTTCATGGGAACCGCGCATAGCCGGATGTTCTGGATTCAGTGCATGGCTACGGAATGCCTTAACCGCATCCATATTGCACATTTCCTTTAAATCAGCATAATCCCAAGTTTCGATTTTCTGGATTTCATGGGATGTACGGAAGCCGTCAAAGAAATTCAGGAAAGGAACTTTGCCTTCGATCGTTGCCAAATGTGCGACCGGGCTTAAATCCATGACTTCCTGCGGGTTTGTCTCGCACATCATAGCGAAACCAGTCTGGCGGCAGGCATAAACATCGCTATGGTCGCCAAAGATATTCAAAGACTGTGTCGATACGGTACGTGCCGATACGTCAAATACGCACGGAAGCTGTTCGCCGGCGATCTTGTACATATTCGGGATCATCAGCAATAAGCCCTGTGATGCCGTAAATGTCGTCGTCAAAGCACCTGCTGCAAGGGAACCGTGGACCGCGCCTGCTGCGCCTGCCTCTGATTCCATCTCCACTACTTTTACCTGGTTTCCAAAAATGTTCTCCTGTCCTGCTGCAGACCACTGGTCAACCGTATCTGCCATTGGGCTGGA
>CAMUML010000062.1 GCA_947089855.1 uncultured Eubacterium sp.
GAACACTGGGATTTTCTGGTTTCTTAGTGTTGCAAACTTTCAACTCTCAAGTATACAGGGAAATCTTTGAATTTGTGTCAGCAGACCTGAAGCGGATTGACTGGAAAGGCGGCATTATCACAGAAGGGGCGGCGTATCTCCCGGAACTAATGAAACAGTCTGGCGTTCCGGGCAGCCGTTATATCTCCATTACGCCTACAGAGGAATTTCAAGTTACTCACTATAGAAAAAGGGACTTCGTTCCTTTGGTATTGGAGGGGTGCAGTGATAAGGAAACAGCCTTCTTAAACTGGATGGACAGAGATGTTCTATTTGCGCAGGAAGTGCGGAGGCAATGCCATAAAGAGAATTATGTTTCAGTCATCAATGACGGAAACATGGATTTGGATGAACTGGCCGGCCTGGCAGCCGTACACTTCGGATTCAAGTAATTGGATACATTAATAAACAGAGGAAAGAGAAAGGAAATACGAGAAAGCGCTATATTTATATTCGTGGAATGATTGGCCTAATCTGGCTGGTTGCAGCCATTGTATGCGGGGTATCCGGTAACGTCCCTATGATGGGGCTTTACCTGGTTTTAGCAGGTGTATTCCTGTATTCCGCATATACAGCATGGAAAAAAGATAAGGACGGCAAAGGGGTGAGGTAAGATGTGAGAAATACTCCTGGCTGTGAAACGTTTGATTCTATCATGTGGTTGGGTGGTAATACTGTTGCTTGCAGGAGGCGCCTGCGCCTGGCCGGTATTACGGTATGTCCTGCTGGTTCTGCTGGCTGTGGAAAATAATTTTAATTTTTATATGTTGGAGGCATCCCTTCCTTATTCCTGCGGGCAATGGCCCTAAGCGCCAGTGGCGCTTGTTTAGGCATTCAATTTTATGTTCAGATATGTTGTAAGGAGAAAGTGGTTACTCAACCTGGTGTTTTTGAAAGCCCAGCCTTGCAAGTGGCAGCATAACCGCCGTTAGTATTGCATACAGGATGGCCCGCATGGAAAGGGCGTCAAGAACCAGTCCGCCGATCTGATAGGAAATATATTTACCAATTTCCGGCATAACGGAGCGGTACGGCAGCAGGAACAAAGTCAGGTTGTATGCTCCGGTTGTCCCGTTGGGGGAGAGGAACAGCGGGATGAAAAGCACGGGCACGAGTATAACCAACACAAGGTAAGGGCTTTTCATTTTAGCAGACAACAGCAGCGTCAGGCTGATCATGGCAAGCAGAACCAGATAAATAACGCCGAGGTTGATCAGGGTTGCCTGCAGGAACGTGAACGGGTAAGGAATCGTGATGCCTGCAACCTGTAAGGGCAGGTTCCAGCCATCTGCCCCGAAAGCCGCAAGGAGCAGACCAAAGGAGGCGATAACATGCAGTGTAAATGCAAGGACGCCAAATAGCATAGATGCTATTATTTTGGCCGTTACCAGTTTGGTTTTGCCATATTTGCCGGACAGGATGACGGCATCCGTGCCGGCCTGGTATTCTCCGGAAAAGACAGGCGCTATCACAATGCAGACAGCCAACAACGCGAACATCAGCAGTTCAAAGCTGCTCATGATGATTTCCCAGCCTTCGTAATATCCATATTGCAGGGGCGATTCTACCTTGCCGCTCATATTGCTCCAATATTTTTTCTGCTGTGCTGAAAGATTCCTTGACGGTGTGTTCAGAAGCGATTCTACCTTTTCATTCCTCGCCTCATAGAACTTAGCTCCGTTTGTCAGATCCAGTTCGGGCAGTTTATTGAAACCGGAATTTTCGCCGGGGGAATCATATGCGGAGGCGATCATGCCAAGCTGTTTTTCCCTGGGGGCGACAAAATTCCAGTATGCGTCGCCAATCAGGAATTTTTCGTTTCCGTCATAACCGACATTATCGGGATTTTCAAAGAGCTTTTGGTATTCTGTGATTGTTTTTTCTACATATTCGTCAGTAATCGGGACAGATAGGCCCTTATACTGTTTTTTTGTATAAGCGATGCCCTTGGAACCTTTGACCACACCATCTTGATTATAGGTTTGGTACTGCAGAACCGGCAGCCCGAACAGGAATGCCGTTAATAACAGGCTGGCCGCCATGACGATAATGGTGGATTTTTTCCGCAGGATTTTTAGAAATTCATATTTAATCAACATAATCATTGCTCCTTTCGCTCTGTGCGTCTTCTCCGAAATGATAGAGGAACAGATCCTCTAAGCTCGGCTCTACAGTAACTGCATCTGCTGCTGGTGCTGTATCGCTCACAATACGCAGCCGTACCATATTGTTTTCGTGGTGCAGGTTTACAACAGAAAAATCCTGGCTGTATTTTGGAACCTCACGGTTGTCAATCAAGATTTCCCAGACTTTCCCTTTGATATGGTCTGTAACCGTTTCCATGGGTTCGCCAAGCAGGAATTGCCCGCCTTTCATCATTAAAATGTAGTCGGCGATATAAGAAACGTCCGATACGATATGCGTGGACAGGATGACAATTTTTTCTTTTGCAAAATCGGATATGAGGTTACGGAAACGGACCCGCTCTTTAGGGTCAAGCCCAGCAGTGGGCTCATCCAGTATCAGAACCTGTGGATGGTTCAGCTCTGCCTGGGCAATTCCCAGCCGCTGTTTCATACCTCCGGAATAGGATTTGACTTTTTTGTTTGCTACGTCCTGCAGGTTTACCATATGAAGCAGCTGTTCTGTCCTTTGTTTCGCCGTTTTGGTGTCAAGCCCTTTTACCGCTGCCATATACAGCATAAATTCACGGGCGGTAAAATCGGGGTAAAAGCCGAAATCCTGCGGCATATATCCCAAATGGGAGTAGTACCGCTCGCCCAGCTCCTCAATGCTTTTGTCGTCCAGACGGATGCTGCCGGAAGAGGGCTTTAAAACGCCGCATATCATTCTCATAAGTGTTGTTTTCCCGGCGCCATTTGCTCCGAGCAGCCCATATATTCCTGGTGAAAGGCTTGCGTTTACATGATTTACAGCACACTTTGTTCCGTACTGCTTACATAAGTTTTTTAATTGTAACTGCATACAAAAATCCTCCTGATTATTTTATATAGGTACAAAAAATAAGGTGGCCTATGCTTAATAGCATAAACCACCTATCTTAGCCTGAGCTTTTCCCTATCTTAACGTTATCTTAATTTGCAGCTTCTTTGTTTTCACAGGGGACATGGATGATAAATTCTGTTCCAATACCGAGCCGACTTTTCACTGTGATTTCGCCGCCGTGAAGCGCTACGATCTGGCCTGCTATGGCAAGGCCCAGGCCACTGCCTTCCGGCTTTTCTTTTGTATTTGTCCCTCTGTAATACCGTTCAAACAGTTTTTCCTGCTCCGATTCATCGAGTCCCTTTCCATTATCCCGGACTTGGAGCAGAATACCGCCGCTTTTGTCTGCATCAAGCAGGACACTGACCTTTGTATCTACAGGATTGTGCAGAAGCGCGTTTGTAATAAGATTTGTCACAGCACGGCGGAGCAGTTCAGGATCAATATCGGCGCTCTGATCCGGAATCATGCTTTCAAATATAATATCGCGGTCCACAAATGCGGGATCGTTGATAATATCTATGATCCATTCTTTTACACAGCGTGTAATACGGACTTTTTTCGGGTGAAAGGGCATGGAACCGGAATCAAGCTGATAAGTCAGTTTTAAATCATTGATCAGGTGTTCAGTATGGTTGATATTCTTCAGGATGATAGAACCATATTCCTGTACGGTCTGTTTCTCCTTATCAGAACTGTCGGCCAGCAGTTCTGCATAGCCCTTGATCGGGGACAGGGGCGTTTTCAGGTCATGGGTAATATTTGCAATCCATTCCTGGCGCATTGTTTCAGTTTCGTTACTTATTTGGTCGGCGTGGCATATGTCCCTGTCCATTTTGTTCAGGGCGCTGTAGATTTCGCCAAACATCCCGTTTTCCTGCAATGGCTGGTAGGCACGGAGGGAAATGTTTTTGATGCCCCTTGTAATGCCTGACAATTTCCGCGAGAGCCAGAAACCGTAAACAAGCACGATGATGATAAGGGCGCCCAAAGCGGCAAGAATGATTCTCCTTGCCGCAGGGGAAAGCCTTGAAACCCTGCTGCCGTTGTAATGCAGCATATATTTCCCAATATTATAAGGAAATCCGATTGCATAGCTGCAAATTTCTTCGGAATCCTCCAGACTGTTTACAAATACCGTATATCCATTTTGATAGCCGCTGGAGCCAAGAGCCAGCAGTTCGGAAGCAGAATATTTTTCAGGATAACCAGCAGGCTTTTGATAGGAGAAAATCTCCTGCCCAGATTCATCTAAAAACTGGATCCACAGACCATATTTGTCCAACCAGTCAAGCCCGATCTGTTCTATAGATAGTTCTCCGTCCCCATAAGTTGTCCAGGAAGAAAAATTGTCTGTAAAAGTCTGCGGCCAACGGGCAAGGCTCATTCCTTCCGGTTCCGGAATTGAGAACATATAATAGAACAGGCCGATTGTTGTAATAATGCCGACCAATAAAGTTATGGAAAGGAGCAGGACCATCCGGAAGAAAGGATTGAATATTTTTTTATTTTTCATAGGGATTTACCAGCTTGTAGCCCAAGCCTTTCCTTGTGATAAGGTATTGTGGTGCGGTAGGATCGTTTTCCATTTTCTCACGCAGGTGCCGGATATGGACCATGACTGTATTATCGCAGCCAAAGCTGTCCTCGTTCCAGACCGCTTCATATAAACGCTCGCGGCTGATCACCCGCCCTTTATTTTCCGCTAAGTATTGCAGTATCTCAAACTCCCTGGCCGTTAGTTCCAGATCCATGCCGTCCTTAAGTACCCTGCAGCCATCCGTGTCAATCGTCAAGGCTCCGATTTCTATTGTTTGGCTGCCGCAGGGGCTTTGCCGGTATTCCATGCGGCGCAGCTGCGCCTTCACCCTATAAGCAATTTCCTTGGGGCTGAAAGGCTTTGTAACGTAATCGTCGCCGCCTACGGCCAGCCCCAAGATTTTATCTAATTCATCGTTTTTGGAGGAAAGAAACAGGATGGGGCAGTGGGAAAACTGCCGGATCTGCTTGCACACTTCATAGCCGTCAATATCCGGCAGCATAACATCTAGGATAATTATGTCCGGCAGCATTTCTTTACAAGCGTTTACAGCTTTTATTCCGGTATTGACTTTTATGACGGCAGGAAAGCCTTCAATATTTAAAGCCTTTTCAAGCAGATCCAGTATATCCGGCTCATCATCCACGGCCATAATTTTATATTTATTCATTATAAGTAATCTCCTTTGGCCCGTTTTGTTTGCTTTTTATGCTTTTAAATCTTCCGTCGGCAGGCTTCTCTGCGCTTTCTGGAATCAGCCAGGTGTTCCACATTTTGGCAGCGCCGCCTGCCTGGCATTGCAATACTGTAATACACGCCTGTCCGATATACCCCATTTGCTAATCCATACCGTACCTCCGAAGTAAAGAACTGTCCATAAGTATGATATGGTTATTATACTTCGTTGATCAGAAGAATACAAGCAGAATAGAAAAAGCCCTGAACCATTGCCGTTGCAACTCTTTCAGGTTTGCCAGAGGGGCTGGTAGGCAAGCTTCAGGGGGCAGATATGGCCGCATTTTGCCTGAAATTTAATCAAACAAATTTAATTGGACAGGGCTGTTCTTTTCTTCAAATCTGTATAGGTACTCAAAGATTTTTGCGTTATCATGCAGGATGCCATTGTCCCCGCATATTTGATGAAATATTTTCATAAGTTTGTTGTTCTTTGGACTGTTGATTTGATATTGCGTACCGTAAGTACGCATATACTTCTCTTTCATGTGTGGAAACAACCGGTCTAATTGGTTATAAAAATATTCCCTGTTTCCCTCGCGGAGTGTTAAACCCATCCCAAAGCAGATCACGCCATAAACCTTTGCTTCCACGCAATATTTTAAAATCCCTCTGATGTTTTCTTCCGTATCATTGATGAAGGGAAGAATCGGGCAAAGCCAGACAACCGTTGGAATACCCGCTTCGTTTAGCTTTTTCAGAGCCACAACCCGTTCTTTTGTTGTACTTACGTTTGGCTCAATTTTTTTGCACAAATCTTCATCATAGGTGGTAAGCGTCATTTGCACGACACACTTTGTTTTATCGTTGATAGATTTCAATAAATCTAAATCCCGCAATACCCGGTCAGATTTGGTGATCAAAGTGAAGCCAAAACCATATTGGCTTGCTAAAGCCAATGCTTTGCGGACATTCCCAATTTTACTTTCAAGCGGGATATACGGGTCTGTCATAGAGCCTGTACCCAACATACATCTTGCCCGTTTCCGTTTTAGGGCATTTTCTAACAGTTCGATGGCATTTGCCTTAATTTCAATGTCCTCAAAATCGTGTTCGATGTGATAGCACCTGCTTCGTGAGTCGCAATATATACAACCATGAGAGCAGCCGCGATATAAATTCATTCCGTTTTTAGCTGATAAGATGCTTTTCGCATTTACAAAGTGCATAACTCTACCCTCGCCTCAAAATCATTTGACCGCGCTATTATATCACATAAACTTGACAAATAAAATGACACATTATGTATAAAGATTGTCCTGTTACTATTTACGGGCCAGGAATGCGCATAAACTGCGCATTCCGTGAGAACATGATTCAGGAGTGAGGGGCGATTTTGCGAAGCAAACTTTCCATATCGCCCCGAATAGTAACTTGTTCTGGGAAAATAAGAAAATGGCTGGCATTCAGGACTTGACTTTGTGTTTTACAATAAATATAATATCAAATATGTGGGGGTAGCGATGGTCAGACACAGTTGAGTGCTGGTCACTTGAACAGCAGAGGGCTTTTGTGGATTATATCGCCAATATCATCCTGCATACTATTATTGGTGGCCATTATTTGCCGTGCTGTTTGGAACAGGATGCTTATTTTACGGATTATATAGAAAAATGTCTTCAAGATGAATAGAAACAAAGATAGATAAGAGTGGATATAAAATGAACATAAGAAGGGCAAAGAAGAAAGATATACCGCAAATCATTGAATTATTAGGCCAGGTGCTTCAAATTCACGCTGAAATTAGGCCTGATATTTTTATTCCAGGTACCACAAAATACACAAATGAGGAGCTTGGAGAAATATTAAAAGATGAAACAAAACCGATATATGTTGCTACGGATGAGAATGATATGTGTTTAGGGTATGCTTTCTGCCAATTGAGAGAGCAGCCATTTTCAAATAATATGGTGCAGTTTACATCACTTTTTATTGATGATTTATGTGTTGATGCAAGAACTAGAGGTCAGCATGTTGGAGAAAACCTGTTTCATTATATAAAGAGTGAAGCAAAAAGGATGGGATGCTATGAAGTGACACTAAATGTATGGGCAGGAAACACTTCAGCGGAAAAATTTTATGAAAAGATGGGATTTAAAACAAAAGAGCGGCAGTTAGAATATATATTGTAAACAGATTCAGAATGACAGGTTCCGGTTTGTTGAATGGTTACTATTCACGGCCTGGGGGCCGCTCATAGTAACCATTCGGGGCGATATTAGAAGTTTGCTTCGCAAAATCGCCCCTCACTCCTGAATCATGTTCTCACGGAATGCGCAGTTTATGCGCATTCCTGCCCGTGAATAGTAACGTTGAATTACCCTTTGAGAATGGAGAAATCCTTTTCTCAAAGGGCTTTTTTGTTTTAGTTGCATTTATCGTGGTTGGAACTACACGCAGAAAAGCAGCTGGCAATGATCATTTTCACATAAAATGCGTGTTGACCATCATTCCCAGGAATACGACGCCGACAACAGCATAAAGGCTGTTTACAATCAAACAGACTTTCATCAAATTGTTTTGAGCGTTTGCCTTGACATAGGAGATGATGGTGAACACTCCGCTGAAAATCATAAACGCAGCATAGCAGGCAATCATAATTTCTGCGGCAGGAGACTCTAACGCCCAGTCAAAAGTTCTAAGCGGTAGAATTGTCCACGGAACCAAAATCATAATGGTACTGACAGCAGTTAAAATCTTGTTTTTCAAAATAATTATCTCCTTTCAGCCTGCCCGAAACAAAGGCAGGAAATTCCTGAACATAAGATTGCAATAACAACGGCGGTAGGTATCCACGGTATGGGTTCGACCTGTACCGTATCAAGATTTGTTGCAAGTTTTCCGTATTCTGATGTGATAACGAAAAGTGGATACGACATGGGGTAGGCGAACCACGCCTTGGTATTGATGATCAATACCGAGGGTACAATGGAAGCCAAACCGATACCGATCGAAAAAACCGGTGTCTGGATACAAACGGATAACATCCAAAAAAATGTAATCATCGGTATTGCGGACAGAAATATCAAGCTGATCTCTTTCAGAACAAACAACGGCGGCAGGATAAAATTATAATCCTGCGTCCCCGAACTGACGGCGGCGCTGATATAGTACGCACCTGTCATCATTAAGATTTGTGCCGCTGCCAGCGTAAGCAATACAACAAACTTTGCCATACACAGCTTTGCTGTACTGATTGGCAAGGCGAGCATTTTCAAAATGCCTTTATTGGCCCTTTCGGTTTGGATTAAAAGAACTGTCCCAACTACCATACTTGCGGGGAACATAAACCACGCCATTCCCAAAAAGCCTTGAATAAAGAAATTGTTTTCCGGCGAAATTCCCTCCGCCTGCATACTGAAATTCATTTTGGCATTCAAGATTGATGGTATCCAAAGTATAACGGCCTCTACCGCCAAAATGAAAAGGATTTTAGAACGGCGTATTTTTTTGAACTCTACGCCGACAAGTGTTAAAAAACTCATGCAAACGCCCTCCTTACCTTTACGGATAGAAACTGTGCTAAACTACAAATAGCTATCTCTGCGGCTGCCCCGTAGATATAGTGCGTTGACTGTGTTATATTTGTCCCTGCAAATATCTGAAAAGGCATTGCAAAGGGAAAGAGTGAAAGGGCAAAGTTCGTTGTTGGCAGTATCGTTGCGGTAAATACGCATACTACGCCGATTCCAAGTGATACCCACATATTCTTACAGGCTTCCGAAATCAGAAGCGACAGAAGCACGCAGGGTAACATCAACAAAAATGAATACCCGAAACATTTGCATAGTTCACCTAAAAAACCGTTTCCAATTTCAAACCAATGGCAGGCACAAAATGCGACTCCCCCCGCTTCTATTACAAGCACAAAAAGGCTCATAAAAATCATCAATACTGATTTCCATAAGAAAATAGAGCTTTCCCGAATGGGCAGGGACTTCATTTTCTGCATGGCGTTGTCGGCATATTCCGTATAATATGAAAGGCAGGCTCCAACTACAACAAGCAACACATTCAGCATTGCCATTGTTTGCCAGTTTGCGTCAAGCAAAATTTGTAGCGGACTGCCCGGCAGGTTAAGATACATTTCCGGACGGACTGCCATGTTGATCACAGGAACAGCCGCAGCTAAAATACCACCGCCGAACAATGCCGGTAAAAAACCAGTCCGCTTTACTTTTTTGCATTCTAATGAAACGCTCATCGCACCGTCCCCCTTTGCCTGTTATCAGCATCGATCAAGGCAAGGAATGTATCCTCCAGATTATCCGTAGGATAGCCCTGTGAAGCTGCGTTGGATTTAAGCTGGTCTAACGTCCCTTCAAACAGCAAGTGGCCGTGGTTCAAAATACCTATGGTATCCGCCATCAGTTCTATTTCGGACAGCAGGTGCGAAGAAACCAAAACAGTACAGTTAAACTTTTCAGGTAAAGAACGGATCAGTGTTCTGATTTCGTGGATACCGACAGGGTCAAGTCCGTTTGTTGGTTCATCTAAAATCAAGATCGGCGGCTTTCCGATTAAAGCGCTTGCAAGGCCTAACCTCTGTTTCATTCCAAGGGAATATTTTTTTGCAAGCCGCTTCTTAAACTGCGTCAGCCCTACGATTTCCAGGGCTTCCGCTACGGAGTTTTTTGGAAGCCCCAATATTTTGCGGATAATTTCAAGGTTTTCTTCACCGCTTAAATTTCCATAAAAAGCGGGGGCTTCAATAAACGAGCCGATTTCCTTTAAGATTTGCACCCTGTTCTCGGAGTATGTCTTTCCATTAATCGTAAATGAGCCGCCGGTGGGTTTGGTAAGCCCCAAAAACATTTTCATTGTAGTGGATTTCCCTGCCCCATTCGGGCCGAGGAAACCATAGACAGCGCCTTTTAAGATATGCAGATTGATACCTGAAACCGCAGTAAAACCAGCATACGATTTTGCTAAATTTTTAGTTTCAATAATATACATCGTTTTTCGCCCCTTTCTTATCATGCAGGTACATTGTAACTTCTTTGCCTTGCGCTAACCTTCTCGTGTCCTTACATTTACCTTACATTTCATTACACATTAGAAAATGGCATGGGAATGGGCTTATTACTACCGATTTTTGCTTGGCGGTTTATTGCAAAACTATGGAAAAGGGGCTGCTTTGCTGCATTTTAACATGGTGCAGACGCTGTCTGCATTTATCTGCGGGATTGTTTTAGGTTTGCTTTACCTGTATACGGGCTCCCTATTTAGCTGCATATTAGCCCACGCTGGGTATAATGCAATATCTTACATAACAATGATTTTACCGTTATACAGTAGTTAGGGCATGTTTTTTCTGGCCAATAAAGTTACATTATTCTTCAGCCTCCACACTTCTTCTACAGGATAAAAGCCGGCCAGCTGCAGCAGCTTTTTTTGGTTTGCAACCGTACAAGGGGTATCAAAATGGTAGTACGTTTCATCCGATAAATGCTGCTCACTTTTTTGCCTTTGATATTCTGAAAACAGATTGTCTTCCTGTTTTTGCGGGTCATCAAACTCATATTCAGAAAGCATAAAATCGTTTTCGATATATACCCCGCCTTTGGCCAAGCTCTTATAAATTTTTTGGTACAATGCCAATTTAACTTCATGGGTATAATGGTGCAGTGTCATAGAGGATAAAACGGCGTCGTAATAATTTTCTTCAAAATCCATGATAAGGTAATCTCCACAAAATAGCCGGATTTTATCCCCAGGAAACCTTGTTTCTATTTTCTTTAGCATATTTTCAGAAATATCAATTCCAGTAACCTGTATGTTTGGAAATTTTTTGATGATCTCATCTAGCTCCAATCCGGTACCTACCCCAAAATCTAATAGCGTTTCTACACTTGCCGGAAGAAAGGATGCGAGGATTTGTTTGCTTTCTATTCCTCCATCTATTCCATTTAGGTGGTGGGTATCGTAGTGGTCTGCCCGGGCATTAAAAAAGCTGCTCATTTCTTCTAATTTTGTTTGATTCATATAGTTGTCCCTCCTATATCCATAGCAAACCGTTGAAATGCGTTTGTCATTAATCCGGTGGCTGTTTCAATGGATATGTCTATATTGTTTGCTACGATTTGTGTTGCAATCCCGTGGGAATAGAGCCAGCAATTGATAAATAGCATCTCGGCTTTATCCATAGATAAACCGGCAACTTCTTTGGCGTTTTCGATGGAGGCTCTGTTCCATTCTGCATGGATAATATCCTGCAACGTTGAACCGGCCATTGTCATATTCATAAATAAGGCGTTGAAGATCATTTTTTCTTTCTGGGCAAATGCAATGTATGCAATTCCTTGGCTTAACAGCCGGTTTTCGTTTGACATCCTGCTTTCCATAAAAGAATTATAATAATTGTCCAATTCTGCTTTGATGTCTTTTTTTAGTTCGGCCATATTCGGGTATAGGCGGAAAAGAGGCCTAGTGGAGCAGCCAAGCGCGTTTGCCAGGCTGCGGGCATTGACACTTCCGATTCCTTTGTCCCTTACCAATTGTATGGCAGCATCCATGATATTTTGTTTTGTGATAATTGGCTTTGGCGGCATATGGTATCCATCCTTTCTTTGGTAACTTAAGTTACATAACGGTTGTTACCATTATAGCAGCTAGATTTGTTTCCGTCAACCTATTTGGCTGGACTTTTTTCGAAAAAGATTTTTAGGTAAAAATTTTTGAAATCTGCTATGCGCCTGGCCTCGATCGCGTTATAATTGGTAATAACGGAGTAGAGCAATCATTTCTAGAGGGTACTATATGTATAAAATAATGATTATTGAAGATGACCTTATAATGGCGCAAGAAGTGAAAAAGCAGATAGAATCCTGGGGCAATACAGCCATGAATGTTGAAAACTTTCAAAATATCATACCTGATTTTGTAGCCTTTGACCCTCATTTGGTATTGGTGGATATTATGCTGCCTTTTTATAATGGCTATTATTGGTGTACGCAGATCCGCCAAATTTCCAATGTGCCAGTGGTCTTCCTTTCATCGGCTTCTGATAATATGAATATTGTTATGGCGATGAATATGGGCGGCGATGATTTTATTCCAAAGCCGGTAGATTTAAATGTACTGACTGCCAAACTGCAGGCTGTGCTGCGCAGGGCGTATGATATGGGCGGAAAGGTTCCTGTGCTTGAACACAGGGGCGCCATATTAAATCTGAATGATGCTTCCTTAGCTTTTAATGGGCAGCGGATCGAATTGACGAAGAATGAATTCCGCATCCTTCAGACGCTTTATGAGCAGAAAGGGAAAGTGGTCAGCCGTGACACGCTAATGACTAAATTGTGGCAGATGGATGCTTATGTAGAAGAAAATACGCTGACGGTAAATGTTACAAGGCTGCGCAAAAAGCTGGAACGCGCCGGTTTGAAGGATTTTATTGTTACCAAAGTTGGAAGCGGGTATATCCTTGGCTGAATGGTACACCTCTGGTTTGCCGGGTGTTTTTAAAATGGATTGTGGGGTGGTTTTTTAGTGGAAAAGAAAGGGCAGCATAGTATATACAAGGCTTATCTAGGCCAATATATGCTTACAGCAGTTATGTTTGCAGCATATGTAGCTATATTTGCAATTATTTTTTCGTTGTACTATCTAGAAATGGAGGCAGTGCTGTATGCGTCTGGGCTATGTGTAGTTTTGACCGTTATTGTATTATCGGTCCACTTTTGGTCCTACCGTAGAAAGCATCTGGAGCGCTATGAGATACTTATGAATATCGAACTTATGACAGACAGCCTGCCGCGGCCGGAAACGCTTGCGGAGTCTGATTATCAGGATATGATCATAGCTTTAAAGCAGATTTATAATACGCATCTGACCACATGGCAAAATAGGCAGAACGAACATATGGACTATTATACGACATGGGTGCATCAAATCAAATCCCCTATATCCGTTATGCGTATGATGCTCCAGGCAGAAGATACGAAAGAACACCGGGAATTATCTGCGGAATTGTTCCGTATTGAGCAGTATGTGGAGATGGTATTGAGTTATCTGAGGCTTGGCAGTGAAACTTCGGATTTTGTGATCGCTGAGTGTGCATTAGACGATATTATACGGCAGGCAGTACATAAGTATGCGCCGCAGTTTATACGCAAGCGTATCCAGCTTCGGTATGAACCAACAGATGTGGCTGTCTTGACGGATGAAAAATGGCTGTTATTTATCATCGAACAGCTATTGTCAAATGCAGTGAAATATACATTAAAAGGTTCTATTACAATTACTGCTTCGCCAGAAAAAGTCCTATCTATTTCAGATACCGGCATTGGCATTGCACCGGAGGATATTCCCAGGATATTTGAAAAAGGGTTTACTGGATATAATGGAAGGGCGGATAAAAAATCGACGGGCCTGGGCTTGTATTTATGCCAAATGGCGGCAGGCAAGCTTTCGCATACCATAAATGTGGAGTCGAAAGTGGGATGCGGGACTACGTTTCTGGTAGATATGGGGACTTACAGGCTTGATGTAAGGGAATAAAAGGATGCACTGCCGGCCTTACAAAAATGTCACATAAACATTGGAAATGTCACTTGATCCGATGGCAGCGGGCGGGCTGCTGCGTTATGATTAGCGTGTAAAGGGCAAAGGTACATGTGTAAAAACGCAGTAATCATAAAGGAGGTTTTAAATATGGCAACAATATTAGAAGCCCAATGCCTGAAAAAAATTTATACCGCCCGTTTTATCGGGAACCAGGTGCAGGCGCTTACCAATGTATCCTTTTCAGTTGAACAAGGGGAATATGTAGCAATTATGGGGGAATCCGGTTCCGGAAAGACAACGCTTTTGAATATACTGGCGGCTTTGGATAAGCCGACCAGTGGCCAGGTGCTTTTGGATGGAAAGAGCCTTTCTAATGTAAAAGAAAAAGAGATTGCCGCATTCCGGCGGGATAACCTTGGGTTTGTGTTTCAGGATTTTAACTTATTGGATACGTTTTCTTTACAGGATAATATTTTTTTGCCACTGGTACTTGGTAGGAAGGATTACAAAGAAATGAGCAGGCGGCTGATGCCGATTGCAAAGAAGCTGGGTATTACAGAGATTTTGGGGAAGTTTCCATACGAAGTATCCGGTGGGCAAAAGCAGCGTGCAGCAGTTGCACGTGCGCTGATCACAAATCCAAAGCTGGTACTCGCGGATGAGCCGACAGGGGCATTGGATTCCCGTTCGACAGATGGCCTGTTAAAAATTTTCCATGAGGTAAACCAGGAAGGCCAGACCATCCTAATGGTCACACATTCTACAAAAGCGGCCAGCCATGCAGGACGTGTGCTATTTATTAAAGATGGAGAAGTATTCCATCAGATTTACCGGGGCGGAAGCACCAATGAGCAGTTGTATCAAAAGATTTCGGATACGCTGACACTGCTGGCGACAGGTGGTGAGCGTAAATGAACCGGTTATTTTTTGCAAAACTGGCCGCAAGCAATATGAAAAAAAACCGCAAGACGTATATCCCATATATTTTGACCTGTATCCTGACCATAGCCATGTTTTATATTTTAAAATCCTTGTCCTTAAATCCAGGTATGGCAAAAATGGTCGGCAGTGAAACACTGGATTATTTTATGATGCTTGGAAGCTGGGTAGTCGGGCTGTTTGCATTTATTTTCCTGTTTTATACAAACAGTTTTCTGGTGAAGCGCAGGAAAAAGGAATTTGGCGTATTTAATATCCTGGGCATGGAAAAACGGCATTTATCCATTGTACTTGGATGGGAAACGGTTTATACTGTGCTGTTTAGCCTGGTTGTGGGCATCGTATTTGGAATTTTGCTGGATAAAGTGATGTTTTTATTGATCGGCAGGGTATTGGGGGTCAATCATATTGTCCTTGGCTTTTTTATAACGCCAAAAGCAATATATACGACGGCTGCCCTATTTTCCATAATTTTTGTATTAATTTATATCAATGCAGTCCGCCAGATCCATGTATCGAATCCGGTAGAATTGCTGCGTGCAGGCAATGCCGGGGAAAAAGAGCCAAAGACAAAATGGCTGCTGGCGGTTTTGGGTATCCTATGCATTGGAACGGGTTATTATATCGCATTTGTAACAGATGACCCATTGACTTCGATTTTTATGTTTTTTGTTGCCGTCGTGCTGGTGATCGTAGGTACTTATATGCTGTTTACCGCAGGCAGCATTGCGTTTTTAAAGCTGCTGCGGCAAAATAAGGGGTATTATTACAAAACAAAACATTTTACGAGTATCTCCGGAATGATTTACCGTATGAAACAAAACGCAGTTGGGCTTGCAAATATTTGTATCCTTTCCACAATGGTCCTGGTTATGGTATCTTCCACTTCTTCGCTTATGATAGGGATGGAGCATATCCTAAATACCCGCTATCCATTTGACTATTCCGTTTATTCGTATAAATACTATGGAGGAAAAGAAAATGAGGCGTTTGCGGCGGTTAAGCAGCTGCTAAAACAAGAGGGCCTGCATGTGACAAAGGAGCAGCAGTACCAGTACCTTGGAATATCTGCATTCCGGGATGGGGACAGTTTTTCAAATGAGAGCGATGGAGCCATAACAGCGGTTAGTTCGGCCAGTGCGCTATTTTTTGTAACTTTGCAGGATTATAATCGGATTACTGGGGAACACAAAAGTTTGGGCAGCAATGAAATCCTCCTTCATTCCATGCGTGGGGATTTTGAAGGGCCGGTTTTCACATTGTACGGCAAAGAATATAAAGTCGCAGAAATGCTGGACCAGTTTATCCCGAATGGCGCAAGGGCGGCAAATATGTCCAATTACCAGTGCATAGTTGTACCAGATAGGGAAGAACTGGATGAGATCAGCAGGGTGCATAAGGAAAAAATGGGGGATATAGCTAACAGTATCAATGAAATGTATGAATTTAGCACGGATGCCAAGCCGGAAGAACAGAAAGCCTTTTACAATAAACTGCACAGCTTTTTGGACAGCAAGGGGTTTTTGCAGTGGGAGGATCTGAACATAGAAAGCAAGGAAGTCAGCAGGGTAGATTTTATCAGTTTATATGGCGGGTTCTTTTTTATCGGAATCTTCCTTGGGCTGCTGTTTGTTATGGCAACGGTGCTGATCATCTATTATAAGCAGATTTCAGAAGGATATGACGATAAAGGGCGGTTTGCAATTATGCAAAAAGTCGGCATGAGCCATGCAGAAGTAAAGGGGTCCATCCGTTCACAGGTGCTGATGGTATTTTTCCTTCCGCTGGCGGTAGCAGGGGTGCATCTGGCCGCAGCGTTCCCGCTGATCGCAAGGCTGCTGGCATTACTGAATTTTTCGGATACACAATTATATGTTGTATGCACCGTTAGTTCCTTTTTGATCTTTGCTGTAATGTATGTATTGATTTATATGCTGACGGCACGGACGTATTACCGGATTGTCAGCAGGTAGCAGCAGGATGTGCGGTTGCCTTATATCGCTATATTGGATAAAAGGAATGATAAAGAAATCCTCCGGATTAGGTATTGTCCGGGGGATTTTTATGCCAGCAGGGATATGGGGGCTACTATCGGAACGGTTGAGAGCGGTTGGTTACTATTCACAGCCACCTGAACACCCAGCTGTCCAGGTGGCTGCCAAGCTGATTCAGGAGTGAGCAGGCTCCAATTTGCAAGGCAAATTCTTTCCATGAGCCTGCGAATGTTACTATTTACAGCCTCATAACTTAGAATATTTATCAAGAGCAAATTGGCTGTGAATAGTAACAACAGCAGTTGTAAAAAAGCCACAAAATAAAGCTTGACATATCTAAAGTTCCATAATATATTATACTTAGTATTACTAAATAACAAGGAATAGAAAATAATTCAGATATGAGCGATAAAAATGAAAAATATATCAGGCAAATGAAAAAAGGCGTCCTTGACATGCTGGTTTTAAAATTACTGGAAAAAGAACAAAAATACGGATACCAGCTTATCAGCGAACTAAAACAAAAAAGCGAAGAATTATTTTTGTTAAAAGAGGGGACACTCTATCCGATTCTATACCGTTTGGAAGACGACGGGCTGGTAGAAAGCTGTTGGAGCAGCCCAGAGGGGAAGCAGATGGCACGCAAGTATTATCAAATCACAGAAAAAGGCCGTTTGGAACTTTATGAGATTGCACAGTTATGGATGAAAATAAGCAATGGAGTACAAAAGATTATGGATGGATAAAAGCAACAGGCGATGGATCTAGGCCAATAGAAGGATGGCCTTGCAATGGAGGGACTGGTTATGACAGCGGACAGTTATGTAAAACAAATTGTAAAAAAAATAAAATGTTCCAGGCAGAAGCGGCAGGAAATCCGCAGGCAATTACTGGCAGATGTGACAGCGGCCATGCAGCAGGGGGAAACGATAGAGGCAATTGTGCTGCGAATGGGGGAACCAGCTGCGATTGCAGAAGAATTTAACCAGAATTTATCTGAGAAAGAGCGTAGGAATTATAAAAAAAGCATTGCAGCCAAGGTAATTTCCGGTATTGTAGTTGCGGCCGCCCTATTGCTCCTGGCAGTATCCTGGTTCCTGCCAAGTGCCGCAGAAATTGGCAGCAGCGGCCTCTATACAGCAGAACACATAGAAGAACAGAGCAAAGAAATAATCAAGCTTTTTGATGAAGAAGATTATGCTGCAATTAAAAAGATTTCAACAAAACAAATGCAGCAGGTATTAAACAAAGAAACGATTGATAAAGCAAAAGCACAGGCAGGCAAGGAATGGGGCGGTTTTCAGGAATTTGGGAAATGCTATATGCAAGAGGTCAGGCAGATGGGCCAGGCGCAAGCGATCGTCCAGATCAATGCGGCTTATGAAAAAATAGGGATTACGTACACACTTATTTTTGACAATCATGGGAAACTGGCTGGGTTCTATATTAAATAACGATTGATTTACGGCTTTATGGTTTATTTCGCACATTTAGTTGTGAATTAAAATTTTCTAATAATCCTAATTAGGGAGGGAGAGTTATGGGATTTTGGTTCTTTATGTTTGCTATGCTTTTGCTGCTTCCCATTCTGATGATTGCATTTGGAGTGATTTTTCAAAAGCATCCGCCTAAAACAATTAATTCCATATATGGATACCGCACGAAAATGTCCCAGTTAAATCTGGAAACTTGGAATTACGCACATCAATATTTTGGAAAACAGTGGAAACAACTTGGCAGGGTTTTGCTCTTTCTTACAATCCCCGCAATGCTTCCATTATACGGGCAGGATGCAAATGTTGTCGGCATTTTTGGCGCAGCCTTTGAAACGCTTCAGTGTGTGGCATTGATTTTACCAATTATATGGACAGAAAAGGAGCTTCATAAACAATTTGATCTAGACGGCCATAAAAAGCAGAAACTAGAATAGATTTCTGTCGGGATGGCGTACTGGTATTGCGTTGCAAAAATAACGGTGAATATAGTACTAGCTGCTGGGAGGGGCTGCGTAAATGAAATTATTGTATGCTGAAGACGAGATGGCCATGTCGGAAGCAGTTGTAGATATTTTGAATTACCATAAATATACAGTAGATGCCGTTTACGATGGCGAAGAAGCATTATCTTATGCCCATGCCGAACAATATGACGGGATCATCCTGGATATTATGATGCCCAAAATAAGCGGCCTGGAAGTATTAAAACAGCTCCGTAGCGAGGGGGTGCAGACACCTGTCCTGCTGTTAACTGCAAAAGGGGAAGTGGAAGACCGGATCGAAGGGCTGGATATGGGTGCGGACGATTACCTGCCAAAGCCGTTTGCAATGGGTGAACTGTTGGCGAGGGTACGCGCAATGCTGCGGCGGCGCGAACAGTTTACACCGGATATTTTAACGTATGGAGATATTTCATTGAACCTAAGCAGTTATGAATTAAGCGGGTATGGACAGTCGTTTACATTGCCAAAACTGGAATACCGGCTAATGGAGGCACTCATGCTTAACCAGGGCATTTACCTTTCTTCTGAAGATTTGCTTGTGAAAGTATGGGGCTACAATACGGATGCGGAGGTTGGGGTTGTGTGGGTCTATATTTCGTATCTGCGCAAACGGCTGGCTGCGCTTCATTCACAGGTTGTGATACAGGCAAAACGCAATATTGGCTATACACTTGCCATGCAAAAATAGTAAGATGGGTGGATAAAACCTGGGCGTTATGAGGTGAAAGGGGAAACTGGAAATAAAGGCAGAAGGGGCGCGGGTATGATCAAAGCACTGCAGAAAAAATTTATTATTGCTGCAATGTCGGCAGTTACTATATTATTAGTTGCCTTGATTGGCGGGATTAATATTGCAAATTGCTGGCTGAACGATAGCCAGGCCGGACGGCAGTTGGATATGCTGGCAGAAACAGAAGGCAGGATACTACAGCAGCAGGGCAAACCCCGGTTGCGTCCCGGAGATTTATTCCATCCGCCTATTGATGAAGATACCGCAATGTCTTTGCGGTTTTTTTCCGTGCGGTTTGACAGCCAGGGGCAGGTTGTCCACAAAGATACCAGCCGCATTGCATCGGTTAGCGGCAGTGAGGCGGAAGCCTATGCCAGGCAGGCAGCAGAAGGAAAGAAAAACAGCGGCTATATTTCCAGGTTTAAATACCGGGCAGTTTTGGTGGATTCTGTGGATAACCTTGCTGCCAGTACAAAAGACGGTGGAAAAGTGTTCCTGTTTTTGGATGTTTCCAGCCGGTTTGGCTCTATGCTGCTGGTGTTGGCGCTATCCGTTATGATTGCAGGCATCTGCTGGCTATTGATGCTGTTGCTGGTTGTCTTGCTGTCACGCAAAGCAATCCGCCCAATTGCGCAAAATATACAAAAACAAAAGCAGTTTGTAACAGACGCCGGGCATGAAATAAAGACGCCATTGGCGGTTATCCAGGCAAATATCGACGCAATGGAACTGATCAATGGGGAAAATAAATGGAGCCGGAATATCCGCAGCCAGACAGTGCGTTTAAGCGGGCTGATGCAAAATCTGCTGACATTGGCCAAAATGGATGAAGAAAACTTAAAGCTTTCCAGGGAAGTGTTTGATTTAAGCAAATTAACGGAAGAATCGCTGTATCCATTTTATGAGTCTGCGTCTTTGCGCCAGGTCACGGTTGAAACGGACATCCAGCCGGAAGTGGAGGTGAATGCGGAACGCAGTTCGATACAGCGCCTTTTGTCCATTTTATTTGACAATGCGGCCAAATATACAAACACACAGGGGCAGATTACGGTATCTTTACGGAAATCAGGTACAAAGGCAGTACTGCGCGTAACCAATACCTGCGCAGAATTACCGCAGGCAGATGCAGGCAGCCTGTTTGACCGTTTTTACCGCTCAGATACTGCGCGGACGCAAAAAAACGGCGGCTATGGAATCGGGCTGTCTGCGGCCCAGGCGATTGTAGAAGCGCACAAAGGCAGGATAATAGCGGAATATTTGGATGAGCATACGGTCTCATTGGCTGTTAGCATATAAATCGTCCAATGTGATAAGCTGTATAGCATTTGCATTTGCATATTCCTGCGCTGCCTGTGTAAAATAGTTTTTGGAACATAGCACATATTGGCGCATAGGGTATCCAGAAATGAAGGAACCACGTTCGATTAACTGTTCTGCTGTATCCAGGTGGATTCCGGAATTTTGATATTTACACTCCCCAAGCAGCAAAAAATGGTCTAGTGGGTTGATTCCAACAATATCGATTTCTTCTTCCCGTTTTAATTTTGGGTTGGTACCCCACCAGCGTCCTATTTTCATGACCTTATGTTGAAATGCCCCTTCCAGGCTTATCTGCATAAGGTAATGGCGGCACATCTGTTCAAAAATTTTTCCCATATAATCATTCAAGCAGGGCATAACAGCTTCTTTAAAATATTCTTGTCCATAATGCATCCGTATCCATTCCGTTCCATTTGGGACAAAACGGTACCAAAAGCAGAACATATTATCGCAGATGGTATAGTGTGTTTTCTTTTTGTTATTTTCATCCGTGATAGCATATTCCTTTTGTACAATTCCGATGGAAATCAGTGATTTGAGGCAATAGGAAACAACGGCTGTGTCAGTATGTGTTTCGGTTACCAGTTCATTTACTTTAGAAGCACCGCATGCTAGTGCCTCGATCACTGCATTGTAAGTAGAGACATCACGCAGTTCCTGTTTTAATAAGTTGGAAGGCTCTTCAAACAAGTAGCCGCTCTCTGTAAAAAATAGCTGGATAATATTTTCATATACGCTATATGCGGGGTCAAATAATTCCAGGTACCTTGGAATACCGCCAGTGACCCCATAAACTACCGCTTTTTCTTCTGGCGTATACTCTGGTACAAAAAAGGAAGCCGTCTTATAATCAAAAGGGAGTAGTTTTATCTGTATACTTCTGCGCCCATATAGTGGGCTCTTATACCCAAGGATCTGATGTTCCATAAAACTCATAGAAGAACCGCATAATATAAGGTACATTTGGCTGTTTTTCCATTGGTTGTCAATATAGGATTGCAGCAAGGAAGATATTTCTTTATTAGAAGCAGCTAGGTAAGGGTATTCATCAATCGCTACGATTAGCCTTTGATTGTTTACATAGCTGGACAAAAAGTCAAATGCATCCTCAAATGACTGGAATGGGGGCAAGCTTGGAATATCAGGCATTAAGGTGTGGTAAATGCATCGGCTGAAGTGCATAAGGTTTTTTTCAGCAGTTGATTCGATAGCCGTAAATAGGATGGCTTTTTTATCTTCTGTGAATTTACGTATTAGCGTAGATTTTCCTACGCGCCTCCTCCCATAGATCACAGGCATCTGGAACTGTGAAGTTTGGTACAATTGGTTTAATTCTGCCAATTCAGTTTCCCTTCCGTAAAAAACAGCAGTATCCCCTTTCTGGATCATCGCAGTATCCTTTCTAAGATAATAAAAATATTATTTAGTAAAATATATTTTACTAAGTTATATTTTACTAAATTCAGTTTACCATGATACCAAGTATAGAGGATAGGAGAAGGGATTGCAACCGAAAAGACACTCTTTTTTCACAAAAGCAATCCTTTTTTCTAAGTTTCATTTAAGTTTCACAAGATAAGATGCAGGGAGAAGGAGGTGCTTATCAAAAAATGGATTTTCGGCACGAATGGAAACATGAGATTACCGCAGCGGATATACTTATCCTCCGCCAGCGCCTTCGGGCGGTTATGAAACCGGATCTACATGCTGTAAATGGCCGGTACCAGGTACGCAGCCTGTATTTTGACAATGCATCGGATAAAGTGCTGTTGGAAAAAATCAACGGCATCAAATACCGGGAAAAATTCCGCATCCGTTTTTATAATGGGGATACGTCTAAGGTTTTATTGGAAAAAAAGAGCAAATACGGCGGCCTTGGGACAAAGCAGTCGGATGTGCTGACAAAGGAGGAAGCACAGGCGGTTGCAGACGGCAATTGGGAATGGATGGCAGGCAGCGGCAGAGGGCTGTTGTTAGAATTATATACAAAGATGCGTTCTCAGGGCCTGTACCCGAAAACAATTGTAGATTATACAAGGGAGCCGTTTGTTTATGCGCCTGGAAATGTGCGTGTGACTTTGGATTACCATATCTGTACGGGTATAACGTGTACAGATTTTTTAAACCCGGATTGCGTTATGGTTCCGGCAGGGGACCAGGCAGCGGTTATGGAAGTAAAATGGGATGCATTCCTACCAGATATTGTCCGGGATGCCGTGCAGCTAAAAGGGCGCAGGACAGCAGCATTTTCGAAATACCAGGTATGCCGCATGTATGGATAACGCAGATAATCATATAGGTGAAATATGGTTACTTTTCACGGGTCAGGAATGCGCATAGGCTGCGCATTCCGTGAGAACATGATTCAGGAGTGAGGGGCGATTTTGCGGAGCAAACTTCCAATATCGCCCCGAATTGTTACTATGAGCGGCCCCCAGGCCGTGAATAGTAACGAAATATGGATGGGAAATGGGTAAAAGCAGTGTACGAAAACATATTGTATATGTGACGTATTTATAAGTCCAGCTAAGAAATGTCAATGGGTAAAATGAAAAATGTTTAAAAAGTTTT
>CAMUML010000063.1 GCA_947089855.1 uncultured Eubacterium sp.
TACAGCCTCATAACTTAGAATGTTTGTCAAGAGCAAATTGGCTGTGAATAGTAACGAGGTGGCCAGCCCTAACGGCCGTCCTGCCACAGCCAGTACGAAGTACCCCTACGCCCCAATCCAGCCCAATACATATACAGCCGTCCAGCCAGCCAGCATCAGCACAGACATACAAGCACCCGCGACCGGGACTTTTTTAATGACTTTTTCTTTCCGCGCTTCCCGTATGGATATGTCCAACGTAAGTACCGCTACGATCATCGCCGCAACGCCGACGCACCCGACCTTTTGCGGCGCCTGCCCGCCAGTTGCATAAGAAACTGCCGCCGCATAAAAAAACAATGCCAACGGTACGAAAGATATAATAAATGCCGCTGCCGCAGGGCCGGAATGCCTTCTCTCGGTAAACTTGTAATTTTTATCAGCCCGCGCTCTTTTCTTTTTCTTCATCTAATAATGCCTCCCGCACCCCTTCCAGATCTTTTATATGGAAAAACCATACAATCTTAAAGCACACGCACCCAATCAGCCCGCCCAGCGTATTTAAAATCATATCGTCTACATCACAGCTGCCAACCTTTGTCACAAGCTGGATCACTTCAACCAGAAGGCTCACTTCAAAACTGATCAACGTCACTTTCCAAAGGCTGCGGTTCTTGCGCGACAAAAACGGGAAAAACAGGCCAAACGGCACAAATGCCAGGATATTGCCTGCCAAGTTTAAAAAAACCGTATATAGGCCCAGGATTTCCCAATATGCCAGATAACGGTGGATCTCCTTAAACGGCTGCAGGTTATAATGGTATTCCTGCACCGCCTGCGTCCTCCCCATACTTTCCGCGAAAAATAAAAAGTAAACCATCAAGACCACGTAAAGCCCAAACAACGTCCATGCCAGCATCCGGTACCCTTTTTTATGTTTTCTATATTTCAATTCACACCCTCAGCTTATTTTACACCATACTGCCCGTAGTATGCATCAATCGCAGCTTTTATTGTATCGTCAATGATAATTGCCCCTTTATATGGACGGTTATACAGATACTCCACCACTTCCTGCATGGTAACAATCGCCCCCGTTTGAAATCCGTAAGTCTGCCTGACCTCATCCAGTGCGCCAAGCTTACCGCCAAGCCCCAGTTCCATACGGTCCAAAGAAACCATCAGCCCCAAAACCTTTACCTGCGCCTGCGCTGTAATGATTGGATACGTTTCTTCAATCGATTTCCCTGAAGTTGTAACATCCTCAATCATCACAACCCGGTCGCCGTCTGCCAGTTTACTGCCCAGCAAAATCCCGGTATCCCCATGGTCTTTTACTTCCTTACGGTTCGCGCAGTAACGGACCTCTTTCCCATACAGGTCCGAGAATGCGATTGCCGTTGCCACACTTAACGGGATCCCCTTATACGCCGGCCCAAACAAAACATCAAAATCGTCCCCATAAGCTTCGTGGATTGCGCGCGCATAGTATTCCCCCAGCCTGCGCAGCTGCCATCCGGCCACATAACCGCCTGCGTTCATAAAAAATGGGGACTTGCGCCCGCTCTTTAACGTAAATTCTCCAAATTTTAATACGCCGCTGTCTACCATAAACCCGATAAATTCCTGTTTGTATTGCTCCATATGCTGTGTTCTCCTTTATTTTACAAGCTTTCCAGCTTGTTGATACTTCTAAAAAAGCCCTGTTTTAATATACTTTGCTAAGTATACCACCAAATCTGGCTGCTTTCAACTAACAATCCAACTTTTCCATACGAAAGCATTTGTCATTTGTTACTATTCACGGGCCAGGAATACGCATAAGCGGCCATTCCATTTCTATTTTTTCAAATATTCCAAAATCGGTTCAATATATTTTTTGTCCGAAATATCATAAGATCCAGCGATCATTTTGACCATCTCCTGTTCCTCTTTCGTTTTCCCTTTTTTCGCTTTCAGGGATTTTAGGAACATCTTCATCATAAGTTTGGATGGGGCAGGCATTTTTTCGTAATTTAGGCCTCCCGGGCAATAAAATACCTTTACTTTTTCCAGTTGTGCCTCGTTAAAATTCTGTTTGAGGGTAGGCTCAATTTCAGGGCTGCCTATAGGGCTTGCGCCAACACAAAATACGGCCAGCTTTTTGCCGGCCCATTGGTCCATATTGCTTTTCAGCCAGCCAACCTTACTGATACTGCCTGCACATGCCCAGCTGCCAAATACAACCGCTTCATAGGAAGCCAAATTTTCCTTTTTCGCTTCTGACAGCGGAAAACAGTCTGCCTCAGCTGCTTTTGCGATCCACTTGGCATAGCGCTTTGTAAATCCTGTTTTTGAATTATAAATCACAGCCGTTTTCATCTGTTTCCATCTCCTTTTCTCCTTTCTGCCGCATTTCAACTGCTTTTAAATACTGCTGGCCCATGCCACGGGCCTTTTTTTCCAGATTTTCAATTCCCGCATAGAGCTTTGTCAACAAATTAAACAACGTTTCGATTTCTTTATCTGTATACACTTCAAAAAGATATTTTAATTCCTCTTGATATTTTAAAAAGTCGGCTTCAAAATAACTGTTAACTTTTTGCGTGGGGCATATACACATCGCCCGTGTATCATGCGGGCTTTGCTGGATAGTAATAAAGCCTTTTTTCATCAGGGCATCCGCTAATTTCTTAATATTCTGCCTTGAACAGCCTAACAAATCCCCTAATTGGGTAAAAGTCAATTGCCTTTCTGACTGCCTGACAATAGACAGCAGCATAAACTGTTTGAGCGATACCACGGGAATATGGTTATCGAAGATCGTTTGCAGCTTATTGCCGGCAATAAATAAAGTACTAAAAATAGCTTTTCTCTGGTTTTCCGTTGTGCTTGAAAATCTTGAAATGAAATCATCCAACTGCATTTCATCCCCTCCTTATTGGTAACTTGTTACGTTTTTATGATAGCAACAAGTTACCTCAAAGTCAATATCAATATTTAAAGTTAAGAAAGGACTAGCCCTCCACACCATAAGATTGTATTTTCCAGGTGCCTTCCTGCTTGGCCAATATTATTGTTAAATACCAAAACATATCTTCATAGCTGCTGTCCCTAAATTCCAAGGAAGCAACAAAGCTTCCGTCTTTTATGATCTTTTCATCAGCTTCCGATAATCCTTTTACTGTCCAGCTGCTTACCGTACCCGTACTTTCATAGGTATCTATCCCACCTTCATAGGTACTTGCAAGGAATGTCTGGATGGCGTCAATATTGCCAGCAAAATAAGCTGTTGCAAATTCATCCACAATCGTTCTAATTTCCTGGCAATCCCCAGTGCTAAGGGATACATCCCCGGCATCCGGGCGGTTGTTTTTTGCATGGCCTGCCCCAACCGGCAATGCAAACGTATTTGCGATCACAGGCAGTTCACTTCCCCAGCCTTCTTGTGCATCAACCGGCAAACAATAGAAGATCCCCCATACATCCTGCTCAAATTCTTTCAAAACTGCAAAATAGACCAAGTCCCCAACCTGTTTCCACCTATGGGATTCCTCTACTGTATAACCATCGCCGGCCAACTCCTGGTCCACCGAATCCATCGTCCTGCCTTCAAACTGCGTGATCCAAAGCCGGACCTGCCCATTTACGGCCGACGTCCATGTATCAGGGCCGGACTGCTTCCATTCACCATTTGGCAGATACATGGAATAGCCATCCCCGGCCACAAGCGTAGCCTTTTTTTGCTCCTTTTCCCCTTCTTTCGTAAAGGTAAGGATAGTTTCAGAAACTGGTTCCTCCGGTACCGGTACCGTTTTGCCCTTTTCCTTTTTTTGCTGGACAGCCACATTTTGGGCCAATTTCTTTTCCGTATCCGCTTTTGTAATGGAATAACCTACCAGTGTCCCGGTACTGGCCGTTAAAATTACCGTTGCGAGCAATATGGCTACCCCATTTTTCTTCCCATTTTTTACTAAGATATTTTTAAAACGTTTTTTCATAATTTTTACCCCTCCATAAAATTGCGTGGACAGCATAGACTTTTTGCCGCCCCGTTTCTCAAGCATCGACAACAAGGTTTCTGTGTATGCTTTCCGGACTGCATAGCTTGCGCCTTGCATCACCCTTTCGTCACAGGATAGTTCCATATCAACGGAAGCTTCCTTTTGCATAATCCAGATCAAAGGGTTAAACCAATGGACCGCATTTGCTGTTACAAATAACAGTTTCAAATATACATCCCCCCGTTTGAAATGGACCAGCTCATGTTTTAAAACAAAAAACAGTTCCTCGGGGCTGTAATGTTCCTTCGGCAAAACTAAAACGGGTTTTAAAAAACCAATGACCATAGGGCTTTCTGCTTCGTTGTATGTTACCGCCTGTATGCTCCGCCTGATACCCAATTCACGTTTTAGATAAAATATCTGGCTTAAAATATGCGTATCCTTTATCAAGTTTCCTTTTTTGTCCACTTGCCGCCTGTAGCAGGCATAACTGGTCAAATGCACCGACAGAAAAACCAGGCTGCCAACGATCCAAACAAGGGCTAATAGGTCAAGCATGGTAATACCCAAACGATTTTGTCCGGACGGCACGGTGACCGGAGCGGCCATTTGAGCTGGTATCTTAACAATCACGCGCCTGGACGGCCTGCCTCCCCCTGCCTGGGCGCCTGTATACTGTCCCCCAGGCGCATCCTGCATTTGCGCGAACTGATCCATAGCAAACTGCCCACACGCTGTGTAAAACGGAACTAGCAGCCACACGGCAAGAAAGATCCAAATAAAGTATTTCCATTTCAACGCATACCGCTTATTGAAAAACGGCGTAAAGGAAACCACAGCAAGCACTATCAAACTAGCCGGTACGGAAATTCCAAAAATAGATAAGAATATATCTGCCATCATTTATCCTCCAATTGATCCAAAAAATTACGAAGTTCTTCAAGATCAGAATTTTTAATCGTCCGGCTGCTATAGAGTGCCGCTATCATATTCTGTACAGAATTGTTATACAGCTTTTCCAAAAAATGCCTGCTCGCTCCAACCTTATATTCATTTTCCGGAATAACTGGAGTATACAGGTTGCTTCCGGTTGACCGGTCGCAATGGACAAACCCCTTATCCGCTAGCCTTGCTAATGACGTCATTAATGTAGAAAGCTGCCATCGCCTCCTTCCTTGCAGCTGCTTTAAAATATAATTAGAAGTAACCGGCTTTCCACTATCCCAAATGGCCTGCATAATTTCCAGTTCCGCTTCTCCTAATTTTTTTTCCGTATTTCCCATACCTTCATACCTCCTTGTTATACTTTTGTATAATTTATTATACAGCCGTATAATCGTGCTGTCAAGTGGAAATTCAAAAGCCTTCCCTAATTTTAATAAAACTTGAACTATATTCTCACGGAATGCGCATAAACTGCACATTCCTGGCCCGTAAATAGTAACTAAAACTTTACACCTTTTCTATCATCCGTTATAATGGTTATTACGATGGACCATTGTACAACAGATAACGGCTGCTCCAAACCCTACATTGGGTTGGCCTGTCCTTCACAATACGCAGGCAAACGGAACACACTTAAAATCTATTTCGAAAAATAGGAGGGATATTTATGAAACCATCAGCTTCCACACCGGAACAATTAGCCAGTATGATTGACCATACATTGCTAAAACCGTACACCACCCTGGCAGAACTAAAAGCCCACTGTGAAACGGCCATAGAGTATCATTTTAAAACCGTGGCCATTAATACCGCTTCCCTTGCCTACTGCACAAAACTGCTGGAAGGCACTGGTATCCTCTGTGATGCCACAGTCAGCTTCCCCTTCGGCCAGTCGACCATCGAAGCCAAAGTATTTGAAGCAGCCGATGCCATAGAAAAAGGCGCCGGAGAAATTGATTATGTCATAAACCTGGTAGAACTAAAAAGCGGGAACTGGGATTATATTGAGACAGAAATGCAGCAGATCGTAACAGCCTGCCACAATAAAGAAGTACCTGTGAAAGTAATTTTTGAAAACTGTTATCTAACAGAAGCAGAAAAACGCCGCCTATGCGATATTTCCCTGCTTGTAAAACCTGATTTTATCAAAACCTCGACCGGCTACGGCAGCGGTGGGGCCACACTGGAAGATGTAAAATTAATGAAAGCTTGCGTAGGCAGCCAGATACAGGTCAAAGCATCCGGCGGCATACGCACGGTAGACGATGCCCTTGCTATGGTCCAAGCCGGTGCCAGCCGCATTGGGACAAGCGCTGGCGTCCAGATTGTCGACGAATGCCGCAAACGTTTTTTATTCTAATATTTGATCCAATGTCTGCAACAACATATCTACATCAATCGGCTTGGTCAAATGCCCGTCCATCCCACAGGCCAATGCTTCCTGCCGGTCTTCTTCAAAAGCATCTGCGGTCATTGCCAAAATTGGGATGGAAGCCAGCTTCTGGTCGGCAAGCCCGCGGATTGCCCTCGTAGCTTCGTAGCCGTCCATATGCGGCATACGTACATCCATAAGGATAAGCCGGTAATAGCCCGGCTTGGAATTTTTGAGCATATCCACTGCGGCCTGCCCGTTCCCTGCTATTTCTATCGTAAACCCTGCATCGCCTAAAATCGCTGCGGCAATCTCCTGGTTTACTTCATTATCTTCCGCTAACAGGATACGCCCGGTATGGTGTGCCGTTTTCCTTGCAGGGCTGCCAGTTTCCTGCTCCTGTTTATCTACAATGGAATGCAGGCAGCCGTTCAGCTCGGACAAAAACAATGGCTTGCTGCAAAAACCATTGACCCCTGCTTCTTTCGCTTCCTCTTCAATATCCAGCCAGTCATACGCCGTCAGAAGGATGATCGGCACGTCGTCCCCCATTTCTTTGCGTATCCTGCGTGCGACTTCAATACCGTTCATATCCGGCAGCATCCAGTCAATAATATAAACGGTATAAATATCCCCCCTGGTAACCGCCTGGTGCGTGCGCAGCAAGGCTTCTTTTCCAGAAAGTGTCCATTCTGCACGCAGCCCCATCTGCCCCATCATATAAGTAACGCTATCACAAGTATTAAAGTCGTCGTCCACAACCAATGCCCTGCAGCCTTTCAGCTTTGGTATATCCTGTAGTTCTTTTGCACCGGAATGCAGGCGGAAGGTAAAGCATACCGTTACCTGTGTACCTTTGCCCTGCTCGCTTTTTACGGCAATCGTCCCATTCATTAAATCGACAATATTTTTGGTGATCGCCATTCCAAGCCCGGTGCCCTGGATTTTGTTGATGGTACTGCTCTGTTCCCGTTCAAATGGCTCAAAGATCCGGGAAACAAACTCCCCGCTCATGCCGATTCCATTATCTTTGATCTGGAACTCATAATTGGCAAACCCCTCCGGCGCGCCTGCCCTTTCTATGATCCGCATACTGACCATTCCGCCCGCGCCGGTATATTTGACCGCATTGCCTAACAGGTTTAACAGCACCTGGTTTAGCCGCAGTTTGTCGCAGCAGATCTCTTCATCCATAATATCCACAGCATCCATATAAAGGTCAATCTGTTTTGCATGGATGTCTGCCTGCAGGATACTGCGCAGGCCATGCAGAATATCCGGCAGCGAACATGGCTTTTCATCCAGATGCATCCTGCCGCTTTCAATGCGGCTCATATCCAGCACATCGTTGATCAGGCTTAACAGGTGGTTGCCTGACATCATGATCTTATTTAGGTATTCTTCCACCTGTTCTTTGTCATCAATATGCGTAATGGCAAGCGCGGTAAAACCGACAATAGCATTCATAGGCGTGCGTATATCGTGCGACATATTGGACAGGAAAATGCTTTTTGCCTTGCTTGCCCGGTTTGCCTGTAGCAAGGCATCTTCCAGCATATTTTTCTTTTCCATTTCACCGCGGATCTCTTCGTCCACGCTGCGCAGGCCCAGGACAATCCCATGCTGTTCCTTCCAGTTGCCTGTGCGTACTGCTTTTAGCTGGTAATACGTAATCTCCCCATTCCAAATGGCACGGTAATTAACATACTGCATGCTCCGTGCTTCGAGCCCCGGAATCAGGTACTCAGACGAACAAAACTGCCGCACCAGATCCCGGTCTTCCCCATATACAATCTCCGTGATATAGCGGTCCATGCTCCCTTGAAACGGGACGGCTCCTTCTGCATCAGGCACAAATGCCCCGCCGTCCCCTTCCCCGCTGCGCAGCAAACTGCCGGTACCCGCATCCAGGTCAAAATAGCAGACAATATTGTAATCCGTACTAAGTGCCTGGATCAACTCCATCTGCCGCCTTTCATTCCTTTTTACGATCAGTTTTTGGGCCGTGCAGTCTAAAAGGAACCTTTGGTAGAGCAATACCCCGTTTTCTTCCAAAAGCTTGACATTCCCCATAACATGCAAAAGCTCCCCGTCCCGATGCTGTACACGGTATTCTGTGCTTATGCTGTCCCCTGCTTTTTCCAAGCTTTTGATGCAGGCCCGCAGCTTCGGTTTGTCCTCATCAACCACAGTCCCTGCAACCATATCAAACCCGTCCGCCATCATTTCTTCTATGGATTCATAACCCAAAATTTTGAGCGCTGCCCGGTTAATGCTTAGGACACGTGCCCCGTCTGCCGTATGGCGCATCACCCCGCAGTCAATCGTTGTAAAAATCTTCTCAAGCGTCTGGTTTTTGCGTATAATTTCCTGTTCATAAAGGCGCTCCTGTGTCACATCAATTGCTACGCCGACAGTCCCCATAACGCTGCCATCCAAGTCATACAACGGGCTTTTATACGTCGTAAGCTGGCGCATCCCTTCCCCTGTGCGGATGGTTTCCTCCGATATACAGGTCTTACGTTTCTCCATAACCTCCCGCTCGGATTCGATACAGGCAGGATCGTCTTGTTCCACATCCCAGATATAGGCGTGGCGGCTCCCTTCCACCTGGTTCCTCTCCTTGTTTACCGTCCTGCAAAAACAGTCGTTGACCTTATGATGGACACCATTTTTATCTTTATACCAGATCAGGTTTGGAACATAGTTGATGGTAGCATCTAAAAACTGGTTTGACTCCCACAAGTCCTTGCCGGTTTGATAAGCCTGCTGCCACCTAACAAAACGGAACTGGATTTCATCATCCGCCATTGGGCAGATCCAGACATCCCGGATACCACCCAAAGCATCCGATATACAGCCAAACTGGCTTTTCTCTGCCAGCAGGATCAATTCGGCTTCCCCACGCTTTGCACAAAGAAGGTCCGCTATGGCCTTTTGTGCGTCCAGGTTTCGCAGATTGGCTAAAATAACATCTGCCTGAGCCGCAAGCCCGCTATCCGGCAGGCCGCTTTCTGAAAACCCATGTGTAAAGCTAGCAAGCGGGGGCAGCTTTTTTATCTGTTCAAATTCCCTGCATGGCTGGCCTGGCAAATAAAAACGTATATGATAATGGTACATCTTATTCCCTCCCACCAGAACCGGTTTTTTAAAATATGCTGCCGAAATACCATACGTGTTCATATCCCATAAAATCCAGACGTTCTTTTGCCATACTGCTGCGTTTTCCGGTCGCACAGCAGACGATCACCGGTTTTGCCTTATCCGGCAGGACTTTCTCTGCCTCCAAATAAACCGTACTGTAAGGGATATTGACCGCACCTTCCAGATGGCCCCTGTCGTACTCTTTTGGCGTACGGACATCTACAAGCATGGCGCCTTGCCGCATCAGCTCTTCTTTTTCCTGTTCCGAAATTTTTACAAATTTCTCCCTGCCAATTTTGGCATCTACATGGCAGTCCCGGTATCCGCAGTCCCTGGCACTGGCCACGCGAAAGACACAGATGCCATGTGCCGGCAGCCGTTCCTTTAAAACCGCCACCGGCTCCCTGTCCTGCCCGCTGCAAAGGTCACGCAGCGAAAGGATGCCGTCTAGCCCTGCTTTTTTGAGGTCAAACTCCAATTCCAGTTCCTGGCCGCTGCGGTTTAACAGTGCCACCGCCCGTTTTATTTCCCCACTGCCCGCCTCCTGCGCAAGCTCTTTGATCCATGCTTCCGCAATTAGGCTGCCATCGGCATCCCGGTATTCCTGCACCACAACCGCCTGCCTGCAGGCAGCGTCCTGGTTTATGGCGATCAGTTCCTCATTTTTAAGGATTTCCAGCGTACTGTCCGAAATCTTTGTCAGGTCGCCGCCGATCATAAGCGGCGTAGACAGCATACACCACATCGCAAAATGTGTTTTCTCTTCTTCCTCAGACATGCCATTGCCAATCTGCATCATATCCGAATCATTGACATGGCCTGGACGGCAAAACCGTGCCAAAGGCTTCATACGGTCGATCTGGTATAGGACGGACGAAAAATCCGGCTCTATATCCAAGCCTGTACGCCAGGAATCCGCTATCCGTGTAGCCCATTCCCCAGGAAATTCCCACCGGCAGATATTATAAACGACCGGTTTGCCGGTTTCCTTCCGGATCTGGTCGATAATCGTTCCGATTTTGGTATACTGTTCTTCCTCATCCAGCCCAAGGCGCAGTCCGCCGCACCAGTCGACCTTAATAAAATCAAACCCGCCTTCCACCAGCAGTTTGCGCAGGTCTTCTTCCTCGTGCCCGTAACAGCCTGCCTGAAACCCTCCTGTTATTTCATTATCATAATAATACCCGCACGTATTGTCCCCGGCATCCGTATAAATGCCTGCAAACAGCCCCAGCTTATGCGCATAGTCGGCAACCACTTTGATGCCGTTTGGAAACCGTTGCGGATGGAACTGCAATTCCCCATGCTTGTCCCTGCCACCAAAAAAACCGTCATCAATATTCAGATAACGGTAACCGCACGCTGCCAGCCCACTGGATACCAGCGCGTCTGCCTGTTCTTTTATTTTTGCTTCATTGATATTTGTACGGAAACAATTCCAGGAAGCCCATCCCATAAGGGGTGTTTGCCTTTGATTATGATTGCCCATGATTATTTGCCCTTTCTATTCCATTTAAAATGCCGAAAACCCTGTTTTGCCTAGCAATGCTGGTTTCGCATTTATAAAAGCATTGTATAATATTGATTGATTATAACATTTATTTTGGTTCGAGGGAAGCTTTATTTGGATTAATTTTCTGGCAATTGACCGGTTCGGTTACTATTCACGGGCCAGGAATGCGCATAAACTGCGCATTCCGTGAGAACATGATTCAGGAGTGAGGGGCGATTTTGCGAAGCAAACTTCCAATATCGCCCCGAAAGGTTACTATGAGCGGCCCCCAGGCCGTGAATAGTAACCCGGTTCGTGTGGTGGTTTCGATTGGGTATCATGGCGGCGGCTGGTTTTCTCAAGCGTTACACTGGTGGCAGTAGACGGTGTGGCAAAGAAGCAGCCAGCTGTCTAGCAGTTGCCTAATGCCTTACAGGCCCGGTATGAACGCTGTGTAAAAATTCTAGCATAACAAATGGAAGTTGTTCCTTTATATCGCTGATGGATTTTTTTGCATGAAGCTATATTGTAAAACACTAAACTTGCCAAATAACGCCGGCTTACGAGCGTTGTTATCTTGAATCATATGATAATCACTCGTAAGTATAAATACACAAGGTTCTAACCACATGGCACCATTCTGAAAGTTTTCATAATCCAAACAATTTTCACAGTTAAGAAAGAATAGGGGTAATATGTTCATATATTTGGGCCAAATCCTGCCTGTCTGTTTTAATGGAAAATGAAAGAAATAGGGTTGACTTTGCGGTATCCCTTCCTTATAATTACATACTAATATATCTCATAAGTTCTCAATCTTGGAAAAAAACTGGCTTATAGAAATCAGAAACAACCCGCAATGTCTTATATTTGATATTTATATTTTGATACACCAATTTACAACTTTTCAGGTTTTGACATATTATTGTAAAAGCTCAAACTATATATTGTATATATTTGTGACTATTTTATCTATATCTTGTGCCTAAACAAAAACTTGTAAACTGGTGTTTAGATATTTAAAAATGGTATTTGATGATGTTACCTGAACTCAAAAGGCTTTAAAACGACAAAAATAGCAAGGGGGGGGGGTAAAATGAATCCGGTCCAATTAAATATGCCCGCATTACAGGCGGGCAGGCAATTCAAAACAAATCAGAAAAAAAAGGAAAAAACTTCCGAGTCCCTTACTAGCGGATACCGCATTAACCGGGCGGCAGATGATTCGGCTGGGCTTTCTATTTCAGAAAAAATGCGCTGGCAGATACGGGGACTAACCCGGGCGGCATCAAATGCAAAAGAAGGGATCTCCCTAATACAAGCTGCCGATGGGGCATTGGGCGAAATACAAGCCATGCTCCAACGGGCAAATGAATTGGCAGTGCGGGCAGCAAATGGGACGATGGCGGAAAACGACCGTGCAGCGTTGGACTGTGAACTGCAGCAGTTAAAAGGGGAAATTGATGCTACTGCAAACAAAACGCTGTTTAATGGAAAAGCGCTGTTTCCGGAGGACGGATATTACTCCAATTGCCGTCTGGCACCTGGAACTTACCGGTACCGGCTCCAATTCCATACAGCGGGTGGGGGTATGAGCGTAAGCAGTACGCTACTGGAAAATAACGCCGCACGCAGTGCGGCGGGCCTTGGCCGTACCTTAAACCCTGTTTCTGCGGGCGGGGACATAGCTAATATTATAGCAGAAGAAATGATCCCCAAAGTATTAGACCAAATATTGACGGCATTCCCAGCTTTTACAGGTTCCGTGGCAGCCGGTTCGATGGATGTGTCCATACAAGTAACCGGTATAGACGGGCGGGACGGGACGCTCGCGCGGGCAGGATGGTGGACTTCCGGCGGAACGATTGTCTCTATGGCGATACAAGTGGATTCGGCTGATTTTGACCTGGATGACGCCCAAGGAAACGGCCAGCGCACCGAAGCGCTGCAGTCTACCATTGCGCATGAATTTATGCATACCGTTATGCAGTATTCTTTGAATACGGCTTTCCGTGGGCTTCCGGAATGGTTTACCGAAGGGACGGCACAGCTGGCAGGAGGAGGGTTTCCGACCGGATGGAACAATATTTTCCGGACCTATGCAAAGCTGCTTACAAGTGCGGGTGATACCACCTATGATGCAGATATTGCACGTTGGCTCGGACGGTATACCATAGACAACCGGCCCTATGGGCACGGCTATCTGGCAGCGGCATATGTTGGTTACCTGGCAAACGGGGGCGGGCGTGTAACAGGGGGCAATATAGCGAAAGGGATGAATAAAATCTTTGCTGACCTATTGGCAGGAAAATCTTTGGACCAGGCGCTGCAAGACCGGGCTGGGCTGACGCAGGGGCAGCTGCGCGGCCTGTTCAGCAACGGGGACCCTGGCCTGGTAGATTTTGTAAGGCGCCTGTCTTATGCATCTTTAGGAGGTGCCGGGTCGGTCATTACTGCTGCCCTAAATGTCGGAGGCGGTTCTATCATTGGAGGCGGAGGCGGAAGACCCCTTGACCTGGAAGATATGCTTTGCGGGCGCTGTATGCTCCAAGTTGGGGCACTTTCCAAACAGGGGACCGAAGTCCCGCTATACAAGGTCAATACCAAAACACTGGGGCTTTCGTATACTAGCCTGCTGGAAGAAACTACCTGCCAGGAAGCGATGGATGCGGTACAGTCCGCTATAGGGCGTGTAAGTGAAATAAGGGGCATCTACGGTGCGCTGCAAAACCGTTTGGAACATACCATCGCCAACCTGGACAATACCAGCGAACAAACAGCCACCGCAGAATCATTGATCCGGGATACCGACATCCCGCAGGCAATGGTGCAAGATTCCATCCAGCAAATTTTGCTGCAGGCCGGAATATCCATACTGGTACAGGCTAACCACAATCCGCAGAATGTACTGAGCCTATTAGGTACCTAAATAGGCGCACTTTGCCACTGTCTGTAAATAAGCAAAACAATCGAAAATAGCCAGGTTATGGGGATTGCCGCCGTATACAACGGCCAATCCCCGGTTCTTCATTTACCGGATCTAGCGCTTAAAAGTCCGTGCAATCCGCAGCTTCATAATCTTTTAGATAACCACCGCCAACCACTGCCTGCTTCCCTCCAAATGCAAATCCATAGATCCGTATTTTATCCCCTCTTATGCCTTTTGCCTCCAAGGATGCTGCATACTTCTTGCTAAGGATCTGCCAGATTGCTGCATCCACAGTCGCTTCCATATCCCGTTCTTCTTTGCCGTTATGGACCTTAAATTCCAAGATCATTCCATCATCCTCATCTTGCAAAGGCTCCAACAGCACATCATACCTTCCTAAGCCGCTTTCCCTATTTGACGTAATTGCGTACAAGTTACGCAAACTAGCAATCAGGCCAAGCACAAGCCCATGATAAAAATTTTCAGGCAGCTTCCATTCGGAAGGCTTTGCGCCGCTGTCATAATAGCTGATAGAAGAAATCAGCACATCATTTAAAATACTATCCATCATAGTTATATCACCGGCCAGTAAAGCTTCTGAAAAATTTCCATTTGGATACGCATTGCTATCCAGCCAGCCGACAACCATACGGTCAAACATTTCCTGTACTTCCAGATTCGTAAGAGAAAGCATATATTCCTGCTTCCCCCTCCTGTTCAGCTGGCAACCGTCAACCCTTAAATACCCGCTGGCCAAAAGCAGCCCCCATATAGCATCCTTCTTATAATTTAGTTCATTATATACAATTTCTTCATCGATGTCGACACAAATCGCTTTATCATTTAGCAAATCCTCCACCAGCTGTTTTATGCCTATGCCACCTCTACGTACCAGATCCTCCACTAGTTTGTTGGAGCTTGTGTTTGACCAATAGGCCTTAAACTCCTTCTCATCCAGGAAATTTATAATTGACCACGGGTTATAGATGCTCCTGCAGTCCCCAAACTTGTAGCCTTCATACCAGTGCCGCACACCCTCTTCCATATCTGTAAGGCCAAACTCTTCTAGGGCATGCATCACCTCCTCTTGCGTAAACCCAAACGCAGCCGCATATTTTTTTGATGTAACCGAAACCACTTTTAAATTATTCAGGCCGGAAAAAAGCGATTCTTTACTGATGCGCGTAATCCCAGTCATAATCCCGCGTTCCAAATATGGATTATCCTTAAAGGTTGCTTCAAACAAACTCCTAGTAAATTTTACCAGCTCATCCCAATACCCGTTTACAAACGCCTCCTGCATAGGGGTATCATACTCATCCAATAAAATAACCGCCCGTTTTCCATAGTAACGTGATAAGTATTCGGAAAGCTGGTTTACAGAAGCCACAATATCCTCTTCCTGGCCCTGGCCGCTTGCAATCCGTACAAAAGCATCTTTCTCCTGTAATGTCAGGCAGCCGCCATCTACTAAGAAAAAACATCGGTTGAATTCCCTTACGATCAATTTGTGGATTGCGTTATAGGCCCCTTGGCAGCTGCTTTTTTTTATGCCTGCGAAACTCAAAAAAATGACCGGATACGTTCCCTGCAGCTTTCGGTACTTTTCTTCCCTCCAAATAGACAAGCCATGAAACAGGCTTTGCCTATCTGCATATTTTACGGAAAAAAATTGTTCTATCATACTCATAAAAAGTGTCTTGCCGAACCGCCTTGGGCGGGTGAACAGCGTTACTTTATCACCACTATCCCACCATTCTTTTATGAAATGCGTTTTGTCAACGTAAAAATAATTATTTTCTATTAGGTCACTAAAATCAGTTATCCCAACTGCCGCCCGTCTTGCCATAGTCCCTCCTGCTTACCGCCATCTATACTGCCCTTTACAAAATATCAGAAGGGCAAGGGAATGTTTATAGTTAATTACTACAATTTCAATATATCTGTTATTCCTACCTGCATTTTTTAGTAAACCTGCACTGCGGGTAATTGCTGCATCCAAAAAATTCCCCAAATTTACCTTTGCGTTTTTTTAATTCGCCGCCACACTGCGGGCAAAGCTCCAACACCATCCCTTTTTGGATCTCTGCCATTTTTTCATAACACTGCAAGGCCATCATACAGTCATTTAACGCCCGGTGCGCTCCAGCAGTATCTATGCCCAAATAAGCGGATACGTCTGACAGCTTATGGCTAAAAAGCTGCGGCAGGCAGCTTCTGGCCATAGCCAGCGTGTCAATAAAATCATTTGCAATGGGCTCCATAGACAGCTGCTGCGCTGCCTGGTTGATAAACCGCAGGTCAAAATATTGGATATTATGCCCAACCAGTACAAAGTCTCCGATAAACGTGAGAAAATCCGGGAGTACTTCTTCGATAAGGGGCGCCTTTGCTACCATAGCATCTGTAATGCCATTGACCCGCGACGCTTCATGGGGAATCGTACACTGCGGGTTGACCAGTGTGGAAAAAGTATCGGTTACTTTCCCTTTTATGGCCTTTACGGCTGAAATTTCTATAATCTTGTCATTGACATAGCTAATACCGGTTGTCTCCAAGTCGAAGGCGATATAATCCGGAACATATTTTGCCAGCCGCCTGCCAGCTGTTTTTTTATTTTCTTCTGCCATTTTGCCGCTCCTCTTCTGTTTTGCTGCCTAAAATAAGGCCATGTAATTTTTTCTGCTTCTTTTTCTTTTTTTCCTTCCTTACTTCATAAATAAACTCTGCAAGATCCAAAACCAACTCCAGCGCTTCCATCAAAAATTCCGCCATTCTACGTCCCCGCTTTCCAGTATCCCTGCCCCATTGAACTGTCTGAAAACTCCATTTCCAAATTTTCCGGCTACATCATCTGTTTTTAGTCAAATAAATGCTACCACAATTACCCCTAGAAGGCAACAAAATACCTTGCTGTTTTAAACAGCAAGGTATCAAACTGTTACTTTTCACACCCAGACCAAGCACCCGCTGCTTGGTCTGGGCCAAAGAATGCGGCTTGCCATGCATCCGGCCCTTCGCCAAAGGCGAACTTCCAATGGGCCGGATGCCGTTACTTTTTACAGCACAGCCGCTTTTTGGCTGGGGTGTGAAAAGTAACATCAAACTTTAATCCATGTTGAAATGATTTTTATATTTCCCAGCCAATGCCTGCCTGGCTTTTCCTTCCGCCTGCCGGTTGGCCCGGTACCATGCACCCAATTTTTGTACAACGGCTGTCAGCACGCAGTATAGGATGCCTGCCGCAGCTGAAAAAAGGGCCGTGGCCAGGATGCACTTGTTTGACAATGCACCCATTGCAAACAGACGGCTGAAAAATACCGCGCCGACCAGCATTCCGGAAATATTCAACGCCAGGATGCCGTATTTATACAGGTTAAATGGGCGGCTGATCTGGCAAAGGACGGTAAACCCGACGATGGAAATAAGTACAGTGGATGCGGTAGCAATTTCGCTGCGGGAAAAACCTAGCCGTCCGCCAAGGACTACCAGCGCAGCCACGGCCAGCACATCGATCAGCCCGGCCGGGAAGGCTTTTAACAGGACATTGCGTATAAAATGCCCCTGGATACGGTTTTTATTCGGCTCCAATGCCAGCAGGAAGCCTGGCAGGCCGATTGTAAACATGCCAGCCAGCGAAATCTGGGCAGGTTCCAGCGGATACGTAATGGCGGTAACAACGGCAAATACCGCCATCAAAAGCGAAAAGATATTTTTTACCAGGAACAGGCTGGCAGAACGCTGGATATTATTGACTACGCGCCGCCCTTCCAGCACGACATCCGGCATATGTGCAAAATCAGAGTCCAACAGCACCAGCTGCGCGGCGTGTGCCGCTGCTTCGCTGCCGGATGCCATTGCAACGCTGCAGTCGGCGTCTTTCATCGCAAGGATGTCGTTCACGCCATCCCCGGTCATAGCAACAGTATGGCCCATACCCTGCAATGCACGTACCAATACCTGTTTTTGTTTTGGCGTTACGCGCCCAAAAACCGTATGGGTTTTAGCGGCTTCCCATAACTGTTCTTCTGTCTGCAGCGTACCTGCATCGACAAATGCATCTGCATGGGCGATCCCGGCGCGTTTTGCAATTTCCGACACCGCTTGTGGATTGTCGCCGGATATTACTTTTACAGCAACGCCCTGTTCCCTAAAATAAGCAAACGTTTCCACTGCATTTTCCCGGATCGGATTCGATAAGATCAAATATCCAAGTGGAAGGACGTCCCCTTCCGTACCGCCTGCCGCGTAAACCCCAATGAGCAGGACGCGGTACCCCTTTTGCAGATACGGCGCAATTTCCCCAGATATAGTACTGTATTGGCCCTTCATAATAAATTCGGGCGCCCCCAAAAGGTATGTCCCATCTGAAAAGGTAACCGTGCTATATTTTCTGGCCGAAGAAAACGGTTCAGCTGCCAGCGCCATCCTGGACGGCCGTTTTCCACTTTCTGCCAGTGAACGGATAGGCTGGTAGGCACGGATGGCCTGCATCGTAGCGTTTTCATCTGGCAGAGCCGCACAGTAATCTGCCAAAAGCTGCTCTAGAAAGGAGGCTGGAATGCTGCCTTGTGGATTCTGGCCGCTTGCAAAAAGCTTAACCGCCTGCATCCCAGGCTCTGTGATCGTTCCGGTTTTATCAACGCACAGGACATCGACCCGCGCAAGCGTCTCAATGCTTTTCATATCATGCAAAAGGACTTGTTTTTGGGCCAGGCGTATAGTGCTTAAAGCCAGGGCGGCTGTTGTCAACAGGTAAAGCCCTTCCGGTATCATGCCAAGGATGGCCGCGACCATTGATACGATGCTTTTTTGGAACGTCTCATGGTTGATAAAATACGCCTGCGAAAATAAAATGGCGGCAACCGGGATAATAATAATGCCGATCCATTTAACCAGCTGGTTCAACGAACGCATCATCTCAGACTGCTCGCCGTCCCCCATCGCCTTGGCTTCCGCTGCCAGCCTGGAAATATAGGAATCATTCCCTACGCGTTCCAGCCTTGCATAGCATTGGCCGGATACTACAAAACTGCCGGATAGCAGCTGGCCTCCAACTTCCTTTTTAATCTCATCTGCTTCCCCGGTCAGCAGGGATTCATTCACAGACAGTTCCCCTTGTACGACAACGGCATCGGCGCAGATCTGGTTCCCGGCTTTTAGCAGCACAATGTCATCTTTTACGAGGTCGTCTGATGGGATCTCGGACTGTACCTGGTCCCTTACGACTATGGAACGCGGGGCATTGAGCATATTCATCTGGTCAAGCGTACGTTTTGCACGCAGTTCCTGCAAAATACCGACTACGGTATTGATAATAACAATCGGGAGGAACGTCAGGTTCCGCCAGGAGCCGACAATACACAGCAAAATAGACAGGATTACAAAAATTAAATTAAAATAAGTAAATACATTCGTCTTTATAATTTTTGCAGTTGTCTTCCCTGTTGAAATATCGGTCCGGTTCCCAAGCCCCTGTGCAGCCCGCCTGCCTGCCTCCTCGGTAGTAAGCCCGGTGGGCAGGCTGCCTTTACCGCCTGTATCCTTATTTATATCATAATGCAACCGGCCTGGGCCATTTGGGCTGCCTTTGTATCCTGCCCCTTCTGCTCGTGTTTTCATAATCCGTTTTACCTCTGTCTTTCTAATGCTGCATGCCAGCCATGCTTCAACTGTTGTCTATACTGCACACCAGTTAAATTTACAGTATAACTTGAATGCTGGCCACCAGCCAGGCACTTTCTTAGCCGTATTACTGGTGACCGTTCAGATAGGTCTGCGCATTTCCTGCGCTGGCTGTATGATACGTAACACTATTACTGTATATTCTGGCGTTTGCAGTATAGAAGCATTATATCACAATTATGGCTGCTATATTATAACAGAGGGTTATGTTTTTCTTACATTTTCATAAGGAAATCATTAACAAACGATTAACTTTTGGCCTCAGCCAAATGGATAAAGCGCATGGCGCTCCATATACGCTATTGACTCCCTTAAATCCTTACAGTCCCTGACTTCTATCAATACCGACGGCTTATGCGCAAAAGAACGGATCCACGCATCGTATTCCCCCCAAGGGAAAACCCCACGGCCCACTGGCAAGTGCAGGTCTTCTTTCCCGTCATTGTCATTGATATGCACATGCGCGGTATACGGCTTTAGCCCTTCCAGCCAAGGCGCCAGCGGGCTCCCCGAAATCATTGCATGGGCAGTGTCCAGACAGACAAAAAAACGCGGCACATCCGCCATCCGCCCCGCAAGCTCCTGCAATAGCCCAGGCGAATCGTCAAACATATTTTCCAAATATATTTCCTGGCCGGGGTATTCCAAAAGGATCCCCTTCCAATAGCGTTCGTTACGCGAAAGCCATGTCTCCAGGTAGCTTTTCAACCTGAAGTTTACAATGTAATTTGTATGGAATACCACTGCCCGAAGCCCCATCCGCTTGGCGATGTCCATACTTTGATGGACCCTAAAATCACTTGCCTGAAAAATCCTGCTGTCTATACTGTCGATGCATATATCAAAAAAAGCGCCATGAAGCGTATCGTTGGAACAGTCCCTGCCTGTGGCAAGGTATGTTTCGATCAACCTGTTGGTTTCCGTTTCGTCGTCCAGGACCGACGGCTGGAAAAAATCATTATATTCAAACCCCATTTGATATTTTTCAGAAATTGCCAAATACTCCTCGATCTGGTGTAGTTTTGGTATGCAATACAGCCCACTCATAGTTTTCCTTTCCATATCCTTACGCCCCTTAAATCCTTGCGTGGTGATGCTATGAAGCCCCCGCTTCCATTTTATCCGCCTGTGCAATGCCTTCTACCAGGTAGGCTGGTACCGCATGCCTTTTGCCTTTCAATTTGAAATCCCCGGCAAAGCTTGTCTGTATCCGCCCCTGCAGCCGCTGCATCAATTCCATGCCGATTAGGATCTGCCCTGGCGCCGCCACACCTTCCAGGCGGGATGCTGTATTGACGGTATCGCCGATCGCAGTATAATCCATACGCCTTTCACAGCCGATATTTCCAATAACTGCTTCCCCGCACTGTATCCCGATCCCAAAGGATACCTGTTTTCCAAATTCCTTTTTACATTTTTCATTCAGGTCAGACGCACTGGCACGCAGCTCTAATGCCGCACACACTGCGCGAAATTCGTAGTCATCCAAATCCGTTGGGGAATTAAAGACCGCCATTGCCGCATCCCCGATAAACTTATCCAACGTCCCTTTATACTTTGCTACAGCCTGTGCTACCAGCCCAAGGTATGCGTTTAAAATAACTACGATCTGTTCTGGCGCCAGGCACTCAGACAACGACGTAAAGCCGCGGATGTCTACAAATAAAACGGCGACATCTTTCCTAACCACCCCAATGCGTGCTTCAATGCGCCCATCTTTTTCCAGTTCCGTCACAACGCTTTCGTCCACATATTTTCGAAAAACTTCCTCCATCGCGTACTGCTTACGCATGGTAAGCACATTACGCATAACCAGGTTATAAACAGAAATCACAACTGCCATAAGAAGCGGGACAAGGATATTGACATAGTACCCAAACAAGTTTACGATCCAACAGGCAAAAAACTGTGCCACTCCAACCAGCGCCGCAATGATAATTGTAAGCCTCATGGAACTGTAAGAAGTGGCGATAAAGAACAACGCAATAAAGAATGCATAAAATATAGCCACAAAGTTCCTCGATGCTTCCTGCCCGGTACGCTGTTCCAACAAGGCTTCGATCAGGTTTGCCTGCATTTCCATTTCATGCATCTGCTCGCCGTGCTGGTATGGAGTATCAAACATACTGTCGTCCAGATAACTGCTGACCAGTACGATGCCGCCCGCAAATGCTGCCGGGGCAATTTTACCTTCCAGTACATCGCAAAAAGAATACACCGTATATTCCTGGCTCGTCTTTGAAAACGTAAACTGGAAATACGTCCCCTCATCCATCTTTGGCAAAGTATACTCCGTCCCCTTGGAGTCCATATACATCTTATAAATAACAGTTGCAAAACTGTCGATCTCAACCCCATCTATTTTGACACTGGAAAAAGCATTCCTTACGATGCCATCTTCAGACATATTTACGTTATTCACAATTCCAACCGTAGCCTGTTCCAACAGGCTTTCAAACGGCGGCTCTACCATTGCTATTAATTGTTCTTCTGCCGGATCGTCTGTACGGGCAATATACTGCAGGTCATAATCCTCTTTAAATTCTAATCCAAATAATTGTTCTACACGTGCGGCATATGCGCTAAAACAGATATTTTTATATGTTCCGCAAGCTTCTACCAACGCCTGGTCGCCTTCGCTGTCCTTTTCCTCACTGAACTGCATATCAAGCCCAATAGCGCCAGGCGCCGTTTCTACCGTCTGGTTTAGGCGGTCCAGTAATTCCACGGTTTTATCCCTGGACCAATTTTGATATTCCCCATATTTATCCACCGTTTTTTTATCAATAGAAATAATCCTGACGGGTGAATTATCCAGTTTCCGGTTTACTGCCTTGTAAACCATATCGCTGACCAGATGGTCCACCCCTTCCAGTACGCCGCTGTAGCTGAGTCCGCCGGCAATTAGGCCAAACACAACCGCACCGATGCACATATGCCAAGGGCTGATCATCCGGTGCCACCTCCTGGCCCTTACCTTGGCCCTGCGCCGGATAGCATTCTTTTCTTCTTTTGACTGCCCTGCACCTGCTATTGCCCTTTTGCCCGCACCCTTTTTGCTACTCAAACACTTCCTCCCAATCTACATGTTCTACTACATACTTTTGCTGGTTTTCCAGCACTTCGTAGAAGTTATCATCTTGAGAGTTGGAAGTTTTTAATAAAAAAATAACCCTTTCGTATGGATTTAT
>CAMUML010000064.1 GCA_947089855.1 uncultured Eubacterium sp.
CTGACATCGAAGTAAAGGTCCGGATGATAAATATCAACTTCGGGCATAACAGGGAAATGCTTTCAAAGTGCAGGCCGCTTGGGGAATACGCATGGTTTGTAGCACAGGTTAGGAATAACCAGGCAGACGGCAGCAGCACTGAGGATGATAAGCAGACGGGAATTGGCAGGGCCATTGACAGGGCCATTGATGAAATGCCAGAAGACTTTGAAATTAAAAAATTTATAACAGCCAACAGGGCGGAGGTGAAAGATATGTGCCTGACAGAATATAATAAAGCGGAAGCTATGGAGATGTTCAAAGAGGAAGGCCGTCAGGAATCCCGGCTGCTTTTTATTAAAAACCTGATGGACAGCACCGGATGGACAGCCGAAAAAGCTATGGATACGCTTAAAATACCAAAGGACCAGCGCATCTCTCTTTACGTGGATTTATTTAGAAAGGAATAGTTCCAGCTCCAAATAATCCAATGAAAAAACTGCTGTAAAATCGTTCATATCTCACAGCAGTTTTTTCAGTCTCAATAACAATATGCTCATTTCCGCACCCTATACGTTTACGTCTCCATTCGTAGTAAAACTGTAACCTGCCATTCCAGATGCCGCGATTTGCCACGTTCTGCCCCGTTATAACCGTTTCTGCACCGCTTTTCTGCTGGGGTGCCGTGGTAGATAAAAATGAAAAGTTGTACATAAAGCTATACATTTCCAATATTTGCATGTAAAATAGAAAAAGAGTTAACCCTTATTACATTGTCCGTATTTTTTAGCTGTAAACTGAAAGAAGCGGCAGTACGGGAAGTGAAGGGCAAAAGTATACTGGGAAAGGGACAAATTATGGATATAAAAAGAATATGGTCTGTGTATTTCAGCCCGGCAGGCAGTACGAAGCATGTCACCCTTGCTGTGGCAGGGCAGATTGCAGAAAAGCTTGAAAAAGAAATATGTGAGATTGAATATACAAAGCTGGAACAGCGGAAGAAAACTTATTATTTTGGGAGGGATGATTTGCTTGTTTTTGGAATGCCGGTGTATGCAGGCAGAATACCAAATAAAATTCTGCCCGATATTGAAAAGGGATTCTGCGCAGAAGGCGCTGCCCTGATTCCAATAGTCGTCTATGGAAGCCGCAGTTTTGATGATGCGTTGATAGAATTGAAAATGCTGCTGGAGAAACGGGGATTTCTGCCACTGGCAGCAGCAGCGGTGGTAAGCCGGCATGTATTTTCGGATTTTCTGGCATCGGGCAGGCCGGATCAGGATGATATGAGGGAGCTGTATGAATTTGCAGGGAAGGCGGCTTTGAAGATTCGGGAAAATGAAGTGCTTTCAGATCTGGCTGTTATGGGGAATTATCCGCCCGGCAACTATTATACCCCGCTGAAGGAGGATGGTACACCAGCAAAGTTTCTGAAAGCAAAGCCGATTACAGATAAAAGCAGGTGTACCGGATGTGGGATTTGTGCGGAAGTATGCCCGATGGGCAGCGTCGATGCAGGGGATTATTCGCTTGTAGCCGGCATCTGCATTAAGTGCCACGCATGTATCAGGAAATGTCCGGCACATGCAAAAGCATTTGTGGATGAACAGTTTTTATCTCACGTAAAAATGCTAGAAAAAAATTATGGCCGCCGGGCACGTAACTATTTTTTCTATTGAAATAATGTATTTGAAATATGCTTAACTGGTTGTATTTAATGGTTAAAAGTGCCTGGTGAATAGTAAGAAGCATCTTGGCAGGGATGTTTGCGGATGGGAATTTTAAATTTGAGGCAGAATCAGAGAATGTAAAAATGGCTGTGATATTTTGTTATTCAAGATACAGAATATTACAGCTTTTTGTTTTAGCCTTAAATTAAATATTATGCATGCATAAAATACGTACAATATTATAATGTGCCGGATAGAATTTAAATGGAAAATAAAATAATACAAATATATAAATATGTTTTTTTACAAAAAATGCATATATTATATTATAAATGTATGATTTACACAAAAGTAACAAAAAAATATATACAATATGCACAAAATAAATATACGTATTTTATGAAAAAATCAGTATTCAATATACGTACATTATGATATTATATATCCATAGTTAACTATAAGAAAATTGAACGGAGGAGAGGGAAATGAAACGGCTTGCAGTAATCGGAAGCAGCGGTGGAAACCTGTACAATCAGGGCGGCAGTGATCCGAAAAAAATGATGGAAGAGATCTTTACACAAGCTGAATCTGCAGGGATTGAAGTGGCATATGTCCAGTTTATTGGAACCAACACAACAATGGATAACATTTCCATGGATGCAAAAGCCAGGCTTTGGACTCTCAGCGGCAAGAATTCGGTATCTTGCGGTGAAGAAGCCAGCCTGAAAGAAATCAATGAGCTGTCGAAGAAAAATGACGAGGAACTGGCCGGAATGGTCCGTGAAGGAAGAATTGACGGAATCATGCTTATGAGCTGCGATCCGAAAGGGACTAACCACGAGGCGCTGACGGCAGCGGCCGAGATGAACATCCCGTTGGCTGGAACAGGCGGCACATCTATGGCGAACACGCAGGCGATGGGGTGTAAGGTTATTGCTGCATCCGGTACGACAGGAACAACGAACCGGACAAGGGCAATTTCGGCGGTGTCAGCATTTTCCAAAGAGTGGAAACTGAAATACAGCCCGATTATTGGCGGATCATCTGGCGGAGGCCAGCCACAGGAAGGGAATGTCTGGAAACGGATTAATTTCCGTGGGATTATGATGGCATCCATGCCTGGGTTTATTGCAATGGCGCTTTGCCTGGCACTGAGCAAGATTCCAGGGCTGGGCGGATTGGAGGAAGTCTTTAATACGCTCGTAGGTTTCCTTCCAATTGTCCTTTCGGCAATCGCAGCGAAACAAATATCCGGTCTGGATGAAGTCGGCATTGTGGCAGGTATTGTAGGCGGGGCACTTTCTGTTGATGGCGGGATTATTGGCGGACTTGTTGTTGGTATCCTGGCAGGTGTGCTTGCTTATTACATAATTTCAATCTGTTTTAAATACAAGGTGCCGGGGACAACTGCGAATATAGCAGCAGGGGGTATTTCGGGGCTGGCATCTGGGTTTATCGGTATGTTCCTTGTGGCACCGGCGGCATCTTGGGTTGGAGATATGATAAAGGCGGCAATTGACTGGGCTTTGGATTATAATGAGGTTCTGGCTGGCGGTATTGCCGGTTTTGCAATCTGGTTTGCAATTATTGGGGGTGTATACCATGCGGCAATCCTTCCAATTGTCCTGCTTGAGATGGAAGCCACTGGGTACAGCTTTTTAGGATGCATTGATCTGTGCTGCCTGGTTATGGTCTGTGCGGGGATCCAGCTTGCCAATATAGTGGGGCCGAAGAAAGAGAGCGACAGGGTTGCGTGTATCCCGAACTTGATCATCAACCTGGCATTTGGGACATTTGGGGAGGCAGCATACCCGTTTATGTTTTCAAGCAAGAAGCTGTTTGCTTCAACGATTGCGGCGGCAACCTGTACAGGGCTTTTGATTGGGATGCTGGATGTGAAATGTACGGCATACGTTCCATGTTTCCTTGCTCCGTTCATGTCAAATGATAAGGCGCCTGCAGCGGTCATCTGTATGGTGTTTGCAGTGGCTGTTGCTTTTGTGTTGACACTGGCCTGCAATAAGATAGACAAAAACAAAGCAGAAATATAAAAAAAGAAATGGAGGATACGAATATGTTTCAGAATGATATGAACAAGAAAATGCAGTTTGGTATGGATAAAGTAAGAAAGGCGCTTGAAAAGGGGAATGGGCATACCATTTTGAGTACCGGTATTACCGGGGATGATGCAAGAATGGCAAAGGCAGCTGTAGACGCGGGAGTGTCTATGCTGGAACCGAACCATCCGGCCCTTGTTCTTGCAAGGGGCTATAAAGGGACTACATCTATGCACGAAGCTGAAAAGATCCGCCACGAGATTACAGTCAGCCAAATGGCAGAGGTTACGCGCGGGGTGCGCAGCGTAGTGGGGGATTCCGTGTATATTACGGTCGGGATTCCGGGCGGCTTTACGGAGATCATGCCGGCGCCTATACAGGAAGAGGATTTCTTTCAAATGTCCAGAAGCGGGGCTGACGGATTACATACCCATAAATCCAGTATTTATGATCTGGAAGAATTGATAAAAAGCGCACACAAATATGGGCTTTGTGTAGATGCGTATATTGGCCTTCCTACTGACTTGCATACATTTGGCATATCCGCAGAACAGCCGGAAGAAGTGGAACGTGTGGCAAAGCAGATGGAAAGTATTGGTGCTGACATGATTGGTATGATGACGGGAATGAGCTATGAGGGTGTAGACGCTGGCGAAATCCATCCGTTTTTAAAGGAGAGGCTGTGTGCAATGGTTGAAGCTGTAGGCGTTCCGACACTGGCTGAAGGAGGAATCAACCTGGATAACTTCAGAGCTTTTAAAGAAACTGGCGTTAATATCCTGGTGATCGGCACATCCATTGATAAAATGGCAGGCCAGGCGGTTGCAGGGGTGGTTCAGGATTTCCTGAATATATAATTTCGCTTGTGCAGTTTATCATTTGGCGGAACTGTGGCGGAATCCGGTCCGCTGAAAAAGGTTCCGGCTTTGCGGCAATGCAGTACGGGCTGACAGACGCAGGGTTCTGTTGGCCCGTGCTGAAATTAGGAGATGGCTATGGAAAACAGGCTCGTAAAAAAGAATGACGATTATGAAATTATTTTCAAATGGACATATGTGGATGGCGGAACGTGCAGGGTCCGCTTTGAACACCCATGTTTAGCCAGGTGTTTTAGCATATTTGCGAAAGCTGCGGGCATCAGCATGGACATTGAACTGTCAGGGGAGGTAAAAAACTGGAAGCTGTTTATGGCAGACATGGGAGAAGGATTTGCGGAAGCAGTCAGCCGGAAGTGCTGTGAAACCGCAGGTGCAAGGTCCTATAGGGGGACAGGATTTGGAAGCTTGAATGACGGTTGGAATAAAGTAAACTGTGAGTTGAGCCTTCCGGGGAGGGTAGGATGGGTATACGAAGTTTTATCAGAACACACAATAGAAGATGGACTTGAAGCATCAGATTTCTTTGGCAGCCTCGCCAGCCATGCCGGGCTCCAGTTAAGGTTCCGTATCCATGATGACAGCAGGGAATGCGGGGAAAAGATGTTTGCAGCATTTGGTGAGGCCCTGCAAGAAGCATTCATGGAAAATCGGTAAAGGGGATATTTCCAGATAACGATTTTTTTGTTACAATGGTATTTGAACATGAGGAGGAATGACATGGATAAAAATCGTACAAAATTTCGTTATCTGTCAATATATCAGGATATAAAGCAGAAAATAGAAAGCGGTGAATATGCTGCCGGTGAAAAATTAAGGACAGAAAAGGAGTACCAGGAAATATACGGGGCAAGCCGCGATACAGTAAGGAAAGCATTTGGCAAACTCGAAAATGAGAATTATATTATTAGGAAAGCAGCGGTAGGGACTTTTGTGAAACAAAAAAAATCAGACTATGGGCTGACCAGGCTGGAGAGCTTTACGGAGCAGATGAGGGGGCGAGGGGTGGAACCCTCTTCGGAGTTTGTTTCCATAGAGCTGGGGACAGTTTCTGATCAGCATATTTCGGCTGAATTGGAACTGGAGGAAACGGAAAAGTGCTTTAGGATCGCAAGGATCAGAAAAGGCGATGGACAGCCCATGGCGTATGAAATTACCTATGTTCCAGAACATTTATGCCCGAATATCCAAAAACATTTGGATAATTACAGTTCGTTGTATGAAATATATGAAAGTACTTATCATTTGAAACTGGATCATGGAAAGGTGAGGCTGGAAGCGGAGCTGCCCACTTCCAATATACAGGAGAGCCTTGGTATTAGCCACGATTCGCCCGTCCTTAAAATGGAGTGCGTGGCCTTTCTGGAAGGAGGGGCGCCGCTGTATTATGTGGAGTGTTACTATATAGGGGAGAAATATTTTTTTTCTTCCGTTATGCCAAGATAGGAGAGAAATAATATGGAACAGAGAATTGCAACGGTCAGCCGGGTTACAAATGAAACAGATATTACGCTGACCCTTAATCTGGATGGAAACGGTAAAAACCATATTGATACAGGGATCGGCTTTTTTGACCATATGCTGAATGGATTTGCACGGCACGGGCTTTTTGACATCGACCTGCGATGCAAGGGGGATCTGGAGATTGATTCCCACCATACAGTGGAAGACTGTGGGATAGTACTGGGGGAAGCAATCAAAAAAGCCGTAGGTGAAAAGAAAACCATCAAGCGTTATGGAAGTGCAATCCTGCCAATGGATGAAGCGTTGGTGCTGTGTGCGGTCGACCTGTCTGGCAGGCCTTATTTTTCGTACGATGCGAAATACACTGTGCCGAGGATCGGGACGATGGACTCAGAAATGGTGCACGATTTTTTTTATGCCATTTCCTATTCAGCTAGTATGAACCTGCATATAAAGCAGCTTTACGGAGTAAATAACCACCATATTGCGGAAAGCAGCTTCAAGGCATTTGGCAAGGCGCTTGATATGGCAACCATGTATGAAGAGCGCCTGGGGAACAGTGTCTGGTCAACAAAAGGTACATTATGAGTACGGTTATTATCCCCCACTTTGCAACTTTTTGAAAAAATAACGCACAAGGTGCTTTCGGTTGTATAATAAGTTTACGGAACAAAACGATACGAAAGAGAGTAACAAGGTGCAAAGCGTCGCTTTGCACCTTTTAATTATCTTGGTAAAATGATTTTTCCTAAATCATCTTATGGTTTTTTGTACTCTGCTTTTCCCAAAAGCTGTTCTTCCAATATCTTTTTAGTATATCTTCCGTCCTCATACAACTTTTTTGTCCAGTTGACGGCCTCTTTTGCCGCTGATTTATCCTATTTCTTCATATGCGAATGGAATTTTGCCGTCCACCTTATGCGTGCCCCACATAGAGCCTATAAAATCACTCAAAGCTTTATCGTAAAAGCCAGTGTTCTTTTCGTGTATGACAAATATGTACACACGGCAGCTCCAACGGCGGAAGGCGATCGCCATCAGTTTTGCATCTGGCAGAAAATGCTGCATTTGCGTTTTTTCTGCCATCCAGCCCTCATTATTTTTGCGGGATCTGTGATGATAATACACAACATCCTGGCCACGGTTATAATAATCCATGATTTCAGAAGGCAGTATGAACTTTTCCGAACCCTTTTGTGACGGTTTCTTCTTCAATGTCAGACTGTTGTCAGGATCAGCAAATACAAGATCTGCATCCGCTAAAACCTCCAATGCCTCATGATGCCACTGATCCCGCCTTTGCGTCCGTCGGCTCCAATGGAGGGAATCCAGATCAAGCAGTTCACTGTAAAATGACATACCATTTAGAATGCCGCTGTTTTCTACCATCTGGATAGTCTTGTCATTTCGGAAAGCAAGGCCTTTCATGACATCATATACCGCAGCATCGTAAACACGCATTTTCGCGTCAGACAGATACTCTGTATGGTTTCCATCCGTCCGTCCATCGTCCGGGCAAAGATACCAGTTAACCCCAATTTTTACTCCGCTTGCTGCCAATGACCGCAGCATACCATATTTCCCATAGTCTCCTATATCGCCTATGTATTGATTTTTCATGCCAAATCCCTCCTTTAGCATCTTTTATCCGCTTCACTGCCGCACGCCCTGGCAGCCTTCTATCGGACAGAGCCCACTTTATCTTGCCCACGCTTGTGTTTAACGCTATATCTTGTCCTCCGGCTCGGCTACCATCGTTACGTCCGGTTTTGGAATTTCGTATTGGAAAGCATTAGGTGTTTTGGCAGTGGGTATTTGATACGGTTTTCCGCCTTTGTTGTAAGTAAGTTGGAATACCCAGTCGGAAAGCCCTTTTTTAAAGGAAGGGTTGTCTTGGTACTGTTTGAAAATTTCCATATTATCTGCCATAATCGCAAAGATTACCTGCCCAAGTGCATGTTCACTTTCCAGGCGGGCGCTTTCTTCATCAGAATTTTTCATAGCGTTTTGATATTCTTCATTTTTTGCAACCATTGCAGGTATTTCTTGTATCTGCCTGTAGGCATTCTCAGGCTCTTTCCAATCAATATTGCCACACATATCGTTGAATTCAGCTACGATTACAGATAGCAGGTCCATTTTTGGGTTAGCAATAGGGCCTGCCTTGCCTGCAGGTACAGGGGCAATTTCGGCATCCGCGTCTTCTAATTTGAGTGCAATGGAGTCCCTTGCCTCATTCCGGTAGTTGTCTAAATCAATGGTTTCCAAAATTCCTTGGGAGAAATCGTCTTCTTCTGGGGAAGGCAGTTTTGGTATCAGGAGGTTGAGGAATATCGAAAGTTTCTCCCATTCAGCATTGCCATAAGGCAAAATTGCCCCAAGGAAACCGTAAGTACGGCAAAACGATTTTGCAGCACTTTTAAACGCTGCCTGGCCCTCCGTTTCAAGCTGCCTGTAAGTATTTGTGCAGACATCCAATATGTAATCCAGTTTTTCACGGCCTGCACCAGCAAGATAGAGGTTGATCTCGGTATCAATGTCATCTTGTGAGTATACTTGATGGCTTTCCATCGTAGCAGCCAGATCATACAATTTGTTTGGATCTGTTTCGCCTGAAAGGATTGTAGTACGGTAATAGCGGGAAAATGATTTTTCTATTATTTCCGGCTGATTGGCAAAATCAAGCACACAGGTATCATATTTCTTTGGATGGCATCGATTCAACCTCGAAAGGGTCTGTACTGCCTGAATATCGTAAAGCAATTTATCTACATACATGGTATGGAGCAGCGGTTCGTCAAAGCCTGTTTGAAACATATCCGCAACAACCAGTATCCGATAGGGATCTTTCTTAAATTCTTTCGGTATCTTGCCGTTGGAAAATCCGTTCATACCTGCGGATGTAAGGGCAGGCTCCTGCCCCTGGTATTTGTGTTCACCTGAAAAGGCTATCATAGCCTTATAAGGGCTGTGCCTTTGTACCAGGCATTTGGTAATAGCGAAATAATACGCAATGCAGCGGGAAATACTTGCGGCCACTACCATTGCCCGGGCCTGGCCGCCTATTTTGCCTTTAGCGATAACCTGCTCATGGAAATGCTCGGTTATCATGGCGGACTTTTGGCTGATCGTGTATTCATCGCTTTCAACAAAAGCCCTCAGCTTTTTTTGGGCCCTTTTCTTATCGAACATCGGGTCATCTTCAACGGTTTTTTTGAGTTTGTAAAAACTGTCGATCGTTACATAATTTTGAAGTACATCAAGGATAAAGCCCTCTTGGATCGCCTGTTTCATGGTGTATACATGGAAAGGTTGGGCTTTTTGCGTGCCGTCCTCATTATAGACAGGATTTCCAAATTCATCGGCCAGTTTGTTTCCGAAGGTTTCAAGGGTCTTATTTTTGGGCGTTGCGGTGAAAGCAAAGTAGCTGGCATTTTTCAGCAGCTTCCTGCCTTCCATCATAGCATTGATTTTATCCTCGTTATCCATTTCACTGCCAGATGCGAGGCCGGATAATGCGAGGTTCATTTGGGCGGAATTGCGGCCGTTTTGGCCGGAATGGGCCTCATCGATCAGGATAGCAAATTTATGGTTTTTCTGTCTGGCGCCTATGTCCGGCACAATATAAGGGAACTTTTCAATGGTTGTAATAATGATCCGTTTCCCATCTGAGATGGATTTACGTAAATCACTGGAATGTTCTGCCCACGCTACGATATGGTTTGCCTGTGCAAACTGCTTGATATTGTCACGGATCTGCTTATCCAGAATGCGCCTGTCAGTAACAACAAGGATAGAATGGAAGAGGGGATGGGTATCTTCTTCCAGTTCCATCAGCCGGTAGGCAAGCCATGCGATGGAGTTGGATTTCCCGCTGCCTGCGCTATGCTGGATCAGGTAGCGTTTGCCTACCCCATTTTTGGTAACATCATCGACCAGTTTTTCGACAACATCAAGCTGGTGGTACCTAGGAAAAATCTGTTTGACGGTTTTCTTTTTCGTTTCTTCGTCGGCCTCAACTACTGTCTGCGCATAGCTTTCGATAATACGGGCCAGCTTTTCTTTGGCAAGGATGTCCTTCCAAATGTAGTCTGTCATAATTCCGCCCGGTTTAGGCGGGTTACCAGCGCCGTCTTGATAGCCTTTGTCAAATGGCAGGAACCAGCTGTCCTGGGCGCAAAGCTTTGTGCAGAACTTGATCCGTGCATCGTCCAAAGCAAAATGCACCATGCAGCGTTTGAACGAAAAGAGGGCATCTTTAGGGCTGCGGCTATCTTTGTATTGCCGTACAGCATCCTCAACAGTTTGCTTTGTAAGTCGATTTTTCAATTCAAAAGTAATAACAGGCAGGCCATTTATGAACACGCATAGATCAAGGGCCAGTTTGCTTGCATCAACGGAATAGTGCAGCTGCCTTATTACGCTGAATATATTTTTTTTGAAATTTGCCTTCGCCCTGCCATTATTCTCATTTGGAGTAAGATAGAATAAAATGAGGTCGGCAGGATAGGCTTTGATTCCGTTGCGGAGCACATCAATAATACCACGTTTGGCAAGTTCTCTCTGCAGGCGGTTTAAGAAGCTTCTTTTTTTCTGGCAGCTTTTCAATACACCAAGCTTTTCCATTTCATCAGGCTGCGTATCCTGCAGGAAGCGGAACAGGCGGGCCTCATCAAGCGCATATGTTTTGTTGTAATCACTGTTAACGCCTTCTTCATAGCCGTTGTGTTCCACGAGCCATGCTACGATAAGCGTTTCAAGCCCATCCTCTTTGATATTGGTAAAAACCATGATCAATCCTCCTGTTCTTTGGTTAGGTTCCTTGGTTGCCAGAATCGGTTTCTAAGGATTTTTCAGATGTATATCCGGGTATTTTGATGCTGCGGACATCGATTTTGCCGGTAGTAACATCTGAAACGATTCTTACTTTGTACTCCCTAAGTACGCTTATTTCTTTTTCAAGGCTATGAATGCCCTTATCGGTGTTTAATATTATGGCTTTTATATCTTTCGCTGCTTGATTTTGATTTGATTTTTTGATAATTGGAATTAAAGTATCTCCTAAGTCTTTAGGATAAATATGCACTATGATGTCGCCTTTGCCATGTATATATCTAAAACGTAACGATGATTGGCTGTATAGCTGGAATAGCAAATATTCTTCGTTGATACTTTTATTGGGGTGAAAGATGATAACATCTCCACCTGCGGCAACAATATCATCACCGTAAAACAAAATAGGTTTTCCTATTTCGTCTTTTGTTTCGCCAGTTCCTGCAAAAACAATATCACGCTTTCTAATCTTAACAGCAGCGGCATATGCATTTTTATCAATGTAATGATTGATAATAGACGTTGAATAGGTGTATTGTGTATATATATCACCATATAAAATAGCAGGATAACCATTTGAACCGACCAAGTTATCTTTTGAAAATCCACCACCTTTTTCGAACTCACCGAGCCTCTTTAGCCGAACAGTATTTTCAATAGGATATTTTGTTAGATGATGTTCTAGTTGGGCTGTAAGCAACTCTTTTAATGTATTAATCTGGTGATATTTTATGGTAATAAGTTTATTAATACTAGAAACTTTCCAATCCAAAAAGCGCACGATCTGGTCTTGTTCGCAACGGGGTGGGACAGGGAGCAGGATATTTTTCATTTCGCTAAATCGGGTAGCCCACAGATCCGAAACAATGCCTTTGCCATAACGGTAATATTCTTCAGAGAACAATTGGCAGCGCATAAGGTAATGTATATATTTTCTATTCCAGTTATTTCTTGGTGTTAGGACAATGTTAACGAATGAAACAGAGCCGTCTCTATCTGCAATGCCACAGGCACCTTTTCTATCGGAACGGCTATTGATAACAAAATCTCCGGTACACACCAGTTTACGGCTATCTCCAGCATCCGTTTTTACAACGGTTGCTAATTGTGGTACAACACCAATCTTTGTAACGGATAGAGGAGGATAATCTTTATCGGAAACCTTGGTATTTCGTTCAGTGAATAATGAGCCGATTTTCTTGCAGCCCCAGTGGGCGGGTAATGTATGTAACCATTTTGTAGGGACAAGACTAAGTTTTTCATATTGTTTCAATCGTTTATCCCTCCCAAAATCTCAGCCATCATTCCACTGGCCTCTTGTTCAAGGGCGTTCAGGCTGGTTATAATATCTTGCATATCACGAAGTTCTACCGGTTTATAGAAATATTTTGTAAAGCTGATTTCATAGCCGATAGTAGTTTTCTTCCCGTCGATATAGGCATCGGGTGCATAGGGAAGCACTTCGTTGTGCATATAAGCTTCTATGCCGCCTTCGTATGTGAATGGTATGACTTCTGTGCCACGCAGTTCGGGATCCGCCACAGGTTTGCCCTTTTCATAGACAACCGCAGCCTCCGGATCTTTTTCAATAAGCGGATACATGAAATCCTCGAACTTTTTAAATTTTGTCCCGCTGTTTTTAATATGTGGGTTCTGATAGAACTTTTTTAGGAATTCATGGTAGTCCATATAGGGTTCTTCTTGCATTAAGTCAATCAATGCTTTCAGGTATATATGAAAAAGATTTTCTATTTCACGCCCACCCCATGATTTTGGCATTTTAATAGTTCTGGCATGGGGGTGTTTTTGGGTAAAGGAGAGCAAATCCGCGGGGCTGGCAGTAGGAATGGCATCCTCTTCGGGGTCAGGGCCAATGCCGTATAGTATTTTGAACATAGACAAAGTTTCTTTGACCGTATCTACAGTTACAACCACTTTCTGCCGCAGCGGGCGTTCTACGGTGGCTGACCAATAGCCAAATTCCTTGTTGTCGAAAATCATGCTTACTTCGCTTTGCTCCATCTCCATAAAGATACGGAGTATTTCTTTACGTATCCCTGGTGTGAATGCACAGTTTTTTTTGCCCATATTTTTGCGGAGCGGAGATTTCATCGCAGTTGCATCGATAAGCTGTATCTTACCCTTGCGGCGTTCTTCTTTTTTGTTTGAAAGGATCCAGATAAACGTACCTATGCCTGTGTTGTAAAACATATTTTCCGGTAAAGCAATAATTGCTTCGACGAGGTCATTCTCTATCAAATATCTGCGGGCATTGCTTTCCCCGCTGCCTGCATCGCCGGTGAAAATGGATGACCCATTATGGACTTCGGCAATGCGGCTGCCAAGACGGGTATTTGTTTTCATCTTTGCGACATTATTTAACAAGAACAACAGCTGGCCGTCACTTGTCCTCGGAATCATCTGCATCTGCCTGCCACCTTCAAGATAGGTATGGAAGCGGGTGTCAAGGATCTCTTTTTTACCGCCCATCTTATCGGCATCGGTTTTCCAGCTTTTGCCATATGGCGGATTGGAAAGCATAAAATCAAACTGGCGGGCAGGGTTGCCGTCGGCGGAAAGCGTAGAGCCATAGCTTATATGCTCCGCCTGGTCTCCATCACCTTTTAGCAACATATCTGCTTTACAGATAGCATAAGTTTCGGGGTTGATTTCCTGGCCAAACAGGTGGATGGATACATGCTTGCCACGTTGGTTAGCAAGGGCCAAAAGCCTGTCTTGCGCAACTGTCAGCATACCGCCTGTTCCGCAGGCACCGTCGTAGCAGGAGTAGGTTGCGTCTTTTATTTGATCGGCGATAGGCAGGAATATAAGGTCTGCCATCAGTTCAACAACGTCACGGGGCGTCCAGTGTTCACCGGCTTCTTCGTTGTTTTCTTCATTAAACTTACGGATAAGTTCTTCGAATATCGTACCCATACCGTGGTTATCAAGGCCCGGATGCATGAGGATTGCCTTTTCGTCATCTTTATAAACCGGTTTTGGGCTTAAATTTATATCTGGTGATATAAATTTTTCAATAACCGGGCCGAGAATATCGGCGTCTATCATGGTAGCGATCTGGTTGCGGAACTTGAATTTTTCAAGGATTTCCTGCACATTGGGAGAGAAGCCGTCAAGGTATAGTTCAAAGTCGGTTTTTAACCGCTGTTTATTTCCGCGGTTTGCCAGGTCTTTTAACAAGAATGGCGATGCGTTACAGAAAGCCTGTTTTGCGGCGTTGCATAAAGCAGGCCATTGGTTGTCAATTTTCGCATCATCAAGCGTTTTTTTCATTTTGCGGACGTCTTGTGCGGTATCTTCGAGCATGGCATCCAATCTTCTTATTACAGTCATTGGGAGTATTACATCACGGTATTTTCCACGCACATATACATCACGCAGGCAGTCGTCTGCGATTCCCCATATAAAACTAACGATTTGATTATGTAGCTGGTTGTCCATTGGTTTTCCTTCCTCATTTGTAACAGGGCAGCCCTGTCTAAATAGATATTTTATCCCAAAACATACTATGCCCCTTAATATTATATTTGTGTGCCTTTCTATCATGTTTCGGCTGTTTCTGACAGTAAATAGGAAGGCTGGGCCATTTGCATTTTTTTGTCCAATAAAGCAATCTTTAATCATAATTGTAATTTTATCAAATATTAACATAAGTAAAATAAAAAAGCAAGCCTTGATTATGTATGGTTTTGCTTAAGTAAATGGCATGATGCTGGGGTCAAAAGTCCTACCCAAATCAAAATGTATTCATTGTTTATGAATTGTACATGTATAGCTTTTGAAATCTTTGCCTATTGCTTTGGTTTCATGGCATCGGTTCAAGGGCCAGGAATGTGTAAACTGTGCACGCCCGCACAGCGTGAAGCTATGCGGGCGTGCCGGGGCAGAAGGAGGCGTCCCTTTAGAGTGAGGGGGATTTTTGATGCGTTTTAAGATGCGTCTGTTAACGCAAGCGAAATATTGCCTGTTACATTTCCCAAAGCGCCGTTTGTTGCTTTGAGGTACAATTTATAGGTTCCGGGTTTTGCCGGAGGCCCAACGGTAAAATCAGCGGTACATTTAAGCGGTTCACCTGGCTGCCGCAGGTTATGCACAGACCAATAGACGGTGTCCTTTTGTTTGCCTTTTGTGAAGAAGACCTTCATGCCCCTGCCTGTCTTTGCTGAAATGTCATACCAAATTTTGTCTCCGCGGGATAATGTGTATTCCCCCAGGAAGATGGTTTTTCCAGATGCTATTTTTTTGAAATTGACGGGGATAATTTCCATATCAGCTTTATCGTCCGGGTCATCCATATCCCCCAACAGTTCAGCTACCTCTGCCTCCGTCATATAGGCTGCGCCTGTTATTTTATTATTTTTGTTGCGTACAATTTTGATATTGACGGTTCCTTTCGGATTTATATTCAGCGTGTAAAAGGATTTGTTGGGCCGGATGTCTAAAAAGATATTGACAAGCTGATTTTTGTAGTAATAATCTTTGCCGTCCATTGAAACGCCTATCGCCCGGTATTGCGCCGTCTGTGCTTCGGCCGATTCTTTCTCCTGCTTTTTTTCTAATTTATCCAATTCGCCATCCCGCCCTAACTTATCAAAGAGCATGGATTGAAACGCCCAATTTCCATCTTCCATAGCCCTATCCAGCCAAAGCTCCAACTCTGCATCTTCCATGCAGTCTGTAAAAATGGAAAAAAACGCAATCTCTTCATCAGCATACGCTTTTTTGGTGAACTTCGCAAACAGTGGGGAATTTTTATCGAGTCCCCGTACAGCGGCGGAGAAGAACGCAAAGTCCCCGTCGGCATAGAGTTTTTTAAGCCAGTTCTTTTGTGACTTTTCATTCAGCCGGGAAAAAGCAATTTCAAACAGCGGCATGCTGCCAGCCTTATAGTACCGCTTGGCCTGGGACGCATAGTCCTTGCTGCTTGTGCCTGTTTTCCCCTGCTTGGTGTTTTTGCCCTCGGCCACCTGGAGTTTTCCTGTTGTGCGGCCAGTTGTTGCGGCAACGGGGTAAATGCCAACGGAAACTGCAATAAATATTACGCACAGTGTCAACACACCCGTTAAAAAGTGTGCCGCTGTTGACTTTTTCTTAAAATTCATAATTGCACGGATCCTCTCTTTCAATAGTTTTTTATTTCCGCTCAAAGAAACGGTTTCAAGCTTTTCCTTGTATCTGCCAACCGCAGCCATAGCGTCGAGCAAGGTTTTTCCATAATCCTGCGCGTTGCCGCTCCCCATTTTAGCAAGGACAGCTTCATCACAGGAAAATTCGCAAGCCTTGGTAATCTCCCGGTTCATAAGATGCACAAGGGGATTAAACCAATGCAGGCAGGCCGTCAGCTGCACCAGCCATTTGTAAAACATATCCCGCCGCTTGTAATGCGTCAGTTCATGCAAAAAAATGTATTGTAAATTTTTTTCTGGAATATCCGTACTTGGCAGTACAATACACGGATGGAAAAAGCCAATCAACAGTGGAGAAGAAACCAAGGGGTTGACACATAGTTCAATTGGCTTTTTTATACCTGACTGCCCCGCAACAATGGAAAGCCGGTCTAACAATTCAATGTCAGAAACCGCAGTTAATCCGGCCTTAATATACCGTATGAAACCCTGATAGATGGTGATTTTCCTTATCAGCAAGCCAAACGCAGCCACCAGCCAAACCAGCCAGATATGATTGGCCAGCGACGCTTTCATATCTTGGAAAGGGAAGGCCGTTGTCAAATCTTCTGTTGGAAGATCCTCATTTTCATTATCTGCCTCTATCCCAGTAATAGGAGTAGCGCGGGATGGTTGCTGCGGCGGTAAAGGGGCAGTTTGGGCAATTGCTTGGCCGGCAGCCTGATAGGCCTTTCCCAGCAGGCTAACTTCTGGCCCAAAAGGGAGCACCAGCCGCAACACAACAACAAGCCAAATGTAATACTGCCATTGCCGGCTGATGTTATCTTTCAAAAATCGTTTGGCCAAAAGCAGCGCCAGGATAAGTAACCCTCCGGAAAAGGACATAGACAGGAAGATTTTCAAAACTGTGTTCATTGCTTCTATTTCCCTTTCTCCAGCATCTTTTGTAATTCTTCATATTCCCCGTCTGCCAGCAAGTCGCCCATAATCAGATTAGAAACCAGGCCTTTTGCGCTTCCCTCATAGACTTTATCCAGAAAGCTTTTCGTCTGCGCTGTCTGGTATTCCGATTCCAAAACGAGTGTTGTATATTCATTACGGCGTCCGATTTTTTTTGCGCTTAAAAACCCCTTGTTTATCAACCGGGATAGCAGCACAATCAGGGTGTTCTTTTGACATGGTTTGCCCTTTGCCGACAGCCTGTCCATAATATAGGAGAACAACGTCACGTCCTGCGGGTTCCCCCATACGATTTTCATAATTTCAAGTTCGGCATCGGATAGTTGCTGCACCATTTTCGCCCTCCTTCCTCTTTAATGTATAACATGATGTTGTCAATTGAAATATAACACGCTGTTATTCTTTTGTCAAGACCATATTTTGACAAAGATGGCATATGGGCAGGAATGGGATTACTATTCATGGCCAATGTCATTTACTTTGGAAATCCGTTTGTACAAAGTGTCCGTTTTATGCACAGTTCCTTAATGACATTGGGGGCTGAATTGTAAATAAAATTGCATTCCGGAATCGAAAAGTCATTTATTTTTTAATAAATCTGTGTTACAATGAAAAAATAATAACACAAAATTGTATATCATGGTGCAGTAAAAAACGTGGCGCGTTCTTATATAGTGTATATATAAGGATACCTACACAGCGCTTTATAGAAATGATACAGTATAAGGCACAGGAAGCAGGAATTCATATTTTAACGGAAGAATCCTATACATCCGGAGCAAGTTTTTTGGATAGGGAAGAACCTAAAAAAAGTATTCCCAGCAGCGTATGCGAATGGGATAGAGGGTGTGGTGTTACATCCATTCAAAGTAAATACAGCTTCCGTATAAACTGCATTGATTGATAAACAAACTTTATTAAAATATATATAATTATTTTAATGAAGGTGGTAACATAAATGTAGCTGTGCTCATCTATGGATGAAACCGGCTGTCGGCTGGCCCTGCGGGCAAGCCGAATGATGCACATTGACAATTTGAAAGGAGTGTATTTTATGCAGAAAAACTCAAGAAAAGCCGCGGCCCTATTGCTGTCCGCGGCCCTGGCTATTTCCACAGCGGGAACAACGATAGCGGCAAGGGCAGGTTCATCAAACCAATCCGCAGCGGTAAAAGCAGAACGTACAGCCGCCAAGGCATGGTCGGACGCTGCGTCCCCAGAGGAAACCGCGGTTCTTCCAAACGGGCAGACGGCGTCCAAAAGCGCGGCGCGCCATTCCGTCAGGACGGCAGCAGCGAGAACGGCATATCCAACCTATGCGGAAGCTTATGCATCTATGGTCGCACTCAAAGACCAGGACGCGTATCGGGAGGGTACTTACTGGACCAACTTTACGCCATATGGCAATGACAGCCCGACCGGCGAGACGGCCTATTGGTTCCGGGGCGGTTCTATCAAAGGCGCGCGCGGGGGCGTCGGCTGTGCGGCATTGGCGTTTATTTTAAGCGACGCTGCGTTTGGGGACATTCCGGCAACCGTTTATGACCCCGGGCAGTTCGAATATGAAGATATTAAGGTCGGTGATATTCTGCGGCTAAACAATACGCATTTCGTAATCGTGCTGCAAAAAGGCGCCAGTGGTGTAATTGTCGCGGAAGGCAATTATAATAAATCCGTGCATTGGGGACGGGCGCTGAGTAAAGCGGAAGTAATGGCAGCGAATTTCGTTGTTTCGCGTTATCCAAAGGAATTTGTATCCTCGGATGATGAAACCGCAAGCGAAGTAGTAAAAAGCGGTACTGAGGGCACCCTTAATTGGACACTGGCCAATGATGGTACACTGACAATCTCTGGGGACGGGGCGATACCAGACTATGACGGTACTACTACGAATCGGCCATCATGGGAAGCGGAAAGCAATCCGGCCATCACTGCCATTAACATCGACAGCGGCGTTACGGGAATCGGGAACTACGCGTTTTATAAGAGTACAGCCATGAGCGTGCTAATAGCGAATACCGTTACTAGTATTGGCGATAGCGCTTTTCGGGGTCCCGAGCCTTCTGAAAATAGCTCCTCCAGCTTATTAGCCGTCACTATTCCAAGCAGCGTGGCTTCTATTGGTAATGATGCTTTTCGCTATTGCGGCAGTTTAACCTCAGCATCTATCTCAGAAGGATTAAAAGTGATTGGCGAAAGGGCATTCAGAGGATGTACCAGCCTGCAATATATCGATTTTCCGGCATCCATTACGTCGGTGGGCGCAGGGGCATTTACGGATTGCAGCAAGATGGTAAGCGTTAGATTTGCACCAGGGACCGCGTCGGTCGCAATTGGCGATAACCTGTTTTCGGGATGCCATTACTTAACGACTATTGTATTGCCAGAAAAGGCCAGCACGATCGGTAACGGCATGTTTTCCAGTTGCCTTAGCTTAACCGAATTATATATTCCGGCTGATGTAGAATATATTATGAATATAAATTCTGCTTCTACTGATGGCCCTTTTCAGCAGTGTACTGCTCTGAAAGTGATCAATTATGCCGGTACGCAAGCCGATTGGAATGCTAAAGGCGGCCAGCAAGCGCTCCTTCGTACTAACGGTGGCGGAAGTGGTATCACTGTGAATTATGAAGTGCCATTCAACAATCCTTTCGCCCCAATTGACGGCGATCCCGGCGACCTCGTAATGGATGAAGAGGATCCGCCAACCGAAGAGGATCCATGTAAGGATGGCCATACCGGCACGGCTGATGCGAACGGTAACTGCACCGTTTGCGGCAAGCCTTTTAACGGAAGCGAAAACCCAACAGACCCTCCCGCTGAGGAAACCTGCAAAGACGGCGTGCATGTCGGCGAAGACGACGGCACGGGGCACTGCACGAAATGTGGGGAGCTTTTGAATCCTGGGACGGAAGAACCAACCCCGCAGGTACATCAACATGCCTGGAGTGCGGATTGGGCTAAGAACGGGACGCACCACTGGCATGACTGCGGCGCCGAGGGCTGTCCGGCGACCGAGAATACAGCAAAAGACGGATATGGGGAGCATCAATATGGCGGCTGGACGGTTGATACGAACGCAACGGCTTCAACGGCCGGCAGTCGGCATAGAGACTGCAGCGTTTGCGGTTATCGCCAGAGCGAATCCATTCCTGCGACAGGCGGTTCTTCCAGCGGCGGCAGCTCAGACAGCAGTTCTTCCGGCTCCGGCAGTTCGGGCGGTAGTTCTTCCGGCTCCGGTAGCTCGGGCGGCAGTTCTTCCGGCTCCGGCAGCTCGGGCGGTAGTTCTTCAGGCGGCAGTTCTTCCGGCTCCGGCAGCTCGGGCGGCAGTTCTTCCGGTGGCAGCTTAAGCGGCGGCTCTTCCGGCGGCAGCGCAAACGGTGGTTCCTCCGGCTCCGGCAATACGGGGAACGGCGTAGCAGCACCTGGCACGACGGTTCCGACAGCCCCGGACACGGCTAATCCGTCCGTCCCTGGCTCCGGCACAACAACCCCGGATACGGCTAATCCGTCCACCCCTGGCTCTGGCGCAACGGCGCAGGCCCCGGACAACACGGTCGTTACAAACGCATCCGAAAATGCAGACGGCACCTTTACCAACCCGTCCGGAGACGTCGTTGCAAATGCCATTGTTGAGATGGCGGACGGGACGAAATACATCACGGATGGCGCCGGGAAGAAAGTCACGAACACGGTTGTAACAGCCACAGACGGGACGATGTACTGCACAAAGCAGGACGGGTCAGTAGCACAAAACCAGACTGTTACGTTAGACGGCAGCAAATATTATGCCAAGGCGGACGGCGCGGTCGCGAAAGGGGAGTTCTGCAGCACGCCGTACGGCAATACGGTTTATGCCAAGGCGGACGGGAAGCTTGCCGTGAACCAGACTATTACAGTGGACGGCAGCAAATATTATGCCAAAGCCAGCGGCGCGATCGCAAAGGATGGGTTTTACACGACCGCAAAGGGCAGCACCATCTACGCAGCGGCGGACGGCGCAATCGCCGTAAGCACAACCATAAATGTGGGTGGAAAGAAATATTACGCTAAGGCCAGCGGCGCCATTGCAAAAAGCGCCTTCAACACAACGCCAAAAGGCAACACCGTATATTCCAAAGCGGACGGGACGCTTGCCGTAAGCATGACCGTCAGCGTCGGCGGGAAGAAATATTATGCCAAAGCCAGCGGCGCCATTGCAAAGAGCGCATTCAACACGACGCCAAAGGGCAACCGGGTATATTCGGCGGCAAACGGCTTGATCGTGACAAACCGGATATTTACAGTCAATGGCCAGCGATACTTCGCAAAGAAGAGCGGGGCGCTCGCTGTCCAGACATGGGTAACGGTTGGAAATAAAAGGTATTACTGCAGTGCTTCCGGCAGGATTACCAAGACAAAGGCCGTTTCCAGCAAGAAATAGCATACTTTAAAATAACGTGTTTTAAAATCATGCGCCCAGACGAAAGTCTAAGAAACAACGGCTAAAAGGCCCGTCAATAAGTAAAAACACAGCAAAAACCCCCGGAGCGGCGTCTCCGGGGGTTTTCGGTGTTGCCAAATTTGATATTAAAAACCGGATGGACGGCTGAAAAAGCTATGGATGCGTTAAAAGTTCCAAGTAGCCAGCGCGCTGCACTGTATATAGGGCTTTCAGAAAATATATTATGATTTGTGGGAATATTTTAGCTGGCAAATCGAAGAATAGAAGCGGTTATATTTGAAAAGGAGGATGGACCATGCAGGCAATTGTAGAAACGCTTTTTGATGTGGCTTATTTAACCCTAGCCATTACCGTTGGCATTTTAATGATAAAGGGGAGTAAAGGAAACAGGCAGTACCGGCTGTTTGGCTGCATGGCAGTGGTGCTGGGGGCTGGCGATGCGTTTCATTTAGTACCCCGTGCCTATGCCTTGTGTACGTCTGGGCTGGAACATTACACAGCGGCCCTAGGGGTGGGAAAATGGGTTACATCTATTACTATGACCATTTTTTATGTGCTGCTTTATTATGTTTGGCGGCAGCGGTATGGTGTTAAGGGGTACCACATGCTTACGGCTGCCGTGTACGTCCTGGCTGGTCTAAGGGTTATCTTGTGCATGATGCCGCAAAACCAGTGGATGAGTGCTGGGGCGCCTGTGGTTTGGGGTATTTACCGGAATATCCCGTTTGCGCTGCTAGGGCTTTTGGTGGTCGTGCTGTTTTATCAAAAAGCAAAGGAAAACAATGACCAGGCATTCCGCTGGATGTGGCTGACCATCGTATTGAGCTTTGGATTTTATATCCCGGTTGTACTATGGGCCGATGCCATCCCGTTGATCGGCATGCTGATGATCCCCAAAACTTGTGCCTATGTCTGGACTATTTTGATCGGGTATCGGGCAATGGCGTGTGAACGGCAGTCAAATATCCATCTAAAGGCGGCCCATATGGTGAAATAGAGGAATACCGGAATGTAAAAACAGATTTAATTGAAACAATAAAAACCGTCTCAAAAAGTACACTTTTTGAGAC
>CAMUML010000065.1 GCA_947089855.1 uncultured Eubacterium sp.
ATTGGTAATACTATAATCAGAAAGATAAATCGACACCAAAATCAATCCCATAATTCGACAGTCTGTTGTACATATCTGAATCTTATCAGAAGGATTTTTCCTCCATAGACACAGAAAAATTTACAGCCTCGTAAAATAAGAACTGGAGCAAGCCTGCTATTATAGTACAGGTTTGCTCCAGTTTTGTATAGGTACTCATGTTTTACCGTTTACCCTCTTTCGAAAATTTACGACATAGTCCCCTGTTTGTTATTAGTTACTATGCGTCTTCTGACTTTTCATCAGGCTGGACAGGCGGTGGTGCAACTGAGGAAGCCGGAAACCAATTTCTAAAACGGGCTAAAAGGCCCAAGCACAAACCGGTCTTTGCCGCTAAAAACAGTATAAAACAATTATACAGCTAGGTAATTGCGAAACTCAAAGAAAATTGGAGAATAAATAGCGTAAAACGAAGTTTTTAATAACAATGAATTGTAATTTGAATTACAGACAAGAGACAGATAGGTGTAATTCTTAAAAAAGGGCGCAATACACCTATAATTAGAGCTTCTAATCATAGTTTGAATTGCATGGGGCGCTTACCCAACGAGTGGTTTCAGGCTGCGGATATACTGGTGTTTATGTATTTTGTCCGCAGCAATTACTGTTATAAGCTGCGCAATCCCCGCCAGCAGCAGGCCAGCATGTATGGTTTTTCCATTTTGTGTTTTTCGGCCGGCTGCACAGAAGCTGTCTTTAAAATGGCTGATGGCTTTTTCAACATTTACACGGATTTTATAGGTTTCGGCCCATTCTTCCGTTCCGCGTGTGGTTCCCGGATAAGCCCGCAGGTTTTTCTCCGGGTAAATGTAAAACATGCGTCCGCAGGAAGATGTTGTGCATGGGTTTCCACAATGGCATACGCGTTTTGATTTTTTTGTGTTTTTGTCATATTCCCATTTCATTTCCGGGCAGACAAACTTCATGGTTGGAATGCCGCTGCGCAGATGGGATTTACTTCCTTCCCTGCGCTTGGGAAGCGACGGGTCATGTGGGCAGCATGGAATGCCGTCTTCATTCAGCGGGCAGCCTGAATCCGGCAGGGAAAGCCCCCCGTTTAATGGGATATATGCTTTTTCAAAAGAAGTGTCTCCACCAAGCAGGTATTTATAGATTTCGATAGAGTCAAATGCGGCATCCCCGAGGAAATCCTTTGGTTTAATAAGCGGATGCGCCCGGAAGAAATCTTTCAGCACGGGGACCAGCGCTTTTGCATCTGCCAGGCTTTTATCTTCATCTGGAGAATCGGATTTTTTTTCAACAGGGATATCCGGATGGGCTTCCAGAAAATCTTTATTATAAAAAGCAATGTCCCTGACAATGCCGAGGCCGTTTGTAATAATGCCGAATTTACAGGCATAGCAGGAATGCCCGTTGATATACATCTGCTGAATGGCAGGGTTCGCTTCCGCATGGGGCGGCATGGAGCCATAGGCGGCTTTGTAAGGGTCATAGGAACCATCCAGGTTTTTGGCTTTCTTATAGGCTTTCAACTGTTTGATTATACGGTTGGCGTATTTCGGGTTGTTTTCCGTAATCCATGCCCCAATGCCGGAAGTGTCAAATAAAAGCATGGATGCTTCCGCAGCGTCAATCTGCTGGCAGGCTGGTTCCGTCAGGCCAACAAGACGGTTAAACAGTGATTGTAAACCATCCAGGAAATCCTGCTTAAAACGGGTAAATTTAGAAGCGTCCGGGACAACGCTGAAACCGCAAAAATCGCGGAGTTCCTGGGAAAATTTCAGGAAAATGATCAGCAGCGAAACCGTTGGGATGGAAAAAATAAGCTGTAAAAGCAGCGCCTTAAGCATTGGAAAAAGAAGGTGTCTGCGCGGCCTTCCAGTAGAAGCATGGAAATGGTTTACAAAAGACACAGGGACAATTTCTTCAAGGTCAATGGTTTCATCAAGCAGAGCAAGAAACTCATATTTGTCGTTGTCAGATTTATTTTGGCAATTTGTAAAAATATCTGCCAAAGAGGGCTGTTTATATGTTATCATGTAAATACATCTCCTTCCTGGTGGATCCTTGGTGAATAGTTTCTGAGTTAATTCTATTGTACCATAAACCAGTGAGGAGATGTTTTATTTTTTAAGTAAAGAAATCCTTTATTTATAAGGGATTCAGAGTTTCGCAATTACCTAAAAATTATACAGCAGATGAAAGGAGCGGAAGGCCTCTGTCCATGTTTCATTTATGGTGGTGCCACGCGCGCGGGGCATGGGATTTTCTAAACATTCCCTTAGATAAACTATCCTTTTTGACGATTTTCACTTATGTATATAAGTTTATTTTTTTGAATATGATTCTGTATTTGAATGAAATTGTTTTATACATTCAATTATGAAAATAGCTAAACATTTTACAATTTCTGTCGATATATATTTTAATATGTTTTGTTTTTGCAAACAATATTTAATTTCATAAACAGAAAGGATAGTCTATGAATACTTTTCTTTATATGTTAGTTAAAATAGAAAAAATCATTCTTACTTTTGAAGCTACATGCTTTGCTTTGTCAATTTTATTAATTCTAATTTTTATTTGGAAGATCATATGGAATAAGAAAAGAATTTCAGTTGGTAGTATTTCAGTTGGTCCGGTTGGTCTTGTTGCAAATGATGTAGAAATACATAAGATTAAATTATTAGGTAGTCCTATGGGTGCATGCAAAAATGATATCTTAACACCTGCATTAAAAGTGGAGATAACGGATGTAAATGGTAAAGTTCTGAAAAATCAAAAAGTTAGGTTGGAGATAATTTGTGATGACTTTGGGGTTGTTAGTTTTAATAAAATTAAAGGAAAAACCGTTAGAAATACTAATGAAAATGGTATTGCTATATTTGATGATTTAAAGCTTCAAAATACCGGCAATTATATGATAAAAATTGAATGTGGAAAAAAGAATATTTCCACTGAAATGTTTGAAATATTCCCTCCGGGTATAGAAATTGACTATTGGAATTATGCTATTGGAAGCGAGGAGTACGAAGAACGTTTAGATCGGGCGTTATCATTTAGTCAGAAAGAATGAGGTGAGAAATATGAGTCATATGCAAAAAATTGTAGACCATTTTATTGACTATGATGAATTCAATTTTAATAATAATACGGCTATTCTTAGTCGAGAATTTAAAAATGCAATATTAACACATATAATAGGAAATTATAATAGTTTTATAAATATGCCTTTATATTTAGCGATATATGGCAATCCTGGTGAAGGCAAAACATTTCAGACAATGCGAATTTGTTATGAATATGGTATTAAATTATGTTATTTTTCGGGTTCTGAGTTATCAGGAAATTATGAAAGAGATTCTATATTGGAAATAGAGGATAATTATAGACGTGCATGTAATTATTATTATGGTGATGAGAAAATACCATGCGTAATGGTTATTGATGATTTCCATTTAAGTCCTGCATCAGTTCATGTAGGTATTGGGACTACTGTTAATTCTCAGATATTAACTGGATTTCTTATGAATTTATGTGATAAGGCAAAAAACGCATCTGGCTATAGGATACCAATTATTCTTTTAGGAAATACTTTTCAGGATGTATATGAACCTTTAAAAAGAGATGGTCGTATGGATTTTTTTCATTGGGAAGCACCTAAAGAATTAAAAAAAGAAATCATAAATGATATTTTTGAAAATTGTTTATCAAAACGTGATTTTAGAAAACTAGGTGAATTTGTAAATTATTATAATGATAGACCAATATCTTTTTTTACAGAATTACGTAATGATATTGAAAAAGTAAACATAATTAATCAAATTGAATCTACTGGTAGAAAGGATATTCAAGTTTATTTACAAAAACACAATATGTTTCCGAATAAAATGATTGGTATAGAATATCTTTATAAATTAGCTAATAGACGTATACAATTGTCACAGGCATCCAATATGGCGGGAGGAAGATAATGGAGGTTAGATTGCATGAGCGTGTTGACGCAGAAATAAAATCTATACCACGTATAGATGCATTATATTATTTTGTTTATGAATTAGCTGAGTGTTTTCATGCAGATGAAGAAACACTTGATCGGATTAAAATTGGCGTTTTAGAGAATCAAATAATAAGAAGACTTACTTTATTATATAAAAGTTCAGGGCAAATTGTGGGCAAACTAATAATATATATTGATTGGGACAAGCATTATACACTTGTAGAGATGAAAGGTGGCAAATGTATAGAATATGATTCCTCTAAATCTTTAGTAGACAATATAGTTAAGTGGAGAAAGATAGCTGTCATGCATATAGATAAATTAATAGATGAATATAACGTTGATGAAGTAGATAGTGTTTATTTATTTAGAAAAAAGTATTATGTTGATGATAAAATATATGCGAAAACACGAAGAATAATGAATACAGTACCAACTAATTCAATAAAAAATGAACAAATAAATGATGGACTTCAGGATGGGATTAATGGAATTTTATCTGAAACTAAACAATTGGATCAAAAATCTGTTAATTTTGTTAAACGTAGTTTTCCTTGTGGAGAATTTGAAGAAGTTCGAGTTGAAACGCATTATAAAAGGAAGTATTAGTACAGCTTTGCAGAGATAATAGGTAAGTAATGTGTTTGTTTTTAGTGTCATTCAAAGGTGAGGGAGAAAACAATGTACTTTCATAGAAACTGTAAATTTTTTTGTACTTATGGGGGGATTCTTTCCGGTAAAATTAGATATGTACAATACTTTGTCGGCTTTGTCAGATAAACTGTGTAAGTAAATTGTCTGAATATTCTTATTGACTGCTTAATTGATGTAATTTGAATTATCGGAATCCTGTCAAGGCAAGGGTTTCAGCCTTTACAGGATTTTGATAATTCAATAAAATGATAATTGCAGTCAGGACAATTTACACAGATTTATTGACACACTCACTTTGTCGAATTCTGGAATTGGTTTTTGTTACTATTTATAGCATTATTCCAACGTCGCTGGAAGTTTGCTCACCGCTCCTTCATCAGGTTGATTATTGTTAGGCTTTATATAATTGCGTAACCAGCACATCGCCCTTCCATTCGGCTGCATTCTAAAGGTTATACGTAAATGAACGAACCAGCGACAGTCGCTCTATTTGACTAAATTCTAAAGGCTTTACGTAAATGAACGAACCAGCCCACTGTTGCTCCATCTGGTTGATTTCTACAGAATTTTACGTAAATGAACAAAATACATAATAAACAGGTCGTGTAATAGATTTTATAACCTTTCCAGATATAGTGAAATGCATAGATTATTAAACATCATGGCAGGCATCGAATACGAAGCGATGATACAAGTCCTGTCGAACATTCGGTAAGTTATTTCAAGACAGTTTCTAATTGCCAGACTGCTGCTTTGCCTCAGTGTATATTGCAGTCCCTGTAAAGCCTGCGGGAACCAGCCGGATGGCGGGGTGGCGGGCGGGGTTCCGGCGACGTTGGAAGAATGTTTAGGAGCAGGAAGCCTGCGGGAACCACCCCTCCATCCAGCGTCCTGCCATCCACAAAAGCAAATTACATTATCTAAATTATAAAATTATACTTACGTTCCCCATCTCCTGCATACAGCCTATTTTTCGCGAAGCTGCACCGCCTTAGCCGCCTGCCGTCTTCTGGCATCTGCCTGTGCGGCATAATGGCGCCGCGTCGTATTGACATCTTTATGGCCAAGTACGTCTGCCACAAGGTAAATATCCCCAGTTTCCTGATAAAGATTCGTACCAAAGGTACTGCGCAGCTTATGCGGGGTAATCCGTTTTACAGTCGTTACCAGCTGCGCATATTTTTTTACCAGCTTTTCCACAGAACGCACGCCCATACGCTTTCTTTGCATCGATAAAAAAAATGCATTGGCATGTCCGTCAACAGCTTCGATCCCATTGCGCACTTCCAGGTAATCCAAAAGTGCATCAGCAACTTCATCATTAAAGTATACAACTACTTCCGAACCACCTTTACGCCGTACTTTTACCCCGTTATTTTTAAAATCAATATCCTTAATGTCAATCCCGACGCATTCCGATACACGGATCCCAGTGCCAAGCAGTAAGGAGAGCAGTGCAAGGTCGCGCAGCTTGGTCTGCCCGTGGTAGGCAGCCTGGTGCCGGGTTAGGTTATCGCCAGATTCCACTTCATCCAAAAGCATAGCCACTTCATCCACATCCAGGCGGATAATTTCTTTTTCATGAAGTTTTGGGGTGCTTACAAGGTCAGGCGGGTTTGTCTGTATCATCTGCCTGCGGAAAAAGTAATGGTAAAAGCTTCTTAAACTCGCTAACTTCCTGGAAATGCCCCGTTCATCATTTGTATGTTCGATACCGTCCTTTGTGTAAACCTTTAAGTAGTTCAGGTATTCTTCAATATCCAGCGGGGTAATCTGGTCTAAAAAGGAAATGGGGATTTCCGTTATCGCGTACTTGCGGCAGGCCGGGTTATTTTCCTGCAAAAAAGAAAAAAAGATGCCAAGGTCATAGGCATATGCCAGCCGTGTACGGGAGGATGTCGTATGTTCTGTCCCAAGGAAAAATTCCTGGCAGAACCTTGGAAGCGCTTTTACCATTTCACGCAGTTTCCGTTCATTTTGGATCTTAACCTTTTCATGATATGTTTTTTCCATTTATACAGCAAACCTTTCCTTTATATTTGATGCAGCTTTCAGTTGCCTTCCTTAACTTCACTTCAACCGCAGCCCCCTGGAACCTTAATGGCTTTTGGAAGGCCAGTCTTCAAAGGAGGCTGCCGTTATCGCAGTGAACAGCCTGTCTTTTACACCGGGATTTTCCTGGTTTAGGTCCTTTAGCAGCCCTTTTACATACTGCCGCTTGGTATAGCCGTCCGCAGGGCATGGGTTTTGCACTACAGGAAGCCGGTATTTGCGCTGGAACCCAACCAGATGCGCTTCCGGGACATAAAACAGTGGCCGGATCAACGTTAAGCCGGTACGTTCCAGATAAGTTTTCGGTGAAAAAGAATGGAACCTTCCTTCGTATAGCAAAGACAGCAGCATTGTTTCGATACAGTCGTCCCTGTGGTGTGCATAGGCGACCTTATTACAGCCCAAATCCAAAGCAGCCTGATGCAAAGCGCCTTTGCGTAGCTTTGCGCACAAAGAACAAGGCCCAGCTTGTTTTGGACGTTGGAATACAATATCCGCAATCTGCGTTGTTACCACTTCATAAGGTACATGAAGCGCTTTGCAAAATTCCATAAGCGGCTGTACCTGGAAAGCTTCAAACCCCAGGTGGACAGTAATGGCAACCAGCGTAAACCGTTTTGGGTAAAACTGCTGCAAACGGTGCATGGCATAAAGCAGCGCCAGGGAATCTTTCCCTCCAGACAGCCCGACTGCAACTTTATCATCTGTTTCCAGCATATGGTAGTCCTTAACGGCACGCCGCGTATAACTAAGCAGTTGTTTGTGGTCCATGTTTGCCTCCCTTGGAATTTGCTTAGAAGATTATATAATACTTTATAAAAAAAGTAAAATGAAATGGAAACGCCTCACACACCCTAAACTTTAACAGTTACTATTCACGGCCTGGGGGCCGCTCATATAACCATTCGGGGCGATATTGGAAGTTTGCTTTGCAAAACCGCCCCTCACTCCTGAATCATGTCCTCACGGAATGCGCAGCTTATGCGCATTCCTGGCCCGTGAAAAGTAAACTTTAACACTTCATCACTGGGCAGAGTTGACAAAATCCGATTTTTTTGATAGAATACCGTTCAATGGGAAACAAAACGTGTTTGTCATTGAAAACGTATGTTCCCCTTTTTAAATAGGAGAAGGAGCAAACAGTATGGTAAAGTACATCGTAAAACGAATCGGCCTCGCAATTGTTACGGTATGGGCAGTTGCGACCATCACTTTTTTTCTGATGAATTTAGTTCCAGGCGGGCCGTTCCTGTCGGAAAAGGCCATCAGTCCACAGGCAACAGCGGCTTTAGAGGCAAAATATGGCCTGGACAAGCCTATATTTCAACAGTATCTTACTTATATCGGCGATGCGCTGCAGGGTGATTTCGGCGACAGCTTAAAACAACGCGGGCGTACCGTTATGGATATTATTGGAAAACAGTTCCCAGTATCTGCCAGGCTAGGGGCAGTATCTGTCCTAACAGCGCTGCTGATCGGGATTCCGCTAGGCTGTATCGCGGCTTTAAAAAGGGGGAAATTTTTAGACAGCCTAATCAGTGTCGTTGCTACTTGCGGGATTGCCGTACCTAGTTTCGTTATCTGCACGCTGCTGCTGTATTTTTTCGGTGTCCGTCTGAAAGTGCTGCCGACAATGGGGCTGTCAACCGCCCAGCATTATGTGATGCCGGTTATGGCGCTGGCTTTTTATCCAACGGCTTATATTATGCGCCTTATGCGTTCTTCCATGTTGGATGTCTTAGGGCAGGATTATATGCGCACGGCAAAGGCAAAAGGGGTTGCTGGCGTCCTTATCTTATTTAAGCATGCACTGCGCAATGCGATTTTGCCAGTGATTACCTATGTTGGCCCGATGCTTGCCTATACGATTACCGGCAGCTTTGTCGTGGAGAAGATTTTTACGATCCCAGGGCTTGGGGGCGAATTTATCAAAGCGATCAATGGACGTGATTATACGCTGATTATGGGTACTACGATTTTCCTTGCAACATTAATCATTATTATGAATGTAGTTGTTGACATTGTATACAAGCTTGTAGACCCAAGGATTAAACTAAAGTAAGGAGAAAGCACTGATGAAACAAAACCCGGTCAGTTTTCAGTTAAAACTTAACCCTGACGATTTCCTGCCTGCATCGGAAGAAGAAAAGCAGAGCCAGGTCATTATGAGGGAAAGCGTAAGCTTTTGGAAAGACGGTGCACGCCGCCTTGCAAAAAATAAAGTGGCGATGGTAAGCATTGTTATTATTATACTGGTTATGGTCTTTTCTTTTATTGTCCCAGCTTTTTACCCATATTCCTATAAAGAGCAGATCAAGGGGGCAAACAATCTGGCCCCTATGGAATATTCACAGGAAGAGCAGGAACGGATAGACGCGGGCGAGAAGGTGTTCCCGCATATTTTTGGAACCGATAAAATGGGCCGCGACTATGCGATCCGTGTTATGATGGGGAGCCGTATTTCCCTGCTGGTTGGATTGGTGGCGACGGGCATCATTCTGATCATTGGTTCTGCATATGGTTCCATTGCAGCATTTTTCGGCGGCTGGGTCGACCTTGTTATGATGCGGATCGTCGATGTAATTTATACGATACCGGATATACTATTGATCGTCCTGTTATCGTTTGCTTTAAAAGACCCATTAGAGAAGTTAAAAGACGTTCCGGGCTTTTCCTGGGTAAATATCGTAGGGGAAAACTTGATCAGTATTTTTATCGTATTTGCACTGTTATACTGGGTCGGTATGGCAAGGATGGTTAGAAGCCAGGTGTTAATGTTAAAAGAAAGCGAATACGTAACGGCAGCCAGGGCGCTTGGTGTAAGCAACGGCAAGATTATCAAAAAGCATTTGCTGACCAACTGTATTGGTACGTTGATTGTTACAACTACGCTCCAGATACCTTCTTCGATATTTACCGAAAGTTTCTTAAGCTTTTTGGGGATGGGGGTAGCGGTTCCGCTGCCGTCGCTGGGCAGCCTTGCGAGCGATGCAATCAACGGGCTGAATACGTACCCGTATCTGCTGTTTATCCCAGCGATTTTGATCAGCCTGATCATCTTAAGCTTTAACCTTTTAGGCGACGGCTTGCGGGATGCATTTGACCCGAAATTGAAGAATTAACGGAAAGGGTTGCCGTAAGGTGTTACCGTGCGGCGACGGAAATGAGGAACCTATGTCAGAATATCTTGTAGATATTAAAAATGAACGGCTTTCTTTCTTCACACCCGCGGGGGAAGTAAAAGCATTAAATGATGTTTCCATCCATTTAAAAGAAGGGGAAGTATTGGGCATTGTCGGGGAAAGCGGATCCGGTAAATCAGTAACGGCCTACAGCCTGATGGGGCTGACTGCTTATCCAGGCAAGCTGATCGGCGGCAGCCTGATGTTTAACGGGCATCAGATCGACCAGATGTCAGAACGGGAAATGCGCAAGATCAGGGGCAATGAAATCTCGATTATTTTCCAGGATCCTATGACAAGTTTAAACCCTGTTTATACAATTGGAAACCAGATTATGGAAGCGGTACTGCTGCATACCGATAAAAACAAGGCACAGGCAAAAGAACGTGCCAAAGAACTGCTGGAACTGGTAGGCATTAACGAACCCTATAAACGGCTTAAGCAGTATCCGCATGAACTTTCCGGCGGGATGCGCCAGCGTGTTATGATAGCAATGGCACTGGCCTGTGAGCCAAAGCTGTTAATTGCCGACGAACCGACGACCGCTTTGGACGTAACCATACAGGCACAGATCTTGGAGCTGATGATGGAATTAAAAACAAAGCTGGGGATGGCCATTATTATGATTACCCATGACCTGGGCGTCGTTGCCAGCATGTGTGAACGGATCGCGGTTATGTATGCAGGCAAAGTCATCGAATACGGCACGGCCGACGATATTTTTTACCATCCAAAGCACCAGTATACCAAAGGGCTGATCCGTTCTATCCCACGTATTGATGCAAAAGAGCATGAAAGGCTGGTTCCAATCGAAGGCAGCCCGGTGGATATGTTAAACCCTCCAAAAGGCTGTTCCTTTGCCCCGCGGTGTGACGCATGCATGAAAATCTGCTTGAGGGAAATGCCGCCGGTATCCAATTTTGGGGACGTCCATTATACCCGCTGCTGGCTGAACCAGAAAGAGGAGATGGAGAAAGGAGCAGTCAGATGAGTGGAAATTTTATTCAGGTAGAACATTTACAGCAGTATTTCCCTGCTGGCGGTTTTGGAAAAAACAAAAAATACATCCAGGCCGTAGACGACGTTTCGTTTACCATCAGTAAAGGGGAGACGCTAGGGCTGGTTGGGGAATCCGGCTGCGGAAAAACAACGACTGGGCGTACCTTGCTGCGGCTTTATGAGCCTACTGGCGGTAAATTTATTTATAATCAGGATGTAATTTTTGATGTGGATAAGAAGCAGTTTGCTGATATGCTGCCTTACCGGAAAAAAATGCAGATCGTATTCCAGGACCCTTACGCAAGCCTTGACCCGCGTATGACCGTCGGGGACATTGTCGGGGAAGCGATAGACGTCCATAAAATGGCGAAAACGAAGCAGGAGCGCTATGAGATTATTATTGAAATGCTGCGCAGGGTCGGGCTAAATTCGGAGCATGCCAACCGCTACCCGCATGAATTTTCCGGCGGGCAAAGGCAGCGCGTAGGTATTGCGCGGGCACTGGCAGTAAGGCCGGAGTTTATTGTCTGCGACGAACCGATTTCCGCGCTGGACGTTTCCATCCAGGCACAGGTCATCAATATGTTTGAAGACCTTCAGGAAGAAATGGGGCTGACCTATTTGTTTATCGCACACGACCTGTCTGCGGTAAAACATATCTCTAACCGCATTGGCGTTATGTACCTGGGCCGGATGGTAGAACTTGCAGACAGTTACGAGCTTATCACCCGCCCGCTGCACCCTTATACCAAAAGCTTGATCTCGGCTATCCCGATTGCAGACCCAAAGACAGCAAAAGAAAGCAAGCGTATCGTGCTGGAAGGGGATGTGCCAAGCCCGTTAAATCCGCCTTCCGGGTGCCGGTTCCGCACCCGCTGCCCATATGCAGACCAGCAATGCGCCCAGGAAGTACCAAAGTGGCGTGAACTGGAACAAGGGCATTTTTGTGCATGCCATCATATTGACAAGGTGAATTAAATATGTTAAACCAATAGGGTATGGTTGGCATTTTTATATGAACCATATAAATAAAATAAGGAGGAACCTATATGAAAAAGAAAGTAATCGCCTTATTTATGGCAGTTACTATGGCCTTTGGCATGGCAGCATGCGGAAGCAGCCCAGATAGTTCGCAGGGGGGGGATGATAAGGTTCAAACGGAAGATGGCAAGGATCCAGAATCGGGTTCAGATTCAGATTCAGATGGAGATTCATCTACTGGCAACGGTGAAAAAATCTTATCTGTCCAGATCGGCCCAAACCCGGAAACGATCGACCCTGCTTTAAACAACGCTGTGGACGGCGGAAATATGCTGCTCCATGCATTTGAATGCCTGTTGACGATCGACAAAGATGGCCATCTGGCGGAAGGGCAGGCAGAAAAGTGGGAGACAAGCGAGGACGGGCTTACCTGGACGTTCCATTTAAGGGACGGCTTAAAATGGTCGGATGGTTCAGACCTGACAGCGGAAGATTTTGTGTATAGCTGGAAGCGCGTCTGTGACCCGGAAGTAGCATCCCCATATTCCGATACTGTCCTTGGCATGGTAGAAGGCTTTGATGAGGCAATTACTGGAGATTTGGATGCATTGCAGGTAAAAGCAGAAGACGAAAAGACATTGGTTGTGCAGTTAAGCGCCCCATGTACTTATTTCGGCAGCCTTGCAGCATTTGCAACCTCAAGCCCGGTACAGAAGGCTACGGTTGAGGAAAATGGCGACAAATGGGCGACATCAGCAGAAACGTATATTTCCAATGGGCCGTTTTATATCTCTGAATGGGTACCAAGTTCCCATATTTTGATGAGAAAAAACGAGAATTACTGGAATGCAGATGCCATTAAATTGGATGGCATTAAGTTTAACTTAATCGAAGACGCAAATGCCGCTTACAGCGCGTACCAGACAGGAGACATCCAGATGATCAAAGATGTCCCGACGGAAGAAATCCCGTCATTGGAGGGAACCGACGAATTTTATATAGAACCGATTATCGGGACTTATTATTTAAGCCTGAACTTAAACCGGGAACCGTTCAATGACCAGAAAGTACGCAAAGCATTAAGCCTTGCCATTGACCGTGAATATGTTGCCGATACCTTAATGCAGGGTACTTATACGGCAGCAGGCAATTTTATAGGGCCAGGCTGGCAGGATACGGACGGCACAGAATTTATCGAACATGCAAACGGCGGACAGCCTTATATGGACAACTCCAATTTTGAAGATAACCTTGCACAGGCAAAGAAACTCCTTGAAGAAGCAGGCTATCCAAATGGGGAAGGGCTTCCATCTATTACGTACTCTACCAATGACACTGCCTACCACAAAGTTGTAGCAGAATATTTGCAGCAGGCATGGGCAGAACTTGGCATTGACCTTAAGGTTGAAATTGTAGAATGGGCAAGCTTTACGCCATTGCGCCGGAACGGGGACTTTGATTCCTCAAGGAACGGCTGGGTTGGCGATTACAGCGACCCTTCCAATATGCTGGACGTGCTTTACTCATCCAACGGCAATAATGACGGCAAATATAACAATCCTGATTTCGATGCAGCAATGGATGAAGCAAGGGCAACCTTAGATCCAGAAAAACGTTCCAAAGCGCTCCATAAAGCAGAAGATGTCCTGATGGAAGACATGGGATGTATCCCGCTTGCCTATTACAACGACTTCTGGCTGCAAAGCCCGAAAATAAAAGATTCTTGGCATTCTGTTTTTGGATATTGGCATTTTATGTATGCGGATCTTGTAGAGTAATGATACAGATATAAAGATATAAAAAGAAGCTTTAAGGCCATCCATTGGTTTTAAAGCTTCTTTTTTCTAACGGTTATCCCTTGCATTTACCAGCCTAAAAGGATAGAATAGATAAAAGGGCAAACGGAGGCAAAAAAATGGCAAGGAAAGCAGCGGTTGGGATCAGTGATTTCCGTAAACTGATCGAAGGGGATTATTTTTATGTTGATAAGACAAACTTTATAAAAGATTGGTGGGAAAACGGCGACGAAGTTACACTGGTTAACCGCCCAAGGCGTTTCGGCAAAACCCTGGCACTAAAAATGGTGGAACAGTTTTTTTCTATAACCGCCCCCAATAAGGGCCTGTTCAAAAACCTGGCTATCTGGAGGGATGAAACTTACCGGAAACTGCAGGGATCCTATCCAGTGGTTTTTTTTAGCCTTTCGCTTGTAAAAGAACCCAGTTTTGCCGCTGCACGGAAAAAAATATGCCTCTTGCTTACCAATCTGTACAGCCAGAACCGTTTCCTTATGAAAGAAGGGTTTCTGGAAGGGGAAGATGCGTTATTTTTTCAGAGGGTTTCCATAGGGATGGATGATGTAGACGCTTCTATGGCGCTTTACCAGTTATCCGGTTTTTTATCCCGTTACTATCAAAAAAAGGTTTTGATCCTTTTTGATGAATATGATACGCCTATGCACGAAGCTTACAGCTATGGGTATTGGGAGGAATGGCTTGCATTTATCCGGAACCTGTTTGGGGCAACGTTTAAAGACAACCCTTATCTGGAACGGGCGCTTTTAACGGGGATTACAAGGGTTAGCAAAGAATCCTTATTTTCAGATTTCAATAATTTAGAAGTTGTTTCCGCTACATCCAAAAAATACGAAGCTGCATTCGGATTTACAGAACAGGAAGTATTTGCTGCTTTGGAAGAGTTTGGGCTGCAAGGAGAAGCAGAAGAAGTAAAGCTGTGGTATGACGGATTCCGGTTTGGCGACGCTAGCCATATCTACAATCCGTGGTCAGTTGTAAAATTCCTGTCGGAAAAGGAATTTGCCCCTTATTGGGCAAACACCAGTTCTAATAAGCTGGCAGGCGAACTGATACGTAAAGGCAGCACACGGATCAAATGCATGATGGAAGACCTGTTAAATGGAAAAGAAATTAAGGTGCCGCTAAAGGAAGACATTGTTTTTGACCAATTAGGCCAGGATGATGATTCCATATGGAGCCTGCTGTTAGCCAGCGGATATTTAAAAACCATGGCTGTCTATACCGAAAGCAGGAAAAAAGAATATGCATTAATGTTAACAAACGCTGAATCCATTCAAGTATTTGAAGATATGGCTTTGGGCTGGTTTTCCTTTGAAAAACAAAATTATAATGGGTTTGTAAACGCAATGCTTAAACATCAATTGGAGGAGATGAACCTATACATGAACCGTGTCGCATGCCAGACGTTTAGCAGCTTTGACTCCGGCAGGCGCCCTTCCGAAGAAGCAGAACCAGAACGCTTTTATCATGGTTTTGTATTAGGGCTGCTAGTAGAATTGGCGGGAAGGTATGTGGTTACATCGAACAGGGAAAGTGGTTTTGGCAGGTATGATGTCATGTTGGAACCGTGTAGTGTGAAAGACGACGGCATAATTTTGGAATTTAAAGTGCATAATAAGCAGAAAGAAAAGAATTTGGAAGATACTGCAAAATCTGCCATCCGGCAGATTTTGGACAGGAAATATGAAGCTTTGCTGGAAGCGAAAGGGGTCTGCCGGGAAAAGATACGGGTTTATGGATTTGCGTTTGAAGGGAAACGGGTTTTTATTGATGGGGGTTTTCTTAGGATTTATTAAAAATACTGGAGGTATAGTACAAAATGGTACAACAAGATTATATGATGCGCCAGATAAAAGAATTGGTACGGACATTGTTAAAATTGCTGTTTCATCTGGATATGGAGCAGCCATCCGCAGAATTGCTGGATCAAGCAGAGGATAAAAGTAAATTGCAGGAACTGTTTCACATGGTAGATGCTGGCAATATTAATGAAGCGGAAAACCAGATCTATGAAATGACAGCAGATACTGGATTAGGCGATCGAAAGGGGTTAAAAATTGCATTGTTATTTTATGCTTACCTAAATGATAAAAACAATGATTTTTTAGAACAACATGATTTTTCAAGGGAAGAAATAAGCCAGGGAATGGAAAGGCTGGTTATTCAGAATGGATTAGCCAGTATGGCGGATACTTTTCTGCCACATAGATAATGTGGGCAAGGGTATAAGGATAAGGTTAAACGAGTAAAATAGGAGGTTACTATTTATTTTGTGCGCAGATAGGCATGTTCAAAGTTTGCTACTAAATAATAAAATCCAAAGAAAGGCAAGACGCACCCCAACGATGAAAATCTTATCGATACATCCGTGGTATGTCACAGATAAAACTAAAAAATGAAGTTTATAATACAAAGGGTTTCCCAAGCTACTGTTATGGTAAACCAACAGCCAGTAGGAAGCATTAAACAAGGGTTCCTTGTTTTTATCGGTATATGCGGAACCGACACAAAAGAAATTGCAGATAAAATGATAAAAAAGATGCTTGGCCTACGTATTTTTGAAGATGCCAACGGCCGCACAAATTTATCACTGGACGCGGTACAAGGCGGCCTTTTGCTAGTATCACAGTTTACGTTATACGCAGACTGCCGCAAAGGCAACCGTCCGTCCTTTATCCAGGCAGGTGCACCAGAAATGGCGGAAAACCTTTACCAGTATATCATTGAAAAATGCCGCATACAAAATGCACAGGTAGAAACTGGAATTTTTGGCGCTGATATGGATGTTACGCTGGTTAACGATGGGCCGTTTACAATTATCCTGGATTCTGATGAACTGTTTAGATAGTTTGCTTATTACCCCCCCCCAACTATTCGTAAAAGTGTCCTTTTGCGAATAGTTGGGGGGGGGACCGTAGAGCCTGTCAGGCTCTACTCTACGAAACGAATGGCTCTTCCTATACAATTGCTTCCATGATAGACTTGCCGTCAATTAAGATACGCCGGATGCCAGTCTTTTTGTTTTGATTGAAATTAAAACTGATTAAATATCCACACTTGCTTTGATAAGAATCCAGATATTCAGCCAGTTGTTTTTCACCGCGTTTTTGATATTCCTGCCCATGCCAGATTTTTAATTCTATAATATACTGGCGGCCATTATAATCAATGATCACATCCGTCCGCCGGTTCGTCCTGGTCCTTGCTTCGATATAGTAGTTACCAGTTCCGTTTATAATCGGTTTTATATAAAGTAAAAACAAACAACGGCCATAATCTTCCAGGAACTGGACTTTACGCCCATCAAAAATTTCTCTATAAAAATCAGCAAATTTCTGGATAACCAATTCCATGTCAAGATGCCCATTATGGATAAATTGATTTTTTTCTGCCGCGGGCGGCATGGATGTACTGCGGCGTGAGTGTTCTGCCAGAAAAATATTATAAAGCCTTGTTTCAAAAATACGGTTTGCGACGGTTATCATACTGTTTTTTATTTTTACAAACCCAAACATAACAGCCATACGTACGCCAAGATCGCTTGGGATATATTCCAGCATTTTTCCTTGCAGCAACAGTTCCTGCAACGATTGTTTTAAATCTGGATAGTCGATCAGCTTATTATCTAAAGATTCAAATAACGGATTATCTTCTTCCAATAGGATACGTAAAGCCATAAGGAATCCGCTTTTTGTCCATGCACTGGATTTTGTTTGAAAAGGCCCGCTTATAGATACTTTTTCATCCAACAGTTTGCAGATACGGGATACCAGGTAAGGATAGCCAGACGTATATGCATACAACAGGCTGGACATTTCATGGGTATCCATCCCTGTGGCATAATCCCGTTCATATTCCTGAAGCATTCCATCAATACCCTGCTCTGTTAGGCTCAGATCGATATTAAAGTCTGCCGCAATATTCCACGGGCTATTCATTTGATACTCTTCCCCAATTTTACTCTTCAGATTTTTCAGATCGTAGACACTTGCCAGTACTACTGAATGGAACGTAGGTTTTTTATCCCTGACAATGTAATAGCCGCGCAGCTGTGATAAGAAATCTAAAAAAACCGGATATTTGCAGGCACTGTCTACTTCATCAATTAATAAGACAATACCTTTATCGGAAAAGCCGCACCACCGGCTAACTGCACGGAACAAAATCGAAAGTTTATGGTTTGGGGCTGTTCCATCCGATAAGCCCTTAAAGTGGCGGAACGTATCTGGGTACATTGTATCCTCGGCGGAATCCTGGATTTGGACCGATTCTAGAATTTCGGTTGAAAAAGTTTCCACAAAATCTTTTTCCGTTTGAAAATCTGCCGCACTAAACATTTGGAAATCCATACTAAGTACTATGTATTCTCCTTTTAGCAGCTGTTCCAGAGCATGTAACGTAGTTGTTTTTCCATATTGCCTGGCATAATTAATTGGAAAATAAAGCCCTTGATCTACCATATGTTTAATCTGCACTAAATTATCGTACATATTTACCATATAGTGGAGTTCTGGTTTACAGTCTGCGCTGCAATTAAATTGTTTTACCATCGTGTCCTCCTTTCCCAAGGCTGGCCGAAAACCCTATTTTCGAAATTTTCGGCCTTACCACCTTGTTGATGTCCATATTTTCTATCGCTATATCCAATGCCCCTATTGCTTGCTAACCATTTTCCCGCAGCCTTTCCACAATCGTCTGCCGTGATAATTGCCGGTAGACAAGCAACGGCAGCACTATGCCAAAAGCTGCAAATACCGGGACGATCAGAAGAATTGGGGCTGCTGAAAAACGGTAGTTGAAAAACCAGGCAATACTGCCAATTACGTGTTCTGCAACCGGCTTTAAAAGGAAGCTTAGGAAAAATGCCAGGATTACTGCGGCTGCGCCGTAAAACAGCCCTTCGTATATTAACATCTGTTTTAACTGCCGCCCAGTCATACCAATCGACTGCATCATGGCAAATTCCATACGCCGGGAATCGATCGATGTTAAAATAGTATGGAAAAAATTCAATATACCTACAATAGCAATAATAAAACACAAAAGGCCGCCCAGCAATAGAAATGAATTCCTGAATTGATAAAAATGTTGTTCATAGGACTGTTTGGATTCAAAGTCCAAGGCTGGGTTGTCAGTTTCTGTATAAGTTTGCAGATAATGCTGCATCAATTCCTGGTTTTCTTTTTCCGTATTAAACAGATAGGCCATAATATCGGACGTCCTGCTGTCCCTTTGAAAAACATCGGCATTTAATACGAATTCGTGTGACCCACCGTAACGGTAGGACATAGCATTTTTTATAGCAACACAGGCTACTACGTTATAAGTTATATCTTTGTATTCTTTTATTCTCGTAGTAAAATCACGGCCGTATGCTTCAATCTCTTCTTCCGGTATCTTTTCCCCTGTTTCGGAATCTATATAATCCCAGTCATAAATATAATGCAGCGTTACCGTATCCCCTACTTTCGCCCATTGGGTTTCATCAATTACCTGGCCATAATCGTCTGTACCATAAACGGCTGCAATTGCATGTTCCTTTGGCTGGTAAACATCCGCAAGATCTCCGTCCAGTACTTGAAGCTGGTTTAAAGGAAACGCTTCCATACCGTATATCTGCGCATTCATGGCAATCTTTCCGGCGCTGTTACGTTCCTGCTCCTTGATTAGCCCATCCATCTCTTCCGGCGGGACGCCTAGCCGTTGAAATTGCTGGCGGCAAACATCTTCCTCCACATATTCCATAATACGTCCAGCGTGCCCATAGACACAGCCGCCTTCTAACACCTTCCCCTGCATTTGGACTGCCTGGACGTCTGCTTTTGGCAGTATTGGCTGGGAAAGGAAACGGGACATGCTTGTCTGGAAGTAGGCGGCATCCCCTAAAATAAAATCGGAAGCAACCCAACGGTTTAGATAGGCATCCATATCAAACCCGCAGACGCCCATATAGGTTTCCTGCAGCAGCACAACTGCCAGCGACATAGATACTACGGTTAGGAATGTTTTTTTCTTATTCCTTCCAAGGTATGCCCATGCCATCCATACGATCTTGCCGCCGGACCGGCCCCGTTTTTTCCGTTTCTTTTTTCGAGCCTTTCCTGGCGAGGCATCTGTGTAGCGGACGGCTTCCACCGGCGATATTTTTGCGGCTGCCCGGCCTGGCTTTGCACAGGAGAATAGCACGGTTGCCAGTGAAAACGCTGCCGCGGCTGCAAATGGCCATAAACGGATATACAGGTATGTTTTTTGAACCGATGTAAACGATAAAAGGGCCGGGGCCAACAACATCCCTGCCAGGGCGCCGGCTGCCAGGCCGGCTGGGATCCCAATTGCCGATAGCAAAAGCGCCTGCCTGCGGACAATACGGCGTATCTGTTTTTTCGTTGTGCCAATGGTTTTCAGCAGCCCATAAAAACGGATGTCCTTGCTGATGGAAATCTGGAAAATATTGAAAATGGCTAAGTATCCGGTTAAAATGATCAATACCGCCATTAGGGCTACTCCGGCAATCATTTCCGGGTCGATATGGGCTGCCAGCTGCGCGCCGGAATATGCCCAGTTAACGCCGATATTGATATAGTGCCCGGCCTGCCCATATTCCGCCTGGTATCCGTTGTCTGCCAGGATATTTAGCAGGTTTTCCTGGATATGCAGGCTGTTGTTAAAAAACACGTTTAAATCCCATGTCCCGGTATAGTTTGTATTATCCCCTTCCTGCCTTGGATGGCTGCTGGCAGCCGCTTCAACATAAGACCTTGGCAAAATTGCCATACTGGCGTTGCAGGCCGGGTCGTATTCCCACCAGCCGCAAAGCTGGAATTGATCTGTAAGCTGTACCATATCGGAACTGCCGCCGATTTCATATGTGACTGTTACGTTTGCCCCGATTTGCGGTTTCACGCCCAGGCATTTTAAAATCCTCGTATCGCAGGCAATTTCTTTCGTGCCTTCTGTTGGAACAGTGCCGTGTTCCGGTGTACAAAAATAAGATTTCATGCAGGTATCATCCATATAGGAAAGTTCTGCGTGTACTTTCCGGAACGCATCCCCGCACAAGGTACCAAGCATCAGCCGCCCGCCAGATCTTACAATCCGGCTGTCTTTCTCCAGCGTTTCTTTTTCTTCCAGCGTCAGGTTTTTAAAGGTACCATGCATATCCCCGCCGACCTGCCGGAACGATTCCTGCTGGAAAGAATATACCATTGTGCCTGCAATCATAAACAATGCCATAAACAGCAGTGTCGTAAGCGAAATTGCAAAAATAGCAACCCTGTTGCGCAATTGCTTTGCTTTTAAGCTCTTTTGGGAAAGCAGTGTAATTACTTTCCGGTTTTTTACCCGTATCATACCTGCCCACCCCCTATAATACTGCCGTCTTCTATCCGTACCATCCGGTTGGCAAGCTGTGCAATTTCTTCATTATGGGTGATCATTACGATCGTCTGTTTTAATTTCTGGCTGGTAATTTTTAAAAGGCCCATTACATCCTGGCTTGTGCGGCTGTCCAGGTTGCCCGTTGGTTCATCTGCCAGTATAATGGCAGGCTTTGCAGCAAGCGCCCTTGCGATTGCTACACGTTGCTGCTGGCCGCCAGAAAGGTTGTTTGGTAAGCTGTCCAGCCTATCTGCAAGGCCAAGTGCCCGAAATATTAAATCTAAATAACTTTTATTTGGCTCATTTCCATCCAGCTGGATAGGCAGTACCGTATTTTCATATACATTTAAAATAGGGATCAGGTTGTAATTTTGGAATATAAACCCTATTTTTCTGCGCCTGAAAATGGTCAGTTCCTCGTCACGGAAGGAAAAAATGGATTTGCCGTCGATCAAGACTTCCCCAGACGTCGGACGGTCTAGCCCGCCCATCATATTCAGTAAAGTGGATTTGCCGCTTCCTGAAGTACCGATTACGGCTACAAATTCCCCTTTTTCCACCTGCAGGTTCACATCCCGCAGTGCGTGGACGGCTGTTTCTCCGCGTCCATATACTTTGTTTAGATTTTTTGTTTCTAAGATAGCCATATTTTGCGCCTCCTGCCTGTATCGTATGTTATACTGCAAACCGCCAGAATGTACAGTAATGTTAACCAAGAAAGTGCCTGGCTGGCGGTCTGCAGTCAGGTCATACTGTAAATTTAACTGGTGTGCAGTATATGATATAGACATTAGCATAAAAATCTTTCCAGATCCTTTCCATAAAAGAAAAAAATCTAACAGATTGGAAAGATTTGTTACTATTCACAGCCACCTGAACACCCCGCTGTCCAGGTGGCTGCCAAGCTGATT
>CAMUML010000066.1 GCA_947089855.1 uncultured Eubacterium sp.
TGCCGTTACTTTTTACAGCACAGCCGCTTTTTGGCTGGGGTGTGAAAAGTAACAACCGTTCAGATAATTATCCCAATCATAGCCAAACCTCCGGTTACATTCCAACAACCATCCCGCAACTAGCGGTTGCAAAGCCCTTAAAACAAACAAGCGGCCTACGGAAAACTCCGCAAGCCGCCTGCTTATCTGCCGGTGCATGCCTTCCAGCCCCTGCCAAAAAACACATACAGCCATACCTTATTTTTTCACCATATGGATAACTTTCTTCGGGCATTTTTCCACGCAAGTACCGCAGCCAGTACATTTATCATAATCAATATGTGCAATATTGTCGGTTACATGGATCGCATCCTGCGCACAATTCTTTTCGCACAAATGGCATCCAATACACCCTGCCGAACATGCGGCCATAACGTCCTTGCCTTTGTCCTTGGAATTGCACAGCACTTTCACAGGTGCAGCGTATGGAACCAGCTCAATCAAATGGTTCGGGCATGCTGCCACGCATTTCCCACATGCTTTGCAGGCTTCTGGATCCACAACGGCAATACCGTCAATAATATGTACCGCATCAAACGGGCACGCCTTCACGCAGGAACCAAACCCCATACAGCCGTAATTGCAGGATTTTGGCCCCTTATTCGGCACATAGGCTACTGCCTGGCAGTCTTCTACGCCGCTGTATTCATAGTTTTGCTTTGCTTTCTCACAGTTGCCTCCGCATTTGACAAAAGCAACTTTGCGCCCGCCTTCGTCTGCTGCAACGCCCATAATTTCACCGATCGCTGCCGCTACCGAAGGGCCGCCTACTGGGCACTGCCCGACTGGGGCTTCGCCTTTTACAATTGCTGTCGCCAGGCCGGAGCAGCCTGGGTAGCCGCAGCCGCCGCAGTTGTTCCCTGGAAGGGCGCCGAGGATTTTTTCTTCCCTTTCATCCACTTCCACTTTCAGCCGGTCGCCCGCAATGCCGAGCAGGAACCCGACCAGGATACCTGTGCCGCCGACTGCCGCAGCGGCTATAATAATTGCTGTTACACTCATTTGCCTGCCCTCCTATATGACACCGGAAAATCCGAAAAATGCGATAGACATTAAGCCTGCCGTAACCAGCACGATTGCAGAGCCTTGGAATGTCTTTGGCACGTCGTTGTATTCTATTTTTTCACGCAGGCCGGCCATAATAACGATCGCGATAAAAAAGCCAAATGCCGTTGCAAAGCCGTATACAGTTGTTTCCAATATATTGTACCCTTTGGTCACGCTGTTTAATGCGACACCAAGCACTGCACAGTTTGTCGTAATTAACGGCAGGTAAACGCCAAGCGATTCATACAATGCATGCATAAATTTCTTCAAAAACATTTCTACGAACTGTACCAGCGCAGCGATCACGACAATAAATACAATCGTCTGCAGATATGCAATATCTGCCGGAGCCAAGATAAATTTATAGATCAGGCCGGTTACAAATGCTGCCAGCGTTGTAACGAAGATAACTGCAGCGCCCATGCCGGCCGCCGTATCCACTTTCTTGGAAACGCCCAAAAACGGGCAGATGCCAAGGAACTGGCTTAAAACGACATTATTTACGATCGCCGAACCGATCGCGATTAATAATAATTGTGTCATCTGCCTTTCCTCCTAACTTTCGTTTTTCTTTTCACTGGAATATAAATGCCCGCCGCAGGAGCTGTTATGGCAGGATGCACAGTCGCCTGCCAGGCAGCCCTGTGCTGCTGGAAGCGGCTTGCCCTTCTTTTCTGCACGGTCCCTGACAATGTTCATAATTGCAACTAACGTAGCAAGTACGAAAAACGCGCCTGGCGCAAGTACAAAGATCGTAATCGGCGTATAGCCAAACTTTCCGTCTTCTGCAAGCGGCAGGATCTGTGCGCCAAAAATCTGGCCGGCGCCTAAAATCTCCCGGAAAATACCAATTGCCGTAAGGCCGCAGGTAAAGCCAAGGCCCATACCAATGCCGTCAAAAATCGATGGGATAACCGGATTTTTGGATGCGTAGCTTTCTGCGCGGCCCAGGATAATACAGTTTACAACGATAAGCGGGATATACAGCCCCAGCGATTCATATAGGTCTGATGTAAACCCTTCCATTAAAAACTGTATCATCGTAACAAAGGATGCCACAACAACAATAAACGCCGGCATACGCACCCCGTCTGGAATTACCTTACGCAGCAGGGAAATCATCATATTGGACATAACAAGTACAATTGTGGTAGATAACCCCATACCCAGCCCGTTCATAGCTGAAGTGGTAACTGCAAGCGTCGGGCACATACCGAGCATTAGTATCAAGGTTGGATTTTCTTTAATAATACCATTTTGCAGGCGTTCCACGCACTGGCCGCCCAAGCTTTCTTTTGCCATTAATTTGCGCCTCCTATACTTCTAAAATAAGCAAGCCCTGCATTTACCGCATTGGTTACTGCACGGGAAGAAATCGTTGCACCGCTGACGGAATCAATCTCGCTGTCTGAGGCAGCGCCGGATTTTACAACGGTATAAGATTCCTCGCTTTTTCCTGTAAACTGGGATTTAAAATCCGGATCGGCCACTTTCGAGCCAAGCCCTGGCGTTTCGCCAATGGATGTGGTTGCATAGCCGTTTAAAACGCCGTCGGACGTAATGCCCATCGACAGGGTGATATTGGCCTGGCTGCCTTCGGTCGAAGTTACGGTGATCACATAACCGATCGCATTGCCGGAAGCGTCCAGCGCTACCTGTGCCCCTTCTACAATATCGTTGGCATAACCTGCTTCTACTGCCGTTTTGGTAGCTGCATCCGAGTTAAAATCTGCATATTCTTCAAAGGAATCTGCATCCTGGAATACTTCTTTATAGGCCCTTTGCTCTTTTTCATATTTCGCTGCTGCGATCGGATTTAACGTAACTTCGTGTACAACACCAAGCAGGAATCCGGCAACCAGCGTAATTACCGTAAGAATCAATGCATCATGTACAATTTTCCCATTCATGCCTGTTTGCCTCCTTTACCAAATGCTGCCGGAACCGTAAAACGTTCAATCAACGGTACTAACAGGTTGCTGAAAATAATCGCATAGGATACGCCTTCTGCGTTTGCGCCAAAAATACGGAAAATACCCGTCAGCAGCCCTAAGATAATCCCAAACACAATCTGCCCAAGCGGGGTGATTGGAGATGTAACATAATCAGTTGCCATAAAAAATGCACCCAGCATAATACCGCCGCCGCATAGCTGTGCGGTTACAAACGTCCAGTCAAACCCATGCCCGCCAAACAGCAGGATAAAAATTACAAACGTTATAATATAGGAAGCTGGGATCTTAAGGTCGATCACGCCCATCAGGATCAAGAAAATAGCTCCGATCAAAATGGCAATCGCGGATGTCTCGCCAATGGTACCTGCTGTCTTGCCGATCAGCATATCCATTACCGTAACATTCAGTTCTTCCCCATTTTTTAACAGTGCAAGCGGGGTTGCAGTACTTACGCCGTCATATGTAAATGCCGTCATGCTTCCCGTAAAAGAAATCAGCAAAAAACACCTTGCGCCAAGCGCTGGGTTCATAAAATTCTGCCCCAGGCCGCCAAACAGCATTTTTACCACAACAATTGCAAATACACCGCCCAATACCGCCTGGTAATATGGCAGGGAAACCGGCAGGTTCAGCGCCAAAAGCAGGCCGGTTACAACTGCGCTTAAGTCTTTTAATGTATTCGGCCTTTTCGTTATTTTTTCAAACACCCATTCCGAAGCCATACAGCTTAAAATGGTAATAATAATCAAAATTAATGCACGTATCCCAAAATTATAGACGCCGAACAGGCTGGTCGGCAACAGCGCCAGGATTACATACAGCATGATCCTGTCGGTCGTGTCTTTGGAACGGACGTGCGGTGAGGATGAAACTTTTAACATATCGCTCACAATTATCCACCTCTTTCTTCGTTTCTTATCGTTTCGTTTTACCTATTTCTTCCTTCTGTCAGCAAGGATATTTTTCTTCATCGTCTTAATGGACTGTGCCAGCTGCCTCCTGGCTGGGCAGATAAAGCTGCAGCTTCCACATTCCACGCATTCCATCCCGTTCCACTTTTCAAACGTTTCTTTGTCCCCGTGGTCGGAAAACTTCGCCAGGCGCGACGGGATCAACAGTTCTGGACAGGCATCTACGCATCGCCCGCAGTTAATGCATGGCGTCGGTGCACAAGCTGCCACCTCGTCCTTGGTCATGCAAAGCAGTGCGGAACTAGTCTTGGTAGCCGGAATATTCAGCCCAAACAGCGCAAACCCCATCATAGGCCCGCCAGCGATCATTTTTTCTGGCTGCGTCTTACATCCGCCTGCGGCATCCAGGATTTCCTGGTAGCTGGTTCCGGTGCAGACATAAAAATTACGCGGATCATTTACCGCGTCCCCTGTTACTGTAAAAATACGGTTCATAACAGGTTTTCCAAGTTTCACCGCATTGTAAATGGAAACAAGCGTCTCCACATTATCTACGATACAGCCTGCATCTGCCGGAAGCATCGAAGAATTGATCGCCCTTCCAGTTACTGCATAAATCAGCTGGCGTTCACCGCCCTGCGGGTATTTCGTCAACAGCTCTGCTACTTCCAGGCGGGAATCATCTTTTACAATCTCCTGGAGCTTTTCAATACAGTCTTTTTTGTTGTTTTCCACGCCGAAGATGCCTTTCGCCCTTGGAAAAAGCTGTAAGACGATCTTCATGCCTTCCACAAGCTGCTGCGGGTTTTCCATCATACGCCGGTAATCTGACGTTAAATACGGCTCGCACTCTGCGCAGTTTGCAATAATATATTCAATTTTATCCGGTTCTTTCGGAGAAAGTTTTACATGTGTAGGGAAGCCTGCACCCCCCATGCCGACAACGCCGGCATTTTTTACTTTCTCAATAATTTCCTCTTTGGACAGTAAGGAAATATTAGCCGTTTCTTTGTATTCGACCTCCTTCATTTCCCCATCGCTTTCGATCACAATGGAGTTTACCAAGTCGCCAACCGGCACACGGCGCGGCTCGATCTTCTTTACCGTACCGGATACGGAAGAATGGACTGGCGCAGATACAAACCCGCCAGCTTCGGCAATCACTTGTCCCCTAAGCACCGTGTCGCCGACCTTTACAACCGGCTTTGCAGGTGCTCCGATATGCTGTGATACCGGAAATACCAGTTCCCCTTTAGGAAGCAGTTCCTGCACCGGTTTTTCCTTGGACAATTCCTTTCCCTCGAAAGGATGGACGCCATTCTTAAATGTACGTAATCCCATATTTTACGTCCCCTTCTTTCTTTATAGTATGTAGAGCATAAATGCATGGCCCCTGCCGCTCCATGTCCTGTTTTTCAAAGCAATAGATCCGTATTTTAACAGTCCTTTCATCAAAGCAGCCTTCTACTGTCCATGCAATTGTGATATGATAATCTAGCAGTGCAGCCTTTTATAACTATGCTTCCTGCTATCATATAATCCCTTCTATTATAATACTTTCTAAAAAATTGTGCAATATTGAGGATAAAAAAATGAAAAAAATAAATAAATGCGATAATTTTACCAATTGGAAACTAGTTAACAATTTTTTAAACAGCCATAACGCAACGCATGCGCTTTTTCTAGACATTGAAACCACCGGCTTCTCCCCCAAAAGGGCAAGCATATACTTGATTGGTGCTGCTTACCCTGAAAATGGCAGCCTGGTTGTAGAACAATTTTTTGCCGACGGCGTCCAAGAGGATGCAAAATCAGAAGAAGCCATGCTCCTTTTCGAACTATCCAGGCTATTGGAACGGTTTGACACTATTGTCACTTTTTATGGCAACCGGTTCGACATCCCGTTTTTACGGCAGCGTATGGAAGCCTTGCACATGGAAGATCCGGATTTAGTTTACAATAACAAGAATTATGTAGACTTATACCATATTTTTTCCGGCTACAAACATATTTTCCAGCTTGAAAACTGCAAACAAACGACATTCGAAGCATTCCTTGGCATCCACCGGGCGGATACTTACGATGGCGGGGAGTGCATAAAAATGTACCAGCAATACCAAAAGCACCCCGACATAAACACAGAACTGCTATTATTGCAGCATAATTACGAAGACGTCTACGGTATGGTGCAGCTGGTTGGCTTATACGCGTTCGAACGCTTTTTTAGCGGGGATTTTGAAATTTCCGGTTATCATATTTCCAGTTACTATAAGATCGACGGCACAGTTGGAAAAGAACTCACGGTTACCTGCCAATTGCCTATACCGCTTCCAGTGCCCGTATCCTGCGGCGACGGCTGCTTCTACCTGCACGGAAAAGAAAACTGCGCATGGCTGCGTATCCCGGTCTATGAAGGGGTTTTAAAATATTTTTATCCGGACTATAAAGACTATTATTACCTGCCCGATGAAGATATGGCGATCCATAAAAGCGTAGCGGCTTATGTGGATAAAGCGCACCGGAAAAAAGCGGATGCAGCAACGTGCTATACAAAGAAAGAAGGGATGTTCCTGCCACAGTATGAAACGGTTGTAGAGCCTGCGTTTTATGAGGTGTACCAAGGGCAGATTGCTTATTTTGAGGTTACAGGGCAGATTGGCCAAGAAATACCTTTGAAAGAATATTGTATACATATTTTGCAATGGTTAAAATAAACGATGCCTGCCTGATAGCGGAAATAGCGGTGGATAAAACGTTACTATTCACAGCTAATTTTCTCTTGACAAACATTCTAAATTATGAAGCTGTAAATAGTAACATTCGCAGGCTCATTTAAAGAATTTGCCTTGCAAATTGGAGCCTGCTCACTCCTGAATCAGCTTGGCAGCCACCTGAACAGCGGGGTGTCCAGGTGGCTGTGAATAGTAACGATAAAACACCCGCTATTTCCGCAATTCAGCCAGCTTGTGAAAAAAACTGGCTATTCTTTAATAAAGAAAAAGGAAGAAGACCTTTCATAATTCAGTTCCTTATAGTTCATAATCTGCTCCGTACTTCCAATAAATAATATCCCGTCTTTTTTCAATGCCTGGTTAAATTTCTGGTAAATATCCAGCTTTGCATCATCCGTAAAATAAATGACTACATTCCTGCATACGATCATATTACAATTGGACGGATAGGCATCCCTCAGCAGGTTATGTTCTTTAAATTCTACCCGTTTTTTGATTTCATCTGAAATCTGGAAAGAGGCGCCAATTTTTGTAAAATACTTCCTCTTCAGGTCATCCGGCACATTCGCTATGCTCTTATCCGAATACAGGCCAACCCTTGCTTTTTCCAGTACCTGCTTATCTATGTCTGTGGCAAGGATATGTATCTGGTTAAGCGGCAAATGCCGGGACAACGCCATTACAAGGGAGTATGGCTCATCGCCTGTGGAACATGCTGCGCTCCAGATCTTTAAGTTTTTGCCAAATTTCTGTATCAGCTCTGGAATAATTTTAGTATCCAGCAGTTTCCACTGGTCTGGATTCCGGTAAAATTCCGATACGTTGATCGTAAGGAAATTCACAAACTGTTCAAATATCTTTTTATCCGTTTTCAATAAAGAGACATATTCATCATAAGACTTCGCCTTTGTCTTGCCAATCAGTGTATCGATCCGGCGCTTCATCTGCTTTTCTTTATAACAGTTTAGATCAATCTTCGTCAATGTTAAGACGTCTTTTTTAAATTTTTCATAATTATCAAGCATTCAGTTACGCTCCCGTTTTAAATATTTTTATCGCTGCAAAGGATCCCGGCAAAAAAACAGCATATAAACAGCAGTGCTGTTTATATGCTGCACATTCACAACTGTGAAAAAGGCCGCTGGTACCTTGGGTTATCCGTATGTTTCCACAGCATATGCCTCTTTCAGCACTTGTCAGGGCATATCTTAGATTTTTCTTATCTTATATCTTTTTATGCTTATTATGCTGCCCTAGAGCGCATAATATGGTATAAAATAACGCTACCTTATACACACCTTGTGCTTATTCTAAGCTTCTTTATTTATACTGGCAAACAATAAAGTTTGCCAAATAACGCCGCCCACGGGCGCCATTCTAGGCTGTTTATTCTGCTTCTTCGCTAGCTGCCGCCTGTTCCTGGAGCAAAGCTTTCATGCTCAGGCTGATCTTGTGTTCGGATTCATTAAAATCGACAATCTTAGCTTCAATCATCTGTCCGGTCTTTAATACGTCCGCCGGCTTTTCAATGTGTTCCTTTGAAATTTGGGATACATGCAGCAGCGCATCAATACCTGGCGCTAATTCTACAAATGCACCAAAATCTGTCATCCTTGCAACCCGGCCAGTAATAACGGTGCCTGCAGCAAATTTCTCGGCTGCATTATTCCAAGGGTTGTCTTCTGGGAATTTCATGCTGAGTGCAATTTTTGTATCATTAATATCTTTAATAAATACCTTTACCACTTCGCCGACTTTAAATGCTTTTTTCGGGCTTTCTACCCGTCCCCAGGACATTTCCGAAATATGGAGCAGGCCGTCTGCCCCTCCAAGGTCGATAAACGCGCCAAAGTCCGTTACGTTCTTAACGGTCCCTTCGATCACATCCCCAACATTGATCCGCTCGAACAAAGCCCTGCGCAGCTCTTCTTTTTTCGCCACCAAAAGCTGTTTGCGGTCACCGATGATCCTCCTCCTTTTCGGATTGAACTCAGTGATAACAAACTCGATCTCCTGTCCGTCATATTTGGTCAGGTCTTTTTCATAAATGTCAGATACCAGGCTGGATGGGATAAATACCCTTGCTTCATCTACGATTACGCTTAATCCGCCATTTAATACCTGTGCCACTTTAGCAGTTAATACTTCCTGGTTTTCATATGCTTCTTCCAGGCGTTTGCTTCCTTTTTCTGCAGCAAGCCTCTTATATGTCAAAAGGACTTGCCCATCTCCATCATTTACTTTTAAAACTTTTGCTTCCATTGTACTGCCTACTTCAATCAGGGCAGTCAAATCAACGTTAGGTTCATTGGTATATTCATTACGAGTAATGATACCATCTGACTTGTAACCGATATTAAGCACGATTTCATCAGGCTTCACATCAATAACAGTACCTTCAACAACCTCCCCGTTCCTTATTGTTTTAAAAGATTCTTCCAACATTTGTTCAAAGCTTTGTTCTGACATACTTTTGAACCTCCTCAATAATTTTCTTTGGGGTGGAAGCCCCTGCGGTAATACCTACGTTATCAATGTGACCAGTCTCAGATAAATGTAAATCTGCTACGGTCTGTATATAGTAAGTATTTGCACATTCTTCTTTGCATATCTCATACAGTTTCTGCGTATTCGAACTGCTCCTTCCTCCAATGACAATCATAATATCGGAAGTTTCTGCTAACCTAGCTGCCTCTTTCTGCCGTTCTTCTGTAGCGTTACAAATTGTATTCAATACACGTATATCTTTAATATAACCTTTTTTCTGAAGAATTTCAACTAATTCTTGAAATTTCTTGTAATTAAAAGTCGTTTGTGCAACCACACATACTTTCGCATCCGTTTTTGGTACATAAGCCTGCGCTTCTTCCTCATTGGAAATAACAGCCGTATGTGCAGGGTCGCACCAGCCCTTGATGCCTTCTACTTCCGGATGCGTGCTGCTGCCAACAATAACAATTTCATATCCGTTATTTGAAAACTCTTCTACAATCTGATGGATCTTTAAAACAAACGGGCAGGTCGCGTCCTCTATATGGAACCCGGTCTGCGCCAAACGTTGGCAGACCTCCCTGGATACGCCGCAGGAACGGATAATGATCGTCCCTTTTGGCAATGCTTCAATGCCTTCTATCGAATCAATCACCCGTATGCCCCTGTTTTCCAAATCCTTTACAACTTCCTCGTTATGAATGATAGGGCCATAGGTATAGACGGGCCCTTTATTTATATCGGCTTGTTCATAGACTTTATTAACCGCTTTTCTGACACCAAAACAAAACCCGGCGCTTTTTGCTACTGTAATATTCATACTTTCCCCTTTTCAGGTGCTATTGCTGCCCAGCAGCCACAGCTTTATGGTAAATATCCAAGATCCTAGCCGTGACTTCTTCTATATCAAGATCGGAAGAATCGACCAAGACAGCATCTTCAGCCTGCCGCAAAGGCGCAATCTTCCGGTTCATATCCCTTTCATCGCGTTCTTTTATATCTGCTTCGATCTGTGCCAGCTCCACAGCTTCCCCTTTGCCAGCCAATTCCTCATACCTTCTTCGTGCCCGAGCAGCTACCCCGGCCGTAAGGAATATTTTTACCTGTGCATTTGGCAGTACACAGGTACCGATGTCCCTTCCATCCATAATGACATCGGCCGACTTTGCCAGCTTTTGCTGCAGGCTTGTCAGCTTGGCACGCACATTTGGATAAATGCTTGTACCGGAAGCCATGCGCCCAACTTTTTCCTCCCGTATAAAACGGTTGACATTTTCACCATTTAAATATACGCACTGTTCCCCTGCTTCATATGCGATCGTAATATCGATTTCTTCACATGCAAGGGAAATTGCCCCCTCATCTTCCGGCGATATGCCTGCCCGCAGAAAATACAATGCCATCGCCCGGTACATGGCCCCGGTATCCACATATACAAATGATAACGCTTTTGCCAGCCTTTTTGCAATGGTACTTTTTCCCGCCCCTGCCGGGCCGTCGATTGCAATATTAAATCCCATATTACTCCCTCCTGCGTTACCATCTAACTCTTTTATAAAACCCTGCTGTTGATTTACACCTGCCTTGCCCTATGCTATATCTCTAGGCGTCTGCTCCAGCGCTCATTCCGGCCAGGTATCCCGTCGACCATGCAATCTGAAGGTTAAACCCGCCGGTCAATGCATCCACATCCAGCATTTCCCCAGCGATATAAAAACCGCTTTCCAGTTTCGATTCCATCGTAGACGGGTTTACTTCTTTTACATCCACGCCCCCTTTGGTAATGACCGCTTCTGAAAAGCCGCGCAAACCAGTTAACGTAACCGGGAACTGCTTAAACGTATCCAAAAGCCGCATACGTTCCTCTTTCGTAACCTCATTGACTTTTTTATCCGGCGAAATGCAGCTGCAGGCAACCACAACTGGTATCATCTTCGCAGGCAGCAGGCGGCCAAGCGCATTCTTAAACCTCCTGTTCTGGTTTTCTTCAAAATCACGCAGGATGCGTTTATCCAACTGCCCCATATCCAAAGCCGGTTTCAAATCTATTTTTAAGAAAAGCGGCTTTTGGGAGAGCCTGTCGTTTACTATACTGCTGGCACTTAGCATCAGCGGCCCGCTGACGCCAAAATGCGTAAACAGCATTTCGCCAAACTCCTCATACAGCAGCTGCGTGCCGTCAAAAATAGACGCCCGGACATTTTTTAAAGAAAGGCCCTGCAAATCGGATACATAACCCTCTTTGGCGCAAATGGCCGTCAGGCTCGGGCTCGTTTTTACTATCGTATGGCCAAACCCTTTGGCAAACGCATAGCCGTCCCCGGTAGAACCCGTAGACGGGTAAGACAGCCCGCCGCAGGCCAATATCACCTTTTGCGCCGTATATTCCCCACCTGATGCATCGGTTACCAAAAAAGGGGCAGCATCTTGTGCAGGCTTTCTTTTTTCGATTTTGGAAATCCTCGTATTGAGCCGGACCTTTACGCCCAGCCCGCGCAGCGCGCGTTCCAGGCCACGGATAATATCCGAAGAATGGCCAGAAACCGGAAATACACGTCCGCCGCGTTCCGTTTTTAATGGAACCTGGTTTTGCTCAAAAAAATCCATGACATGGAAATTGTCAAATGCATAAACTGCGCTGTATAAAAATTTCGCATTGCGCACCACCTGGCGGAAAAAATCCTGCATATCGCAGGCATTGGTAACATTGCACCTGCCCTTGCCTGTCAGGTACAGTTTTTTTCCTAGTTTTTCATTGCGTTCTAATAACAAAACGCTGCAGCCCTGCCTGGCTGCAGCTATTGCCGCCATCATACCGGCGGCCCCTCCGCCTACGACTATGATCTGCTTAGACATCCAAATCTCCTATTTTCGCATAGTGCATTTTTAAAGTATCGTCAATATAGTCAATCTCATCATTTTCGTACACCTGGTACTCGTCCCATATTTCCTCTAATGTCTCCAGCGTAGCCGCTACTTCATCCTGCTTGCGCATGCACAATGCTACGATCAAAGCATTAATAACGCTTAAAGGCGCCACCAAAGAATCCACAATCGATGCCATATCGCTGTCTGCGATCAGGTTGCAGGAAGAATACAGGTTCATAGGCGAATGCACGCTGTCCGTGAGGGTAATTACTTTTGCACTGCGGTTATTGGCAAATTCCAGCGCCTTGAGCGTACGCATAGAATAGCGCGGGAAACTGATACCGATAATGACATCGTCTTTCCCAATACGCACCATCTGCTCGAACAGTTCGCTGGAACTGCTCGTATGCAGCTGGATTACGCCGTCAAACATAAAGTTTAAGTAAAATGCCAGGAAACTTGCTAACGGCGCACAGCTTCGGATACCGATCACATAAATACGCTCCGCTTCCAAAATCGTATCTACCGCCAGCTTAAATGCATTGGTATCAATTTTTTCTAATGTCCCTTTAATTTTTTCCATATCCGCATGGAGTACGGAATCCAGAATCCCGTCCTGGCCGATCCTGCCATACGTTACTTCCATCCGCTGGATGGAATTTAACTTATTGCGGACCATCTCTTCCAGGGCTTTTTGGAATTCCGGATACCCTTTGTACCCCAAGTGTGCGGCAAAACGCACGACTGTTGATTCACTGACCCCGACCACTTCCCCCAGCTTCGCAGCTGTTAAAAAGACGGCTTTATCATAATAATCTGTGATATAGCTCGCCAGAAGCTTCTGGCCTTTGCTCATCGAACTGTAGCGTTCGTTGATGCGGTTTGTCAGTTCATTTGTATTGCCCATCGCTGTTTGCCAGCCCCTTTACCTTTTCAATCGTTAATCTTGCGCAGCCGCCACCGTGATCTTACGTACACGTTCTGCTTCATTGCCTTCGTTGCCTTCATAATGGTACGTAACCGTATAAATGCCTGCTTTTGATGCCCGGAAGGTACCTTTGCTGTCAACCGTAACTGTTTCTTCCGGCGCGGATGCCTCCGGCTGGTATACGACTGTATATGAAATACCTTTTGTTGTTTCTTTCTTCGTCTTTGCCCCATCCGTCATAGTAGTAGTAGTTACCACTTTTACGCCACTTAAAACCCGGATTGCAGAACCGCTTGTTACGGTACTGTCATACGGAGTTTTAATTACATGGGCAACCGTTTTTACTTTTGGCGCGCTTACTACCAGTTTCCTGGATTTTTTAGCCACCCGGTAACTATTTGTTTTTTCATTCTTTTCCGGGTTTGTGCAGTAATACGTCACCGTATAAGTACCGGTACCGGAAAGTTTGTATTGGCCGTTACGCGGAACCGTCTTTGTCTTCCCATCCAGCCCAGTAACTTTAATGCTGATTTTAGAACGCATACCTTTACCGGATACCAGCTTTGCAGTAACGCCAGAAAGCAGCTTATCAAACGTTACCGACTTTGTACCTGCGGCCAGTTCAATTTTTGCAAATTGGTTGGTGCTTGTTATGACAGGCTTTTTCGTATCTTTTACAGTAATAGACGTATATTGGGTTGTAACCAGCTTATTGGTTGGATTTTTCAGGTAATACATAATCGAATAGGTGCCTGTATGGCGCAGCTTTAATTCTTGTGCCTTTACGCCTTTGTATTCTTTGGTACCTGGTTTTTTCACCTTGGTTACAATCTTGTCCGTCAATACCGTGCCATACGCATTTTTTGCCGTAATCCCCCTGCGGAGGTCAAAAGTGGAATTGTATTCCTTTGTAATGTTCTTCCTTACGCCGGAAATCGTTGCCTTTTCCACATCGCCGACTTGATAGGTTACCGTCGCGGACGCATTCCTGCCAAAAGAATCGGTTACAGAATAGGTCACAGGGTAGCTGCCCATCCGGTTTGTATTGACACTCCCGGATGTCCTTATCCATGCATCGCCCAATGCATTGCCTGCAGAATCATAGGCCGTCATTGCAACAGGCGTAAACCTCTGCTTATACTGCACATTTACCTTGCTGCTTGCTACGCTGATACGCGGCTGCGTATTTTTAGTACGGTATGGATTGGCCGTATCCGGGTCAGTCGGATCCCAGCCCATGCCGGACGGCGAACTTACCTGGATAAACGGCGGCTTGCCAAGCGGGTCGTCTGCTGCGGAACCGTTAAAAATAACCACCTTGGTCTGCAGCGGGCAGTTGTCATAAATCCATTTTGCCGCAGCCGTCGTCAGGCGGATACAGCCGTGTGACGCGTGTGTACCAAGCTTATTATACTGCACATAAGACTGCGTCGTTTTATCCTGCTGGTAATACCATACGGAATGGAACAGGTAATTTCCTACAACCCTGGTAACATACTGGCCATACGAAGGCCCGTCCAACAACCACCAGGTATGTTTGTTATACGTATAAAATGTCCCGACCGGCGTAGCATCCCCGCAGGAGCATACAAATGCCGTATACGGTTTATTATCCTGTGTATAAACCGTAACAACATTGGTCGATTTATTCACCTTAATATAATAATTCCCCGCTGCTGCCTTTGTATCCGCTTTTGGGAAACAAAAAACCATGATACAGCATAAAACAGCAACCCAAACACTGCGCACCAGATTCTTCTTTTTCATAATAACAATATCCTCCTTATAAGAAAATGCGGCTGCAAAAGCGTTCCAATCCAGGGCAAATGCAGCCGCAAGCCCATGAAAACAGCAGCAGCCCCTTACCGCTGCAAAAATGGGTGTTTTTCCTATACAGGATAAGCGCCATTTTTCGTATCTGCAACGGAAGCATCTACTTTCTTTTGCTGCGCCTCACGGTATTTGAAAAATTCAGTTGCAACCTGCGGGAACAGCGCATAAGACAGGACGTCTTCATCCTGCTGCTTATACTGCTTCATTTCTGCTTCAATCTTGGAAAGCTCCGGCTCCAGCAGGTCGGCAGGCCGGCAGGTAATGGCGTTTTTCTTGTCTTCCCCAAGTACCTTATCCACTACTTCCGGATTAAATGGTTTTACCGTCTGGCCATATTTTCCAAGCAATACATCCTTTGTTTCTTTCGTAGCGACTTTGTAGCGTTCGCCCATTAGCACATTGAACACGGCCTGTGTGCCGACAATCTGTGAAGACGGCGTAACAAGCGGCGGTTCGCCCAAGTCCTTACGCACGCGCGGAACTTCCGCCAGCACTTCTTCATATTTGTCTTCCTTGCCCTGCTCTTTTAACTGTGAGATCAAATTGGACAGCATGCCGCCCGGCACCTGGTATAATAAAGTTTTAATATTTACACCCAGTACTTTCGGGTTCATCAGGCCGCTTTCCAGCGCTTCTTCGCGCATTGGCCTAAAATAGTCTGCGATTTCAGCAAGCAGGTTCTGGTCTAAGCCGGTGTCGTATTCAGAGCCACGGAAGGCTTCTACCATAACTTCTGTCGCCGGCTGCGAGGTGCCAAGCGCAAATGGGGACATTGCAGTATCTACAATATCACACCCTGCTTCCACCGCTTTCATATATGTCATAGAAGCAACGCCGGACGTATAATGCGTATGCAGCTCAATCGGCAGGTTCGTAGCAGCTTTTAGCGCGCGTACCAGCGTATCCGCCTCCTGCGGCACCAAAAGCCCTGCCATATCTTTGATACAAATCGAATCTGCACCCATTTCTTCGATTTTCTTTGCCATATCCGTCCAGTAATCCAACGTATAGGCATCGCCCAACGTATAAGACAGCGCTACCTGTGCATGTCCTTTTTCGCGGTTGCAGGCGGTAACAGCGGTCTGCAGGTTGCGCAGGTCGTTTAAGCAGTCAAAGATACGGATAATATCAATCCCGTTTGCAATTGATTTTTGTACAAAATACTCTACGACATCATCCGCATATGGGCGGTATCCTAAAATATTCTGCCCACGGAACAGCATCTGGAGCTTTGTTTTCTTAAATCCTGCTTTTAATTTACGCAGCCTTTCCCACGGATCTTCTTTTAAGAAACGAAGGGATGCATCAAACGTCGCGCCGCCCCAGCATTCTACCGCATGGAAGCCAGCCTGGTCCATTTTATCAACGATCGGCAGCATCTGCTCTGTGGTCATACGCGTAGCGATCAGGGACTGGTGCGCGTCACGCAGTACAGTCTCCGTAATCTTCAACGGTTTTTTAGCAACTTTTGCCATCTTCTAATTTCCTCCTTGTTATCTGGCAGCAGCCCGTGGCCCGGTTTGCCGCTTTTTTCAATTAACTTTCACTTTGCTATAGGGCCTGGCTAAATTCCGAAGATCGCCATAAATGTCCCAGCTGCTACTGCAGTACCGATAACGCCTGCTACGTTCGGGCCCATTGCATGCATCAGCAGGAAGTTTGTAGGGTCTTCATCCGCACCGACTTTTTGCGATACACGTGCAGCCATCGGTACGGCAGATACGCCTGCAGAACCGATCAACGGATTGATCTTGCCATGTGTAACAGCACACAAAAGCTTACCCAGCAGTACGCCTGCAGCAGTACCGAATGCAAATGCGATCAACCCTAATGCAACGATCTTTAACGTACTGAAATTCAAAAATGCTTCTGCACTCGTAGAAGCGCCTACGGAAGTACCAAGCAGGATAACTACAATATACATCATCGCATTGGATGCCGTATCCGTCAGCTGCCTTACCACACCGGACTCCCGAAACAGGTTGCCCAGCATCAGCATGCCGACCAATGGTGCCGTCGTCGGAAGCAGAAGGCATACCACGATCGTAACAATAATCGGGAACAAAATCTTCTCCAGTTTGGATACCGGACGGAGGTTCTGCATCTTGATCTGGCGTTCTTTTTTTGTCGTTAGCGCCTTCATAATCGGCGGCTGGATCACTGGTACCAATGCCATATAAGAATAAGCCGCTACTGCGATCGGGCCCATCAATGAGGACTGCCCCAGCTTTCCTGCAAGGAAAATAGAGGTAGGCCCGTCAGCACCGCCGATAATAGAGATCGCTGCTGCCGCCTTATCATTAAAGCCCATGAATATCGCCATAAAATAAGCCATGTAAATACCAAACTGCGCCGCTGCACCCATTAAAAAGCTGATCGGGTTGGCTATCAGCGGCCCAAAGTCGGTCATTGCGCCGACACCTAGGAAAATCAAGGACGGCAGGATTGACCATTCGTCTAACAGATAAAAATAATGCAGTAATCCGCCAACACCATTGCTCATCTCTTCCGGAAGCGCCATAATGTCCGGATAAATATTCACAAGCAGCATCCCAAACGCAATCGGTACAAGCAGCAATGGCTCATACCCCCTTGCGATTGCGAGGTATAAGAAAAAACAGGCAACCAGTATCATGAGGTAGTTACCCCAGGTCAGGTTAAAAAATGCTGTCTGGTGAAGGAGGTTACTCATTGTATCTCCAACGTAACTAAGCATAATTGTCCTCCTAAATATGAAATTCGTTAGTTCATAGTAGCCAATAAAGCGCCCGATTCTACCGAATCACCAACAGCTACGTCTATGCTTGCTACGGTACCGTCCTGCGGCGCAACCACCGGGGTCTCCATTTTCATAATTTCCAGCACAAGGATGGCGTCGCCTTTTTTCACCTGTGCGCCGACAGAAGACTCGATCTTAAATACTTTTCCCGCAGCCCCCGCTTCAATTTTAATGCTGCCTGCCCCGCCTGCCGGCTTTGGAGCTGCTGCCGGAGCCGGAGCCGCTGCCCTAGGTGCCGGCGCTGCCGCACGCGGAGCCGCTGCCTGTACGCCTGCGGATGCATCTGCTTCTTCCACGGTAACATCGTAAACATTTCCATTTACGGTAATAGTATAGTTTTTCATTTTATTTCCTCCTGCTATTCAAAAATATTATTTTAAATGAACCTTTTATTAAAACCAAACTTTATTTCCTCCTGCGGATAGAACGCACAACAAACCCGTCTGTCCCTCCAGGCTGGCTGCCGGTTGCCGCTGCGACCGCTGCCGAAATAACCGCGATCAGTTCCAGCCCGTCTTCCTGCGGCGCTTCTACCGCCGGGGCTGCTTCCGCCACTGGCTGCGGCTTTGGTTCTTCTGCCGGCGCCTGCGCTGCTTTTGCGCGGTCCTGCATAACGTTGATGATCTTAAAGCTCCATATAATTAAGCTGATCAAAATCAGGATGCCAAATACCGTTCCAAGGCCCATCAGCGTATTCATGGCTGCTTTCTGCATTTTTTCGCCAAGCGAAAAATTCTCATCCAGTGTGATGTCAGAAATCTGCATATCCATATAATTATATACAAATGTCAGTGTCACATCACGTTTTTCAAAATCCATAATGTGCGTAGTTGTCAGCGTTTTGCCGGATTTGTCCACTGCAAATTCACCAAGCGCTACATACTCGCCAAGTTCCGGCTTTAATTCCTTCCATCTTGTTACAAGGTTAAATGTAATGCTGTCGTTTTGATTCTGTTCGATGAAACCGTCAATCTCATCTTCCGGCAATGAAACTAGCGTAGTTGCGATATATTCGCTGTTTGACTCCAGCTGGTCATAAGAAACCCCATTATAATCAACCTTTTTCGGGTCTTCCCCACACGCTGCCAAACCAAGCACAAGCATACACAGACTGACAATCAGAAATACTTTTTTCTTCATATATGTCACCTTTCTATTTTGTTCCATGTTTCTTATTTGGCTGGTCAATGCGCTTTGTATACAGCATCTCAACGGCTGCTATTAAATATTTGCGCGTATCTGGATAGTCGATAATACGGTCGACATAGCCGCGTGCTGCCGCTGCGCCAATGCTGCCCTGGCGTGCGTCATATTCCGCCGCCTTTTCTTCTATCACAGAAGCAGGCTCCCCTGCATACATGATTTTTGCAGCCATTGCAGCATCCATCATGCCTGCCTTGGCATCCGGCCATGCAAATACCATATCTGCACCCAGCGATTTGGAATTCATAACCGCATAAGCGCTTCCATACGCTTTGTCCATAATCAGGTTAACCTTTGGGACAGCCGCATTTGCAAATGCATACGCCAGCCTTCCAAGCGCTTTCGCAAGGTTTTTCTCCGAACACATGGTTGCACGGAAGCCAGCCACATTCGTCAAGGAAACCACTGGGATGTCAAAGGCATCGCAAAATGTAATAAACTCAGCCGCTTTATTGCAGCCCCTTGCAGACAGCGCCACATCAAACGATTCTGCCAGGCTGCCGTTAGCATCGTAGATTTCTGTGCAGTTTGCAACCGCGCCGACGGTCATACCGTCCAACTTAATAAAACCTGCTACCATTTCTTTTGCATAATCTGCCTTTACCTCGACAAATAAATGTCCGTCCGAAATCTCGCTTAACACATACCTAGGGTCGCCTTTCATCGTATCCAGGTTTTCACAGGCGCGGTTTAGGTCGTCCATGCACTCGGTAATGCAGCCGCCGTCTGCATTGTTTGCAGGCAGCACGGTAACCAGCTGGCGGATGTTTGCAAGGATTTCGTCTTCTGTCCCTACCCCGTCAACGGTACCGGTTTCTGCGCTTTGGAATGATGCGGCCGAGGTATCGCATTTGTCTATGCGGTTGCCGGCTATGGCATTCGGTGAATTTATAAACAGTTTTGCTTTGTCTGCCTGTGCATACGTAAAATCGCTCAATGCAGGCACAACTGCCAGCCCGCCGCCACAGGTACCAAATACTGCGCTGATCTGCGGGACTACTCCGGAAGCCGCCGCCTGCTTTGCGTAAATTGCGCCAAACGCTTCCAACGCATCCACCGATTCCTGCAGGCGGATACCGGCGCAGTCCAGCAGGCCGACTACAGGCGCACCCATTTTCATCGCCATATCATACATGGCCGTGATCTTCTTTGCGTGCATCTCCCCAATAGTACCACCCAGCACGGATGCATCCTGGCTGTAGATAAATACCAGGTTGCCGTCGATTAGCCCGTGCCCAGTAATGACACCATCGGAAGGGGTATCTGTGTTGGCCAGATTGAAATCCGTACTTCTTGCGGTAACAAGGGAACCGATTTCCATAAAGCTGTTTTCGTCGACTAACTTTGCAATGCGCAGCATTGCAGAGTTATCATTACCATTACTCATTCTTTCGCCCTCCATCTATATTAGTTTCCTTTGCCCTTCCACTGCCTTGGATACAGGGTATGGAAACTTTACAAAAATTTCGTCAGGATAATAGTAACGCTTTTTAGTGTAATATTCAATAGAATTTTTTATTTTCAGCTGATTTTTGTTAAAAAATTATCAGAGGGCATTCGAACTTACGTTGCCCTAAATATCCAGGTATGGATAAAAATACCGTTTCCACACCAGGCCAAAATACCATGCAAAGGTACGCTTACGGATGGTACTGGAAGCATATACCGGCACCTGCGCAGCCAGCTCTCCGTTTACATAATAGTCCAACGAACCGATCTTACTGCCTTTTTCCACAGGAGCCTGCAATGTATCCGGGATTTCTTCACGCACTTGCACCGTATCATTGCCGGATAGCAGCATCGTAACCGCTTCCTGTTTAAACGACGGCTTTAACTGCATTTTTGTTTTTAGCAGCCGGTCTTTGCCCGCCCCGTCTTCTACCGGAATCGGATTTAGTTTATAATCATATTCTGTAATGTCCTTGTATGTAAAATGGTCGATGCCATATTGGAAAAGCTTTCTGGCGTCTTTCCACTTATACGTCTTATTGTTCGGCCATCCGCAGGCCAGCAGGGCGATCACAAACGTACGTCCCTTGTTTTCCAGCGCCCCGACGTAACAATACCCCGCGTTGCCCGTAAACCCGGTTTTCCCGGTCAGCGCGCCTTCCATCATATGTAAAAAAGCATTATGGTTGACACAGGAAAAGCTGCGTCCCCCTTGTGTATAAGCGCCGCCTGCGCCTTTTTGCAAATTATTGAAACTATGGTTGGAAGTACGTGTGATTTTTAAAAACGTATCTTTTTTTGGCGAACCTTTGATACAGTAGCTAAGGATACGGGCAAGGTCTGTAGCTGTCGTCGAATGGACCTTTTGGATACTTGTACCGTCCGGCTGCGCCACTTCCTCGGAAGCATCCAAGCCGTTTGGCGTGATAAAATGGGTATCCTTGCAGCCTATTTCAGCCGCTTTTTGGTTCATCATGCCTGCAAATTGTTCCACGCTGCCGCCTACATGCTCTGCAATCGCTACGGCAGAATCATTATGCGATTCCAGCATCAGGGAATACAGCAGGTCTTCCAGCTTATAATATTCGCCTTTTGTTAAATGCAGTTTTACCTCCGGCATTTTGGCTGCATAGGCCGATACGGATACTGTATCCGACAGATCCGCATGTTCCAGTGCCACAATGCAGGTCATGATCTTAGTCGTGCTTGCCATTGGCAGCTGTTTTTCTGCTTCTTTGCCAAATAAAACACGCCCGGAACCGGCATCCATCAGCACTGCCGAACGGGCATATAAATCAAGGCCGCTTTCGTTTGACGCTGTATCCGGCTGGACGGCCTTTGCTTTGGCCAATGCCGGCTGGATC
>CAMUML010000067.1 GCA_947089855.1 uncultured Eubacterium sp.
AGCAGTCTCCGCACTGCTCCGGTCGGTGCTTAACGTGTGCCACTGGCACACAGCACCCCAACACTACATGCAAAATATCCGTCTGTCCAGAAAGTGCGTCCCTTCCAAAAGTGTTTTCGCAAATAATTAGGATACCTTTCCCATATGTGGTATGCCGTGTAACTCTTTATTAAATTTACGATTTTACTAACAGACATTGTTGGTTCTGTTTCTATCATGTAATGAATATGGCTTTTATCCGTTTCCATGTATTTGATAATGACGTTATGTTCATGCAGATTACGTTATTCCCATACAAATGACGCTAATATAGCTGAAAAATGGCTCATTAAAAGCAATGACAACCGATTTATTTTTTTCGATTTTGAGGGTTATACACAAATTTTACACAGCTTTTTGCAGCAAATGATTTACACAGAAAGGGGACAACCAGCATAAACGTATTACAAGTAAATGAAAATATCAGCCTGAATGAAGTGTTGGTGCTTTCAGAACTGCAAGCAAAGACACGCCATAACATAGGCAGGAACAGGCTTTTAGACATAGCCAATCAAGCCGGGGCAGTTGTTCGGATCGGATGCAGGAAAAACGGGTATTTGCGGGAAGTACTGGACGAATATTTCAGACGGCGGGCAGAATAGGTGGCGATACTATGAAACAGGATTTTTCATTTACAAATGAAGAACTTAATCAGAAAGGGATTGTTGCCGTATGCCGTGACACATATATGCACCCCAAACGCCGGGGTGCTAATTTTTTCGTAAAATCCCCTGCATCAACGGATAAAACATGGAGTTTATGCTTATATCCGGCAAGCAGCCGTTACTGTGATTTTTCTAATGGGAACCGCAGCGGCGATATTATCAGTTTTTACAGTTATACACAAGGGTGCAACAACTGGCAGGCATTGAAAGAATTGCAAGCCTTTTATGGATTATCCAGCAGCAGTGAACGGAACCGGGAGGAAATGCTGCGGAAAATACGGCAGCAGCAGGAACGGGAACGCAGGGCGGCAGAACGCAAAATAGCATTCAGGGCGGCTTTATCTGGCTGTATTGAGGATTTAAAGGAATGGGCGGGCATTTATCAGGTTGCCACAGAAAGGCCGTTATTTAAGCCATTTACAGACGGATGGTGCTTTTGCGTGGAAGAACTACAAAGAACGAATTATAAACTTGACATACTGTGTGCTGCTGACTGCAAAACTTATGTACGTATGAAATCCAATACGGAGTTAGGCTTGCCAAGTGACCGTTTTCAATGGCTTTTAGATACTTTGGAGATATTGCAGGGGTGCGGCGCATTTCAAGCCACAAGAGCCGAAATTGAGGAAATCATAGCGCAAAGGGATTTTGAATTGACAAGACAGCCGGGGAGGGACAGGAGGTGTTGTATTGACTGGTGATGCAGAGGTTTTAAAACTGCTGGCTTACAAAATTGATTATGACAGGGACGGAAAGGAAAAAAGCCGCAAAGCCATGCAGACTGTCCGCAATTTTGAGATCATATTAGATCATGATGAAAGATTTGCAGGAAAGATAAAGTTTGATGAATTTTCACAGCAGGCCTATCTTGTGGGCGATATTGTCTGGCAGACGGGCAATAACAGGGCATGGGGCAGCTATGATGATTCTGCATTGTTTTCAATCCTGCAATCAGACTATGAAATGAAAAACAGGAATGATTATTTTGACGCGGTAAAAAACGTGAGTATGCGGCACAGGTTCCATCCGGTGCGGGAACTGCTGGACTCATTCAAATGGGATGGCACAGAGCGCATAAAAAGCCTTTTGCCGGATTATTTAGGGGCGGGGGATACGGAGTATTCTTATATTGCCGGACTCATGCCGGGAAGAAGCGCAGCGGCTACAGGAGGACAGCATGGCGGATGATGGAAAAGCCGGGATGATCGCAGAATATCTTGAGGGCAGACAGCGTACCTGCGTTATTGAGGTATGGCAGAAAGCATTAGGGGAGCCAGGCAGACCAAAGAAATGGCAGGCGAGTGAGATCATAAATATAATACTCTCATTGCCAGGCTGGGAACGGATGAAAAGCGTTGGAAGATTCGGAGAATATGGAGGGCAGAAAGGATTCCAAAAAGTGTCAACCAAGCCTAGCGAAAATGTCAACCAACGCCAACCAACTACGGGGAAAATGCTGTATGACAGGCTTGTGAGCGCAAAGGAACGTGAACTGAAAGAATTAAGAGACAATTATAAGCCAGGCTCAAAGCTGCTGGCAGAGAAGAAAAAGCAGGCAGAAGAAAGTTTCAATTCTTCCATGGCAAGGTTAAAGGTGCGTGCTGCCGACAGTGCGTTAACGGATATTGAAGAACTGCGAAAGCAGGAACTTCAAAGGGTGCAGTACATTAATGAGCCGCTGCTTGCGAAAATCCGGGCAGTCGCAAATATCCCCATGACCACATTAGAGTTAAAGGCGTTTGCGGATAAAATCGGCGCAAAGGGCGATTACTGGGCGGGGCGTGCCTTGTCTGGCATTGCGGAGCAAAACGGGATTGACACGGCTGAAATCGGTTTAGAAAGTACATTTGATACAAAAATGTCAATCTTAGACCAGTTAACAGGCCAGTTAAACAGGATTTTAAAATACTACGGGGCAGATGACCCGGACGAAAGGGCAAATGTAAATTACATGTATCTTTCTGACACTATTCTTGAAAGGGCAAAGCAGATGTACGGCGGCAGGATTGGAAAGTTAAGCGACAGCCAGAAAGCGGACAGGGCATATTTTACGGTGCGCACACAGCATACGGACATTCAAAAGGGCATTGCAATTTCTAACGTGCTGCGCAACGCAAAAGGCGAGGTTCGGAACATGATACTTTGCCGCCTGGCAGAAGATAACAGCATTTCCGGCATGGCGGCTGAATTTTCCGGGCATATGGATGAAATAGCAGATTTTAAGAATGGAAAGGCGGCAGAGTACCGGGCAGCGCAGCAGGCGTTGCAGAATATCCGCAAAACCAAAAACAAGGCAGCCATAGAGCATACGGCAGAACAGTATGAGGAAAACGCCTTTTTTGAAAGCCTGTTTGAGAATGGGAAGAAACAGAACGGCTTTTTGGCGGAGCTGATGCATGGGGAGCCGGAAGCAGGGAAAGCCAGTACGTCCGGGGGATTGACAAAAGAAGAAATTGACGCAATTACAGCCGGATAATAGTCCTTTATCTGGCAAAAAAAGAAAAAAGGGAAGCACACTTTCGGCGGCGCTGCTTCCCTTTGCTTATTGTACCTGCTCAAAATTATACCAGAAAGTAGGTGTATTGCAATATGGCGCATGACAATGAAACTTTAGTAGAGAAAATCCGGGGCGGCTTTTCTGTAGCTGAAAATATGCAATCACTATATGAGGGCAATTTTCCGCTGATTAAAAAATTCATAAAGCCTTATACCGCCTATGAGTGTGAAGCTGACCTATTGCAAGAATCTTATTTCGGCTTATGGGAAGCGGTACAGCATTATGAAACGTCTAAAAATGTGCAGTTTATAACATATGCCCGATATTGGATAGTGCAAGAAGTACAGCGCTATCTTGAAAACTGCGGTTCTGCCGTCCGCATACCTGCCCACACAAGGGCGAAAATGTCACGTCTGCGGAAAGCGACAAGCCAGTTAAGGCAGGAGCAGGGCAGGGAGCCGACAGCGGCAGACATAGCGGCTTTATTGGGCGTACCAGTGGAAGAAGTGCAGGAGATACAAGGCTATTCGCAATCGGTAATAAGTTTAGATACGCCGATAGCAGAGGACAACAGCTTGACACTTGCAGACACGCTACAAGCCGATTTAAGCCTTGAAAATGACGCAGTTAATAAAATATACTCTGAATACTCTAAAAATGAATTATGGGGCATTGTGGAGCGTTACACAGCCACAAGGGAGAATGGTATCATCAAAGAAATTTTCCTGCATGGTAAGAGTATGGCACAGGTGGCAAAGGAACAGGGATTGTCTTTTGACAGAGTACGCCAGATAAAGGAATCTGGACTGCGGCGGCTGCGGATGGGCAGGGCAAAGCGTGAACTGCTGGAAAAGTTTGATATTGTTGAAGCCGGGCTATACCAGGGCGGCTTGAATAATTACCGGGAGCATGGTTTTACTTCTATTGTGGAACGTACAGCAATGAAAGAGACAGAAGCGGAGGAACGCTATAAACAGCATTTAAGGGGGATTGAGGGACGCTACCGGGAAAGGGTGGCGTTATCTGGCAGAAAAAGTTGAAAGCGGATATTGGCGGAATTAGAAAAATGTGGTATATTGTCGATATGGGAAAACCATAGAGCCAGGCGGCTTTACCCCTCTTTTTATTCGGAGGGTTCAAGTAGCCCTCCAGACGAAAGAAAGGAGGGCGATACAATGTATGTTACATATCAGGATTTAATCCAGATTGGAATATTTATTGTTGCCCTTGTTGGAGTTTGTTATAACATCTTCAAGGGAAAAAAGAAATAGCCGCCACTACTCGCAATAGTGACGGCTTGCCGCTTTTAGCGGTTACGTTGTAATTATTCGGGGGTAGAGCCGCTTCTATGGCTTTTCCCTTTTTCTTATGTCTAATATAGCATATCCGCAATCAGATTTCAAGAGCCTTTTTTATCTGGCACATACTGGAAAATATCCCCTATATCGCAATGGAACAGTTCATATATTTTGCGGTAAGCGTAATTTATTTGGCTAAAAGATGGATAAATAAAACTTTGAAGCATCTTGACACATATGAGAAAATCTAATATAATAATTGTACAAAATATTGTACAATTAAATGCGCAAAGGAGTGATGGTATGTTAGCTGTTAATTATTCTACTATAAGGAATAATTTAAAAAATTATTGCGATGAAGCAACGGACAACGGTGAAACAGTTATTGTTACACGAAAAGAAGAAAAAAATGTAGTTATTCTAAGTCTTGAAAAGTATAACCAATTAATTAAAGCTGCCCAAAATGCGGAATATCTTTCCATGATTGACAGGGGGCTTAGACAGCTTGAAGCTGGAAATGGACAGCGGCATGAATTAATAGAGGTAAAAGACGATGAATAAACTATGGGCTGACAGGGCATGGGACGATTATCTATACTGGCAGCAGCAAGATAAAAAAGTTCTAAAGAGAATCAATGAACTGGTAAAAGACATTGAACGTAACGGGGTTTCTAAAGGAATCGGTAAGCCAGAGCCGCTGCGTTATAGAAAAGCATGGAGCAGGAGAATAGACCAAGAAAACAGATTGATATATAATATTGATGAACATGGTAATTTATGGATTGTTTCTTGTAAAGGACACTACAACGACAAATAGAAATACAAAAAAACAGGGTTTTAACGCCCTGTTTTTTGTTTCCTCATTCTTCTTTATCTGGCAGATTCTTTTAAAAAGGGCATCCATCAATAGGCTTATTATATTGATTTAATTGTTTTTCAATCCACATTTGATATAAATCACTGTCAATAGTTCCCTCATCGTGGAGTTTAAATATATCGCACCACTTTGAAAAGAAGTCTTGAAAGTTTTGGTCATCATTCAAGGCCAGTTCAACTGATTTTTTGCTAGAATCTATGCTTTTCCAAATGCGGTTGGATTGTTCGTTTTGGTATCGCACATCAAGTACAGTGATAAATAATCGAAAAAGTTCTTTATATGTGGTAATGTGATTGTCAAGCGTCATGTTGTCGCTTAGTCCACATAGCCAGTCTATGGAAACATTATATCTTTGTGCAATATTCATTACCATATCAAGCGAGGGCGTTTTTGCTCCTGTTTCATACGAAGAAACGCTAACAGTTGATATGTTGAGAGTTTCCGCCAGCTCTTTTTGTGTTAGATTTTTGCTGGTGCGCAGTTCCTTGATGCGTGCTGATAGATTGCTTTTCATGGCATTACCTCCCCTCTATTTACGTATGGTATCATACAAACAAAATAAAATCAATAAACTTAACTAATGGTATTGACAATTATCTTATAGTATGATAGCATAAACTCAATAAAGAAAGGAGGACATGCATGAAGCGATTAGTAATTGAAATCGATGAAGCTTTGCATAAGGCAGTAAGAACGGCGGCTTTTAAACAAGAAAAGAGCATGAAACAATATGTGACAGATGCATTGAGAGAAGAAGTTAAAAAAGAAGAATCAAAAAAATAGAGCGTTACCGCCCTGAGAAAGTAGTAAACGCTCTATATACCAAATTAGGTATGATTATACTATACCATGCGTACCTTTATTTGGCAAACCTAAAATTGCGGAATGGAGGTATTTTTTATTGAACGAGATTCAAAACCAGATAACACAAACCCCTATTGAGATTGCTTTAGGCATTGATGCAGACGGAAAAACCACAGCAAAGAAGTTGTATGAATTTCTGGAAATGGACGCAAGCCACTATTCAAGGTGGGTAAAGACGAACATAACAGATAATCCTTTTGCAATAGAAAATGAGGATTACGAGGTTTTAGCCACTAATGGCGAAAACTCGCCATCAATGGCGAGTTCATCAAAAAAGCCCAAAACGGGCAGAGGGAATACAGAAGATTTCAAGCTATCCGCCAACTTTGCAAAGAAACTTTCCATGCAGGGCAAAGGCGAAAAAGGCGAACAGGCAAGGGATTATTTTATCAAAGTAGAAGATAAACTGAAAGAAATTGCAACAAAGGGCATAACTCACAACGTCAAACAATTAACCATTACCAGCCGGGAAGTGTCAAAGATAGCAGGAAAACTTCATTCGTGGGTACTGCAAAGCATAAGGGAGCGTATAGCCGACTTGCAGGAGGTAGGTTTTGATACAAGAGGACTTTATGCAGAATCTACCTATGTGACAAAAGCGAATAACAATGCACAGCAGTACATATGTACAGAGCAGGGATGTGAGGATTTTTCAAGATGTTTGGAGCCGGATGCAAGGAAACTATTCCTTATGGAGTTTCAAGACCGTTTTGAGCGCATGAGGGATGTTTTAGATGGAAAGCCAGTGAAGAAATTGCCAAAGCTGATTTGTCTGGCAGATGTGGAAGAAAAAGACCCGCTCATAAGGCTTTTTAAAACTGACACAGGCGGCATTGTGCTGATAAATGACGAGGTTCACAATCTTACACAAGATGAAATCGAACAATTAAGCCGTTTTGTCCCGGAATTGGAAAAGTACGAGGTCGGGAAAACACAGTATGTTGTGTCGGCTTTTCTTAGAGAAGCATGAAGAAAAGCGGAAAGCTGGAAGAAATTGCATCATGGGGCGTAAAAGAAAAAGAACAGCCAAAAGAATTATTGCCAGATAAAACCATGCAGAAGCCCAAAAGAAGATTGCAGACAGATAAAAGCATTGACTTAAACAACATTGAGAACTTAACTGAATTACAGGCAAAGACGCGCTACAATGTCGGAAACAGCCGCATACGTGAAATATCAGACGAAATAGGGGCAGTTGTAAGGGTTGGCGTTAAAAGGCTGTACAGCAGGCGGGTTCTGGATGATTATTTTAAAAGAAAAACAGAGTAGAAAGGACATAATTTTATGGGAATTTTAAAGAAAAAAAGAAAACAGGCAGCAAAGCCAACAAAGGCAGAACTGCAAAATATCCTTGCCAGCTACAAACGCCAGACGGCAGAAATCACGGACGATATGGCGGTGGATATGATGGACACGGAAAAGAAAAATGATTTCCTATTGCTTTTGAAAGTAGCGGACTATGCGCATATGGGGAAATCACGGGCGATACTGACCGCTTTTAAGCTGGGGTATCTGAAAGGGGAAGGGCGGTGCGGCAATGGGCGCAGTTGAAAAGGTTTTTGACAATTTTGAAATCCTATGCAGCGGCTATGCGGATTTACCAGAAGCAAGGGAAGCGCGGGATAGCATGTATGGCTACCTGGATGCACATGGCATAGACATGGTGGATGCAGGGCACCATATTTCAACCGTTGTGTCGGAATATGAAAAGCAGGGCTTCCTATACGGGTTCCGGTATGCAGCTGCCCTGCTGCTGGACGGGGGAGGCGTAGCGGTATGAAGAAACAGGGGATACCGTTTGCAGCTGCCACAAAAGGGAACGCGGTTTCTGTTATTGGGCGTCCACAGGCTTTGCAGCCGGAAGTGAAATTCCGGGGGGGGTCGGATGGCTTGATGATACAAAACTGGCCCGGAAAGGCGGCAGGGCATGGGCATAGACAGGGAATATGCAGACAGCTTGAAAAAGGGCATAAAGGAACTTGTTGACGGGGTCAGGGTAGATAATGAGCAGGACTTGGAGGTTTTGAAACTGGCCTATGGGTTTGTACGTGCCGGATTCCTGGAAAACAGGGCAGGAAAGGCGGTTCGGGTTGATGGATGATAATGGTTTTATAACCGCTTTGCCTGCCAAGCTGCCAGAAAAGCCAGTGGAAAGCCAGAGGAAAAACGAAATTATTTCAATGGTTGGCGAAATCAGTGGCAGGCGGAGCATTGACATGGCCTATGGCTTTGTGCGCCGCCTGCACCGGGAGGGGCAGGGCAATGGAAAGAAAGGGCAGGGCGAATATTGCAATGGCAATAGCGGATGGACTGCTGGACAATGAAATACTGGACGAAAATAATTTTTCACATGATACGGGCGCGCTGCTGCAATGTGTGCCTGGTATCATCCTTGCGCACCTGAAAGATTATGTGACCGTCTCCGGGGATGTATTGTAAACAGCGTGAGGGGGAGCAATACAAAGTTGTTGTTTCCCCTTTTTCGCATTATTGGCAGATTGGAGGAATGTATATGTTAGATGGTTTGATTATGCAGGTTATAGAGTGTATGAAAGCGGACGCAGGACAGCTTAAAAAGGAATATGAGAAAAGCGGAACAAAGGATTTAATGAATTTGCCAGCTTATGGGGCTGTAAAGGCGTATTGTGGCGCAGTAAAGGCGCTGGACAGGATAGAGGGCGGCTATAAGGCATACACAATGCCGAGGGCAGTATTAAAACAAATGGGGGTGGAAAACTTATGACAGATAAAAAAAGAGATAGCAACGGTAAGATTTTGCCGGAGAATGTCACGCAGAGAAAAGACGGCACTTATATGCGGCGCAAGTCCATAGACGGAAAAAAGTATTGTGTATATGGCAAAACATTAGGAGAGATGAAACAAAAACGGGATATAGCATTAGGCGAAATCCGAAAAGGGGAATACAAGGGCAAGCATGGGAAAATGAGGGAGGAACGGGAGCCTGCCAAAAAAGATGTTACATTGAATGAGTGGTTTTCACAGTGGGAAAGGGCTTACCGCATAGGGTTGTAAAAGAAAGCACGCTTAATAATAACCGCAGGCAATATATGAAGCATTTTTCCGGCACAACCGGGCGGATGAAAGTCAAAGGCATACGCCAGATAGACATAACAAACACCTTAAATTCGCTGAACGAAAGCGGGCAAAGCTATAGCAGCCTTACAAGGTATGCCGGGGTTTTGTCCTTAATGTTCGACGACGCTGTCAGCAACGGGCTTGCAGGCAGCAACCCGGCAAAGGGCGCATTAAAGGTAAGGAAGCGGGAAACAAAAGAAAAACGGGTATTGACAGAGCAGGAGGAGCAACGCTTTATAGAGTTTGTAAAGAATGGCAGCAATTATAAAGGCTATGCGCCCATGTTTATTGCCGGTTTTGGCACTGGCATGAGGATAGGGGAGATATTAAGCCTTACATGGAAAGATATTGATTTTAAGAATGGTTCTATCAGCGTGGACAAAACTTTATGCAAAGTGAGCGATTATGTAAAACAGGGAGGAAAAACGTATTTTACCATAACAACGCCAAAGACTAAAAATTCGATAAGGGATGTACCCATGTTAGGAAAAGTCAGGGAAACATTGCTAGAGCAGAGAAAGGACAGGGATAAGTTAAACGCTATATCTATTGACGGATATAAAGATTTTGTTTTTACTGGCAGGACTGGAAATGTATTCTATTCTGAAAACATAAGGACGGCTATAAAGCGCATAGTAGGCAGGATAAACAAGGCAGAAGCGGCAGCGGCAGGAGCGGAGGGCAGGGAGCCAGTAGTATTTGAAGCCTTTAGCCCGCATTGTATGCGCCACACATTCGCTACAAGGTGCTATGAAAAAGGCGTAAAAGAAAAGGTAGTACAAAAGATTTTAGGGCACAGCAAAATTGATATGACACTGAATGTTTACACGCATACAACAGATGAAATGATAGAAGAAGATTTACGAAAGTTGGAGGATTAAAAAGAATGGCGGTGCTTTACAAAAGTTGTCGCCATTTTACACAACCCATGATTGGGCAACGCATTTTACACAAAAATATACACAACTTTATCAATCATACTTGAAGAAATAACGAACAAAGATAAACAGAGGGGATTTTTACAAATAAAAACAAAAAACTTTGCAAGTCCAGTATATACGGGGGTTTGAATCTATATATACGGAACTTAAATTTATATAAATGTTTGCAAAATAACGCTTGTATTGTTTGGCACTCGAATGATGTTATTTTTCTGGCATATCTCATGTGGAAGCTGCTTTATATCATCTGATATTTGTTTTGGTACCAGTAATTTCTTCCTATATTTACATACAAATATTATGTGATACTGTAACAAATACTTGTGCCTGTTTTTTGATTTCCATGTTCCCATGACGCAAGTATAACACAAACCGCCGCTTTTGGCTACCTTAACCCACCGTCTAAAGCCAGTGGGATTGCGGTAGCCATTTTTTCAAAAACTATGTCAACGATTGATATATTGACCGTTTTATGTGATATGAACGGCAACGAAAATACTATAATGATAAATCTTTTTATAATAATAATGAAATAAAAGATATTGTTGTGGAGTGTCAAAAGATATATTATAACAGACAACCGTAGAGAGGGAATAAAAACCCTCTCTTAATTTATACCATTTCTGCTTTGCCACTATGATTTTTTATGATTCGGTTTACTGTGCTTGCCTTTGCAGATACAAACCCCTCTTTGGTTCGTTGGCTAATCAGATCACGCTCAAGCTGTGACAAGCCAGACATAACAGTTAGGAACTGTCGCAAAATAACTTGTGCATTTTGCTGGCCTAAATCTCCGGTAGCACCCTGCAAAAATCCTCAACATAGCCCACTATGCCTCCGGTTTTTGCAGGGCACTCTTGAAAATTTATCCTCAGCAAACTACACAAGTTATTTCACACAGTTCCTTAGCAGAAAGTCATTGTAAGGATTACTGCTAGTAGTATCGAACCAGGTATCTTTCAGGCTTTTGATGTATGCACCCTTATTTTTGATTTTGTCAACGATTTCAAGCAGGTCTTTGATCCTGATACAATTTAGCAAAGCCTTTACACCTACCTGCCTTTTTGTTATAATCTATGTGTTATTTGGTAAAAGCAAGTCATTTGTAAAAATACTGCATACATTGATTATGTGTACACAAATCCATACAGGGAGGGGACAATCGCATGAAAGATATTGCACTTGTAATCATGGCGGCCGGTATTGGTTCACGCTATGGGGCAGGTATTAAACAGCTTCAGAAGGTAGGCCCGCAGGGGGAAATTATTATTGACTATTCGATCCACGATGCTTTGGAGGCAGGGTTTACTAAAGTCGTTTTTATTATCCGTAAAGATATAGAAGCGGAATTTAAAGAAGCAATCGGCGCTAGGATCGAAAAAATCTGCCCGGTTACTTATGTATTTCAGGATAAGGATGACTTGCCGGATGGGTTTACCTGCCCGCCGCAGCGGACAAAGCCGTGGGGGACGGGGCAGGCTGTGCTGGCTTGCCGCAAGGTGCTGGATGTGCCGTTTGCAGTGGTGAATGCGGACGATTATTATGGAAAACAGGCATTTCAAAAAGTGTTCCAGTTTTTGGATGCACAAGGACAAACGGGCAATGCATATTGTATGGCAGGTTTTCAGATTCAGAATACATTAAGCGGGAACGGTGCGGTTACACGCGGCATCTGTGAAATGGATGCGGACGGATATTTGGTCAAAGTAATCGAAACCGGCGGCCTGGAGCGGAATGGATCCGGGCAGATTACAGACGGGGATGGCCAGGTTTTGGCGGAAGGTACGTTGGTATCTATGAATTTATGGGGGTTGATGCCAGGGTTTATCCAGGTATTGGAAGAAAAATTTGCGGCGTTTCTGCGCCAGGTACAGCCAGGCGATTTAAAAGCGGAATACCTGCTGCCGTCTGTAATTGACGATATGATAAAGAGCGGGCAGGCTTCGGTAAAAGTGCTTCCGACTCCGGATAAGTGGTTTGGCGTTACGTATGCTGAGGATAAGCAGAGTGTGGTAGAAGCGTTTCAGAAACTGGTAGCGGATGGCGTATATCAGGACCGTTTGTGGGGGATCAAGTAACGGTTTCAAGCCAAACAGTTTTAATAACAGAGGAGTAAGCAATGAAAATAGCAGTAGCAGGGACCGGGTATGTGGGGTTGTCGCTGGCAGTGCTGCTCTCACAGCGCCATGACGTGACGGCAGTTGATATTTTGCCGGAAAAGGCGGCGTTGATCAACCAGAGGAAGTCGCCGATTATAGATAAGGATATAACGGATTTTTTTGAACATAGAAAACTGCACCTTTATGCGACCGTAAATGGGGAAAAGGCATACCGGGATGCGGATTTTGTCATTATATCCACGCCGACGAATTATGACCCACGGCTAAATTATTTTGATACGTCTTCCGTAGAATCGGTAGTCCAGGCCGTTTTAGAGCTTAATCCTAAGGCGGTTATGGTAATCAAATCCACGGTTCCGGTTGGTTTTACGAAGGAGATCAGCAAAAAATACCATACCAGCCGGATTTTGTTTTCGCCGGAGTTTTTGCGGGAAGGGAATGCACTGCATGACAACCTTTATCCGTCAAGGATTATTGTAGGCAGCCCGGCCAAAGATCAAAAGCAGCGTGCGGCTGCGGAGCAGTTTGCGGGCCTGTTACGCGAAGGGGCTGCCTGTGGGGATGTGCCGGTACTCCATATGGAGACGACGGAGGCAGAGGCAGTAAAACTTTTTGCGAATACTTATTTGGCGCTGCGGGTATCTTATTTTAATGAACTGGATACCTATGCGGAAGTCCGGGGGTTAAATACTAAGAGTATTATTGAGGGCGTATGCCTGGACCCGCGTATTGGCAGCCATTATAATAATCCTTCGTTTGGGTATGGCGGCTATTGCCTGCCGAAAGATACCAAGCAGCTTTTGGCTAATTATAAGGATGTGCCGGAGAACCTGATTGAAGCGATCGTAGCGTCCAACAGTACCCGCAAGGATTTTATCGCAGAGCAGATTTTAAACAAGGGCGGCTACTATGAAGAGTCCAGCAGCCGGGGCAGGAATGGTTTGCCGGGAAATGCCTGTGCCGTAGGGATTTACCGATTGACGATGAAAGCGGATTCGGATAATTTCCGCCAAAGTTCGATTCAGGGTGTTATGAAACGGATTAAGGCAAAAGGGGCTTCCGTGATTATTTACGAGCCGACTTTATTAAAGGAAGGTTTGTTTTTTGGAAGTGAAGTCGTCAACGACCTGGCGGAGTTTAAATCCCGGTCAGACGTCATTGTAGCCAACCGGTATGCGCAGGAATTAGAGGATGTGGCGGACAAAGTGTATACTAGGGATTTATATGGCAGGGATTGACAAAATGGACCGGATAGATAAAATAGGGAAGGGGTGATTTTGCGGCATGGAAGAAAAAGACCGGGATGCAGGTATGGCGGATCCTTTTGGCCAAAGCCCACAGGGAAGCCAGGCTGGGCAAGGCCAGACAGGTACGGGCAGCCAGGCTGGGCAAGGCCAGGCAGGTACGGGCAGCCAGGCTGGGCAAGGCCAGGCAGGTGCAGCCAGCCAATTAGGCCAGGATCAGCCAGATGATGTAAGCAGGCAGTACAACCAGGGCCAGACGGGCACAGATAGCCAGGGGTTCCAGGCGCAAGAAGGGCCAGGGCCATATCAGCAGTACAACCAGGGCCAGCAAAATGAAAATAACCGGAAGGGCGAGGGCCAGCCAGGTACAAATAGCCAGTTTAACCAAGGCCAGGAAGGGCCGTACCAGCAGTACAGCCAGGGCCAGGAAGGGCCGTACCAGCAGTACAGCCAGGGCCAGGAGGGATCCTATCAGCAGTACAATCAAAGCCAGGAGGGGCCATACCAGCAGTACGGCCAAAGCCAGGAGGGGCCATACCAGCAGTACAGCCAAAGCCAGGAGGGGCCATACCAGCAGTATGGCCAATACCAGAGGATGCATGCAGGCAGTCCTTTGCCTGGAAATGGTTTTGGCATTGCTTCAATGATACTTGGCATTATATCGCTTGCACTGTTTTGTACTTGTTTAAATATCCCGCTGGCAGCGGCGGCTATTGTTTGCGGGGTTTTGCAGCTTATGAAAGGGCCGGATGCCGTACAGGGCAGGGGGCTTGCGGTTACGGGCCTAATTACGGCTGTTGTATCGGTTATTGCATTTATTGTGATGCTTATATTTATGTGGCGGCCGTTTTTGGCATTTTACCAGGAACTGTCCACAGATGGCCCAAGCGGGTATGAACGTGGATATGATTACGATGGTACGGGCAGATGGTATGACGGGGACGGATATGACGATTATGATGGTTATGATGGTTATGATAGTTATGATGGAGATGATTATTTCGACGATTTTTCAAATTATTTCCATCAGTTCCATTGACCTTGCTGCATCCCAGTGATATATCTGCCGGTACCTGGCCGCTGGAAAGGATCGCTTTGCTATGGAAGCGGAAGCCCTTGGCAGGATGCAGCGGACAGGCCAGGGGCCATTGGAAAGGAGAAAAGGAGAGAAGAAAAAATCATGTACAGCAAAGTAGACACAAATATGAATTTTGTGGATCGGGAACATAAAATTGCGGATTTTTGGAGGGAAAACCATATTTTCCAAAAATCAATGGACAGCCGCAAGGGCGGCGAAATGTATACCTTTTATGACGGGCCGCCAACGGCAAATGGCAAGCCGCATATTGGACATGTGCTTACACGCGTAATTAAAGATATGATCCCTAGGTACCAGACAATGAAAGGGCGGTTTGTGCCAAGGAAGGCTGGATGGGATACGCATGGGCTTCCAGTAGAGCTGGAAGTGGAGCGCCTGCTGGGCTTAAATGGCAAGGACCAGATCGAAGCTTACGGCATGGAGCCGTTTATCAAGCAATGCAAGGAATCGGTATGGAAATACAAGGGCATGTGGGAGGATTTTTCCGAAACGGTTGGTTTTTGGGCGGATATGGAAAACCCATATGTTACGTATGACGATAATTTTATCGAATCGGAGTGGTGGGCATTAAAGCAGATTTGGGAAAAAGGCCTGCTGTACAAAGGGTTTAAAACGGTACCCTACTGCCCACGCTGCGGTACGCCGCTGTCTGCCCAGGAAGTTGCGCAGGGGTATAAAACGGTAAAAGAGCGTTCTGCAATTGTACGGTTTAAGGTGGCAGGGGAAGAGGCTTATTTCCTTGCATGGACGACGACCCCGTGGACGCTGCCTTCCAACCTAGCGTTGTGCGTCCACCCAGATGAGGCGTACTGTAAGGTAAAAGCTGCTGACGGCTATACTTACTATTTGGCACAGGCCCTGCTGGATAAGGTGCTTGGCGCTGCTGGGGAACCGGCTTATGAGGTGTTGGAGACGTACCGGGGCAAAGATTTGGAATACAAAGCGTATGAACCGTTATTCCATTTTGCAGATGAACTGGTGGAAAAACAGCATAAGAAGGCGTTTTATGTTACGTGCGATACGTATGTAACGATGACGGACGGTACGGGGATTGTCCATATCGCACCGGCGTTTGGCGAGGACGATGCACAGGTCGGAAGGAAATACGGGCTTCCGTTTGTCCAGCTGGTAAATGGCAAAGGGGAGCTGACGGAGGAAACTGCGTATGCAGGCGTTTTTGTAAAAAAGGCGGATCCGATGGTGCTGGCTGACCTGGAAAAAGCAGGGCTGCTGTTTGACGCCCCGAAGTTTGAACATGAATATCCGCACTGTTGGCGGTGTGATACACCTTTGATCTACTATGCGAGGGAGTCTTGGTTTATCAAGATGACTGAGGTAAAAGAGGATTTAATAAAGAACAATAATACCGTCAATTGGATACCGGAATCGATCGGAAAAGGCCGTTTCGGAGACTGGCTGGAAAATATCCAGGACTGGGGGCTTTCCAGGAACCGTTATTGGGGTACGCCGCTTCCGGTTTGGGAATGCGCTTGCGGGCACCAGGAATGCATTGGCAGCCGGGAAGAACTGGCCGGGAAGGCCGGGAAACCGGAAATTGCCAAGGTAGAGCTGCATCGGCCATATATCGACGAGGTGGTTTATCCGTGCCCGGAATGCGGCGGGGATATGCACCGCGTCCCGGAGGTAATTGACTGTTGGTTTGATTCGGGTGCGATGCCGTTTGCCCAGCACCATTACCCATTTGAAAATAAAGAACTGTTCGAGCAGCAGTTCCCAGCGCAGTTTATCTCGGAAGCAGTAGACCAGACGCGCGGGTGGTTCTATTCCCTGATGGCGGAGTCTACGCTGCTGTTTAACAAGGCGCCATATGAAAATGTCCTTGTATTGGGCCATATACAAGATGAAAATGGCCAGAAGATGAGCAAGTCCAAGGGGAATGCCATTGACCCGTTTGAAGCGTTAAAAACGTATGGGGCCGATGCGATCCGCTGGTATTTTTATATAAACAGCGCGCCGTGGCTTCCAAACCGGTTTCATGGAAAAGCGGTGCAGGAAGGCCAGCGCAAATTCCTAGGGACGCTTTGGAATACGTATGCATTCTTTGTGCTGTATGCGAATATTGATGAATTCGATGCATCCAAATATAACCTGGAATACCATAAATTAGGGGTAATGGATAAGTGGCTGCTGTCCAAACTAAATTCGGTTGTAAAAGCGGTAGATGAAAATCTGGAAAATTACCGTATACCGGAAGCGGCACGGGCGTTGGACGGGTTTGTGGATGAAATGTCCAATTGGTATGTGCGCAGGAGCAGGGAACGTTTTTGGGCAAAGGGTATGGAACAGGATAAGGTCAATGCCTATATGACCCTGTATACCGCGCTGGTTACAACAGCAAAGGCGGCAGCCCCGTTGGTTCCGTTTATGGCAGAAGAAATTTACCGCAACCTCGTATGCAGTGTGGATGCGTCTGCCCCGGAAAGCGTCCATTTATGTGATTTTCCGCAAGTAATGGAAACCTGTATCGATGCGGAACTGGAAACAAATATGGATGCGGTTTTGAAAATCGTTGTTATGGGACGTGCGTGCCGGAATGCGGCCAGCATCAAAAACCGGCAGCCGCTTGGAAATATGTTTGTGAAAGCGCCGTTTGCCTTGCAGGATTATTATGTCAAAATTATCGAAGAGGAACTGAATGTCAAAAAAGTAACGTTTACCGATGATGTCAGCGCTTATACCGATTATACATTTAAACCGCAGTTACGTACCGTAGGGCCGAAATACGGCAAATATTTAAAACAGATTCAACAAGCGCTTGCAAATTTGGACGGCAATGCGGCAATGGCGCAGCTGCGGGAACATGGTGTGCTGAAGCTTGACAGTGTTGCGGAACATATCGTATTATCAGAAGATGACCTGTTGATTACGATGACGCAGATGGAAGGCTACCAGACAGAAGGGGATAATACCGTTACGGTAGTGATTGATACCAACCTGACCCCAGAACTGGAAGAAGAAGGGTTTGTACGGGAAATTATCAGCAAACTGCAGACAATGCGTAAAGAGGCAGGGTTTGAAGTAATGGATAAGATCAGCATTTCCTATACAGCTGGGGAAAAAGTGGCAGGTATCTTTGCGCGGTGCAAAGATACGGTCCAGTCGGAAGTCCTTGGTGTAAGCCTTACGGAAAATGCGCTTAACGGCTATGTCAAGGAGTGGAATATCAACGGCGAAAAAGTGACGCTGAGTGTGGAAAAGCAGCAGTAGGTTTTAGGTTCAAAATCCGTAACCGTTGTTACTATTCACAGCCACCTGAACACCCCGCTGTCCAGGTGGCTGCCAAGCTGATTCAGGAGTGAGCAGGCTCCAATTTGCAAGGCAAATTCTTTCCATGAGCCTGCGAATGTTACTATTTACAGCCTCATAACTTAAATATTTGTCAAGAGCAAATTGGCTGTGAATAGTAACTAACCGTTCAATGGTTATCTGAACGGTTACCAAAATTCAAATAAGGAGGGCACCAATGAAGAGCAAAATGTTTGAAAAAGAGGCGTTTATCAAAAGCGTAAAGGATAATGTCAAAAACCATTACCGTAAAACACTGGACGAGGCAAACCAGCAGGAGATCTATCAGGCAGTTGCCAGTACGGTAAAAGACGTCGTGATTGATGAATGGCTCGCAACCCAGCGTGCGTTTGACCGTGAAGACCCAAAGATTGTCTACTACATGTCCATGGAATTTTTAATGGGCCGTGCATTGGGCAACAACCTGATCAACCTGACCGCTTATGATGCAGTCAAAGAAGCGTTGGAGGAAATTGGCCTGGATATAAACGTTATCGAAGACCAGGAACCAGACCCGGCACTTGGAAACGGCGGCCTTGGACGGCTGGCTGCCTGCTTTATGGAATCGCTTGCGACATTGGGGTATCCGGCCTATGGCTGCGGCATCCGCTACCGTTACGGTATGTTTAAACAGGCGATCCGGGATGGGTACCAGGTAGAAACGCCGGACAACTGGCTCCAGGACGGCTATCCGTTTGAGCTGCGCAGGCCGGAATACAGCTATGAAGTAAAGTTTGGCGGCTATGTACGTGCGGAAAATATGTCAAATGGCCAGACGAAATTTGTACACGAAAATTACCAGTCCGTAAAGGCAATCCCATATGATATGCCGATTGTAGGATATAATAATAATGTAGTCAATACACTGATGATATGGAACGCGGAGCCGATGGAGCATTTCCGCCTGGATGCGTTTGACAAGGGCGATTACCATAAAGCGGTAGAGCAGGAAAACCTTGCCAAAAACCTAACCGACGTTTTATATCCATGCGACGACCATATCCAGGGCAAGGAATTGCGTTTAAAACAGCAGTATTTCTTTGTATCCGCATCGCTTCAGCGGGCAATTGCAAAATATAAGAAAAACCATTCCGACATCCACCGCTTGCCGGATAAGGTAGCGATCCAGATGAACGATACGCATCCGACGCTGGCAGTTGCCGAGCTGATGCGCCTATTGATGGATGAAGAAGGGCTTGGCTGGGATGAAGCATGGGCGATTACGACACACACCTGCGCTTATACCAACCATACCATTATGGCGGAAGCGCTGGAAAAATGGCCGATTGAGATTTTCTCCAGGCTGCTGCCTAGGATTTACCAGATTGTAGAGGAAATTAACCGCAGATTTATTATCCAGATCCAGCAGAAATTTCCAAACGACTACAGCAAAGTGCAGAAAATGGCCATTGTCTATGACGGCCAGGTAAAAATGGCGCATCTGGCAATCGCTGCAGGCTATTCCGTCAACGGCGTGGCAAAACTCCATACGGAAATCTTAAAGAACGAAGAGCTAAAAGAGTTTTACCAGATGTTCCCGGAGAAATTCAATAATAAGACAAATGGCATTACCCAGCGCCGTTTCCTGCTGCACGGCAACCCGCTGCTCGCAGAATGGGTAACCAACTATATCGGGGAAGATTGGATTACCAACCTATCCCATATGAAAAGGCTGGCTACGTATGCGGACGATGAAAAAGCGCAGCAGGAGTTTATGAATATTAAATACAGGAATAAAAAACGCCTGGCTAATTATATTTTACAGCATAACGGTATTGAAGTGGATCCGCGTTCCATTTTTGACGTGCAGGTAAAGCGGCTGCATGAGTATAAGCGCCAGCTAATGAATATTCTGCATGTAATGTATTTGTACAATAAGATTAAGGAAAATCCATTAATGGAATTCGTACCGCGTACCTTTATCTTTGGGGCAAAGGCGGCGGCAGGCTACCGGAATGCGAAGCTTACGATCAAACTGATTAACAGCGTAGCGGAAGTGATTAACAACGATAAGAGCATTAATAATAAGATCAAGGTTGTATTTATCGAAGACTACCGCGTATCCAACGCAGAGTGGATCTTTGCAGCAGCAGATGTATCCGAGCAGATTTCTACGGCGTCAAAAGAAGCATCCGGTACCGGAAATATGAAATTTATGTTAAATGGCGCTTTAACGATTGGTACAATGGATGGTGCAAACGTAGAGATGGTTGAAGAAATGGGCGAAGAAAATGCGTTTATCTTTGGTATGAGTTCCGACGAAGTCATCTCCCATGAACAGAAGCGGGATTATAACCCAATGGAGATTTTTAACAATGACCCGGATATTCGCCAGGTATTGATGCAGCTGATCAATGGCTTCTACTCCAAAAACGATACGGAACTGTTCCGCAACCTTTATGATTCTTTATTAAATACAAACTGCACGCAATATGCAGATACGTATTTTGTACTAAAAGATTTCCGTTCTTACGCACAGGCGCAGGAGCGGGTAATGCAGGCGTATAAAGACGAGCGCCGCTGGGCAAAGAGCGCAATTTTAAATGTAGCCAATGTTGGAAAATTCTCATCTGACCGGACGATTCAAGAGTATGTTCAGGATATTTGGCATTTAAAGAGTGTGCAGGTAGAGATGCAGGAAGAGTAAGGGTGGTGTGTGGCTGGAAAGATCCATTTCCGGCCACACTTTTGTTTTTAGGAATGTATGCCGAAAGTAGATACCTTATTATTTGAACCGCGAAGGAGCAAAAAGTATGAAAAAGGAAATGTTTACGCTGTTAGAATCTTATATGCTTTCCTGTATGGGAGATAGTGCGCATGATAAAGAACATGTTTACCGGGTGCTGTACCATGCGCTGGAAATTGCAAAGGAAGAAAAAGGGGTAGACTATGATGTCTTGGTCAGTGCATGCCTGCTGCATGATATAGGAAGTCCAGCTAAGAAATGTCAATGGGTAAAATGAAAAATGTTTAAAAAGTTT
>CAMUML010000068.1 GCA_947089855.1 uncultured Eubacterium sp.
TTGCACAGGCAGGGCAGTCAATGCTTGCACAGGCGAACCAGTCTACACAGGGTGTTTTATCATTGCTTCAATAATAAGAATAGTTTTTATATCATTTATAATAGAAAGGGTTGCCTTAAGGCAGCCCTTTTATTTTGGAAAAAGTTTTTTCTGGGTAAAAAGAAAATAAATTTTATAGTAAAGTATTTTGAATAACATCCGATATATAATACAAGTAAACAAAACTGATTGTTACTTAAGTGTATCTGCCGCAATAGCAGGTACGGGCGCTAAAAAGCAATATATGCAGCAAGGAAGCTGCATTAAATTCAAGGAGGAAAATTATGGTAGTACAACACAACATGACAGCAATGAATGCCAACAGGCAGCTCGGCGTAACAACAGATTTACAGTCAAAATCGGCTGAAAAATTATCTTCTGGTTACAGGATTAACCGTGCAGGCGATGATGCAGCAGGGTTGACCATTTCCGAAAAGATGAGGAGCCAGATCCGTGGTTTGAACAAAGCTTCTGACAACGCACAGGACGGCGTATCCTTAATCCAGGTAGCAGAAGGTGCATTAGCAGAGACACATTCCATCTTACAGCGTATGAACGAGCTGGCAACACAGGCAGCAAACGACACGAATACGACACTTGACAGGAATGCGATTGCAGCAGAAATCAATCAGCTGACATCAGAAATCGACAGGATTGCATCTACGACACAGTTCAATACCATGAACTTGTTGGATGGTTCTTTCACAGACAAGAACCTGCAGGTAGGTTCCCTTTCTGGCCAGAATATTTCTGTATCAATCATGAAGATGACATCAAGCGGACTTGGCTTGACAAAGATGGTAAGCGGCAAGAAAGAACTTCAGCTGAAAGTATCCAGCTTCTCAGCAGCAGGCAGCTCGATGAGGATTATCCAGAAAGCTATCCAGTCTGTATCACAGATGAGGTCAACACTCGGTGCATTACAGAACAGGTTAGAGCATACGATTGCAAACCTGGATAACATTGCAGAGAATACCCAGGCAGCAGAATCCCGTCTGCGTGATACCGATATGGCAGAAGAGATGGTTCAGTACAGCAAGAACAACATTCTTGCACAGGCAGGGCAGTCAATGCTTGCACAGGCGAACCAGTCTACACAGGGTGTTTTATCATTGCTTCAGTAGTAATAAGATTTATTCAGTTACTTACCATAAGAAAGGCTACCTCGCGGTAGCCTTTTTTGTATTGTTTATTGAAAATACTCTATTTTTTCTCCATATTACGAAAGATTTCAAATACATTTTTGTATGTATAGAAAGATTTCAAATATAATTTTTCAAATATAGATCATATGATTTACAGATTGTATTTAATTATTAAAATAAAATTCACCGGCATCTGCTTGTTCAATAATTTGCCTGTCGTCGTCAGAAAATTTCTGCTTCGCATATTTATTTTGCCCATAAGGCTGCTGCACGTATTGGAAACGCAGTTTTCGAAGCTCAGACAAAAATGCGCATTGCAGGCTAGGTTCCAATTTGTTGTCAGGATGGAGTACATTAATAACCCCACATAGATATAAATGCATAATCGTATATTCTACTGCATCTTGTATATCAGAGTACTGTTCCAGAGGCAAAATCGAGCTAGCTAATGCTTTGATTGCGTTTAAAATCGCATTCTGATAAGGGATCGGGGCAGTTACTTTCGAAGCAGAACCAGGAGAGGCACAATGTTTGTAAATTATATCCCGTACTCTTCCCAAGTTTTGTGTACGCATAAAAAGCAGCATCAATGTTTCCAGATCCTCCAAAATAATATTTTCCCGGAAAGACAGTCCTTTTAACAAGTCCCTGTGGAAAATGCGGCTCCACAAAAAACCTCCTCCGGCTACCAGTTCCGAACGTTTTTCACCGTTTAATATGCCGCAGCAGTTATCACCGGTTTGTAGGATTAATAAGTCTTTTTCTTCATCGTAATATGCCCCATCTACCATATCATAGCCCCCATCTACGGCCGTTTGGTAGAGCTTTTCATACATATGGGTATCTGGTATATCGTCGCTGTCCACAAAGCCAATATAGGTTCCAGAAGCATATGCAAGCCCGGCATTGCGCGCCCCTCCAGGGCCAGAGTTGCGTTCTAGGTTTACAAGGATTACTTTATCAGAAAAAGCACGTTCACAGTCGAGAAGGATTTTCAGGCTGCCATCGGTAGAAGCATCATTAACCAGTATCAATTCCATTTCAGGCAAACTTTGATGTACCAGGTTTCCAAGGCAGGCAGCCAGGGTATTTTCAGCATTATATACTGGTACGATTACGGAGACTTTGCAAGGCATGGCGTAAAGAGTCCTTTCTATAATATTTCGATTTATCTTTATTCAAAAAAAGCTTTATCCGATATTTGTCTTATATCTGATTTTATTACAGCTTGTTTAAACTTTTGGGAATACCTGTTCAAAAATTTCCTGAAAATGCAGCCCAAAACTATGCTGCCGCCGGATTTTATCCTGTCCATTTTTAGCGATCTGGCAGCGTTCTTCTTCGTGTTCGAGGTAGTATTGGATCTTAACTTTTAAATCATCCAAATCGTTATAATATACAAAATCTTCCCCCGGGGTAAAATGCCGCAGAAAATCTGCCTGGTAATTAGTCAGCAAAAATCCCCCTGCACTCATAATATCAACCGCACGCAGCGGAATCCCTGATTTAATACTTTTTAACGTTATATTCAGGTTAATCTTGCTGTAATGGAATACATAAGGCATTTCATTATGATAGTCTACAGTCCCCATATTTTCTATCCCAGGCGCACAATAAGAACGGTTAAGCGTGTATAAGCGAAGCGGGTGGCTGGATGCAGCTGCTTTCAGTGTTTGTGCACGGTCCATTTCCGTCAGCTTCCGTCCAATAAAATAGTTGCCATAAATATACGTATCTGTCTGTATTCCCGTAAAATTTGCATGGTAAGGCACGGATGCCTTCATCTCCGACAATACTTTTTCTGTTAGGATTTCTTCAATAAAGTAATAGCCATAAACTTTTAATTGTGCCTGCATAATGGCATCCAAATACCCTTTTGTATAATCACTCAGCCCTTCCAGACGGTCAAAGAAATTATGGTCTTCGTTGTACAAGGATCCGACAAAAGAAAGGTTGGACTGGTAGCGGCTTGGATCATGCGGCCGTGCGAGCAGCATATCTATGCGGCCTGCATTTCCTGCCAATGGAAAGTAATGGACCGTTGTGATCCCCATAGAAGATAATTCTTCATATTGCGCATGGTCAAACAAAAAAACATAATTGCAGGAATTTACGATTGTATAGGAGTATAAAGAAACATGCGGGGAGTCATATACAATGGAAATATATGGGATACCATGCCTTTTGCAGCCCTCTGAAACAAGCGGATAATAATTATAGGAAAACAAAGCGTCATAAGTGCCCGTATTGTAAAATTCATCGAAAGCAGCATCAAATACTGCTGATTTTCGTGAATCATACTCCCGGTGGAAAAAAAAGGAAACAGAATGCCCAAGGCCGGTTAAGGCGGCAACGGTATCCTCCCGGCAAAAACAAGGCCAGTCCAAAAAAATAATATTCATAACAGTTATCCTTTCCCTTATCAGTCGTTACTATTCACGGCCTGGGGGCCGCTCATAGTAACTATTCGGGGCGATATGGAAAGTTTGCTTCGCAAAATCGCCCCTCACTCCTGAATCATGTTCTTACGGAATGCGCAGTTTGTGCGCATTCCTGGCCCATGAATAGTAGCTATCAGTCCGGTTATTAAATCCGGATACGCTGCCAATCACCAGAATCCGCTTTGCATTGTTTTTTCAATTCCTGTATCTTTTCATCGGTAAATGCCTGGTCTAATGCTTCATAAACGGCTTTCATGTAAGCGCCCCCTTTTCCATTCAAAATACGGATAATAAAAGGGTTATCCCGGTAATTTGGAAACAATTGGTAAGCCGTATCATGCAGCGTGCGCGCTGCATCATAATCACAGGTATCAAATTGCATAAACAGCACATACAGCATGTCCATATAATACCTGCGGATAAATTCGTGTTCATACAAAGTCGGAAAACGCTGAAAAATACCGCGTTTGACCAATTCCTGCAACTTCAGTTCTTCCACTATGGCACGGTCCATCTGATGGGCAGAATTGTACCGGTGGATCGTGGAGTCCGGGCGAAGGTAATAATGGTAGAAATCCTCGCCGATAATATAGGCGCTATGGATATAATGCATGGATAGCACATACCAGTAATCGTCTTCATAATAATAGTGTTCTGGAAAAGAAATCTCATTATCCAACAGCATTGACCTGCGGTAAAGGTTTCCAGCAAAGCCAACCCCAAAATCGATGCCGACAAAAGCGCCGCGTTCCGTGTCTGTCTCAATGATATAATACTGGTCTTTTTTACCGTTGGCCCCCATTGGGGAAGGGTCACGTGTATATTCTGCCCGGTACCCGGCGGCAACGGCGTCACAATCATATTTTACTGCTTTGCGGTACATTTTTTCATAGGCGGACCTTTCCAGCCAGTCGTCTGCATCCACAAAACTGACATAATCTGCAGTTGCATACTGTAAGCCGATATTGCGGGCAGTCCCTTGTTTTCCGTTTTGTTCACAGTTAATTACCATAATAGACTGTGGGTATTGCTGTTCCAAAGCGAGCAGGCGGTTGAGGGTATGGTCAGTGGAAGCATCGTTTACAACAATAATTTCCAGATTTTCTATGCCAATTGTCTGGCCGGTAATTGATAAAACGCACTGGTCAATATATTCCTCTACATTATAGCATGGGATAATTACACTGATTTTTTTCATATGCAAGCCCTTTCCGATGCTTTCTTTTCAAATACGGTTAGCAGCAAAGTCTCCATCCGGTGCCGGTAGGTATGCTGGCCGGACACAAGTGCAAGGCCGTTTTGTGCAATTTCAGCCGCCTTTGACGGATGGTCCAGGTAATAATTGCATTTATCCAGCAAGTCGTCTTCATTTTCATAAACTTCAATATGTTCGCCTGGACAAAAATATTCCGGTATTTCCGCCTGGTAATTAGTTAGGACAAAACCACCGCAGCTTAATATATCCCAAACCCGCAGCGGGATACCGGAACGGATTGGTTTGGAAGTAATATTTAGGTTGATGGTGCTGGAATGAAAAATCAAGGGCATTTCGGTTAAGGTTTTGGCTAACCCACGGTTACGGATGCCTGGGATATTACTGGTATCGCTTCCGGTATATATGGTAAACGGAAAACAGGCCGCGAGACGCCGGACCAGGTGAACCCTTTCCAACGCAGATATTTTGTTTCCGATATAAAGCTGGGAAACAATTGCCGTATCAGTGAGGAATGGGGCGTCCAGCGGCGTATAATAGCCAGGCATATGTTCTTTAAATAAATCGGTGATCTGCTGTGGCAGTGCATCGTCAATAAAATAATAGCCATATATTTTCTGCTGCGCTGCCATAAGGCCGTTTAAAAAACCAGACAAATATTCTGGCGGGTTTTTCAGTTTATCGTAAGCACATTTTTCTGTATATAAAGAACCGACAAATGATAGGTCTGCACGATAGGTTTCTGCCTGCTTTTGGCCTTTTTGGATCACGGACTGCATAAAAACAGGGTCGGAACCTAACGGCAGGTAAAAAACATGCCCAGGGTTTAGCGGTGCAATTTCCTGATATTGGCAGCGGTCAAATAAAAACAGGTAATTGCATTTATTTGCTACCGACTTGCTGTAAAGCTCCATAACAGGCGAATCGACGGTCCAGCCGGCATATGGGATATGGAAGATATTGCAGACATCTGATACCACCGGAAAAAAGTTAACGGAAAATACCAGGTCAAAATTTCCATCTAAGAGTGTGCGGCTAACTGTTTGTACCACGTCGCTTGGCTTCATCTGTTTGTCCGTAACTTCTGCTGACAGTTCCACAACTTCAGTTCCAAGTTCCGACAGGGCAGAAAGGATAAACGGTTCACAAATACTGCCGTAACGATAAAAGAGCAGCTTCATAATAGGATCTCACCTCTTTTTATAGCCAATTTTCTTAATAAGTATTATAATAGACCAGTAAGACAAATTCAACACAGAAATTGCACATAGAAATTAGGTTACTATTCACGGGCCAGGAATGCGCATAAACTGCGCATTCCGTGAGAACATGATTCAGGAGTGAGGGGTGATTTTGCGAAGCAAACTTTCAATATCGCCCCGAATTGTTACTGTGAGCGGCCCCCAGGCCGTGAATAGTAACGAAATTAGGGTACTACGGGTAATAAATTAGAAATATAGCCAGAGGCAAAATAAAATGCAAAAAACAAATCAACAACCAGAAAAAATTGGGGCAGTCTGTTTTCAGGCAGCCGATGGGGAAAGGAAACTTACGTTAGAAGAAATCCTGCTGGATGAAACACTGGTGCAGGGAAGCCTATGGGCAGCACCCCAGGCAATCAGTGAAGCAGGGGGCGTCAATGATTTATTGGAGGATAAAAAGGGGTATGAACTTTTGCTGCGTATTGCTGAAAAGTTTTGTGTAGTACGGGCAGATGAGCGGAAAAAATCCGAATTTCTGGCAAACAGGGCGGATTGGCGGCAGCTTTCTTTTGAGGATCATCCGAAACCGGGAGACAGCCAGCGGAAGCCGTGGAAGACAGACTGCTATGTACTAAGCCGTTATAAAAAGCAGCTGCTTGATATGCAGTGTTTTGATGAAGCAGTACTCGGCATTGTATCCGAAGGCGGGCAGGAAGCTGCCAGTTATTTGGAAACAATGCTGGCAGGGTCGCAGGAGTATTTTCGGATCTATGATTATACGCAGCCGATTTTAATTTATGTAGGCGATGCAACCTGCTACCAGGTGCTGGATATGTTTGCCAGAAGCCTTGGAAAAGCGTTGCAGGAGCATGGCTGCCGGGTCATTTATTTTGATATGGAAAAGCAGCCGATGGACGATCTGCTACATTATATTGGAAAACGTTTCAAAGCTGTGGTTGGTATGCAGACGTACCTATTTTCTGTGAAACAGACGGACGGGCGGTTGATCCATGATGTATTCGGGGCCGCAGAATATCATTTTGTATTTGACCATCCAGTTTGGCTCCGGCACCACTTAATGCAGGTTCCAAAACAAATGACCGTATTGACGCCGGATGGAAATTATGCGGCATTTATTGAAAAATATTATGGGCATAAAGCCAGGTTCCTGCCCCCTGCCGGCCAGGAAACATACTATGGGAAGAAGCACCGGCTGTATGACCTTGCATTTTTAGGAACCTACGGGGACAGCTTGTTGGATGAATTAAAGGAGCTTCGTAAAAATGACAGGAAAAAAGCGCATTTTGTAAGCAGATACCTGTTATATATGCGTCAGGATATTGCCGGTACCCCGGAGCATGCATTAGAAAAGCTGCTTGCTTACTATAGGATAGCCTATACGGATCAAGAATTTGAAGAAAAATTTTGCAGTTTGCGCTGGTCAATGTTGCGTCTTTCGCATTATTACCGCAGAAAAGTCGTCGAAGCGCTGCTGCAAGCAGGATTAACGGTACATGTATTTGGGGAAAGCTGGAAAAACTGCCCGCTTCGCAAATATCCAGGATTAATCTGCCATCCACAGGCAGTCGGAGAAGACGCATTCCGGGTATATGGCAATGCAAAATTGTCACTTAATATTATGACATGGCATAAAGATGGTTTTACCGAACGGATTGCCAATGCTATGCTGCAAAAGTCAGTCGTTATAACAGACCGCACAGCCTATTTGGACCGGCATTTTCAAGATGGGGAAGAATTGATCCTGTTTCGCCTTGGCCATCTCCAGGAACTGCCACAGCGCATAAAGGATTTGCTAGAGGATGAGCCGTTGCGGGCAAAAATTGCAGAAAACGGCTATCAAAAAGCAAAAGCGGGGCATACTTGGTATAAAAGGGCCGAAGAACTGCTTCTGCTTATGCAGGGGCAGGAGGGGGATTGATCAATACCCGCGAGCGATGAATTTTTCCATATAGCTTTCGGTGTTAACGCTCGTGAGCCGACATTGCTGGCAGATTTTTCTGCCCTTCAGTATATATTAATTGCAGAAAGGGATAAACATTTGTTGCTTTCCTGCCGATAAAAAATTCAGTGGTGTTTCATTCAATATATTATAGAAGGAAACCGGCAAATGAAAAACAGGGAAAGGAAATTATATCATGGAAGATAATAGAAAAGAACAAATCGAAGCGTTAGAAGTTTTAGTAGATTTTAATGGCCGTATTATTAAAAATGTCAAAATACTGATCAAAGAACTGTCCGGTGCACGCCTGGATGATACGAATAAATTCATCAAAAGCATTATTGATGCGATGAATTGGGAGATCGAAGTTATGAATGGTACGATGAGCCTTTTAAATGAAGGAAAAGAAAGGATTCATAAAGACGATTTTAATAAAGCTGTAACGGCGGTAGCGCAAGCAGTCAACAGCAAAGACGATGCAAAAATGGCAGAGGCATTTACAAACGTACTTCCTTATTTTGAACAATTAGGGCAGGCTGCAGCCGAAGTTTTAAAGTAACTGGAACAGGCTGCAAAAGCCTGGATGAAATGACAATACAATAGCTTTACGTATGATGCACGGATGCAGAAAACGTTAAATAAATGGGCTGTTACCTGAATCATAAGATTTAAGTAGCAGCCTCTTATTTGCTATAAAAGGAGAAAAAAATGCAGTTTGAAGAATCGTTTTTTCACGGGGAAGAGCGGGAAGGGTTCTTTGTCGAAGAAATGATGAAGCGCGCATGGGCAGCCCAGATAGAAGTGTTAAAAGTAATCGAGCGCATTTGTGGACAATATGGGCTGGATTATTATGCCGGTTATGGGACGCTGCTTGGTGCAGTCAGGCACAAAGGATTTATCCCGTGGGATGATGATTTGGATATTTTTATGCTGCGGGATGATTATGAAGCATTTTTAAGTGCGGCAAAAAAAGAACTGCCAAATGGATACGCGATTTTAAACAATTATTTGGAAAAGGATTTTAGGGAAGTATTTACAAGGATTGTAAACAGCACGGTTATGAGTTTTTCGCCAGAACGGATGGAACAGTTTCACGGCTGCCCTTATATTGTAGGGGTTGATATATTCCCGCTTGATTTTTTATCGAGGGAAGAGGCGGATACGCAGCTGCAGTACGAACTGTACCGCCTAGTCTTGGATGCCAAGAGCCAGGTAATTGATGGCGGGGAGGTAGAGGCACAGCTGCTGATGATAGAAGCGCTGTGTAAAGTAAAAATTGACCGGGAGGCCCCGCTGGTGCATCAGCTGATTATTATTTTGGACCGTCTGAGCGCTTTGTACCACAGGGAAGAAAGCGATGAAGTAGTCATCCTCCACAGCAATGTAAATGGATTTTCCGGAAGGATGAAAAAAGAATGGTTTCACAACGCGGTATGGCTGCCTTTTGAATGTACGCAAATCTGCGTACCAGCGGATTTCCATGCATGCCTGCGGGCTATTTATGGGGAATCGTATATGACGCCGGTCCGTTACGATGCCCATGACTATCCATTTTACAAAAAGCAGGAAGAAGTGCTTCAGGCTGTATTGGCAAAAAGGCAGCAGTAACCGGTAGGTTTTATGGCTCTTTTGCGGGTAATCGTGGAAAAAACGGAAATGATACAGGTATGACACATGGATTGTAAGGAGAAAATGGTAAGTTATGATTCAGGAATGCTATAATATGCTGGAAAGCATTGTGCGGGAGAAGCAAGAGCTTATATTGCATCAGGTGCGCAATTTGTATCAGGCAGGAGTAACAAAATTTGATACAGCAGCGCGCATCCAGCAAAATATCATTGATTTTGGAAATGAAATGGAACGGGAATTTCACCTTCAGGACAGCGAATTGTTGGAAAATTTGCAGCTTTGCTGTGAATTGCTTTATGTATATTGCAGTACCAGCCCGGAAGATCATTCGATTTTGGAAAATCTGAATGGAAAAATAGAAAACTGGATACCAGCGTTAAGTAGAAGCGTCCTAATAAAAAATAATGGGTTGTCATTGGTAGTAATTGTTTTTAATGAAATAGAGTATATCGAAGAATGGTTGGCTTATCATTTTTATATTGGTGTTTCACATATTTATTTATATGATAATGGAAGTACAGATGGTTTACAGGATCCAGAGGGGGTGCTAAAAAAGTATCTGGAAAAAGGGCTGGTTACTTATATCTGGTGGCCAGGTAAGGAAATGCAGCTCCTAGTTTATAATGATGCTTTAGAAAAATATCAATTTGATACAAAATATATGGGGTTTATTGATGCAGATGAATTTTTAGTTCCAGTAAAAGATATGGATCTGTGCGAAATTTTGGATAAGGCATTTCAAAGAAGTAGCAAGCATTTAGCAAACTTTAGGGCGCACTGTGGAGGAATAGGCGTTAATTGGAGGGTATATGGGACATCTGGCCATGTTGAAAAGCCAGAAGGTTTGGTGATGGAGAATTATAAATACCGTGCGGCAGATGAGCATGAAGAAAATGCACATATAAAAACGATCTGCAATCCACGGGTAGCAAAAAAATTTGAATTTCACCCACATACTGTAACTTATAAAAAGGGATTTTATTGTACCAGCGAAAATGGCTCCTATATACCAGATGCATTTTTTTATGATGGAATCTGCCGCTGGCTAAGGATTAACCATTATTATTCCAAATCAGAAGAAGAACTGCAAGCCAGGCTGCGCAGGGGGAAAGCATGCTGGGTGAAAGATCCGCTTACGGAACAAGGGATTGCCGACAGGCTTGAGACGGTCAGGCAGCATTTTAACGAGGTATATGACCCGATTATGGAACGCTATATCCCGTAGGTTAAAAAGCTGCTGGAAGAAAAATGAGGAGCTTATGAACAAACGCTTGATTATTTTTGTGGGTGTATATGATACCCTGGATATTTTTGCATATGAGCTGCAGCGCGAATTTGAAAATATGGGATATGAAACGATGCTGTTTGATTCCTCAAAGATGCAGCAGAGCCTGCAGCAGCTGGCTTTGTTTGTGCAGCAGCCGGTAACAGCAGCCATTACCTTTAATAACCTGGGATATAATATGGAATTGACGCCTGGAAAAAATATATGGGAGGAACTGGGGGTTGCCTGCATCAATATCCTGATGGATCATCCATTTTGCTATAAACCGGCATTGGATGCTTCCCCATCGACGGCAGCCGTTTTATGTACAGACCGCAACCATATGCGTTATGTCCAGCGTTTCTATCCGCAGATCCCGGTTACCGGCTATCTGCCGCATGCTGGAATAGACAGGGGCAGGCCGGAAAAAAAGATTTCAGACAGAAAGATCGATGTGTTATATGCAGGCGGACTGTCTAGGAAATTTGCGGTAAATGTAATGCCGGATTTTACAAAATATACCCAATTTGATGCCAAAAAGGTTGCGGACGAAGCATATGAGATGCTGCTTGCATATCCATATAAGACGACAGAACAGGCAATCGAAGAAGTACTGGCAGCCGAAGGGGTTCTGCCAGGAGAAAAGCAGTTATGTGCAATTATAGCAGATTTGCATTATATCGACTTGCTTGCAGCTTCTTATTATCGGGAAAAGGTCATCCGCACTTTGGTAGAAAAAGGGGTTTATGTCCATTTGTATGGGTATGGATGGGATACATGCAGCTGGATTGGCCATCCAAATTTATGTTACGGCGGAAGGGTCAGTGCGGAAGAAATCATAGGGTATATGCAAAATGCAAAGATTGTGCTTAGTACTATGACATGGTTTAAAGACGGCACCCATGACCGTGTATTTAACGGTATGCTTGCAGGAGCAGGCGCAGTTACCGATACCTCTGTTTATATGAGGGAAGAATTCCCGCAGCAGCCAGAAGACGAGGCAAAGCTGCTTTTATTTGAACTGGAAGAAATTGCATCTCTGCCGGAAAAACTGAAAGGGCTTTTGGACGATACCGGGAATAACGGGCGTTTACAACAGATGGCAGACCGTGGGTTTGACTATGCAATGGGGCACCATACTTGGAAGAACCGTGCAGAAGAATTAGACCAGGATTTGTTGAGCGTAGATCCTCTTTTTTATGTATAGAATTTATGTATAGAAGGGATAAGCCATGTATAAAACAGGGACAATCATCAACCGGTATACCATGTTTATTTATTTTGAAATGATCAAGCAGACTGGGGCAAAATCCATTTTGGATGTTGGAATGTTCTTAAAGCGGATCGGCGCCGTGGCAAGGCAGGCCGTGGACTGTGAAATTTCGGCACAAGCCTGCATATGCGGGGTAGATTTTTTCCCGGAAGTCGATTTGCCAATTTATGAAATGATTTATGACCAGATCTTATCATTGAACCAGTTTATGGACTGTACAGAACCTTTTACCGAAATGGAAGGCAAACGGTTTGATGTTGCATTTATGCTGGAAGTATTTTCTATGCTAAGGGAGCAGCAGTTGGAGAAATTTGCAGCTTATTTTCTGCAAAAGGCATCGGGCATTGTAGCCGATACCAAAATGGGCGATTGGCTGACGGGCAGGGGGCTGGTAAGGGGCTATTATCCGCTTATGATGGAACATAGCCGTTTTGCATGGATACTTGTTGATGAATTGCGCATATAGAATGCTGAAAGCTGCATAGAAATGGCAGGCTTACGGATATTAAAATAATTAAGTTGGGATTTAGGGCAGATGGATATTAGAATATATATTATGACACATAAAAAGTTTCCAGTGCCGCGCGTAGAGGGGTATTTTCCAATGCAGGTAGGAAAAGCCGGTAAGGAAGACCTTGGTTACCTAGGGGATGATACTGGGGACAATATTTCAGAAAAAAATCATTCATTCTGTGAACTGACTGGGTTGTATTGGGCTTGGAAAAATATAACATGTGATATTATAGGGCTGTGCCATTACCGCAGATATTTTTTGCAGCCAGGGGCGCCGCAGGATGCACGTATATTGGAGAAAGTTATGATGCCGTTAGATTATGTGGAGGCATGTTTGCAGCAGTACGACCTTATTTTGCCGATTAGCGGCATGACAAGGGAAGGGAGCGTCCTGGAACATTACCGGAAAAACCACCTTATTGCAGACTGGGAAGCGTGCGGCAAAGTAATAGAAGAAAAATACCCACAGTATTACCACGCATTTTTGTGGAACCAGGATACCAATGTTATGTCGCTTGGCAATATGGTAATTGGAAAAAAAGGCATTTTGGATGAATACTGCGGCTGGCTGTTTGATATTTTATTTGAACTGGAAAAAAGGATCGATTTAAATGGCCGGGATGAATACCAGGCCCGTGTCTTTGGGTTTTTATCAGAGCGGCTATTCCGTGTATGGATGATGATGCAGCGTTTAAAAATCAGGGAAGAAATGACAGCTATGATTGAATAATAGATTGGATTGCTATAAAGCAACCCAGGTATATGCAGAAAAGTTATACAGACAAGTGTTGGGAACAAACGTATGTCAGGGCGTATAGAAACAAATGCTAGGAAAACAGCGGTATAGCAGGATAAGAGAGAATAGGGGAAAATACTATGGGGCAAATAAATGTTGCTGTAGCAGTAAACCAGACATTTGAAAAATATTTGTATGTGATGCTTGCATCGCTTTTGGAAAATAACAAAGGGCAGGATCTTTGTATTTTCTTGATGTCGTCAGATTTCACAGATATACAGGTAAGCCGCTTGCGCAGTTTTATAGAAGGATTTGGCGGGGGGGGGCAGAAGCTATATCCCATTTCCATTGGGACTGATGTATTTCCGGAAGAATTGCCTGCTACACAGATGATCCCTGTTGAGACTTATTTTCGGCTGGCACTTCCAGATTTACTGCCAGAAGGTTTGGATCGAGTGCTTTACTTGGATACTGATTTAATTATCAATCAACCCCTTTCGGAATTTTATCATATGGATTTTGAGGACAAATCCTTTTGCGCCTGCCGGGATGTGTCAACAGTTGTAATACAGAATACGCAAAAATCGGAATTGTTTGCCCAGTTAAGGGATAAACCGGATTTTGTATATTTTAATGCGGGCGTCCTGTTAATGAACTTGGAAAGATTGCGTAAGCAGGTAAATTTAAAGTATTTTATTGAACAGGGGCTGAAATTGCGGGAGTATCTTAGGTTTCAAGACCAGGATCTACTGAATTATTTATTTTACGGAGATGTCAGGATTGTGGCGGCAGAAAAATACAATCTTTTTGCGCGTACTGCTTATAATAGCGGTTTCGGTTATGCAAAAGTAAAGGAAGAAACTGTAATTATCCATTATGCAGGCCCGCCGAAGCCGTGGAGGCATGAAGAAGTGCGTTATGAGTTGGAACGGTTCTGGTGGGAATATGCTAAGAAAACACCATATTACACAGAACTGTTGGAAGAAATCGTCCTAAAAGAAGTAGATACTGGATATATGGACCAATTATTCCGCCAATTAAAACAGGAAAATGACGAGTTAAAGCAAATTGTGCAAAGGTGCATGGAATTGTTAAAGCGTTAAGCAGCCAAGGAGAAACAGATGCAATTTGAAGATTCATTTTTTTTAGGGGAAGAACGGGAAGGATTTTTTGTAGAAGAAAAGATGAAACGGGCTTGGGCAGCCCAGATCGAAGTATTGGAGGTAATTGGCCAGATTTGTGAAAAACACAAGATTGCCTATTACGCCGGTTATGGAACGCTCTTAGGGGCAGTGCGCCACCACGGATTTATCCCTTGGGACGATGATATGGATTTGTTTATGATGCGGGATGAATACGAACGTTTTTTAAACATCTTCCAACAGGAAAAGCCAGAAGATTTCCAGGTTTATAATATGTATACAGACAAAGATTATGATGAAATCTTTTCGCGCGTAGTAAACAGCGGCCAGATTAATTTTTCCAAAGAATACCTGCAAAAATATCATGGCTGCCCCTATGTAGTTGGCATTGATATATTCCCATTAGATTTTTTGCCTATGGATGAAGAGGAAAAAAGCCTTCAGTATGACATTTATGCATTGATTATGACAACAAAATATAAAACAGCCGGCTCAATCCAAGAGATTGAAGCACAACTGGCTAATATAGAAGAAGTATGCAAAGTAACACTGAAACGCGACGAAACGCTCAGGCGCCAGATGATCATTCTGGCAGATAGGATCAGTTCCTTGTACCACAGGGAAGAAAGTAATGCGGTAACGGTGATCCACAGCAATGTAAACGGCTGTATGGGGGTTATGGAAAAGGAATGGTATGAAGAAACCGTCCGCTTGCCATTTGAAAATACTGCGATTCCAGTGCCTAAAAATTATGACAAGTGCTTAACTGCAATTTATGGTTCCGAATATATGACGCCCGTGCGTTACGAAGTGCATGATTATCCATTTTATAAAAAACAGGACCAAATAATCCAATCGGCCAAGGAAAAGGGGCTGCTTTCAAGCTCCATCGGCTAAGTGTACTAGAAAAGGAGTATACATGTATTTTGAAGAGGCTTACTTTCAGGGGGAAGAACGGGATGGCTTCTTTGTAGAAGAAATGATGAAGCGTGCCTGGGCAGCCCAGATCGAGGTTTTAAAAGAAATCGAGCAGGTCTGCACCAGGCATGGATTGCGGTATTATGCCGGTTATGGGACATTGCTTGGAGCAGTACGGCATCATGGGTTTATTCCCTGGGATGACGATATGGATATTTTTATGCTGCGCGATGATTATGAGCAATTTCTGCCTTTCTTTCAAAAAGAAATGCCAAAAGGGTATGCATTGCTGAATAATTACTTAGACGAAAGGTTTGATGAAGTGTTTTCAAGGGTTGTCAACGGTATGGAGATTAACCTGACAGAAGCATATTTGAAACGTTACCATGGCTGCCCTTATGTAGTAGGCGTGGATATTTTCCCACTGGATTTTTTATCCAGGGATGAAGCGGATGTAAAGCTGCAGTACGAGCTGTACCGCCTGGTTATGGGTACCAAAAACCAGCTGATGGCCAGCACCGATAATGAAGAAGAATTGCTTGGGACAGTAGAAGAGTTATGCGGCGTTACCATAGACCGCAATGCACCGGTAAAAAGGCAGCTTCTCCGGCTAATGGACAGGATTAGCTCCTTATACCACCGGGAAGAAAGCGACGAAGTAGCCATCATGCACAGTAATGTAAATGGCTTTACTGGCAGGATGGAAAAAGGGTGGTTTGAAGAAACCGTTTGGCTTCCGTTTGAATGTACGGAAATCCCCGTGCCAGCCAATTACCACGCGTGCCTTAACAGGATATACGGAGATTCCTATATGACGCCAATCCGTTTTGCAGCACATAATTATCCTTTTTATAAACAGCAGGAAGAGATATTACGGGAAATGCGCGGCCAGCCCTAATAAACGCCGCTACCCGCTGTCAACGATTAGAAAATAGGTGAAAAAGAAATAAAATGCTTACGTTTAGTCAGGATTTTTTTAAAGAAGAAGTTAGATGCGGTTTTACTGTCAGCCAAAAAATGAAACATGCCTGGGCCGCTGAAATGGAAGTTTTGTCACAGGTTATCCGCGTCTGCAAAAAATACGGCCTGGCCTATTTCGCAGATTGGGGCACACTGCTTGGTGCCGTACGCCATCATGGATATGTGCCGTGGGATGACGATATTGATATTTCGCTAAAACGAAAAGATTACTTAAAATTATTTGAAGTACTCCCATATGAGCTTCCTGACAACTATTGTGTCAGCAGCTTTTATTCACAAGGGGAACACAACCAGCCGTTAAGCAGCGTAATGAACAGCAGGGTTATCCTTACAGAACCAGAGATGATAAAACAGTTCCACGGATGCCCATATATTGTAGGCATTGATATTTCCCCACTAGATTTTGTCCCACGTGATATGGAATTAGCAAAAGCCCAAAGGGAATTGTATATGGTTGTATACGATGCTGCACACCGCTATACACAATTATCCCAAAGCGGAGAATTGGAAATCTACCTGCCTCAAATAGAAGAACTGTGCCGATGCCAGTTTGACCGGACAAAACCGCTTCGTAAACAGCTTTGGATGCTCTGTGAGCGGATCTGTTCCCTATACGAAGAAGAAGAAAGCGACGATATAACGTGGTTTCCAAGGACAGTCACCGTAGACAGCAATTTCCGGCTAAAAAAGGAATGGTATAGTGGATCGGTGGAAATGCCCTTTGAAAATATGGCAATCGCAGTTCCAACCGGATACCATGAGGTACTTACGACAATGTATGGAGATTATTCCGTTATGCTAAAAGGGATAAGCGGCCATAGCTATCCATTTTATGCACAGCAGGATGCGCTGTTGGAAGGGATTCAAAAATATACTCACGAGCGGTAAAATTTTCCATATATATTTCGGTTTTGACGCTCGTGAGTCGGCGTTGTTGGTAAATTTTACGGCTTGCCAGTATAAATGGCTGTTTTGATAAAGTTTAGGCTGTAAGGGGAGGGAGGGGTTTTGTGGACAAAATAAAAGAAGAAATTGAAAAAGATAAACAAGAAATTGAAGAAAGGCAGGCGGTTTTTAAACGGGATTACTACAAATACAGAAAAATTGCAGAACAATATCTTGTACAGGAATCATATAGTGATCTTGTACCTTTCTTTGAGCAGGAAGCTGCCATTAAAATTTCCCAGTTGGATAATACAATGGCTGTACTGCGGATTGCCGTAAGCATCTATCAAATGGAACAGGAAGAAAATGTACCAATAAAAATCTTAGACGGCCTGCATACGTTAGAAGAAGTAGAACAGGTATACCTAACCTCTAAATTCATTTTATGGCGGCTGCTGTTTTGCGATGAAAAAAAGGAATTTATTGATTATGTGGCCGATAAGCAGCTATCAATTCCACATATCAAGTATTTAATACATACATCCGCATTTGAAAAAGCAGATACCGCATTTCAAATTGCAATGCTGTTTAAAGAGGGGGGTTATTTTGGCAAAGCATTTGCAATGCTGAATTATTTTAACGAACTGGGAGGGGATCCGGAACTGGTTTATTGTGAAATGGCAGACGTTTGCTTTCAGGCTAGGCAGTACAAGGCAGCAGCGGATTGCATCAGTAAAATACAAAACCCTTCGGGATTGCTGAACCAATACGAACAGAAATGGGGTATCACTTATGGATCATAAAAAGATTTGTTTTATTATGTGTACCAACCATGCACTGTATGAAAAAGAGTGTATTTCTTATATCCAAAAACTGCATATTCCAAAAGGGTTCCAGATGGAAGTCCTCACTGTAAAAGATGCATTGTCCATGACAGCAGGCTATAACGAAGCCATGAGCCAGTCGGACGCAAAATATAAAGTATATTTGCACCAGGATGTTTTTATTATCCATAAAAATTTTCTAGACGACCTCTTGAAGCTATTTGAACATAAAGAAATAGGAATGGTCGGTATGGTTGGAAGTACTAATATCAAGGAACATGCCGTTATGTGGTACAGTGAGCGGGTTGGAAAATTGTATTCCAATAGCGCCTACCGTGCAGGATATACATTGTTTGGGGAAGTAAGCGGCAGTTACCAGCAAGTAGATGCTGTGGACGGCTTATTAATGGCAACCCAATATGATATACCCTGGAGGGAAGACATTTTAAAAAACTGGGATTTTTACGATGTTTCACAAAGCCTGGAATTTCAAAAAAGGGGCTATCAAGTAGTGGTACCAGCGGCGGAACAGCCGTGGTGTATCCACGACGACGGGATTTTAAATCTGGGGAATTACTATAAAGAGCGTGAGATTATCGTAAAAGAATATGGTTTGAGTTCCTAAAAGGCCGAAATCTTTACGGAAAGAGGTGGGCATGATGGTTCTGACAAACAGAAGTGCCATTTATATTTACTTTGACTTGATAAAGCAACTAGAGCCGAAACGTATTTTAGATATTGGTATGTTTTTAAAAAGGACAGGTAGTGTATCCAGAAAAATGATGGCACGTCAAGTACCAGAATCGGTTATACTGGATGGGATAGATTTTTTTCCCGAAATGAATTTTCCGGTTTGGAATAATATTTATAACAGAGTATTGGATCTTGAGAGTTGGAAGTTTTTAATAAAAAAATAACCCTTTCGTATGGATTTATG
>CAMUML010000069.1 GCA_947089855.1 uncultured Eubacterium sp.
AACAGCTAATTCAGCGGCAAGGGTATCATTTATAAAAGTTGTAAAGTCGTGTTTAGTAATTGCAGGGTATCGGTAATTACGGCGAAAGGGTCTGTAAAATCGGTGGTTCCGTTAATAAAGGCAATGTCAAAAAAATTTTTTTCTAGGTGCAGTGATCCATAGTCGCCGGCTAGGAAACTTAGCTGCGGCATATGTGTGACTTCGGACATTTTTTCCAGCCAGGCTGGTTCTATGGTATTGCTGGCGCAGGTTAGGGTGGATTGGCTGCAAAAGGAGCCGATGATTTCTGCTAGATGGAAACTGAACTGGCCCTGTGCGCATCCATATTCCAGTACGTGGACGGCACCTGCATATGAGATTAATTGGGCGGCTAGCAAAACGTCCAGGAATGCGGCTGATATGCCGCCGTCTTGGCTGCCTTGTGCTTTTGCAATTAGGCCGGTGATTAGTTCCGGGAGAATTGGGTGGGACTGGAAGTCAAAACGGCACATTGACAGCTGGCTTTTATTTGATAGGTAGTCGTTGCAGTTTAATAAAATTCGTTCACCATCCTGGGTAACGTATAGAAACATATTGTCTTTGAAAATTAAACTCATATTATAAATCCCCGCAAAAAATTAACTGGTACAGTTTGGCTGTGATTTTTTCCATATTAAAATTTGCCTGCGCATATTCGTAGGCGTTCCTTCCTATTGCCTCTAGGTTAGGGGCTTGGCATAAATGCAGGAGGTTTTGTGCAAACCCTCCGGTATCGCCGATTTTGGATACTAATCCGCAGGTGCCGTTGTTTGTGGCATCTTTCCATTCATCGATGTCTGTGATGGCAATTGCGTTTCCTGCAAAAAGCGCTTCGGCAATGACGTTTGGCGCACCTTCCACGGTGGAGGGCAGTGCGAATATTTTGGCCTGTAGGTATTCATCATAGAGGGCCTCTTTTTCCGAAATTTGCCCAAGAAAATGGATACGGTTTTTCAATTGTGGGAAACGGTTCCAAAATTGCTGCAGATATTCCTCAAACCCGTTTGCCTGGCCACCTACCAGGCGTAATTCCCAAGAAGGGGCGGCATCTGCGATCTTGGCAAAGGCTTCTAAAAGTACATGCGTAGCTTTTTGAGGCGTGCCAAGTCTTCCTACGGTTAAGATCCGGTCTTTTTTCTGTGCAAAATCAACCTGCCATTTGTGCTTGGAAAAGTTGTAAAATCCGTTTGGGATATATTCAATCGGCCATTTCCATTTTTCATTTAAATGCCTTTGCATAGTACGGCCCGATGCGCTGATTACGTCGCATTGGTCCATAAAATGGTAAAAAGTTTGTTCTGTCCATTGTATCGTATCCATCCATTCTGCATTGGCATCCAGCGATAAATATATTTTCCCTTCTGGGTTGTATGTTTTATATAAATCTGCCAGCTGGAAATATTTGCTGTAACAGCCCCGCAGCAGGATACAGTCGATATTCCCAGCTTCTTTTTCCAGGTAATGCTGTTTTGCCTGTAAAGAGCCGTCCTGCAATATATCCATTGTTACGCCTGGGATATATTTTAAATTGGTGTAATCTTCCTTGTGGGCCCCTGCAAAGCTTGCGCTGCAATGGTGGTTTTTGGAAAGGGCGCAAAGGATGGCACCAAATTCTTTTATTAATTGTATATTATCCCAACCGGTATCCACTGATAGGGCAACTACCCGTTTCTGTTTGGATACGGATGTGGCTGCTTTATTAGCTTTCTTATTGCTGATATTTTCTGGAGGCAGTGCGTAAAGGACAGTTTTGCCATATTGCGACGCATCGTAATGGCGCAGATAGATCCGGTAGCCAGGGCGTATCCCGTCCAGAAGCCTTGGGGCTTCCCATATATCACTGGCTGCATGGCTTACGCAAACCGCAATGTTAGGCAAATGGTCCCGTATCTGTTTCTTCATATGGCATAAAGCAGCCAGTTCCTCTTCATCCAGCCACGTTTGCACGCTATTTTCCATAAAAATACCTTGGCAGCCATCAGGCTTGTTCCATAATACGGTAAGGCCGTCCGGCTGCACCGGCCCTGCATCAAAAGCCCGCTCCAAAAACACCTGCATTGGCAGTACCCGGTATGCGATCAGGCTTGTAAAAACTTTACGGGAAATGGCGTCTTCCAACCTGGTAAATAACCAATCATAGTGTACCGTATGTTTGAGCAGCTCTTTTAGCACATACTGGTATTGGCCAGCAGTGCCTGGCACATAGCCATTGCCAACTGGAAATACTTCAAATTGGCTAGGCTCTATATGGGCCAGGCCGGATACCTGCCCTATAATCTGTTCATAGCGGTACCTTTTCAAAAATTCAGACATCGCATGATAGTCGTTACATGCTTGGAATAGTTCCTGCGTTTCCATAAATCCCCTCAACTGCTTTCATCCATTTTTATTCATTTATTAAAACTTGATTACACTTTTCTGATAACTGGCAGCATATATTTTACAAACTATTATATTGCTTTTTATTCTAACCAGTTTCCTATTTATTGTCAATACTCCGGGTGCAGACGACGCAAACGTTACTATTCACGGGCTAGGAATGCGCGTAAACTGCGCATTCCGTGAGAACATGATTCAGGAGTGAGGGGCGATTTTGCGGAGCAAACTTCCAATATCGCCCCGAAAGGTTACTATGAGCGGTCCCCAGGCCGTGAATAGTAACACGCAAACTGTAATAACTGTTATGCTAAAAACATGCTAATATTCAGTTAAAATGCCGTTAAGAAACCGGAAAACCTATATACACCGCCATTTTTTTACGTTATGCTACAGCAGTCACAGCCCACGTTAAAGGAGGGATACTTTAATGGAAACAGCTATTATTTTTTTCAGTGTTGTTATTGTAGCCGGTGTCTGTATCTGGAATTTTTATGATACATACCGTAAATAATTAAGAGGTGCTTTATGAACATTTTTAGTCTAGCTGCACTGTTTATTGGCGGTGCTTTTTCAATCATCATCCTGTTATACTTATTTATCGGTTTGATTGCTGTACTGGCATGGAAAATATACCGGAAATTGCGATTTGGATATTCTATCTGGGATTAGAATCCAAACTGCCATTTTTGCCAAAATCTTAGCATGATTTTAACACAGGTTCTGCTTGCAGTTTTTCTGTTATCATAGGATAATCTTTATTGCTTAAAAATACACAGTAGGCCAGCAGCCGCCAACATTCCCAAAACGGCTGCCTGGCCCCTATGAAAACAGGAGAACGCAAATGATTCCACACAAAACATACCATATCCAGCAGCATATAGCACAGTTTACCAGCCCGCATATACATTTTTTGAAAGAACACAATGCCATTTTCACCATATTTATGATGTCTGCGGCTGCCCTGTGTTCTTTTATTTTCTTTTATTATGTGCCGTCTGGTTCTGCAAATATTGCCTTATTTTATGTATTTTCCCTTGTGATCATCGCACGCTATACCAAAGGGTACCGCTATGGTGTGGCCGCTTCCTTATTTAGTGTTATCTGCATTAACTATTTTTTTACTTATCCAAATTTTAAACTGAACTTCACGCTGTCCGGCTATCCAGTTACATTTATTGTCATGCTTGCGATCACACTTATTATCAGTACACTGACTTCCCATATGAAACGCCAGGCAGAAGCATTGGCGGAAGCGGAAAAAGAGAAAATGCGGGCCAACCTGCTGCGGGCTGTATCCCATGACCTGCGCACGCCGCTGACCAGTATTATTGGATCTATTTCGGCATTGCAGGAAAATGATACCATCCGGGCAACCCCCGAATTTAAAGATACCGCTGGGCGTATTTATGACGATGCAAGCTGGCTATTAAATATGGTAGAAAACCTGCTTTCCGTTACCCGCATCCAAGGCGCCAATGCAAACGTAAAAAAATCAATGGAAGTTGTGGAAGAAGTTGTTTCCGAATCCGTTACACGGTTAAAAAAACGCCTGCCTTATGCGCAGGTTGAAGTATCTTTACCAGATGATTTTATTATGCTGCCAATGGACGCCATCTTAATCGAACAAGTATTAATTAACCTGCTGGAAAATGCGGTGATCCATTCCGGCACGATGCAGCCCATCCAGCTGAAAGTAACCTGCCAAAATCCAATGGTCATATTTCAAGTAATCGACCACGGCATTGGGATCGACCCGAACCGGCTGGAAGCTATTTTTGATGGGATGCCCCCTGCGGAAACCAAACCAGCCGACAGCAAAAAAGGGATGGGGATCGGCCTGTCTATCTGTAAAACAATCGTAATGGCCCACAATGGCACGATCACAGCCCAAAACCAGCCTTCTGGCGCTATTTTTACATTTACCCTACCAATGGAAGAAAGGAGCCTGCATGAATAACTACTTTTCCGTATTAATTATTGAGGACGAAACCAATATCCGCGCGTTTATGACAAAAATCCTGTCTTCCCACGGATACCGCGTGTCTACTTGCAGCTGTGGCCGGGACGGGCTGACTTTTATTGTTTCCTGCTGCCCGGATGTAATTTTATTAGACCTTGGCCTGCCCGATATGGACGGTATCGATATTATCCGCCAAGTACGGACATGGTCGAACTGCCCTATCCTTGTCATATCCGCGCGTTCGCAGGAACAGGAAAAAGTAGAAGCTTTGGATGCCGGGGCAGACGATTATATTACAAAGCCTTTTGGCACGTCCGAGCTGCTGGCCCGTATCCGTACCTCGCTGCGCCACAGCAATAAACTGAATCCGGACGGCGCCTTATACAATAAACCCTACCATGCACTTGGCCTGCTCATTGATTTTGAGCGGCATATTGTCGAACTGGACGGAGCCAAACTACATTTAACACCGGTAGAGTACCGGATCGTAACATACCTTGCGCAAAATTCTGGAAAAGTGCTGACCTACCGGTCTATTATGCAAAGCGTCTGGGGCCCTTATGCAGATGAAAGCAATAAGATCCTCCGTGTCAATATGGCAAATATCCGCAGAAAACTGGAAAAAAACCCCGGGGAACCACAGTATATTTTTACCGAAATCGGGGTTGGCTACCGCATGGTTGAGGATGGTGCAATGGAATAGGTTGACTTGGCTGCCAAAACAGGTATAATAAGCTCTAGGGTATACCCCAACGATCGGAGGCATCCTGTATGGGCAAACGATTCAATATCACAGGAACCTGCATTCCTGAAAAACATTATATGGCAGATACTTCTCAAAAGATTTCCGAAACCATCCGCCTAATTGAGCAGGATTCTTACTTTACGATAAACCGTGCAAGGCAATATGGCAAAACAACCATCCTTTTGTTGTTATGGAAACAGTTAAAAGATAACTATATCATTATCAGTATAAGTTTTGAAGGCTTAGGCAGCGAGGCTTTTTCTACGGAAGACGCTTTTACCCGCAGGTTCTGCGCCAGGGCTGCTGGCAGCTTAAAAAGGGCAGGGTATCCACAAGGTATCCAAAAATTTTGGGAACCGTCGCCACAGGCAGAAAATCTGGATACCCTAAAAGACCGCATAGCCAGCTTCTGTGAACAGGCAGGCCGGGAAGTACTGCTTTTTATCGATGAAATTGATAAAAGCTGCAACAACCAGATGTTTTTGAATTTCCTTGGCATCTTGCGTGAACTGTATCTGGAGCGTGCTATGGGGGCTGTTACTTTTAAAAGCGTAATCCTAGCAGGTGTTTATGATATTAAAAACCTGAAACTGAAAATCCGCCCTAATGAGGAACAAAAATATAATTCACCGTGGAATATTGCCATAGATTTTTCGGTGGATATGAACCTGGCTGTGCCAGAGATCCTTTCTATGTTAATGGAATACCAGGACAGCCGCAAAATCCAGATCGATGCGAAGATGGCTGCCCATGAAATTTACCGTTATACGGGCGGCTACCCATTCCTTGTCAGCCTGGTCTGCCTGTGGCTGGACGAACGGCTGCCCCATGCACCAGGCACAGCAGAATGCTGGACAAAGGAAGGTATCCATGCCGCAATACGTGAAATCTTAAAAACAACGTATACATTATTTGACGATATTATTAAGAATATTGAAAACAATCCAACCTTCCGTACATTAATAGAAGCGATTTTACTAGAAGGCAGCCAGATTCCATATACCCTGTCGAATCCACAGATAAACCTTGGAACAGCGTTTGGAATCATTACAGAAGCAGACGGGATCTGCAAAATAGCTAATATTATTTTTGAAACTTACATTTATGACCATCTGATTGCTGCAAAGCTGATGGAACGCAAAATCCTGCCGGTTCCGCGCAGCCAGTTTATAACAAAAACCGGAACTCTAGATATGAATGCCATATTGGAGAAATTTCAGCAATTTATGAAAGCGGAATACAGCATACAAGACCGCACATTTTTGGAAACGCAAGGAAGGCTGTTGTTTTTGGCTTTCCTTAAACCAATTATTAATGGAACCGGACACTATGCCGTAGAGCCGGAAACAAGGGACAATACAAGGATGGATATTGCCGTTTTCTATGGAATGAAAGAATATATACTGGAATTGAAAATATGGCATGGGCCTAAACAGTTTTATGAAGGGATAAGCCAGCTGGCTTCTTATATGGACCACAGGGGCCAGACAGAAGGATGGATGTTGACCTTTTGCTTCCAAAAAAATTATGAGGAACTATCGGCGGCTTTCAACCGGGAGATAACTGGCCTGCCAGGCAAAAAAATCTATTCTGTCATAATATAAACAACACCGCCCAGCCTACCAAAACGGCTGCGTTTTTATATACTGCACACCAGTTAAATTTACAGTATAACCTGACTGCAGACCGCCAGCCAGGCACTTTCTTGGTTACGTTACTGTACATTCTGGCGGTTTGCAGTATAACAAGAAAAAGGAGTTGCCACAATGTGGATTGCAGATAAATGGAACGATTATGAAGTAATTGACTGTTCAGGCGGTGAAAAGCTGGAACGGTGGGGGCGGTATACGCTGCTGCGGCCGGATCCGCAGGTTATTTGGGATACCCCAAAAACCGACCCACGCTGGTCCCGCCTGAACGCACATTACCACCGGAGTACCAAAGGCGGCGGAGAATGGGAATTCTTTGACCTTCCAAACCAGTGGAAGGTCCACTATAAAAACCTTACCTTCCACCTCAAGCCATTTAGCTTTAAACATACTGGGCTGTTTCCGGAACAGGCTGTAAACTGGGACTGGATTACAGAAAAGGTCAGGCATGCGGGACGTCCGGTAAAAGTCTTAAACTTATTCGCATACACCGGCGGCGCCACACTTGCCGCTGCTGCAGCCGGAGCGGAAGTGGCCCATGTAGACGCCTCGAAAGGCATGGTATCCTGGGCCAAAGAAAATGCCGCTGCCTGTGGCCTATCCGGCGCACCCATCCGCTGGCTGGTGGATGACTGTGTTAAATTTACCGAACGGGAGATCCGCCGCGGAAACAAATACGATGCGGTTATTATGGACCCTCCGTCCTATGGGCGTGGGCCAAAAGGGGAAATCTGGAAAATCGAACATTCAATTTATCCGTTTATCCAGGCCTGCCTGCAAGTATTAACCAAAAAACCGCTGTTTTTCCTGATTAATTCCTATACAACCGGGCTGCAGCCTGCCGTACTCGCCTATTTGCTTGGCAATGCGCTCAAAGGCTACGGCGGAAAAATACAGGCGCAGGAAATCGGGCTCCCTGTTTCTTCCAGCGGTCTGATACTGCCATGCGGGGCATCCGGGCGCTGGGAAAGGGATTAACCTGCTGCTCTGGCTACGCATCAAACATCGGCGTTGACAAATACCGTTCCCCGGTATCCGGAAAGACCGCCACGATTACCTTGCCTTTATTTTCCGGCCTTTTTGCCAGCTCCGCCGCCGCACAGAGCGCCGCACCGGAAGAAATTCCAACCAGCACGCCTTCTGTGCGTGCAACCTCCCGCCCGGCTGCAAATGCATCGTTATTTTCCACACGGATAATTTCATCGTAAACGTTTGTATTTAACGTATCTGGGACGAATCCTGCCCCAATCCCCTGTATTTTATGGGCGCCTGCCCTGCCTTCCGACAAGACCGGAGAGGCCGCTGGCTCTACCGCCACAACCTTTAGGGCAGGATTTTTGGACTTTAAGTATTCACCGGTTCCTGTAATTGTACCGCCAGTCCCAATACCGGCTACCAGAATATCCAGACGGCCATTTGTATCATCCCAGATTTCCGGGCCTGTCGTCTCCCTGTGTACCTGCGGGTTTAACTGGTTGACAAACTGTCCTGGCAGAAAACTGCCCTCCAGCTCCCCAGCAAGTTCTTCTGCTTTTGCAATGGCCCCTTTCATCCCTTTCGCGCCATCGGTCAATACCAATTCTGCACCGTAAGCTTTCATCAGGTTCCGCCGCTCTATGCTCATCGTTTCCGGCATGGTAATAATCACCCGTATTCCAAGCGCCGCCCCAATTGATGCAAGGCCAATCCCCGTATTCCCACTGGTTGGCTCAATGATAACGGAATCTTTATTGATTTTCCCGCTTTCCCATGCATCCAGCAGGATCTTTTTTGCAATCCGGTCTTTGATGCTTCCAGCCGGATTAAAATATTCCAGTTTTGCAAGGATTGCTGCTTCGAGCTGATGCTGTTTGCTGTAATTGTTTAACTCTAAAATAGGCGTATGGCCAACCAGCTCTGTAATGTTTTTATAAATACCCATAAAAATAAATCTCCCTTTCTGTGATCCATTTGGCAGGCCAGTTTACCGGACCGCCTGGAATGCTTCTTCCAAATCTTCTATAATATCGTCGATATGCTCTGTCCCTATGGAAAGCCGGACCGTATTTGGACGTATGCCGCTGCTTAACAGCTCTTCTTCGGTCATTTGGGAATGCGTCGTACTCGCCGGATGGATTACCAGCGATTTTACATCTGCAACATTTGCGAGCAGGGAAAACAGCTCTAAATTGTCAATAAAATCTTTTGCTTTATTCGCATCCCCTTTGATTTCAAATGTAAAAATCGAACCGCCGCCATTTGGAAAGTATTTGCGGTACAATTCCTGCTGTTTTACATCTTTGGAAACCGATGGGTGGTGTACTGCCTCTACCTGTGGATGGTTTTGCAGATATTCCACCACCTGCAAGGCATTCTCCACATGGCGTTCTACCCGTAAAGAAAGCGTTTCCAGCCCCTGCAGAAACAAAAACGCATGGAACGGCGAAAGCGTAGCGCCCGTATCCCGTAGCAATATTGCGCGGATCCTTGTTACAAACGCAGCAGCGCCAGCTGCTTTGGTAAAGCTGATCCCATGATAGCTCGGGTTTGGCTCTGTAATATAAGGGAATTTTCCAGACGCTTCCCAGTCAAAGTTGCCGGAATCCACAATTACACCCCCGATGGCTGTCCCGTGCCCACCAATAAATTTAGTCGCAGAATGGACTACAATATCGGCTCCATACGTAATTGGACGGACAAGGTATGGCGTTGCAAACGTATTGTCAATTACAAGCGGTATCTTATGGGCATGCGCAATTTTTGCAACCGCTTCTATATCCACTACGTCGGAGTTCGGGTTGCCAAGCGTTTCAATAAATACGGCTTTAGTACGTTCCTGGATAGCGGCTTCTACCGCCGTAAAATCCGCTGGGTTTACAAACGTTGTGGTAATTCCATACTGCGGCAGGGTATGCTCCAGCAGATTATAAGTGCCGCCATAAATATTGCTGGCCGCCACAATATGGTCCCCTGCCGCCGCAAGGTTTAAGACCGCATAAGAAATCGCTGCCGCACCTGAAGCGGTTGCTAATGCTGCCACCCCGCCTTCCAGCTTGGCAATCCTTTGTTCAAAAATATCTTGCGTAGGGTTTGTCAGCCTGCCATAAATATTTCCAGCATCGGCAAGGCCAAACCGTGCAGCCGCATGGCCGCTATTATGGAATACATACGATGATGTCTGGTAAATTGGCACCGCCCTTGCACCCGTCGCAGTGTCTGGCTGCTCCTGCCCAACATGGAGCTGTAAGGTTTCAAATTTCAGTGCCCTATCGGTATATGCTTTCTTTTTCATCCTCTTTTTCCTTTCGTTTTCTGTTTTATTTATACTGCACACCAGTTTAAATTTACAGTATAACCTGGCTGCCGGCTTCCAGCTAGGCACTTTCTTGGTTACATTACTGTGCATTCTGGCGGTCTGCAATATATTAAGTACTTTTATGTGACGATTATATCCTATTTTTCCTAGTATGTCAATAGGAATATTAAAGTATATCCATTTCCGAAAGGATTGCAGAATCATGTTCTCACGGAATGCGCAGTTTATGCGCATTCCTGGCCCGTGAATCAATGTCATTAACTTAAGCCATCTGGCCCTTGATCAGTATTAGAAAGCACCTGGTAATTCAAGGCTTTGCATAGCTGAATTTCAGCCAGAAAGAGCTTAAGTAAATGACATTGCCCGTGAATAGTAACGGATTGCAACAGAAATCCAGTATCCAGTAGAGCATACGTACTCCCCACTGGCCACCCATATGGGCAAAAAAATCTATGACATATCAAACGCAGCAGCTTGGCGTAAACAGCATAAATTAAGAGAGGGCTTGCCTCCCTCTCTACTACTGTCCCATGAAACCGCATATCGTTTTGCCAATGCTTTGCTTTTAATCCCACCAAAAATACCACACCTTTGACCCTTCCAGCCCTGCCGCCAATTCCGACAGCTTATAAGTCTGCGTCCCCTGCTGCACCCTGTCCGGGCAAAATGCAAAATGTTCTTTTGCGGCTTCAAGGCTATCCACACCATTTAAGCCTTCCGGCGCATAAAACTCCATGACATCATGCGTAAATACCGCCGGAACCGCATGGTATTTTTTATACCAATATTTGCATACCGCTATCATATCGTCCGCATCCGGGCATTCATTCCAGCCGCCCATTGGCAGGTACCCGATAATTTCCCAAGGATGTTTTACCGGAAGCTCCAAAAGCAGCGTATCCTCGTCCAACATGCCGTCATCAAAGGAAATATACCCGCAAAAATGCTGCAGCACTTCCCCCTGGGTTTCTTCCCCTATAAATTCCACCTGTTCCTCACTGCTGTAATCTTCCATATATTCTTCATAACGCTCTTTTAAAATATCACAGCCGTTATCCCGGCATCCTGCGATAATTTCATCACAGCTGTATTCTTCTGGTACGACCTCTTTTAACCAGTCCACCGCACACCCATCCAAGCAGACCACAGCTGGATAAAAACCGGCCGCCCTGCCCTCCTGTAATGCGGAAAAATATGCCTTCTCGACCAGATCTGGATCGGTGCCTTTTTTAAATACCGTATATTTACATGAAAACCCTTCTGCAATCTGTTTTGTAGATTCCTCCATTATATATCCCCCTATTCCTATTGTGCAAAAGCAGGACGGCAAGCTGCCTTGTCAAATGCTGTAATCCCCCTCTTTTTGCAATTTCCAGCCAATTAAATCAGAAAGCGTAATATTGTCGATCACATTATTGACCGCTTCATTCATCTTCCGGTAAACCAGCACCGTTACACAGTCATCGCTTTTATCGCATCCGCCAATTTCTTCATCGAGGCATTCGACCGGGGCCAGGCTGCCTTCGGTTAAGCGCAAAATCATGCCAACCGTATATTCTTCTGCTGGACGGGTCAGTAAATACCCGCCTTGCGGCCCCCGCACGCTCCGCACATAGCCTGCCTTATTTAAAACAGCAATGATCTGCTCCAGATATTTATCCGAAATTTCCTGCCTGGCCGCTATCTCTTTAATCCGTACTGGCGTACCTGTATTATGCAGGCCCAAATCCAGCATAAGGCGCAGTGCATACCTGCCTTTTGTTGAAATTCTCATAATCTTACCTCCACGCTGCTGCAAGTATTTCGTGGCAGCCTGATACCATACGATTCCTACTAAATAAATATGATACGCTTTTCCCCTTAAAATAGCAAGCCATTTTTCTTTGTAATGGCCGCCTAATCATACGATCCCGTAGGAAGCAATGCCCAACGCCATGCACAACAGATATAATAACAGCAGATGCACCGGATAAAACAGGTAGAAAAAATATTTTAAATTCCAGCCACGTTTTCCATTGTAAAAACCAATTGGGATAAATGCCAACGGCGCAGTCAGTTCCCAGATAAAAACCGCGCAGCCTGCCAAAATCTGGTACCTTTTTGACTTTCTAAACAAATATAGCACGATAATACACAATATGCCGATTGCAGCATAATCCGTATGCATATTAGATGCCATTGCCATGCACCCTGCGATAATGGCAAACGTCAGCAAGATCCTAAATAAAGCATTGATCGTTTCCCGGTTTTCTTCTACCCAGTTTATGCCGATCATTGCCAGCAGCCCTAAAAATAATGTAAAAAATACATTTTGGTATCCAAACTCAAGCGGCGTTGAGCGGAACAGCAAATCAAACGGGATTTCGGAAATAACTGCAAAAATAATCATCCTGGCCGCATATTTCATCCGGTTTTTGGTATAAGTAAACCCCTGCACCAGCAAAAAACAGTAAATCGGAAACGCAATACGCCCCACCATCCGCATAATATTGTAAACAACATACAGCTTCTGATTCTGCATCAGCCACTGCCCTACCGCTTCGGTATCTGTAAAATCCAGGCCATCCCCTCCGTTTATCCACAGATACCTGCCCAAAACCCCAGCTGCAAAATGGTCGATCAACATTGAAATAACCGCAATGATTTTCAGCGTACTCCCGCTAATCCCCCTCCTGGGCTTCCCCTGGATACCTGCCTGGCCCATTGGCTGCCTGAATATCTCCGTTTTCTGGTTTTTTCCCTGTTCCATATCAACCTCCTGTTTGCGCAAATCGCCTCAAGAAACACCAATAAAAATGCCCAACCTATCTGCCGACAGGTCAGGCTCTGCCTCAAGTCCGGAAGTATCCGCTCCGCGCAAATACGTCCCTTTCATTACTATACCATGCGTTCTATCGAAATTCAAGCATTATCTATATCGATTCCTTATCCTTCTGCTATATATGGTTACTATTCAAGGGCCAGGAATGTGCATTCCTGGCCCACGGATAGTAACCTCCTATGCTACATATTGATACATAAAGATAAAGTGGCAAATACTCCCAGCCATCACAAACAAATGAAATATTTCATGTGATCCGAAATATTTATGGTGCTGGTTGAAGACCGGCAGCTTCAGTGCATAAATAACCCCGCCTATTGTATAAATAACCCCGCCTGCCAGCAGCCACAAAAACGCCTGCAAAGGGAGCGTATCCAAAAGCCTTCCAAATACTGCTACACAAACCCATCCCATCGCAATATAAATCGCAGATGAAAACCATTTCGGGCAGGAAATCCACACCGCCTTGACCAGTATCCCTGCCAAAGCTATGCCCCATACAACTGCCAGCAAGGTAATGCCCAGCCTTCCTCCAAGGACAATCAGGCATACCGGCGTATAAGAACCGGCAATCAGCACAAAAATCATCATATGGTCTATTTTGCGGAACACTTTTAGGATCTTGTCAGATACTATCACAGAATGGTATAACGTACTCGCCCCATACAGCAAGATCATACTGCACATAAAAATCCCCATCGCCAGCAGGCACGGCACCCCAGAAGCCACACGTGCTTTGACGAGCAACGGCACTGCAGCAACGATAGCAAGCATCATCCCTATAAAATGTGTGATCGCACTTCCTGGTTCCCTAATAGTGATTTCCATACATATTCCTCCCAGCATCTTCCTAATCTGCATAATTAAGTATCTTTTTCCTTATTATGCGTTTTTAAATATATTATTATGTAGTATTCGATACTATGTATTTTATTCCCATTTCCGTTGTTTGTCAACCAAATTTTTGATTCTCATAATTTTTTATCTGCCACTTTTTCCATTTAGGATTCTTAAAGAAATAACGTGGCAAGATTGCGCAGGATTTTTCTTCGAGAGCGCGAGGCAAAAATTAGGCGCATAGCGGGCTATGTAACTAATTTTTGCCTTGTGCTCCCGGAGAAAAAGACAAGCAATATGTCACGTTATTTCTTTAAGAATCCTTAGGAACTGTCGTGATATTTTAACAAATCACATCGAATACTTTTTGCACACTTCAATGGCTGCAAAACCACTCTTTTTGATACTTATTGTATGTAGACTTTTTGTGTTAATTGTTACTATGCTGTTTTATGTGGAGGTTGATAAACATGGATATCATAAAAGTTTTTGGTACGAATCTTAAAAAATACCGTACTGCTATGGGCATCTCCCAAGAAGCATTTGCTGATAAATGCGGCATGCACCGTACATACATCAGCGCTATTGAATGTTACCGCAGGAGTATTTCGCTTGAAAATATTCAACGTATTGCCGATGCCCTTGAAATTGAAACTTATCGGCTATTTTTGGAGGAATAAAATGGAAAAAAATATAATCGGACTTTTTTATAAAAAAATGGCAAACGTAAACCTTAAAACTTTTGGAATATTGGATTCAAATGGCTATATCCACACGCTAGGGACAGATTCAAAGATCATCGGCAGAATATTTGAAATGTTTTCACAGCCAATACTGGAAGAAATTGCATTTGAACTTGGCTATACCCTAGAAACACCTAAATCACAAACGGTTTACCCTGACTTTATAATGCTCAGGCCAGATAAGCCAAACAAAAAAATAGCAATTGACATAAAAACCACGTACAGGGCCACTGAGAAATCAACCATAAAGTTCACGCTTGGTTCGTATGGTTCTTATATGAGGAACAATACGAAAAATATAGAATACAAATACACCGATTACATAAGACATTATGTAATTGGCTTTATATACAAAAGGAACGATTTTGCGCAAGAAAGCCGTATCTATAAATACAAAAACCGCGATGAAATCGCTTTTCCATACACCGATGTTGAATATTTTATGCAAGAAAAATATAAAATAGCCGGTGATAAACCTGGTTCCGGAAACACAGAAAATATAGGATCGTTCACAACGAAGAAACTTTCTGACCTTATAAACGGAAACGGCCCCTTCTGTGAGTTAGGCCAAGATATTTTCGATATTTATTGGAAATACTATCCAAAATACCGTGCATCCAAACAGGACTATACCTATATATCCCTTGATGAATTTTTAGATTGGCTGCCTGCAAATATTGATTCTGTCGAATTGCTGCACGAATTTGATGCAAAAAAAGTTATGAAAAGGATACAAAAATATAAATGCAGCTGCATGGCATGGGCCAGCAGGTAAATTGTGCCGAGTGTGGGCCCGTCCTTGCCTTTCGGCAACTTTAAATGGACGGGCGAAGTTCCGTTCACATCAAATTATCTAAAATTTTAACGGTAGCTGGCGTGGTGTGAACGGTAACGATAAATCTTGCTCTCCTGCAGTTTTATCCTTTGATCGCTAAAACCTCGATCATTGGATGCCTGTTATTTTCCTTAGCCCCTATATGATAAAAATGGCCTTGTTCATACCACGTAAAGTCAGACCAGTAGTCAAATAAATGGTCATTTTTTCTAAATTCATTTTCTTTCCACATAGACAAGCAAACATTTGCAGGCGTATGATGTGAATACTGCGCAAGCGAAATCGCTTCTTCCTCCGGCCATTCCCCAACATAAGAAGTATCCCTCCCTATATATGGGGGATCAAGATAGATATAATCATTTTCAGACGCGTATTCAAATGCTTTTTTCCAAGAGCAACATTCAAACCTCCAATCTTTGCCTTCCATAACGTGTGCTGCTTTTGCAATTTGATTACAAATTTTTGTAATGTAGGCTTTTGCAAACCTATTCGGCTTTTTGCAAAATGGAACATTGAATTGCCCTTTCTTGTTAAAACGGATCATCCCATTAAAATCTGACCGGTTCAAAAAAAGGAAATAAAGGGGATCCCCGTTCTGATTGAATTCATCACGCATTTGTTTGTAATATGTTCCGCCAAAACGCTCCAATTCTTTGCCGTGATATTCCAAAAATTCCCTCGCCGACCCACTCGTAATCGTCCCGTTTTGAATCCCTTGATAAAAAGCGATGATGTATTGATTTTTGTCTGTAAGGATTGCTTTCTTTGGAGACATATTTAACGCCACTACGCCACTACCAACAAACGGTTCTATCCATACCCCATCATCATTTATTTCTACCTTTTCTTTAATAAAAGGCACTAGTTTTGTTTTTATTCCTTGACATTTAATCGGTGGAACTAAGATTTTACCATCCATTTATCATTCTTCCTTAATCATGCATTTTTGCCGCTTTCACGCAATCCTTCCCGCATTGGTTCATTTTACAACAAAACAGCTTAAAAAACAAGAATGGAAGCATGCATATTTTTCCTGCTATGCGTTATACTACCAAAAAAACAGGAGCATTTAACTATGAATATAGACAGCCAACTTACTTCTGATTTTGAGAAAAACCAACAGCTGATGGATACTTTATTCCATCCACAGTTAAACTACGACCTGATTCCACGCATATTTACCTTTGCAGGAAAAAGCGCCTGCTTTTATTTTATTGATGGCCTGAATAAAGACGATATGATGGAAAAAATTATGGAAAGCCTGTATTCGGTTACCCCAGAACAAATACCGCCGGACGCGGAAACATTTTCTAAACTGCTCATCCCTTATGGAGAAGTGGATTTGGTAAAAAGCTGCAGCAGCCTGTCGGCATCCCTTTTATCCGGTATCCCGCTTTTGATTGTTGACGGATATGGACAGGCCTTTGCCATTGATTTCCGCACCTATCCGGCCAGGAGCATTGAAGAGCCTTCCAAAGATAAAGTCCTGCGCGGGCCCAAAGATGGATTTGTAGAAACCATCGTATCAAATACAGCGCTTATCCGCCGCAGGATCCGCAACCCGGACCTTGTAATGGAAATCACTTCTGTAGGAAAAAGCTCCCGTACCGATATTGTGCTATCTTATATGGGAACACGTGTAGACCGGCATTTCCTGGACAATATCAAAAAACGCCTGGCTGCGATTTCCGTAGATGCATTGACGATGAATTGTGAAAGCCTGGCCGAAGCATTATGCCCCCACCATTGGATAAACCCTTTCCCGAAATATAAATATACCGAACGCCCAGATACTGCTGCTTCAGCCATACTGGAAGGCAGCATCGTACTGCTGATCGACAATTCCCCTTCTGCCATCATACTGCCAACCACTTTATTTGAACTGGTAGAAGAAGCAAATGACTATTACCTGCCACCGGTTACCGGCACTTACCTGCGCTTGTCCCGGTTTCTGGTAAACCTTACCGCACTCGTTTTAACACCTACCTGGCTGCTATTTTTGCAGTATCCGCAATGGCTGCCAGATGCACTGTCCTTTATTGGCGTCAAAGACACCGTCCATGTCCCGATCCTGATCCAATTGCTGATACTGGAATTTGCCATCGACGGAATGAAACTGGCAGCGCTCAATACACCGGAAATGCTAAGTACCCCGTTAAGTGTAATCGCCGGTATTGTATTAGGCGATTTTGCTTCCCAATCAGGGTGGTTCAATCCGGAAACAATGCTTTATATGGCATTTGTAGCCATTGCAAATTATTCACAGGCCAGCTATGAGCTTGGCTATGCATTAAAATTTATGCGTATTATTTTATTAATTGCCACCGGTGTGTTTGGCATCTATGGGTATATTGGCGGCATCCTGTTTTGTATTGCTGTCGTTGCAGGCAACAAAACCTTATCTGGCGTTGGATACTTGTACCCGTTAATCCCATTCCACGGCAAAGAACTCTTACGCAGGCTGCTTCGGATCAGCCTTATAGATGTAAGCAAGTGAACCGCATCCCGTTTCTAAAAATAGAGAAAGTTTGCAAAAACAGGCGCAAGGAGTACGGTAAACAATCCAGAAACGGCAATGGATAAACTGCTCATTGCGCCTTCCACCTCACCGAGTTCCATTGCCTTTGCAGTCCCGACCGCATGGGAAGCACTGCCAATCGCAATCCCCTTGGCAACCGGGTCGTTAATATGGAATATTTTGCATACCGCTTCCGCTGTAATATTTCCAAGAATACCCGTAATAATAATCACTGCAACCGTTATCGTGGCAATACCGCCCAATTCTTCCGAAATACCCATCCCGATTGCTGTCGTAATCGATTTCGGGAGCAAGGTTACATATTCCCGATGTGGAAGCCGGAACAACAGCGACAGCACAAGCACACACACCGCGCTTGTTACCGCACCGGAAAAAATCCCTGCTAGAATCGCTATCAAATTTTCTTTCAGCAGCCTAGCCTGTTCATACAATGGTACAGCCAGGCAAACCGTAGCAGGTGTCAGCAGATAGCTCAGATACTGCGCTCCAGCCTCATACGTTTGATAATCGATACGGAATAATACTAAAAATAGAATAACGGCTGCTATTGCGAGCAAAAGCGGGTTAAACAGTGCCAACCGAAACTTCCGGTTTAAAAATACCCCTAGCTCATAGGTCCCAATACTTAACAGGACGCCAAAAAATAAAGAGGTTTGCAAGAATTCATCCATCTGCTACTGCCCGCCTTTCTGATTTCTTTTGCGCATAAAAAACTGGGTTACCCGGCCCGATACCGCCATAACGGCAAATGTCGATATAATTACAATCACTGCAAACGGAACAAACACCGGTTTCAGGCTGCCCCAGGCATTGATCAGCCCTGCCCCTGCCGGAATAAACAGCAGCGGCATAACCTCAATCAGAAAACCAGCCGTTTCTTTCAACGCACTTAATTTTACGACGCCGGTTTCCAGCGCCAAGAATAAAAATACCAACCCATAAATACTTGCCGGTACCGGAAAAGGCAGGAAATATTTACATAATTCCCCTAAAAAAGAAAACGCCAGTATTAATAGAAACTGTTTGATATATTTCATTTCCTATAACCCACCTCCTACTTCAAACTTCCAAAGCAAGTTACTATTCACGGCCTGGGGGCCGCTCATAGTAACCATTCGGGGCGATATTGG
>CAMUML010000070.1 GCA_947089855.1 uncultured Eubacterium sp.
AAACTTTTTAAACATTTTTCATTTTACCCATTGACATTTCTTAGCTGGACTTCCTTTGAACCCCCGCGGTTTTGCCCTTTTCGCAAAGCTATTTTGCAACATCCTGGTTGTATTGGGCTTATTATACACCGCCAGAGCGCCGGATAAAATAGGAAACGCTGGATTTTTGCAAAAGTTCTGATAAAAGGCCTATGATAGCACAGAAATCTATGTTACAATCATGCTATGGAAATACATGAATTAAGTTTTTATCCACAATTTCAATGTACAATGGGGAACTGCCCCGACACCTGCTGCCATGGCTGGCAGATTGTAGTGGATGATGAAACCGCCCGAAAATATATTGCAAAGACAGGGGCCAATGGCTTTCGTCTGCGCAATGGGCTTACCAAACAAAATGGAACCTTCCTGTTTAAAGGTTCCAAAGGGAAGTGCCCGTTTCTGGCAAAAGACCGGACTTGCCAGATCCAAAATTCCCTTGGTGAAGAATACCAGCCAGACATATGCCGGATTTTTCCGCGCCAGCGGACAAACTATGGCCCGTTCGCTGAGGAGCTGCTTTTCCTTGCCTGCCCGCAAGCCTGCAGGCTGTTCCTGGAAAATCTGGGCCATTTATGCTTTCAAACAGTGGAACGGGACGTTTGCTATGCTAAAACGGGGACAAATGACGATACCGGCTATTTACAGGAATTGCTTGAAATCCGCCTTGCGCTGACTGCCCAGGTCATGGATTGCGGCCTTTCGCGCCCCCTCCTTTATACAGGGCTGTTATCCTACGCAAAGGCCCTGCAGCAGTCTTATATTGCCAATTATGCCTTAGATCCTGATACAGAAAGGGAAAACGGGATACCCCGGCATTCCAGCCTAAAGGCCCATCTAAACCAGGCTGATACGCCGTTTGTTATACCGCATAGCATAACATATGCCATGCTTTCGAGTGGTTTTTACCACGTATTTTTAAAAATGACTTCGCCGTTTTTATTTGACCTATGCCGGATTTACCGAAAAAAATTCCGTTGGCTGGCACCGGCCAAAGGGGATGCGCAAATGGAAGCGCTGCAAAGCCGCCTGCACCACAGCCATCCGCAGGCGGAACGCATTTTGCGCGGATATTTAACCTACTATCTGCTGGAACAATTTTTAACTACCTATGAAGACTACAGCTTTGTGCGTAACATTGCCACCGGAATCATGCATACCCATCTGCTGGAACTGTTTTTTGCCCTTTATTATGAGGAAAAACAGCGCTTGACAGATGATGATATTATCCGTATTACCGCAGCCTATACCCGCAGGGGCAGGCATAACGATACGATTGAAAAGGCGATGTATGAAAAGCTGCAATGCCTGCTGTCCAAAATATAGGGAACCCATCCATATTGCCGGATTTCGTCTGAAACCATTGCCCTGTCCGTTATTGCCATACAGCCACCTCCCCCCCCCTTTTTGTTCCCAAAATTGCAACAGTTCAAATAGGCCTGCGCATTTACTGCGCTGGCCTATCTGAACTGTTACCGAAAACCAGCCCTATCTGAAAATGAAATCAATAAGAGCATTGACTTTTCCTCCCGTCGATTGTAGAATTGATTCATTATATAAAATTACATAGAAACCCGTACTGGCCAGTACGCATTCAGAAGAAAGAGAGGAACCCGCATATGGCAGCAATTATCGGCGAAGGAATTACATTTGATGACGTGCTCTTAGTCCCGTCCTATTCCGATGTAACCCCAAATATGATTGACTTAACAACAAAGCTTACCAACAAAATCTCATTGAATATCCCTATGGTCAGCGCCAGCATGGATACGGTAACGGAACACCGCATGGCAATCGCAATGGCTAGGCAGGGCGGCATCGGCATTATCCATAAAAATATGTCCATCGAAGCCCAGGCGGAAGAAGTCGATAAAGTAAAACGTTCGGAAAACGGTGTCATTACCGACCCTTTTTCCCTGTCGGAAGACAATACGCTTTTGGATGCTGACGAATTAATGGCAAAATTCCGTATTTCCGGTGTCCCGATTACCAAAGAGGGCAAACTGGTCGGCATTATTACAAACCGTGACCTGAAATTTGAAACGGATTTCTCAAAAAAGATCAAAGACTGCATGACGTCCAAAGGGCTGATTACTGCCCCAGAAGGCATAACATTGGAAGAAGCAAAACAAATCCTTGCAAAAGCACGCAAAGAAAAACTCCCAATCGTAGACAAAGATAATAATTTAAAAGGCCTAATCACAATCAAAGACATTGAAAAGCAGATTAAGTACCCATTGTCAGCGAAAGATGAGCAAGGGCGCTTGTTATGCGGTGCAGGCGTCGGCATCACCGGCGATATGATGGACCGTGTCGGCGCATTGGTAGATGCCCATGTGGATGCCGTTGTTGTGGATTCTGCACATGGCCATTCCAAAAATGTCATAGATGCTGTACGCAGGATCAAAGCAGCTTATCCTAGCCTGCAGGTCATCGCTGGGAATATTGCGACTGGGGAAGCGGCACGTGCATTGATCGATGCCGGTGTAGACTGTGTAAAAGTCGGCATTGGCCCAGGTTCCATCTGCACAACGCGTGTCGTGGCAGGTATCGGCGTACCGCAGATTACGGCCGTAATGGATTGTTACGAAGCGGCCAAACAATACCATATCCCGATCATTGCCGACGGCGGCATTAAATACTCCGGCGATATGACAAAAGCCCTGGCAGCCGGCGCAGACGTATGTATGATGGGTTCTATTTTTGCAGGCTGCGACGAAGCGCCTGGCACCTTTGAATTGTACCAAGGGCGGAAATATAAAGTATACCGTGGAATGGGTTCGCTTGGCGCTATGGAAAACGGCAGCAAAGACCGTTACTTCCAGGAGCATGCAAAAAAGTTAGTGCCAGAAGGCGTAGAAGGGCGTGTCGCTTACAAAGGCTCTATCGAAGATACCGTTTTCCAGTTGATCGGCGGCATCCGTTCCGGTATGGGCTATTGCGGGTGCCCTACAATACCAGACCTGCACGAACATGGGCGGTTTGTAAAAATTTCTGCTGCATCCCTGCGTGAAAGCCATCCACACGATATTCTTATTACAAAGGAAGCGCCAAACTACAGCATTGATGAATAATAGCATAAGGTTAATAATGATTTAGAAAGGGAATGTTATGAAAACAGATGTATTGAAAAAAGCCCATTGTTTCTTGCTTGCCATCCTTTTATGCGCAGGCATGGTTTTTACCACCCCAGCGCCCGTACAAGCCGCTATTGATATGCTCTACCAATCGGATGTAAAAACAGCAGAAGCCGGAGTACCGGTAAGGGAAGACTTTACGATCCCACAGTCAAATACGGTTTCATTTATTGTAAATACGGCTGCGCCTGCCGATTTTACACTAACGATATATAACAGCGCCTCCTCCGTCGTTGATACCTTCCAGATCCCGGAATCCGATTCCGCATGGACCCCGATGGGTACCACTTATGCAAACGGGGCTTCCTGTAATTTAAATGCCGGGGACTACAGCGCAGAGCTGACGTTTGCTGACGCACATGCTTTCCAGCTTTATATTTTTGTCAACAAACCGGAAGCTTCCATCAGCAATAAGTCATTAACCATAACCGCCGGTTTTTCCAAAAACTTAAAAGTAAAAAACAATACGGACAGCATTTCCTGGGCTTCCAGCAACCCTTCTGTTGCAACCGTTGACAACAGCGGGAAGGTAACTGCAAAAAAAGCCGGTTCATGCACCGTCACCGCATCTACCGATGGGAAAAACCTTACCTGCAAGGTCACCGTCAAAGCCAATAAATACACTGCGGAAAAATATACCAACAGCGACCTGGACGACGGCAAAGCAGGTATGTACGCATACGCCGCTTCCTATAAAGCGGACGGCAGCTTAAAAATCAGCCTGCGTATGATCAATAACTCCGGGCACAATGCGGAATACTTAAAAAATTTAACCGTAAAAGTGAAAACAGCGGCAGGCAAAACAGTCGGCACTTATAAAGCTACACGGTTAAACCTGGCCGTTGCCGACCAGGCTTACAAAAACTTAAGCGTAACCATTCCGAAAAAAAACCTGGCCATTAAAAACGCAGATTTACGGAATGTTTCCATTACGCCATCCGGTAAGTTCTTTTACTATACCAACCGCTGATGCATAACCGCATGGGCTGATGCCCTATGCATCCAGCCCAAAGGCCAGCTGCCAAAACCTCTGCCAGAAAAGATTTCTTCCCAGTGTTTTGGCAGCCCCGTAAAAAGCCGCCATGCTGTATCCTTACCGGTTCTTCCTGTCTTTCGCATCATCTGCCCTATCTGCTGCGCCGTTGCCTGAACCCGCATCATTCCCGGCCGTACCGTTTCCAGCTGTACCGCTGCCATTACCTGTACCGGCATCGTTTCCTGCCGTACCGGTGCCTGTGCCAGTATCATTGCCTGCCGTGCCGTTTCCAGCTGTACCTGCACTGCTGCCAGCCCCTGTACCGGTATCCCCGCCATCCATAATATCCTGGCCTATATCCTCTGCGCCGTCAATCACGTCATCTACTACATTCCCGCCGTTATTGTTGTCTGTACCATTGGTTACGGAATTTGTATTCCCATTATCGTTGGCCCCATTGCCGTCGGTTACCCCATTTGTACCGCCTGTGGCGTTATCCTGCGTAGTGTTATTTTGGTCATTTTTTGTAGTACCGCATCCGGCAGCCGTAGTTAAAACCAATGCTGCCAGGCACCCTAACATTAATTTTTTCATACTGTTTTCTCCTTTTTCATCATAGTTGCATCCAATCAAGGATACTGTTATTGTCCCCGGCGTATGCCAGACTATACATTATTTGCGCATCTTTGGCTGAAAAATAAGAGATGCCAAATAGCCCAGCACAAGCGCGCCCGAAACGCCGACTGCACAGGAAGTAAATCCCCCCATAAACAGCCCGATAAAGCCATTTTGGTCAACCGCTTCTTTCATGCCTTTCCAGAGCAGGTTACCAAAACCAAGCAGGGGCACACTAGCACCAGCCCCGGCATACTCCATTAGCGGCTCATAAATACCGACCGCCCCCAGTACCGTGCCTGTACAGACAAGCGTTACCATAATCCGCCCTGGAAGCATTTTTGTTTTTTCCATTAATATTTGGGCGAGGGCACAAATAAGGCCGCCAACCCAAAATGCATTCAGATAGCCCATAACGTCCATATCGCCTGATTTCCTGCCTCCTTCCATAAAAACCCTATGCTATTATACACAGGTTTCAATCACAACCCCATGTGCTGTCCCTGGGACATTCTGCCCTTCGTTAAAACTGACCTGCGACAGCATAGCCCCAGTCGGCACAAACAGGATACGTTTTAAGGCCCCGGACTCCACCTGCGGCAAAAAATGCGCGCTCAACGTTACAGCCGAACAGCCGCATCCAGACCCGCCGGACTGCGTACCCTGTGCTTCTTTGTCAAAAATTTCGATTCCACAGTCCCTGTGGTTCCTGCTGATGTCATAGCCTTGCTCTGATACCAGCTTCCACAAAATTTCCTGCCCGACATAGCCTAGGTCGCCTGTAATAATCAGGTCATAGTCCTGCGGCTGCCGGCCAAAGTCTTTGAAGTTCTGCACAATCAGTTTCGCAGCTGCCGGTGCCATTGCAGCACCCATATTCATCGAATCCCGGATGCCGTAATCAATAATAATCCCGGTTGTTATCCCAGTGATCTTTGCCTTCCCGCCTTCTTTTCCAAGTACAAAGGCCCCGCTGCCTGTCACCGTCCAGGTCGCCGACAACGGGCGCTGGTTGGCATATTCCACAGGAAACCGGAACTGCTTTTCCGCACTTGCAAAATGGCTCGACGTGATTGCAATCACATAATCCCCATACCCCGCCGCTACGCACATTGCGCCCAGCGACAATGCCTCGCCACAAGTAGAACAGGCCCCATATAGCCCAAACAGCGGGATTTCATAATCCATCAGGCCAAACGATGTCGCAATCGTCTGCCCCAGCAAGTCGCCCGCAAAAACATACCGGATGTCTTTTGGGCTTTTGGATGCCTTGCCCATAGCGAGTGCCGCTGCTTCCTTTTGCATGGCGCTTTCGGATGCTTCCCAGGAATCCTCTCCAAACTTGTCACTGCTGCATACCATATCAAAGCTTTGGCCAAGCGGCCCTTCCCCTTCTTTCTTGCCTGTTACGGATGCACTGCTTACTATAACGGGAGCCTTTTCAAATTGGAGGCTCTGCTTTCCCATCTGTTGTGTCATACTGATTCTCCTTTTTCCAGACGGATTTTTTAGACGGATCGCTCCGCCATCTTTTGTCAGTATCCCCGGAGTTTTTGGTATTATGTCAAATTAGAATGCTTGTTTTTGGTATTCCAGTAAGGAACTGTAAATAAATAACTTTTAATACTGCTTGTCTTTTTCTCCGAGAGCATGGTTCAAAAATCAGTTACATAGCCCGCGCATTATTTAAAAGTTATTTATTTACAGTTCCTAAAAGAATGGGATCGTTACTATTCACGGGCCAGGAATGCGCATAAACTGCGCATTCCGTGAGAACATGATTCAGGAGTGAGGGGCGGTTTTGCGAAGCAAACTTCCAATATCGCCCCGAATGGTTACTGTGGGCGGCCTCCAGGCCGTAAAAAGTAACGGCATCCGGCCCATTGGAAGTTCGCCTTTGGCGAAAGGCCGGATGCATGACAGGCCGCATTCTTTGGCCCTGACCAGACAGCAGGTGTCTGGTCAGGGTGTGAAAAGTAACCATGGGATCCGGTGCCCTGGATGCAACCTTGATTCACATATTGACATCCCTCGCCCAAATCATATATTATGAATCTATACAAAAAGCAAAACCCCGTCCAACCCTTAAAGCAAAGCGGGATTAGGCTATGATAAGAGAAATGGAATGGAGCTAGAATAACATGATACGGGTAGCAATATGTGACGATGAGCAGGAAACCTTACATTACCTATACGATGCGGTCGCACATTATGGGGCACAAAAGGGGCTTGACTTGTCCATTGATATATTTGTGCAGGCGAAAGACCTTGCGGCACAGATTACAGGCGGCGGAAACTATCAGATATATATCCTTGACATGCTGATGCCACAGATGGACGGTATCGAAATCGGCCAGGAAATCCGCAGGCAGGACGAACAGGCATCGATCATCTACCTGACTTCCTCTGCGGATTATGCATTTCAGGCATTTCGTGTATTTGCACTCAGGTACCTGTTAAAACCGGTCAATATCCAGGAACTTCAAGAAGCAATGGATTTTGCGGCCGTGCATGTACTGCAGTCGCAGCGGACGTTAAACGTAAACACAGCGCTTGGGATACAACGGGTCTTCTACCACGAGATTGAATACGTAGAAAATTCCGCCAGGGCGCTGCATATTTTTGTTACCAATGGGCACGAGATCGTAAGCAGGCTGCTGCGCAACTCGTTTGAAAATAATTTGGGCAGCTTGTTGGAAAGCCCCGAGTTTATCCAAATCCACAAATCCTATATTGTAAATTTAAACCATGTGAAACTCTACGGCCTAACAATGATGACTATGCGTTCCGGCGCCCAGATCCCTGTGAGCAAAAGCCGGCAGCCAGAAGTGAAACGGGCCTATTTAAAATACATAGCGGAAGGATACTAACTTTCATTTTCAAACACGCCCTAGTCCCCCATAAAACGTTTCCCTTTAGACAAACAAGGTTACATTGGAAAGGCATTGCAATGAAGATATTTCAATTATGGATTGTGTCAAACTCCTGCATATTTATGTCAGTTTACTTTTTATCTTTCCTACTGCTAAAATATTCCCGCATCCGGTCAGCTGTAATCTGCATTGCTGCTGTGTCCATGTCTATGCTTTTTGAACTGGCCAGGATCTCCCTCGCTTTTGATAAGGTATGGCCCAAGGTTTTCGTTACCATTTCAAACATCCTTATCCTGCAGATTACGGCACTGGTGCTTTCCAAAAAGAAAAACAGCTATACCGTATTTATTGGGTTTAGCTCCTCGATTTTTGTACTGGCCGGCAATATTACTTCCTGCGCTGTTATTCTGGCTACCCAGTCGTACCCTATCGCTATGGCGGCCTGCACGCTGGTCAATACTGCTGTTTTTATTTGTATGGACAAACTGATCAAAGATATTTGCGTCCATATACTTAGCAAAGAAATTTCCATATGGATGTGTATCATCCCAGCTATGTGCTATATTACGTTTTACCTGCTGCTGTATTTTCCAGTATATTTCGAACAGCGTCCTGACATTATGTTTGCAGCCATTTCTTTATTAATTACAGTAGTAGTTATGTATATCCTGCTTATCCAGTATATCTACACGAAATCTAGTGAAAAAAAACTGACGTGGCGTAATAAAGAACTCCATGCCTATATCCGCGGCATCCAGCTGCAGACAGACGTTACGGAATCGGCTATCCAAGACTGCAAGGCCATGCGCCATGATATGCGCCACAAAGACCAGCTGCTGCTGGAACTGCTGCATAGCAAAAAATACCTGGAAGCCGCCCAGGTACTTCAAACAGATATGAAATACCTGGAAAAAAGCTATATTGCCAACTATTGTGAAAATGCCGTGATCAACAGTATTTTATGCGGCATGGCAAAAAAAGCGGAGCATATGGGCATCCGGTTTGAAATTGGCTGTGCCATCCCTAAAAAGCAGGGCATCAACGACTATGACCTGGCAATCGTTACCGCAAACCTTTTAGAAAATGCCATGCAGGCTGTGTCACACTTAAAACAGGAGGAACGCTATATCAAGGTTATGCTTAAAAACCGGAAAGGGGAACAGTTTTTTGTGGAAACTAAAAACCCTTGCCATGAAACCATTAAATTTTCCAAAAAAACAGGCATGCCGCTTTCCAGCCAGGGGACAGGGCATGGCTTTGGCATGGTAAATGTCCAGAAATTTATCGAAAAATACCACGCACAGTTTGACTGCTACCTAGAAGGCGGTATATTTATCGTAAGGATCTTAATCCATTTAAACGGCGGCGAAGGCCATCCCCTGCCGCCTGCTGAAAATATTGCGTCTACGGCCCGGCACTAATGTGAAGAAACGGACTGGTTATGCGAAGAATCGGCAGAGCATGCCGCTGTTATTATCTGCTATAATAATAGCGGCATGCTTTTATTGCCGCGTGGACTGTGCAGGGGCTGCTTCCATTACCTACTAGATTAGATTACCCCTGTACATCCATAAAAACAGACAAGGGGATGACCGACTTATGAAACTACGCACTAAAATTATGATTACTGCACTGCTGCCTGTTTTTATTCTTGGAATCAGTATTTTTATCCTGTCCGCAGACCGGACTGCAAACGGGATTTATCATGAAGCATATGCCGGGATGCAGGCAGCTTCACTGGCCGTCCGGGATATTTTTGAAGTTGGAAACCAAGGCAGCTATCATTTAGACGAACACGGCGACCTGTGGAAAGGCAAGACATTAAATATTACCCAGGCTGTAGAAATCGTAGACCATATTAAAGACAATACCGAGATGGATGTCACAATTTTCTGGGAAGATACCCGGATACTGACGTCTATAAAAAATGAAGCGGGCGGCCGCCTAATCCACACCAAAGCGCCTGCTGCCGTCACGCAGAAAGTATTGCTGAATGCGGAATATTACCTTGACCGGAACGTAGAGATACTCGGAACCGAATATATCGTCTGCTATGCGCCATTCTACCAGGACGGCACCGATAAGCCCGTCGGCATGGTCTTTGTCGGAAAACCGCACGCAGACGTGTCAAAAATTATCAATGAAATCCGCTTGCAGATGTTAACCGCCACTGCCGCTGTACTCCTGGCAGCTTCCGTGACCGTAATCTTACTCGTGAACCGGATCGTCAATGCCATTGGGCGCAGCATGGGGCTACTCCAGCAAATATCGGACGGGCATCTGGCTGTCCAGGTGGATGCATCTTTGCTAAACCGCCCGGATGAAGTTGGGATGCTTGGAAAAGAAATCCTGCAGCTGCGCAATAAATTTCAAAAAATCGCAGATGTCCTCCATGAAAAAAGCGGCCAGCTTGACGCTGCATCCATCGCCCTCAAAGGCCGTTGCGGCGCGGTCCTCCAATTAATGGAAGGGCTTGGCACGTCGGCCCAGGAAATGTCCAAAAGCTGTGCCAGCCAGGCAGCAGACGCCAGCCAGGCAGGCAGCGGCGTTACCCAAATGGGCGATATGATCGGCGACAGCAACGAAAAGATCCAAAAAATGTATACGATCTCCAACCAGATAAAAGATATGTCCGAACAGACAATGGCCGAAATTATGGAACTCAATGAAGATATGAAAAAGGTGCGCACATCCATCAATTACCTAGAGCACCAAACGTCCCTGACAAAAGAATCCGCTGATAAGATCAGCCGTGCTACTGACCTGATCGCGGCAGTCGCGTCCCAAACCAGCCTGCTTTCTTTAAATGCTTCTATTGAAGCCGCAAGGGCAGGGGACTTTGGGCGGGGGTTTGGCGTTGTAGCCTCAGAAATCCAGCAGCTTTCCATACAGGCAAACGAAGCCGTAGACGACATACGTATTATGGTAGAAAGCCTGGCTAAAAATTCCAGCCAAATGACGGAACGCATGGACCAGGTCCAGGCAGTGATCGAAAACCAGGAAAAAAATATCTGGCAAACAGGGCAGGTATTTGAGCAAGTTAGAAACGGCGTCCTAGAATCGGTCAACCATATGGATACTGTTATTTCCAAAACCCAAACAATGGAACAGGTACGTACCGGCATCGTTGCTGCAGTCCAAGATTCTGCAGCCATGTCACAGGAAAACGCCGCCAATATCGAAGAAATGATGTCTTCGGTAGAAGACGCTTACCATGAAATACGGATCCTTTCACAAAATACAGAAGAACTTGGCGAATTATCGCTTCAAATGAAGGAATGCGTCTATGTATTCAGCATACAGGATACCTAAACAACGCTACGAAAGCCCAATCCCCTAGATGCAGCAATCCAAGAAGCCACATACCAGTAGCGTATTACGGAAATAACATTCCGTACAAGCTACTGTGGTATCGCATTGGGATAAATGCGTTCCATCCGCTCATCATCAAAATGAGCGTCGATTGCCTGTTCCCACGGATTGGTTGGCCCTATTCCTGCTGCCCGCGCATCATAGCGGACCAAAGCCAATACCGAGATGCAGATATTGGCAGCCATAAACAAAACCAGGGCTGCTGTCAATAGCCGCCCTGCGTGCTTTAAAATGGCATCAATCAGGCGGGATACCAGCGGATAAAGGGCTTTCATCCATATAACGCCCGCAATCCCCCAAAAAAAGCAGTACAGCAAGTTGATCCTGCCGCCTAAGTTAAATGGCATGCCACTGTAGTCCCAAAATACTTTTCCAAAAAAGATCTCTGTAAAAACACTGCAGATATATTCATATGCACCGCCTAAAAGCACCCCTGCCCAAAAAATATACGAATCCTCTTTTTCACGGTCTTTGTAAAGCAATGCAGTAACCAATGCAATGGCCAGCCCCCAGACAACGCTAAATGGCCCCCATACAAGGCTGCTGCGGCTCATCCAGGCCCCGGCCGTAATGCGGCAAAAAACCGTTTCTACTATATCCCCAAGGAATGCCCCCACCACAAACAGCCAAAACAGCTGGGTAAGGCTGCATGTTTCAGCATCTTCCTGCCCCTGCTGGGCACTTTCCTGCCTTGTAGACGGATAGGCCCTGCTGATACGTTCTTCTACCTGTACGCAAACTTTCCCTGCAAGCCGGTAAGTCCACTTTTGCAGCCTTTGGTTCCACCGGAACAGGCGCGGAAGCTTCTCATCCATATGCCAGACCGATAGCAGGGAGCCAGAAATGTCCAAAAAGCCGGCTGCCAAAAGCACCCATACCGCCGCCTTCCCGAACATGCCCGGCAACAGGCGGTATAAATCCAGCAGCAATCCATTCATATACCGGACCGCCAAAAATCCAAGCAACCCCCATATAACGGAATACTGCAGGCAGATATAGCCGTCAAAATTCCACCTCTTATTAGAATAATCCCACCATTTTTTCTGCTTCATCCGTTCTAATAGTTTTCCAGCAAACCATTCTACGGCTGTCGCTACTACCATACTTCCTAAAAACAGAAAAAATGCGTCCTCCTTCAGTTCCTGGAAAAACACCGTCAGCACTACTCCGGTAAAACCATAAATATAGCAAAAAGGCCCAGATGCAAACCCACGGTTTTTAAAATCTTTTTCCTTGGCCGTTGCTACTGTTGTTTCCGCAAGCCATGCAAAAAACGAATAAGCAAAAAATAGTGCCGCTGTTTCATAAGATGGCCCATCCATAATAATCCCCTTCTTCTTTTGTTATTTGTTATTACTATCAACTATCAAATGTCATTTACTCAAGACAGTACTGCTTTTTACAAAAGGACCGGAGCCCCGGCTACGTATTTTGCTACCAGGCGCCCACCCTCCTGCGCCAAGTATAAATACCGCTCCAGCCGCTCCTTTGTAGACAGCTGGCGCGTACTGCTGATTTCCCGGTCATCCAGTACAAGCGCATCCAGTTCATACCCTTCCTCAAAGCTCCCCACGTTTCCAAAAAAAGCACCGCCCCCTTTCGTCGCCAGGTAAAATGCTTCTTCCATCGACAGGGGCTTATCCTGCTGGTCCACCAGCCTCCAATATAGCTTGGAAACGCCAACCGCATCGGTGATACAGCGCAGCATCGACAGCGTGGCACCGCCCGCAATATCTGTCCCAAGCCCGACGGCAACCCCTCTGTCCAAGTATTTCCGGATTGGTGCGATCCCAGAAGAAAGGTTGGTATTTGACTGTGGGCAATGCGCCACGTATACTCCGTTCTCTTTGATCTGCTTTACTTCCCTATCGGAAGAATACACACAATGCGCCATCACCGTCTTTGCCGCACCGCCAAACAAACCATAGTGTGTATAAACATCCCCATAGCAGGATGCCCAAGGGAACAGCGATGTTACCAGGGCAATTTCCGACAGATTTTCCGATAAATGGGACTGTACTGGAACGCCGTATTCCTTTTGCAGCTTCCCCAGCCCTTCCAGCATTTGGCCGCTGCAGGCTGGGGCGAACCGTGGCGTAAGGACCGGATACGTATGCCGGTATTTGCCTAGCGTCGCCTGAAGCCATGCGGCTGTCTGTGCAAGCGCCTCTTGTACCCCGCCATCCTGCAGGCTGTCTGGACAGTTTTGATCCATATTTACTTTCCCTACATAAGTTACTAGCCCGCAGGCATCCAGCATCCCCATTAATAATTCCGTAGCCGGGGTATGTACCGTACCAAAGACCACAGCCCTTGTAGTCACGCTTTTTTGCAAATCCCTGACAAATGTTTCATAGGCATCTTTGGCATACGCAAGGTCTGCATACCGGCTTTCTTCCGGAAACGTATGGGCCTGCAGCCATTCCATCAGTTCCAAATCCATCCCCAGGCCGCGGAACGGATACTGTGGCGCGTGCACATGCAGGTCAACCATGCCAGGGATGACCAAGTCCTCCTTATAGTCTATCATTGGCAGCCCCTTGAACCGGCTAGGCAAAACCGGAAATACACCCTGGCAAACCCCCGCTTCGCATACCAAATATGCCTGGTCAGCCACATCCAGGCATCCCATTGTTTTTGTATAACAGATATTCCCCTTGATAATAAAAGAACGCTGCTCCATTTTCATCTAATATCTACCATCCTTCCGGCCTTGTGGCCTTGCTTTTTATCCTATGCTTACGAAGGCAACACAGAAACCTCGAACCGCTCCCCATCCGCTGTCAGCTTACATGCCCCGCCATTTTTCAGCAGGCCAAATAACAGCCCGTCCGCAAAAAGCGGTTTCACCTCATTGCGGATGACACGTTCGATTTCCCTTGCGCCAAATTCCACGCTGATACCTTTCTTTTTGATTAACTTTTTGGCAGCCGTGTCTGCTGACAACGTTACCTGTTTCAGTAAAAGGAGCCTTTGCAGTTCCCCTAATTTTTTCTCCACAACCTGCCCTGCCATTTTCTCATCCATACTACGGAACACGACAATTTTATCCAAGCGGTTGCGGAACTCCGGCTGGAAAATACGTTTCACTTCCCCGAGCATGGCATCTTCTTTCCGATCCTCCCCCAGAAATCCAACCGCAGGCTTTCCAAGCTGGGCTGCCCCTGCATTTGACGTCATAATAAGGACCACATTTTGAAAATCAGCCTTCCTGCCCTGGTTGTCCGTCAATGTCGCATAATCCATCACCTGAAGCAGAATATTGTAAACATCTGGATGTGCTTTTTCTATCTCATCCAGCAGCAAAACAGCATGCGGATGCTTGCGGATTTCTTCCGTTAAAAGCCCGCCTTCTTCATAGCCGACATAGCCTGCGGGTGCACCGATCAACTTTGCCGCCGCATGTTTTTCCCCATATTCGCTCATATCGAACCGGACCAGACGGATGCCCAGTTCTTTCGCCAGGCACTTTGCAACTTCTGTTTTTCCTACACCCGTAGGTCCTATAAACAGCAGGCTTGCCAGCGGCCTTTCCCCCTCCAAAAGCCCTGCACGGGCTAACTTAACCGCACCAACAACGTGCGAAATCGCTTCCTCCTGGCCAAACACACAGCTTTCCAAGCGTTCTTTCAGTGACGCAAGCTGCCTGATTTCACTGCTTTCCACTGTTTGTTTTGGAATATGGCAAGTTTTTGCTACAATTTCATCAATCAACCCCTTGCCAACCGTTTGCCTTGTCTGGGCTGTCCCCCTTACAGCCAGCGGCTGCATCGGCTTTTGCAACTGCTCCGTTTCTTGGCATGCCGCTGGCTTTCCCAGCTCCTTGCCCCCGCTTTCCGATGGCTGCATTTGCCCCTGCGCAAGCGGATGCAGACGCCGGTAGGCACCTGCTTCGTCCATTAAATCAATAGCCTTATCTGGCAGGAAACGGCCGTTCATATACTTAACGCTCATCTGCACCGCATATTCCAGTACGCCTTCCTCGTAAACAACACCATGAAACCGCTCATAGCTTTCCTGGAGCCCCTCCAGAATCCGTACGGTTTCTGGAATATCCGGCTCTTTGACCTCAATATTTTGAAACCGCCGGACAAGGCTTTTATCTTTTTCAAAATACTTTTTATATTCCTCATAGGTCGTAGCGCCGATAAAACGCACATGGCCTTCGGCCAGATAGGGCTTTAGCATATTGGAAACATCAAAGCTGCCGCCGTTTGCTGCACCTGCCCCTACGATATTGTGGATTTCATCAATATAGACGATCGGCCTTTTTTCCTGGCTGACGCCGTCCATCACCTGCCGGAAACGTTTCTCAAATTCCCCACGGTACTGCGCACCCGCCAACAAGCTGCCTACATCCAGGCTATAGACGGCCGCCCCACGCAACGGCTCTGGGACATCCCCGTCCTTTAGCAGTTTTACCAAACCATACGTGACCGCTGTTTTACCGACTCCAGGCTCCCCGATATGCAATGGGTTATTTTTTTCTTTGCGGCACAAAACCTGCATCGTCCGCTCCAGTTCTTCCTTCCGGCCAATCAACGGTTTCCCCTCGCCCAAAATGCTGTTTAGGCATGGGGCATACCGCTGCCAGGAATGTTTCTCCGTACAGCCGCTTTGCGTTTCCTCCCCCGCTGCCGGTAATGCCCCCTCTGGCAGTGCGTCCTCGCAAATAACCGCTATTTCCTGCAAAAGCGCTGCCTGCCCAACCCCCTGTTCCAACAGGTAATAGGCTGCATAACTTTCTGGAAGCATATAGAATGCATGCACGACATGTGCCAGCCCAACCTCCTTGCGGCCGCTGTTTTGTGCAGACTTACAGGCATCATCCAGTACCTTGCCCATCCCCTGTGAGAACTGCGCCTGATCATCCGGCCTTGCGATCCCTGGCTCCATATACTCCTGAAAGTAACTTTTTAATTGGCCATCCAGCCTTTTTATTTCCCCGCCGCAGTTTTCAAATGCCTGTGCAAATACTTCATTTTTACAAATTTCATGCAAAACCAGCTCTGGGGTCACAAATGCAAACTGCATCGTTTTTGCTATTTCCATAGCCCTATACAAAATCTCTGACACTTCTTCCGATAAGCACATTGTACTATGCCTCCTCCACTGTCATACGGAATGGGAACCCCTCTTTCCGTGCCCTCTCAGCCGCCACGCTGACCTTGGAAACAGCAATATCATACGGGTACTGCCCCACCGCAGCCCTGCCGCTTTTATGCACCAGCATCATCAGTTGTTCTGCTTCCCATTCTTCTTTATGGAAAATATCGATTAATACCTCTACGACAAAATCCATTGACGTAAAATCATCGTTATGCATCACAACACGGAAATGCTTAGGCTCCCGGATACGTACCTTACTTTTTTCACTTAATTCTATTTTTACAGCCATACTGTTACCTTCCCGTTTCCATCCGTTTTTCGTAAACGATTTATCTGAACCGTTTTTGTTGCCTTATAAATACTCCATCAAAAATAAAAAAACTGCCCATCAAAGAGCAGCTCCTCCTAAATTCACTTATACTAACTTTTCTATTGCCTAGCAACCCGCATCACTTTTATTGCTCCCTAACCTTCCAACTGATGCCCCGCTAAAATCACAAGATTTTTTAAGCTATCAGTACCGGGTATCCCCTTACTTGATGCTATTATATACACTTTAAAGAAATATGTCAACAAATTTTCTTCACATAAGCCAAAGTAATTACCAGCGGCCGGTATTATTAACGAGAGTATTGCCATCCCCTGCACCGGATGTTCCTATTGTATCCATAAATGTCCAAAAAACATAGCAATCCCAAAGTATTTTTCCCTCTATAATACTGATATGCAGGAACTTTCCACAAAGGCATGGACGGCACAGCTTATGCTGTACGGGCACCTGTCGGAACAATTCGGGAAGGCCAGCGAGTGTATAGGATGCGGCCAGTGTGAAGAAATGTGCCCGCAGCATCTTCCAATTCGGAAATGGCTGAAAGAGGTGGCAAAGCAGCTTGAGGGGGGATGTAATACTCGAAAAGCCGCTGATACATTAGTTCCTTACCATCCCAGTTCCAATAGCCAGTTATTTAATAACCTCTCCTTATCCTTCTCTTTTATCTCCAAGCCTTTAGGGCTTATATACTCGCCCCTAATGTTACCATCTACAATATACAGCACTCTGGAACACTTTGCGGCTACCTTTGCGTCATGGGTTACCATCATAACTGTTGTTCCTTCTTCGTTTAACTTTACCAGTTCCTCCATTACCTCATTTGACGCAGTTCGGTTCAAAGCCCCCGTTGGCTCATCAGCAAAAATCATTTTCGGATTGTTTATCATGCTTCGGCAGATGCAGGCCCTCTGAAGCTGTCCTCCCGAAACTTCATTGATGTCGTTATCGGCAATGTCAATAATGCCCAGCTTACGCATGAAGTCCTGTCCCCGCTGGGCCGTTTCCTTACGCGTTTCGGCATTTTTCTTGGATTGTACCGCAGGAAGGATAATATTGTCGAGGACGGTCAGATTTTTCAGCATATACATCTGCTGAAAGATAAAGCCCATTTCATCCAGACGTAAGTCTGCAAGCTCTTTTTCACCCATGTCTGCAATGTCCTTTCCACAGAATTTTACTTCGCCTGCGGTAATGGAATCCATGCCCGAAACGGCATACAACAGCGTTGATTTACCTGATCCTGACGGCCCCATAACGGCTGTCATTTCGCCTTCCGAAACGGCAAAGCTTACATTTTTCAAAACGTTGTTCTGTCGTTTGTTTACGATATATGTTTTGCAGAGGCCTTTTACTTCTAAAATATTCATCATCGTTTCCTTTCTTATAAAATATTTGTCAAAAAAATTCTAAATTATCCAAAGTTATTCCATGTTATTCCATGTTGGCAGTGTCGGAGGGCTTGATTTTCCTCGTGTAAAGTGATGTTAGAAATGCGCTTGCGGCTGTTGCAGCAAGAATTACAGCAGGGAAGGCCAGATACATTTCAACAGGATCAACAACGTAATCAACTGCAAGCTCCATCCCCATCATTTTAAAGATCGGGTCGATGCAAAGGTGCGTAAGGGGCATTGCGAAAATCTCGCCGGTTATCACAGCCATCATTCCCACGAATAAAAACCTTAAAGCGTGGTATACATAGATTTTTCCATTCCGTGTGCCTACGGCTTTCATGAGTGCAATTTCGCCCTGCTCCTTTGCGATAAAAG
>CAMUML010000071.1 GCA_947089855.1 uncultured Eubacterium sp.
CATGTTCTCACGGAATGCGCAGTTTATGCGCATTCCTGGCCCGTGAATAGTAATCTTTTCACATAGTAACACAGTGGTTAAGATTTTTCAATTATTTTACAACGCGTGAATTTTTTGATATAATATTACAAACCCTTGAAACAGGACGGAAAGCTAAGGAACTGCCGCAAAATAACTTGTGCATTTTGCGACAGTTCCTAAGGGCAGGGCAACGGCCAAAAGCCGGGCAGTATATAGGAGGTATGGTATGAATTTTGGAAAAGAAGGTACGCAAAAAAAGCGGAAACAGCTGTTTTCCAAAAAGCAGAAAGTCAAACATAAGTTATCTACAATCGTTTTTGAGCTGGTGCTTGTCGCAATGTGTGCCTTTGCCATTTGCATTGGAAGTGCAGGCTATGGGGCTTACCAGGGGATTTTGGCGTCTTCCCCAAGCATTGAAGATATTGATGCAACGCCGACCGGATACCTGTCCACGATTTTAGATGCCAAAGGGAACACGACGGCGACGCTGGTAGCGTCTGGCGCTAACCGTGTCTATGTAACAATTGATGAAATCCCGGCCGATTTGCAGAACGCATTTATCGCAATCGAAGATTCGAGGTTCCGTGAACATAACGGCATAGACATCAAAGGCATTGTGCGTGCAGGTATCAAAGGGGTATCTTCAGGGTTCCATTTCAGCGAAGGGGCAAGTACCATTACACAGCAGCTGTTGAAAAATAACGTTTTTACCGGATGGACAGAGGAAAAGTCGCAGGCAGACCGGTTTAAACGGAAAATACAAGAGCAGTACCTGGCGCTGCAGCTGGAAAAAGTAGAATCCAAAGACTGGATTTTGGAAAACTATCTGAATACGGTAAACTTGGGGCAGAATACGCTCGGGGTGCAGTCGGCATCGCGGCAGTATTTTGCAAAAGATGTTTCAGAACTTACTTTATCGGAATGCGCGGTGATTGCAGGCATTACGAAAAACCCAAGCGGCTATAATCCGATTGTCCATCCGCAGCAGAATGCAAAGCGCAGGCAGAAAGTGCTGTCGGATATGAAAGATCAGGAGCTGATTACACAGGCGCAGTATGACGAGGCTATGGACGACCCTGTCTATAGCCGTATCCAGTCAGTCAATGCAAAACGCCTGGAAAAAACCAGTATCCACTCCTATTTTGACGATGCGGTTACAGCACAGGTTTTTGACGATTTAATGAATGAGCTGGGGTATTCGCAGACCGAGGCATACAAGGCGATCTACAACAGCGGGCTTACGATCTATTCAACGCAGGATCCGGATATTCAGGCAATCTGCGATGAACAGGTGAATAATCTGGAAAATTATCCTACAAGCCCAAAAACGTCCTTTTCTTATACGCTGACGGTGCAGAATAAAGAGGGCGAGTTCCATTACTATGACGAACAGACGATGCTGTCTTACTACCAGGCTGCAAATAAAGACTATACGATTAATTTTGCTTCCAAAGAAGAAGCTATGGCGGCCGTGGAACAGTATAAAAAAGATATTATGAAAAAAGGCGATCAAATACCAGAAAACGGGGAGACGATCACATATACCGTACAGCCGCAGGCAGCACTTACCATAATCGACCAAAAGACCGGGGAAGTTTTGGCAATGGTAGGCGGGCGCGGGGAAAAGACGGCAAACCGTACGCTAAACCGTGCGACCGATACGGCACGCCAGCCAGGCTCTACATTTAAGGTACTTGCGGCATTTGCACCGGCCTTGGATACCGGGCAAAAGACGCTGGCATCCTGTGAGGACGATGCACCCTATACGTATCCAAATGGCACCCCGCTGAAAAATTACGACGGCCGGTACCGCGGGTACACTACGATCCGCGAGGCGATTACGCAGTCGATCAATGTTGTGACAGTGAAAACACAAAATGACATAGGGATCGATATTGGTTATGAGTATTTAACCAACCGGTTTGGGTTTACGACCTTGTGCGACCAGGACAGGAACGAACCGCTGGCGTTAGGCGGTATTACGAATGGGGTGACCAACCTGGAGCTGACAGCAGCCTATGCTGCGATAGCAGGCGGCGGTGTATACCGGAAGCCGCGCCTATATACAAAGGTGCTTGACCATGACGGCAACGTGCTGTTGGACAACCAGCCGCAGAAGAAAAGGGCGCTGCAAAAGACGACGGCATGGCTTTTGACCAGTGCCATGCAGGATGTTATGACGTCAGGTACTGGTACACAGGCCAATTTTGAAGGGATGCCGCTAGCCGGCAAGTCAGGCACTACCACAAAAAACAAAGATACGCTGTTTGCAGGGTTTTCCCCTTATTATACCTGTGTCGTATGGGGCGGGTTTGACGACAATACGCCGCAGGACGATGGGACGACGGTTTATTCCAAGCTAATCTGGCGCGCGGTTATGAGCCGGATCCATGAGGGCCTAAAGTACAAAGAGTTTAAAATGCCATCTGGCATAGAAACGGCACAGGTCTGCAAAAAATCCGGGATGCCGGTCAAGCAGGGCGCATGTACGAACGACCCACGCGGAGGTATGGAGATTACCGAATATTTTGCAGAAGGTACATTGCCAGAAGAAGTATGTGAAAACCATATCCGAATCTGCTCTGTAACAGGCCGCCCCGCCGGGCCAGGCTGCCCAAGCCAGTCGGCTTCCAGGATCATTGGCGCTTCGCCGGATACCGAAGATGGGCCATATTTATATACGGGCAGCGGATCCAATACTTGCAGTATGCATACCGGCGGGTATTCAGGGCAGCAGACAGCGCTTCCGCAGCAGCCGTCCGGAAATGGGGCTGGCACTGGCACCAGTAATGGGGAGCAGGGCGGCACCGATACCACGATAGATATAGAAAATCCGGACAGCCCGGATAGCCCAGATGATCCGGATAACCCAGGCGGTACAGAAAATCCAAACCTTCCAGAAGGCGGCAGCCCAGGGGAACCGGAGCAGCCAGGGGAACCGGACGGCCCGGATAGCCCGGATGGTGGACAAGGCCCAGATAGCCCGGACCAGCCGCAGGCTCCAGAAGGCGGGGATGATGCTGGCAATCCGGAAAATCCGCAGGATTTAGGCGGGCAAGGGGATAATCCATAGGGGAGCGGCTGCCATATAGCCTTTTGTATTGACGCTCGTGAGACGGCGTTACTGGCAAATTTTATTGCCCGCCAGTATGTTTTGCAGAAAAGGAGGATACACATAACTATGGCTGTACAAGCATATAAAGCCGTCTATACAGGCGGCACGGATGAAGTGACAGAGAAAAAATCACGTTTTATTGCACATATCCAGCCAGTTGCCAGCGAAGAAGAAGCATCCATATTTATTAATGCCCAAAAGAAAAAATATTGGGATGCCTCCCATAATTGTTCTGCATTTACAATCGGCAGGAACCATGAATTGACCCGCTGTTCGGATGATGGCGAGCCGTCTGGGACAGCTGGTCGGCCTATGCTGGAAATCCTGCTGCGCGAGGATATCCATAATGCAGTTGCAGTCGTGACCAGGTATTTTGGCGGTACCTTGCTTGGAACCGGCGGCCTAGTGCGTGCGTACCAAAAATCGGTACAGGCTGGGCTGGCGGCCTGTGTGGTGATCGAAAAACAGGCAGGTTGCCTGCTGGATATTCAAACTGACTACAACGGGCTTGGGAAAATCCAATACCTTTTGGCGCAGCGTAAAATACCGGTACAGGATACGGAATATACGCAAAATGTCCTTATCCATGCAGCGGTCCCGCTGGATGAAAAGGGAAGCCTTGAAAAAGCCGCCGCAGAAAGCACTGGCGGCGCAGCTTTGTTAACCTGGGGGGATGAAGTGGAGTTTGCATATATTTCGGGGCAGCTTAAGGTTTTTTAAAAGTGGAAAGGGGTCTGCAGATTGTTTGAGATTAAAGGGAAGGCTAATACGGCGGTCTGTTATGCCAAAGAAGTGGAAGAGGAGGCGGTTGGGCAGATCCGCAGGATGTGCGATCAGGAATTTACTGCTGGCAGCAAGATCAGGATTATGCCGGATGTCCATGCTGGAAAAGGCTGTACGATCGGCACGACAATGACGGTGTCGGATAAAGTGGTGCCTAATATTGTGGGGGTTGACATTGGATGTGGGATGTTTACCATAGAATTGGGGCGGGTGGATATTGATTTTGAAAGGCTCGACCGGGCGGCGCATGAAATACCTTCGGGTATGCAGGTGTGGGAAGGCAGGCAGGAACGGTTTGACCTGAAGAAGCTGCGCTGCTACCGCAGCTTAAAGGATACGAAGCGGCTGGAGCGTAGCCTGGGGACGCTTGGCGGCGGCAACCATTTTATAGAAGTGGACCAGGCGCAGGACGGTACCCGGTTTTTGGTCATCCATACCGGGAGCCGTAACCTGGGCAAGCAGGTTGCGCAGCTGTACCAGGATCTGGCAATTGATCTAAACAAAGGGAAAGAAACGTATTTTCAGCAAAGGGATGAAATTATCCGTACCTATAAGGAGCAGGGCAGGCGCAAAGAAATCCAGGCAGCGCTGAAAGCGATTGCCTGGGCGGAACGGGAAACAACGGTACCGGAGGATCTGTGTTATTTATATGGGCAGTATTTGGATGATTATCTGCATGATGTGGAAATCTGCCAACAGTTTGCCAGGAGGAACCGTGAGAAAATAGCCGAAATCCTGTTGGAGCGTGCCGGGCTTGCAGTGCCTGGGGCGGCGCATGCATCCAACGGGACGGATACAGCCCATGCGTTGTCGGCATTCCATACGGTCCACAATTATATTGATACACAGGAACGGATCCTGCGTAAAGGCGCAATTGCCGCCCATACAGGGGAAAAAGTGCTAATCCCGATCAATATGCGTGACGGGAGCGTGCTGGCAGTTGGAAAAGGGAATGCGGAATGGAACGATTCTGCACCGCATGGGGCTGGGCGCGTTATGTCGCGAAGGGCGGCCAAAGAACGGCTGCGTATGGAGGAATACCGGGCGGCTATGCAGGGGATTTATACGACTTCGGTGAATGAGGCAACCTTGGATGAAGCGCCAATGGCGTATAAATCATTGGAGGATATTATAGATGTAATTGATGAAACGGTAACAATCGTTGGCCTTTTAAAACCGCTGTATAATTTTAAGGCAGATGATGAGGGGTTTTCCATCAAAAAAAGGCCATTGGTGAAGCAGTGAATGGATAGAAGGAGATCGCTTTATGACGACACAAGAGATTTTGATACAGGCCAAACAAGCAAAAACGGCGTTGATGCTGGCAGATACCGGGCGCAAAAACACGACGCTTCGAAAAATGGCGGACGCGGTTACACAGCCGGAACAGGTTGCGTGCATAATGGAAGCAAATGCACGTGACTGCGAAGCAGCGAAAGGCACTATATCGGATGTAATGTTGGACCGGCTGCTTCTGACACCGGCACGGATCCAGGGGATGGCGGACGGTATCCGCGAGACAGTGCTGCTGGACGATCCGGTGGGCAGGGTTTTATCGGAAGTGTCCCGCCCGAACGGATTGGTGATACGGAAAATGGCAGTTCCGATGGGCGTAGTTGCAGTGATTTATGAAAGCCGCCCGAATGTTACCAGCGACGCAGCGGCGCTTGCCATAAAAAGCGGGAACGCATGTGTGCTGCGCAGCGGAAAAGAAGCCTGGCGCACCTGCCATGCAGTTGTGGAAGCGATGCGCGTAGGGCTGGAGGAAGCCGGGCTCCCACGGACGGCGGTAAGCCTGATTGAAGATACGACGAGAGTAAGTGCAAACGAGCTGATGACCGCAGAAGGGTATGTAGACCTGTTGATCCCAAGGGGCGGAAAAGGTTTGATCCGTTCCTGTGTGGAACATGCGACCGTACCATGTATCCAGACAGGGACAGGGATTTGCCATATTTATGTAGACCAGGCTGCGGACCTTGCAATGGCACTGCGTATTGTGGAAAATGCGAAAACCAGCCGCCCAAGCGTATGTAACGCAATGGAGGTGTGCCTGGTGCATGAAGCTGTAGCGCGCCAGTTTCTGCCGTCTTTGCAGCAGGAGCTGTGTACCAAACGTTTGGCGCAGGGCATCCATCCGGTCGAACTGCGCCTGGATGCGCAGGCAGCTGCCGTAATCGAGGGGACGCCTGCAGGGGAAGCAGATTTTGATACGGAATTTTTAGATTATATCTTAGCAGTAAAAGTAGTGGACAGCGTGGAAGAAGCCATCCAGCATATCAATACACATTCTACCGGGCACAGTGAATCTATCATTACAAAAGACCAGGAAGCTGCGCAGCAGTTTGTTATGTCCGTTGACAGCGCAGCCGTTTATGTCAATGCATCTACGCGTTTTACAGACGGCGGTGAATTTGGCCTTGGATGTGAAATGGGCATTTCCACGCAAAAGCTCCATGCCAGGGGGCCGATGGGCCTGGAAGAGCTATGTACTTATAAATATGTAATAAACGGAAGCGGGCAGGTGCGTGGATAGGCCCAGTACTATGCGTTGTTTAGTGGACGATGTATTAGTAGAATGCGCATAAACTGCGCATTCCGTGAGGACATGATTCAGGAGTGAGGGGCGATTTTGCGAAGCAAACTTTCAATATCGCCCCGAATTGTTACTGTGAGCGGCCCCCAGGCCGTGAATAGCAACAGTAACAAAAAACTGCACCGTATTCGTAAAAAAAGTGCCTTGAAAATAAAGGAATAGAATGGTAAATTATAGGTACGGTAAAAGAGAAATTCTAAAATATTTTTAGAATTTCTAAAATTCACACAAATGCAAGGAAGGAGACTATTATTATGAAATTATTTGTAGACACCGCGATCGTTGAGGAAATTAAACAGGCAAATGATATGGGGGTTATTTGCGGCGTAACGACCAACCCGTCCCTGATCGCAAAATCAGGCCGGGATTTTGCAGAAGTGATCAAAGAAATCACTGATATTGTAGACGGCCCAATCAGCGGTGAGGTGAAAGCAACGACGCAGGATGCGGAAGGGATGATTGCGGAAGGGCGTGAAATTGCAAAAATCCATCCAAATATGGTTGTAAAGATCCCAATGACGATTGAAGGGTTAAAAGCGGTAAAACAGCTTTCTTCCGAAGGCATTAAGACGAATGTAACACTTGTATTTACAGCAAACCAGGCACTTCTGGCGGCAAGGGCAGGCGCAACGTATGTCTCCCCGTTCCTTGGGCGTTTGGATGATATTTCAGTTACAGGCGTAGATTTAATAAGGACAATTGCAGAAATCTTTGATATTTACGGTATCGAAACAGAGATTATTGCAGCATCGATCCGCAACCCGATCCATGTAACGGACTGCGCATTGGCCGGGGCTGATATTGCAACCGTCCCTTACCCAGTGATTGAGGCAATGACCAAGCATCCGCTGACCGATGCAGGTATCGATAAATTCGTAAAAGACAGCACGAAATAATAAGGGGACAACAGATACCGTTATCTTTTGAGAAAGGAAGTTACTATGACTGATTTAGAACTCCAAAAAATGGCAGTGGAAGTAAGGAAAGGGATTGTCACGGCCGTCCATGCCGGAAAAGCTGGGCATCCAGGCGGCTCCTTATCGGCAGCTGACGCGTTTACTTACCTGTATTTTGAGGAAATGAATATTGACCCAAAAGATCCGAAAAAACCGGACCGTGACCGTTTTGTATTATCCAAGGGCCATACAGCGCCAGGTTTATATTCTGCACTTGCAAACCGTGGGTTTTTCCCAGTAGAAGACCTGCTGACATTGCGCCATACCGGGTCCCATTTGCAGGGGCATCCGTGCGTACAGCATACGCCGGGTGTGGACGCTGCTTCTGGTTCGTTGGGGCAGGGGATTTCTGTAGCAGTTGGCATGGCGGTTTCCGCTAAGATCAGCAACGACAGCTACCGTGTTTACACACTGCTTGGCGACGGCGAAATCCAGGAAGGCCAGGTATGGGAAGCGGCGATGTTTGCAGGCCACCGGAAATTGGACAACCTGTGTGTGATCGTGGACAACAACGGTTTGCAGATTGACGGGCCGATAGATGAAATCTGTTCCCCATACCCAATCGATAAGAAATTTGAGGCATTTAATTTCCATGTGGTTACGATTGATGGAAATGATATGGCACAGCTTCGCAGTGCGTTTACGCAGGCAAGGCAGACCAAAGGGCAGCCAACCGCAATTATTATGAAAACCGTAAAAGGCAAAGGTGTATCTTTTATGGAAAACCAGGTCGGCTGGCATGGCAAGGCCCCGAATGACGAGGAATATCAAACGGCAATGGAAGATCTGAAGAAAGCAGGTGAAGCATTATGTCAGAAGTAAAGAAAATAGCAACGAGGGAAAGCTATGGCAATGCTTTGGCTGAACTTGGAAAAGAAGCAGAAGATGTAGTAGTGTTGGATGCAGACCTTGCTGCCGCGACGAAAACGGGCGTATTTAAAAAAGCGTTCCCAGACCGGCATATCGACTGTGGGATCGCAGAGTGCAATATGATGGGCATAGCGGCAGGTATTGCTTCTACTGGAAAAGTGCCGTTTGTCAGTTCCTTTGCCATGTTTGCATCAGGGCGTGCGTTTGAGCAGGTACGCAATTCCATTGGGTATCCGCACCTAAATGTAAAAATCGGTGCGACGCATGCAGGTATTTCAGTAGGGGAGGACGGCGCTTCCCACCAGTGCAATGAGGATATGGCGTTGATGCGTGTAATTCCAGGCATGACGGTAATCTGCCCTTCTGACGATGTGGAAGCAAAAGCGGCCGTAAAAGCTGCATATGCACATCAAGGCCCGGTTTACCTCCGGTTTGGCCGCCTGGCAGTTCCGGTGATCAATGACAATGCTGATTACAAATTTGAAATTGGCAAGGGTGTTTTGCTGCGGGATGGCAGCGACCTTACGATTATTGCTACGGGCCTGTGCGTGGCTGAATCGCTGGAAGCAGCGCAAAAACTTGCGGCAGACGGCATTCAGGCAAGGGTTATTAACATACACACAATCAAGCCGATCGATGTGGATATTATTGTGAAAGCGGCACAGGAGACCGGAAAAATAGTGACTGCCGAAGAACACTCCATTATCGGCGGGCTTGGCGGGGCAGTTGCAGAAGTATTGTCAGAAAAATGCCCCGCAAAGCTATTGCGTATCGGTATCGAAGATACGTTTGGGGAATCTGGCCCGGCCGGAGAACTTTTGGAAAAATATGGATTGAAAGCAGACGGCATTTACAAGAAAGTAAAAGCGTTCTTATAGTTACAGGTTACCGTGCAGCAGGCCAGTACGTCTGGCCTGCTGCCATAGATAGGCTGTTGCACATTTTTGTGGCAGCCTTATATTTTTACCGGCCAAAAGGTATGGACTGTTTGATGAAAGGGGAAACTATGTTAGAGGCATTAAAACAGCAGGTTTATGAAGCAAATATGGAATTGCCAAAACGCGGGCTTGTGACTTATACATGGGGCAATGTCAGCGGGATCGACCGTGAAAGCGGCTATTTTGTAATTAAGCCAAGCGGTGTGGAATATGAGGAACTGACGCCGGACGATATGGTAGTAATGGATTTGGAATTACATAAAATCGAAGGGTCCTATAAGCCATCGTCGGACACGGCAACCCACGCTGAATTGTATAAAAAATACCCTCAGATCGGCGGCGTTGTGCATACCCATTCGGTTATGGCAACTTCCTGGGCACAGGCCGGCCGCAGCATCCCGCTGTACGGTACGACCCATGCAGACTATTTTCTGGGGCCAGTCCCATGTGCAAGAAGCCTGACGCTGGAAGAGATCGATGGGGAGTATGAGAAAAATACCGGACTTGTCATTATAGAAACGCTGGAGGAAAATGGCATCAACCCAATGTACACACCGGCTATTTTATGCAAAAACCACGGCCCGTTTACTTGGGGCAAGGATGCCGCACAGGCGGTCTACCATGCTGTTGTACTGGAAGAAGTAGCGAAAATGGCGCTCCATACCGAAAATATCCAGCCAAAAGTGCAGCCTGCGCCAGACAGTATCAAAGAAAAGCATTTTTACCGTAAACATGGGGAACATGCTTATTATGGGCAGGATTAAACCACGCAGCAATTTTTATGTTTTCGATCAGTAATCCTTTGATATAATTTATAGAAAGAAGGCGGTTAGCATGAATAAAGAATCTTTTGGTACAAGCAGGCAGGGGGAGGTAGCTTCCGTTTACACACTGGAAAATGCCAATGGTATGAAGGTGCGCATCACCGATTACGGCGCAGCCCTTGTTTCGATTATCGTACCAGATAAAAACGGGGCCATGCAAGATGTGCTGCTTGGCTATGACAACGTTACCGGTTATGAGGACCATACCTGTTATTTTGGTGCGGTGATCGGCCGGAACGGAAACCGTATTGCCAATGCGGAGGCAACGATCAATGGAGTTGTATACAAACTGGATGCCAATGACAATGAAAACAACCTACATTCCGGCATCAAAGGGGTAGACACAGTCATCTGGAATATCAAAGAGCAGACGGCAGCTTCCCTTACATTAACCTGTACCAGCGCAGATCTGGAGCAGGGCTTCCCAGGAAATATGGATATAGAGGTTGTATACCACTTGTCGGATGACAATGCCATTGAGATCAACTACAAAGCGGTATCTGATAAAGATACCATTGCCAACTTTACCAACCATGCATATTTTAACCTTTCTGGCCATGCTTCCGGGGATGTGCTTGCACAGGAAATCATGCTGAAAGCATCCCATTTTACCCCGGTGATCGATGCCAAAGCAATCCCAACTGGCGAAATCGCCCCAGTAGCAGGTACGCCAATGGATTTTACAACAGCAAAACCGGTTGGGCGCGACATCGAAACAGAGGATGCCCAGTTAAACTATGGCGGGGGCTATGACCATAATTTTGTACTGGATAAAACCGCTCCAGGTGCATTTGAACTTATGGCCGAAGCTTATGCGCCAGATACAGGCATTGTTATGAAAGCCTATACCGACTGCCCTGCAGTACAGTTGTATACCGGAAATGCAATTACAACACAGGATGGCAAGCAGGGCGCCGTTTATGGAAAACGGCATGGATTCTGCCTGGAGTCGCAGTATTGCCCAAATGCAGTAAACGAGCCGAATTTTGAAAGCCCGTTGCTAAAGGCAGGGGAAGTATATACAACAAAGACAAGCTACCAGTTCAGTGTCCGGTAAACAAAAAACACAAAAACATGCAGCTGGAGCAGGCAGCTTATCCGCAGGTAAGGTTAAGCTGCGTAAGCGTTGGATATGGCTGCTGCCAGTGTTCTGTTTTATTTGTTTCTTCTTTTTGGCCACCTGTACCTGGAAACACAGCCCCTATCGTGGGGGAGCCGCGGAAAATGAAATGGCGGATTTATTAAAAGATACTTCCCCTGTACAAGCCGCAAGCCAGCTCCTGCCCAAAAAGCTGGTCAAGATCGGCTTTGCACAGGTCGGCCATGAATCGGACTGGCGTATAGCCGCTACAAAATCGTGCCGTGAAGTTTTCAGCGAGGAGAATGGCTATGCATTATATTTTGTAGATGCAGATAATAACCCGCAGCGGCAGCGGGAAGCAGTTCGCAATTTTATCCGGGAACAGGTAGATTATATTATCATTGACCCAATTGTAACCACCGGCTGGGATGCGGTATTGGTAGAAGCTTACCATGCACGCATCCCGGTACTTTTGATTGACCGTACGATTGAATGTGAGGAACGTTATTATACAGCATGGTTTGGCTCTGATTTTGTCCGGGAAGGCGAGTGCGCAGGTGCATGGCTGCAAAATTACCTAGCCAGGAGCGGGCGCAGCCAGGAGACAATCAGTATTGTAACGATTAATGGTACAACCGGCGCATCCGCGCAAATCGGAAGGACGCAAGGGTTTGCAAAATACCTGGAAAAACACGCCAACTGGCATCTTCTGGCACAAGAAAGCGGGGATTTTACAGAAGCTGGAGGCAGGCAGGTTATGGAAAGGTATTTGCAGAAATTTACCGGTATCCATGTGGTAATCTGCCAAAATGACAACGAAGCGCTTGGGGCGTGCAGTGCACTGGATGAAGCGGGTATTTCTTACGGTCCAGGCGGCGATGTGATCCTGATTTCTTTTGACGCCACCCGTGCCGGACTGCAAGCCGTATTAGACGGCAGGATCAACGCGGACTTTGAGTGCAACCCACTGTCGCCGCCGCATGCCGCAGAGGCAATTTTAAAATTGGAAGCAGGGGAAACGCTGTATGAAAAAGAACATTACCTGCAAGAAAGCTGTTTTTGGGCAGATGAATCGCCGATGACACTCTATCTGGAGGACGGGATGAAACAGATGGTACCAGTGACACGTGAATTGCTGGATAGCAGGAGGTATTAAAGGCCGGCATTGCCGTATCAATGAATATTTTCTGAATTATTAAGAATTAGTTTATGGTTCTTTTATTATTTTGACATATTTCAGACATATTTAGAAGGTATACTAGGGCTATCAAATGAAGTTGGCGGCGAGCAGTGAGCGCGCAATTTATGCAGCCGCTAGCTTCGACTAAAAATTATCACATTCATATAGATAAACATTTTCATAACTAAACTCCTCGGAAAGCGACCTGCCTTATGGCGGGCCGCTTTCTCAGTTGTCATAGGGAGGGGGAGTTGCTGCGCGGGCGCCGGTTGGCGGGGCGGTGGGCGGCTTCCTGCTCCTGCTCCAGAAGCCCTCCCGCTGCCCCATCCTCTGGCGTCCTCCCCGTCCCTCCCTCCCGCCACCCCATTTTTCAACCCCTCCCCACAAAAAGTAGTATACAGTTATTACAGTTTGCGGTATAATGATTAACGTACATATTAGAGAGGGCGTAAGCAATCGATCAGTTGACAGGGGGGATTTGAAAATGGAAGAACGTGGAACATTATTTCAAGGGGGAAAATTTTGTTTATGGTGCCATTGCCCGATTCCAATGAGTTCAGAAAGCGAATATTGTGAAAATTGCCAGGAAAGTATCCGGTTTCGTGAAATCCGGGATTATGTCAGGGAACATGATGTAAACGAGTTTCAGCTTGCAGAAGAATTTGGCCTGCCGCTGCGGAAAGTAAAGCAGTGGATACGGGAAGGAAGGCTGGAATACAAAGAATTGAATAATACAATGGTAAACCTCCACTGCCAGCGGTGCGGTAAAGCAATCCATTTTGGTAATTTTTGCCCGGAATGCAACCGGATAGAGTATGGTGTGCAGGGCGGTTTTGAGACATTGAAAGTAGGAGATGCGGATGAACAGATCCGTTTTTATAAAAAGGACAAAAGAAAATAGGTGAAGGAGGAAGATTATGCCTGTAAAATATGTTTTCGTAACCGGAGGGGTGGTATCGGGGCTTGGCAAAGGGATTACGGCAGCGTCCCTGGGGCGGCTGCTGAAAGCACGCGGATATAAAGTTACGATGCAAAAATTTGACCCATATATTAATATTGACCCAGGTACGATGAACCCCATCCAGCATGGGGAGGTGTTTGTAACGGATGATGGTGCGGAAACAGATCTTGACCTGGGGCATTATGAGCGGTTTATTGACGAGAGCCTTACAAAAAATTCCAATGTAACGACCGGAAAGATCTATTGGTCGGTGCTGCAAAAAGAGCGGCGTGGGGATTATGGGGGCGGCACGGTTCAGGTAATCCCGCATATTACAAATGAAATTAAAAGCCGGTTTTACCGTAATTTTTCTTCGCCGGATATGCATATTGCGATTATTGAGGTCGGGGGTACGGTCGGAGATATTGAAAGCCAGCCGTTTTTGGAGTCAATCCGGCAGTTCCAGCATGAAGTGGGCCGGGAAAATGCCATGCTGATCCATGTGACGCTGATCCCGTATTTAAAAGCGTCCGGGGAGTTAAAAACAAAGCCGACGCAGGCAAGTGTAAAAGAACTGCAAGGCATGGGCATCCAGCCGGATGTGATTGTATGCCGTTCGGAACATGCCCTTGACCAAAGCCTAAAAGATAAAATTGCACTGTTTTGCAATGTCCCAAATAGGCGGGTACTGCAAAACCTGGATGTAGAATATTTATATGAAGCACCGCTTGCTATGGAACGGGAAAACCTGGCGACTGCGGCCTGCGAGTGCCTGCATTTGCCATGCCCGCAGCCGGATTTAAGGGAATGGACAGAAATGATAGAAAACCTCAAGCATCCGGAAAAGGAAGTCCAGATCGCGCTGGTAGGCAAATATACCCAGCTGCATGATGCCTATATATCTGTGGTGGAAGCCCTAAAGCATGGCGGAATACCAAGCCGTACTACCGTCAATATTAAATGGGTTGATTCAGAACAGCTGGACCCACAGACCGTAGGGCAGTTCCTTGGGGACGTTAGCGGGATCCTGGTGCCAGGCGGTTTTGGGAGCCGTGGCGTAGATGGAAAGATCCTGGCGGCACAGTATGCCCGCGAAAACGGGATCCCTTATTTGGGCCTGTGCCTGGGCATGCAGGTGGCGATTATCGAGTTTGCCCGCCATGTTTGTGGGCTGAATGACGCACATAGCATTGAACTGGATCCTAAGACGACCCATCCGGTGATTGCATTGATGCCGGACCAGGATGAAGACGGGGATATAGGCGGTACGCTGCGGCTTGGTTCGTATCCTTGTGTATTGGACAAAGGGTCGAAGGCGTATGCGCTTTACGGTGGGGAAACCATCCAGGAACGGCACCGCCACCGTTACGAAGTAAATAATGATTACCGTGCTGTTTTATCGGAACATGGGCTTTGTTTGTCTGGGCTGTCGCCGGATAAACGGATCGTGGAGATGATAGAGATACCAGGGCATCCTTGGTTCCTTGCTACCCAGGCACATCCAGAGCTGAAATCACGCCCAAACCGCCCGCATCCGCTGTTCCGTGGATTTGTGGAGGCGGCTTTATCGGTGCAGGCACGCTAGCCATATGATTTAGGTGCAGCTTTCTCCTCCATATTTATTTTTTAGTTATAAAATTTTTATTAAATTAAGAAATTTCGCAAAAAGTTCACGAATAGATTATTGCGTTATAAATCCAATCCACTTATAATAGAACAGGCGGCGTACCGCAATAGGGGAACCCGACTTGCCTAAGCCGCTGTTTTTATCAGCGTGGAAGTACAGCAGATGGAGGAGAAATGAATAATCAGTCACCCAATAACGGAAATAAAAATTCCAATAACAAGAAAAATAGCAACGGCCAAATGATTTTGATGTTTTTAGTCATTACGCTGGTTGCACTCTTTTTTATGAGTATGTTCAGCCGCTGGCAGCAGCAGATGACCACAAAGGAAATTTCTTATACGGAATTTCTGAAAATGGTGGAAGAGGATAAGGTTAAGGAAGTCCATGTTACGTCCAACAGTTACCGGATCACTCCCAAAGGGGCGGAAAATGAACTTGTTTCAATCGTTTATTTTACGGGGATCGCAGGCAATGATTTAGAACTAGTTTCCCTGTTAAAAGAACATGGGGTAGAGTACTATCCATATATACCGGATGATTCGGCTACCTGGATCTATAATATCCTTAGTTTTGTGCTGCCGCTGGTGCTTCTTTGGGTAGTTATGGCATTTTTGATGAAGCGTATGGGAGGCGGCATGGGGATGGGCGTTGGCAAGAGCAATGCCAAAGTCTATGTCGAAAAGAAGACCGGCGTGACGTTTAAAGATGTAGCTGGGCAAGATGAAGCAAAAGAGTCTCTGCAGGAAGTAGTTGACTTCTTGCACAATCCGCAGAAATACGTGGATATTGGGGCAAAACTTCCAAAGGGGGCGTTGTTGGTCGGCCCTCCCGGAACTGGCAAGACGCTGTTGGCAAAAGCAGTAGCCGGGGAAGCAAATGTGCCGTTTTTTTCGCTGGCAGGTTCCGATTTTGTGGAAATGTTTGTCGGAGTAGGTGCGTCACGTGTGCGTGACCTGTTTAAAGAAGCGCAAAAACAGGCGCCATGTATTATTTTTATTGATGAAATTGACGCGATTGGGAAAAGCCGTGACTCCCGTTACGGCAGTGGGAATGATGAACGGGAGCAGACACTAAACCAGCTTTTGGCGGAGATGGATGGTTTTGATACGTCCAAAGGTATTTTGATCCTTGCGGCGACGAACCGCCCGGAAGTGCTTGACAAAGCGCTGCTGCGTCCAGGCCGTTTTGACAGGCGTATTATAGTGGAAAAGCCGGATTTAAAAGGCCGTGTGGAAACGCTGAAAGTCCATTCCAAAGATGTCCTGATGGATGAAACGGTTGACCTTGATGCAATTGCGCTGGCAACGTCAGGCGCCGTTGGCTCCGATCTGGCAAATATGATCAATGAAGCTGCCATCAATGCAGTCAAGCATGGCCGTAAATATGTAAACCAGTCGGATTTGTTTGAATCCGTAGAAGTAGTCATAGCAGGCAAGGAGAAAAAAGACCGCATCCTGGGCGAAGAAGAAAAGCGGATCGTCTCCTACCATGAAGTTGGCCATGCGCTGGTAACGGCACTTCAGAAAAATGCGGAGCCAGTACAAAAGATTACCATCGTACCGCGTACAATGGGTGCGCTTGGCTATGTCATGCAGGTGCCGGAAGAAGAAAAATACCTGATGTCGGAGGATGAACTCAAAGCACGTCTGGTTACCTTTATGGCGGGGCGCGCAGCAGAAGAAATTGTGTTCCATTCTATAACAACAGGCGCGTCCAATGATATTGAAAAAGCGACCCAGATTGCCCGTGCAATGGTTACGCAGTATGGTATGTCCAAAAAGTTTGGCCTGATCAGCCTGGAATCGGTGGAAAACCGTTATCTGGACGGCCGGCCAGTATTAAACTGCGGGGATAATACAGCAGCAGAGATTGATACGGAAGTCCAGGTTTTATTAAAAGAAAGCTATAAGAAAGCCAGGGCACTGTTGGAAGAAAACCGCGATGTATTGGATAAGATCGCAGACTACTTATTTGAACATGAAACGATTACCGGAAAAGAGTTTATGCGTATTTACCGGGATTTAAAAGGCATTCCGCAGCCGCCGGAAGAGGAAGGGCAGCAAACAGGCTTAAGCGCTTCTGTGCCGCAAGGGGGAAAGCCGCCTGTGGCTGTATTGCAGGGATCTGGTTCAACGCAGGATCCAAGCGGCCCGATACCGCCAATGCAACCCCAAGGCAATGGTCCGATGCCATCAGCGCAGGGCCAAAGCGGTACAATACCGCCAATGCAGACCCCAGGCAATCATCCGATGCCACAGGCACAGGGTCAAAGCGCTACAATACCGCCAATGCAGACCCCGGGCAATCATCCGATGCCACCGGCACAAGGCCAAAGCGGCCCGATACCGCCAATGCAGACCCCGGGCAATCATCCAATGCCGCCGGGGAAAAACCCAGGAAACGGCCCAATGCCGCCGGTACAAAGCTTAGGCAGCAGCCCAGTGCCGCCAGCCCAAGGCCAAAATGCGGCTTGGAACAATGCGCCTGGAGATGGGCTTTCAGGCAATGGCAGCGGGCAGCAGCCTTCCAGCGGTGCAGGGCCATCTTGGGAGCAGCAGCTGTTGGGGCAAAATGATCGGAAGGAAGATGACAGCAAGTAATGTTTGATATTCAGGAAGAATTAAAAAAACTCCCGGATAAGCCGGGGGTCTACTTGATGCACGATAAAAACGATTCCATTATTTATGTCGGAAAAGCAGTGAACCTGAAAAACCGTGTGCGTCAGTATTTCCGTGCCAGCCATAAGGAAGGGGTCCGTAAGGACCAGATGGTCAGCATTATTGACCGTTTTGAATATATTATTACGGATTCCGAGCTGGAAGCACTTGTTTTGGAGTGCAACCTGATCAAAGAGCACCGTCCAAAATACAATATCCTGTTAAAAGATGACAAGACTTACCCGTATATAAAAGTGACGCTGGGGGAAACTTACCCCAGGGTCCTTTTTTCGCGTC
>CAMUML010000072.1 GCA_947089855.1 uncultured Eubacterium sp.
TAACTTATTAACTCTATAGCTCTTGTGGCTATATCATTATTATACTAGGAGGGTATATTTATATCAAAGGCGGGAGCAATGGGCTTGCCGAAATACAGGTCGTTACAAAAACTTCCAATGAAACGTTTAATATGCAGGAAAATCCAGACCGCCTGTCCTACGAAGTACAAGGTATCGCAAAGTTTTTGTGCAGCTGCGATCGGGAAGCGGTGTCGGATAGGCTTTCGGTTATGCCGGATGTGATAGAAGTGTTAGAAACAGCTAGGATAAAGGCCGGGATCCTGTTTCCGGGAGATGAAAGGTAGGTTTAGAAATTTTTGATTTGCCAAACAGGCTGTTTTATGCTAAATTATACTGCAAGGCCGCCAGAATGTACAGCCATGTATCTGTAAAAACATACCGGCAATGTGTATAACCTTTTCTGTTATGGGGAATATAGGTAACAAGGCAGGCTGCCTGGAAGGTTACGGTAATCCGTAGGCAAGGGGAAAGTAGGAATAAGAAATGCTGTTTAATTCTTATCGGTTTTTAATTTTTTTTCCAATCGTAACATTGGTTTATTATTTGGTGCCAAGAAAAATAAGGTACCTTTGGCTGCTGGTGGCAAGCTATTATTTTTATATGTGCTGGAACGCAAAGTATGCGCTGTTAATCGCATTTTCCACAGTGGTAACCTGGTACAGCGGCTTCCTGCTTGGAAAGTGCCAGGAATCAGGGGCAAAGGCCAGTACAAAGAAGTGGATCGTCGCTGCCAGCTTTGTGGTAAATCTAAGCATTTTAGGGTTTTTTAAATATTTTGACTTTGCTCTGCAAAATCTGAATTTCCTGCTTGGGAAGGCTGGGGCCAGGCTGGTAGAAAAGCCGTTCGATATTGTGCTTCCGGTCGGGATTTCTTTTTATACGTTCCAGGCGCTTAGTTATACGGTGGATGTATACCGCAAGGATATTGAGCCGGAGCGGAATATTTTAAAATATGCTTTGTTCGTATCGTTTTTCCCGCAGCTGGTCGCAGGGCCGATTGAACGGTCGAAAAACCTGCTGGTACAGATTGGCCGGATGGGGGAAGCCAGCGCTGCCAGCCTGTTTGATTTTGACCGGATCGCTGGCGGGCTACTGGTTATGCTGTGGGGGTTCTTTCAAAAAATGGTGATCGCGGACCGGATTGCCGTGTTGGTTGACACGGTGTTTGATTCCTGGTATTTTTATGGGTCAGTGGAACTGCTGCTTGCAGCGGCGGCATTTTCGATCCAGATTTACTGTGATTTTGCAAGCTATTCTACGATTGCGATCGGTGCTGCGCGGGTGCTGGGGTTTTCGCTGATGGAAAATTTCGATACGCCTTATTTTGCAAGGAGCATCCAGGAGTTTTGGCGCCGTTGGCATATTTCTCTTAGCACCTGGTTTAAGGATTATCTGTATATACCGCTGGGCGGGAGCCGCTGCGGCAGGCTGCGGCGGCATATGAATATTATGGTTACGTTTTTGGTAAGCGGCCTTTGGCATGGGGCAAGCTGGCACTTTGTAGTATGGGGTGCCATTCATGGGTTTTACCAGATTATCGGGGCAGAGACAAAAAAGGCCAGGGAACGTATTTATGGGCATTTGGGGACGAAAAAGGAGTCGTTTAGCTATGCATTTGGCCAGATGGCGGTAACGTTTGTCCTGGCTGCGTTTGCCTGGATCTTTTTCCGTGCCGGTTCCTTGTCGCAGGCATGCAGCTATATCAAACGGATTTTTACAAAACCGGACTGGTGGGCATTGTCGGACGGGACGGTTTACCGGCTGGGCCTGGACCGTGCCGAGTTAAATATCCTGATGGCTTCTTTGCTGCTGCTGTTCCTTGTCAGCATTGTAAAATATGTAAAGAGGGAAGCCATAGACCAGTTTCTGGCGGCGCAGTGTGCGTGGTTCCGGTGGCTGTCGGTGGGGGTATTGGCAGGATGCATATTTTTGTTTGGGATTTATGGGCCGGGATATGACGCCAGCCAGTTTATTTATTTTCAGTTTTAGCATTACGGTTTTCACAGGGCGGATAAAAGTGTAGGGGACAAAAGAAAGTTACAAAAAATGAAAAAGTTATAAAGAGGTTCTCAGCATGAAAAAATTCGCAGGTGCAGCCACCGTTTTTTGCCTGGTGGTTACAGTGATCGTTGCGCTGCATAAAACAACACTGAATAAAACAAGCCAGGGCTGCATCCAGCTCGTAGATTTCTATGGGCTGGACGACAATACGGTAGATGTATTATTTGTCGGAAGCAGCCATGTTTATTACAGTTTTAATACCTGCCGGCTATATGGCCAACATGGGCTTGCTTCCTACCTTTTGGCCTCGCCTGGACAGCCGGTCTGGATGAGCTACTATTTTCTGGAAGAAGCGCTGAAAACGCAGTCGCCGCAGCTTGTCGTTTTTGATGTCTGTACACTGTACCGCAAAGAAAGCGATATTGGCGCGGCATCTTGGCCAAGCCTGATTAGCATGAAGCCGTCGCTTACAAAGTGGAAAGCAGTCTGTGCTGTCAATGAAGAGGGCAGTGAGCTGGATGCGGTGGGGGCATTTTTGTCTTTTCCCTATTACCATACACGTTATTCACAGCTTACGAGGCAGGACTATGATAATACGCAGCGTGTCCGGTACAATGGGTATAAGCCGGATTTCCGTGTGATTTCGAAAGAAGAGCTGGCAAAGTGGGGGTATATCCGCCATGAAAAAATAAGCCAGGCAAAAGCAATTACGCCGCGTGCGGAAGCTTATCTTAGGAAATTGATAGAATTATGCAGGCAAAAAGGCATCCCGCTGCTTATGGTCAATGCGCCCCATGCAAATTTGACGGATGAAAAAAAGATGGCTTATAATTATGTAGGCGGCATTGCAGCGGAATATGGGGTCCCTTTTTTGGACGGTAATTACCATCTGGAAGAAATGCAGATGGATTTTGCAAAAGACCTGCTGGAAGCGTCGCATTTAAATTACTATGGGAGTATAAAATATACGGATTTTGTAGCTGATTATATCGGGCGCCATTACAAGTTGCCAGACCGGCGCGGGGATAGGCGCTACCAAAATTGGGAAACGGTTAGCCGGAAATTCCAGCATATGGTATTGTATGGGCGGCATCTGGAAAAAATCGATGTGCTGGCGGATTACAGCAGGCTGCTGCCTGAACTGGAAGGCTGCGTAGCAGTAGTTTTTAACGGGCAGGACGGCAGGGCGGCGGTATTGGAAGATGGAGCGGCCGTTTTTCAGACACAGGCAGGCGAAGAATATTTCCGGCATTTTGACCTAGGTTCCTCAGACCTTGTTTTGAGCAGCAGGCACGGGGAGCATCAGGTACTGCTGGATAAAAAATCGTATTTGGCTGCAAAAACTGGGGTGAATATCCTGGTGTACGACAAAGTGGCCAAGCGTGTAATAGACGGCGCAGGGTTTGACCAAAACGGGGATAGGATGTAAGCGGCAATCAATATGGGCCAGTTGTTTTAGCGGGCGTCCAGGCGGTTCCTTTCTGCCTGGACGGCTGCTGTTTTGAGGGTTATTCTTTTGAATCACAGCAACATTTGAGGTACTGGATATGAAAAAAGTAGGGAAAGCGTTTGCAGTATTTGCAATGCTGGCCGTTATTTTCGGCGTGCTAACCAATATAACGCTTAAGAGGACAGGAGACGGCTGTGTGCAGCTGTCGGATTTTTATAAATTAGGCCAGGATACGGTAGATGTCTTGTTTGTCGGGAGCAGCCATGTGTATTATAGCATCAATACCTGCCATCTGTACGACCAATATGGAATCGCATCGTATTTGATGGCATCGCCTGGCCAGCCAGTATGGTTGAGCTATTATCTGCTGGAAGAAGCTTTTAAAACCCAGCACCCGAAATTGGTGGTGTTTGACATCTATACGCTGTACCGGACGGTCAATGACGCCGGCTATTGGGAGTGCCTGCTTGGTATGAAGCCGTCGCTTACGAAATGGAATGCAATCAAAGCGGTAAAGCAGGACTGCCCGCAGGTGAGTACGGCTGGTGTATTTTTGGCATTCCCGTATTACCATACGCGCTATGCACAGCTGGAAAGGCAAGATTACGAAAATACCGGCAAGGCAAGCGAGATCCGGTACAATGGGTACAAGCCGGACTTTACCGTTATTTCTAAAAAAGCCGTTGAAAAATGGGGGCAGATTGACCGGAAAGGATTCCAAAAGGCTGCCCCTGTCAGCGGCCAGGTAGAAGCTTATCTACGGAAACTGATCCAATTGTGCCAAAGCAAAGGGGTGCCGCTGCTTATGGTCAATGCGCCGTTTGCCAACCAAATGCTGGAAAAACAGCAGGCGTACAATTATGTTGGCCAGATTGCAAAAGAGTATGGCGTCCCATTGGTTGATGGCAACGCCTATATCGAAGAGATGCAGATCGATTTTTCGAAAGACTTGATTGAAGCATCCCATTTAAATTATTCCGGTGCGTTAAAATATACGGATTATCTGGCGCGGGAGTACCTGCAGGGCTATGGGCTGCCAGACCGGCGCGGGGATGCGCGGTTCCAAAACTGGGAGGCTGCCAGCGAAAAGCTGGTGCATTCCCAATTATACAGGGAACGGTTACAGGGGATCCAAACGCTGGAGGAATACCAAAAAGCATTGGAAGGGCTGGAAGGGTGCCTGGTGGCAGCTGTGGAAAACCCGGATGGGGAGGCTGTTGTCTATGAGGATGGCCGGCTGGTATTTGAAGGGGCTGGCGGAACCGATTACTGGAAATATTTTGAATTTGGGCCAGACAGCATCGCCGTATGCAGCAGCAATGGCGTGGGGCGGATTTTATTGAATGCCAAGGAGTATTCGAAAGCCGGGGACCAGGTCTGTATTTTGGCCTATGATAAGGTTACCGGCTGCCTGGTGGACCAGGCGGGTTTTGACCAATCTGGGAAGCGGGTAAAAAAATAAGGTACATTTGCCTGCCTGTTGCTACAAAGTTTCCGTACGCTATAACAGCAGGCTGGGCAAGTGCAGGATTTTACTATGCCTGTTGCCGGTAGGCTATAGGCTTCTTGTTAATATATCGCTGCTTTTTAAAAATTCCTCAATCGTAAAAAAACCAAGCCGTTGGATCAGGTCAATGACATAGGGGTTCTCCGCCGGTGTCTGGTAAGGGGATTGTGCTGCATATACGTTTACCAGCCCTGCTGCTTCCCCAGGGTCAATGACCCGCTTTGGCCCGCCGACACAGCCCCCTTTACAGGCCATGCCTTCAAAGAAATTCCCAGAAACGGCGCCATTTAATATATCTTTGAGCAGCTGCTTGCACTCCGTAACGCCATTTGCGCATACTGGTTCCAGATGCAGGCTGTGCCCTACGCGTTCCAGGCATTCTGCCACAGCCTGGCTGACGCCGCCAGTCCTGGCATAGAGGCGTCCCGCGCTTGCAGAATGCTCTTTTGGTTCTTCCTCCATCGTTGCGAAATCCACCTGGAAAGTGTCAAACATATAGTTTAATTCTTCAAATGTCAGTACACAGTCAATCGCGCCTTTTAGGTCCGGCTCTTTTGCTTCCGCTTTTTTTGCCATGCATGGGCCGATAAAAACCGTGCGGCAGCCTTTATGGAGCTGCTTTGCAATGCGCCCGCAGGCAATCATAGGGGAAACGGAGGCGGGCAGGTGCCCGGCAATTTTTTGGAAATCATTACGTATTAATTTGATCCAGACCGGGCAGCAGCAGCTCGTTAACTGGAATCCATCCGGCTGCTGCATGTTGTGGACAAACTCCAGTGCTTCTTTTAGCGTAAGGATGTCCGCAAAGGCGGCAACTTCAATCATTCCGGTAAAACCAATGCTTTTTAAGGCAGTACGGATACGGGAAGGCGAAGCCTCTTTGCCAAACTGCCCGATAAAAGCAGGCGCTAACAGGGCATATACTGGGGCTGTCCCATCTTTGAGCATTTCCAGTACCTGGATGGAATCATGGCTAAAGGCCAGGTTATTATTTTTACATGCTTCAATGCATTTGGCACAGCCAGTGCAGCGCTGCGGGTCAAATACCGCTTTACCGCCTTTGATTTCCAGGGCGGAAAATATGCAGGCGGATACGCAGCTCCCTTCGGTGCAGCTGCAATCTTCCAGCTGCCAGATTAGCGGATGTTCCTGCGGGTGGAGCAGGCAGTCCAGCTGGTGTTTTTCTTTGCTGGTCAGGTTGTCCGGCAAAGGGGTGTTGTCTTTTTTGGCTTTTAACGCCACACGGTGCAGTTCTTCGAATGTCATGTAAATGGCTCCTTTTTGGTAAAATGTACGTTGTTGTCTGCATATAGATTTAGTTTATGCAGGAAAGTGCATTTTATACAGCAAATAAGGATCGCAATTACAGGACTTGGTTTTGGTTGCGCCATTCCCGCGGCGGCGTACCATATACATTTTTAAATGCCCGCGAAAAGTGGAGTGGGTTTTCATAGCCGACAGCCTTGCCAATATCCCCGACGGCAAGCTGGGTAAGTTTCAACAGCTCCGTAGCTTTTGTCATCCGGTAGTTTAGCAGGAATTCCTGTGGCGTCCGGCCGATGGCTGCCCGGAAAATTTTACTGAAATAGCTGCGGTTTAAACCGCAGTTGTCTGCAATATCTTCTACCGAAATATCATTTTGAAAATTCTGTTCAATATAAGAAACCGCTTCTTGTATATAAAAATCCCGCAGGCGGCTGCCTTTTGACAGTTTCATAGTAGCAATAGAACTGGTAAGGGCATCGATAAAAAGGTATAAATGCCCGATTAAATGAAATGGGGCCATGTCTGCGTGCTGTACAATATACAGCATCTCTTTTAACATCGTTTCCCGCAGGTCATGGGAATGTGCGCGGTAAATAGGGGCATCCTGGGAAAGCCCGGCGGTCATAACCAGTTCCCTGGCGCGCAGCCCGTCAAATTCAATCCAAGTATATTCCCAGGGCAGATGTTTGTCAGCGATATAAGTAGTGACTTGGTGGGGAAAGATCATAAAACCCTGCCCGCTTTTTACCTGGTAAGTCTGTGTGATGCCGTCCGCGCCGTCGGCCATTAAAATCCCCGTACCAGATATGATGTAATGGAACAGAAAATGGGTACGCATGGCAGGGCCAAATGCATGGGCCGGTTCGCAGCGTTGCCATCCAAATTGGTATAAGCTTAAATCAACGAAATTTTCGTTTGGAAAAACGGTAAACAGCAGGTCTTTCATAAGGTACCTCCAGTATGTTGACAGCTTTCTGTAATTCCAAGCGTATTATACTCCTGTTTTTTAAAATCGGCAAGGTGGGAATGCGCAGTAATTGTGCAGATTTATCTGAACGGTTACAGAACATGATTCCAATATACCAAAATGCCATATTACTTTAATTTTACATATAAAAAACGACATATTGGTATAAATATGCCAAAAGAACGATATTTACGGTCGCATTATGGGATGTTATAATCGTTACGAAAAACAACGAACAAAGTAAAAGAAAGGAGTAAAAGTATGAAAAGAAGTAGGAAGAAAAAAGCGTGCTGCCTGTTATTGGCAAGTATGCTGCCTGCTTCGCTGCTGATGTCTGGCTGCGGGAGCAGTGGCAGCGACGGCAAGATTGAAATTGAACTGGTGCATTACAAGCCGGAGGCAGTGGATGTGTTTGAAGAACTAGAAGAAAAGTTTAACAGTACGCACGATAATATCCACTTAAAAATTGAAGCGCCAAACGATGCAATGACAATCTTGAAAACCAGGTTTGTCAGGGAGGATTATCCGGATATTATTGGAATCGGAGGGGATATTAATTACTCTTATTTTATCGATTCGGATATTTTGGCGGATGTTTCGGACTATGAAGGGCTTTCTGGTATTAACCAGGGGTATGTCGATATTTTGGAGGGGCTTGAATTTGTCCCGACAGAGGGTACATTTGGTATCCCGTATGTAGCAAATGCAGCTGGTATTTTGTATAACCGCCAGATGTTTCAGGAACATGGATGGGAAATCCCAACGACCTGGGAAGAATTAATCACGCTTTGCGATACCATCCAGGCGGAAGGGATACTGCCGTTTTATTTTGGGTTTAAAGATACCTGGACCTGCCTGGCGCCGTGGAATGCGCTTGCGGTAGATTTAGCGCCGTCTGATATTTGCAAACAGGTAAATGCAGGAGATGCCGTATTTTCCGAAGCGTACCGGGAAGTAGCACAAAAGATGCTGCAGCTTTTGGAATATGGGGAAGAGGGGCCGTTTGCCTATGACTATAATGCTGCCTGTACCGCATTTGCAAACGGGGAAGCGGCAATGTATACCATCGGGAGCTATGCGGTGCCGCAGATCAAATCGGTAAACCCGGATATGGACATTGATTCTTTTGTTATGCCAGGGAGCAGCAGGCAGGACGGCAATACGTTAAATTCCGGTGTGGACTTGCAGTTTTGCGTTACACAGGCAAGCCCAAACAAAGAGGCGGCTTATGAAGTGATCGATTTCCTTTTGGAAGATGAAAATGTGCAGATGTACTTAGATGACCAGAATGCAGTACCATGTAAAAGCGGGAGTTTTACACTTGCACCGAACTTGGATGGGATGAAAGATTTTATTTCATCTGGGAATATGACGGACTACCAGGACCACTATTATCCGACAGAAATGGCAGTCGACGCACAGATTCAGACGCTTTTAATTGAAAAAGATGTGGATGCGTTTTTGAAAAAATTTGATACGGACTGGAAACGGTATAACCGTGATATTATCCGTATGGTGCAGGAATATGAAGCAGGCCAGTAATGTTGGTTTGTGGGCAGGCGGTTTTTATAAAACTTGATTGGCCGGAAAGGAGCGGAATTTATGAAAAATATCAATGATAAGCAGCGTACCTATATGCTGATGACAGTGCCGGTTCTGATACTGTTTTTTGTGTTTAATACGCTGCCATTAATAAAAGGTGTTATCTATAGTTTTACAAATTTCAGGGGGTATGGTACCTATGATTTTGTAGGGCTGCGCAATTATATCGATTTATTTACAGATGGCCGTGTCGGCAATTCTTATATTTTTACAATTAAAATGGCAATTGTAACGACCATTGTTGTAAATGTTATCAGCCTCGTATTGGCACTTGGGTTAAACAGCAAGATCAAATTTAAGAGTGCGCTGCGCGGGCTGTATTTTATACCGAATATTTTAGGTGCGTTGGTTGTAGGCTATATTTTCAACTACTTTTTCACTTATATTGTCCCAGCTTTTATCGATATGGTTGGTGGGAAAGGGAGCAGTATCTTGGCCAGCACCAAATGGGCATGGATTGCGATCGTAATTGTCTGTGCATGGCAGGCGGTCGCAATGAATACGATCATTTACATATCTGGCTTACAGACCGTGCCGGAAGATGTATACGAAGCAGGTTCCATTGACGGCGCAACTGGATGGGCGCAATTTAAGCACTTGACGTTTCCTCTGATCATTCCGTTTTTCAGTATCAATATGGTACTTTGCGTTAAGAATTTCCTGATGGTATTCGACCAGATCATGGCATTGACAAAAGGCGGCCCGGCACAGAGTACAGAGTCCATTTCCTACCTGATCTACAACAACGGTATGTCAGGCGGGCAGTTTGGTTTCCAAAGTGCAAATGCGGTGCTGTTCTTCGTGATCATTGTAGTATTTTCTGTAGTCCAGCTTACAATTACCGGTAAAAAGGAGGAGCAGTTATAATGAACGAAAAAGTAAGTGAAAAGGTGAACTGGCCGGTGACCATCTTATTGCTTTTGGGCCTGATCACCATTGCATTTCCATTATATATGACGATAGTTATTGCATTTAAACAGCCTTCAGAAATGACAAACAGTATTTCAGGGCTATTGTCCCTGCCAAAGCATTGGAGCTTTTCCAATTTTGCAGAAGCGATGCGTGTAACGGATTTTTGGCATTCCCTGCTGAACAGTTTCCTGATCACAGCAGTTACCGTCGTGATCTCTATTGTACTCCACTCTATGATCGGCTATGCGGTCGGTAGGAGCAAAGCACACAGCAAATGGTATAATTTTGTATATCTGTATATCGTCAGCGGTATGTTTGTGCCATTTGCTATTTTGATGATGCCGCTTGTAAAACAGACGGCGCAGATGGGCATTGCAAATATTTTTGGCGTTATCCTTTGTTATGTCGTCTTTTATATGCCAATGAACCTGCTTTTATATTCCGGGTACTTGACCAATATCCCGATCGCGCTGGAAGAAGCAGCCCGTATGGATGGGGCGACGACCTGGACGACTTATTGGAAAGTTATTTTCCCGATTATGAAGCCGATGCATGCAACCGTTGCAGTTATAACTGCACTGAGCGTATGGAACGATGTTATGACACCGCTTGTAATCATGTCCGGCAGCGGGATTAATACGCTGCCGTTGGCGCAGATGACGTTCCAGACGCAGTTCGGGACGAACTACAACCTGGCATTTGCTTCCTACCTGCTGGCCTTGCTGCCGATCCTGATCTTTTATATTGTCTGCCAGAAGCAGATTTTAAACGGGGTTGTCAATGGGGCAGTAAAATAAATAAGCAACGCTTTTGCGAAAATGCAAAAAGCCGACAAAAAAGCCTATTTTTTTGCCGGCTTTTCTTATTTAATAATGTTCAATCAGGCAAATATATGGTAAAGTATAGGAGGATGCAAAGGCATAGATATGCAATGAAAACAATTAGGACACCAGCAGTATGTACGGTAGCAAGGAGGAAGAATGAAAGCATACGACGTAGTAGCATTGGGAGAATTGTTGATCGATTTTACGGAAAATGGGCAAAGCCCACAAGGCAACCCCATCCTTGAGGCAAATCCGGGCGGTGCGCCATGCAATGTCCTGGCTATGCTAAACCGGCTAGGCAAGAAAACTGCTTTTATCGGGAAAGTAGGAAATGATACATTTGGAAAAATGCTGGCACAGGAAGTGGAAAAAAGCGGTACCGATATTCGAAACCTTGTATTTGACGACAAGGTGCGCACCACGCTGGCATTTGTGCATACCTATCCAGACGGCGACCGTGATTTTAGTTTTTACCGCAATCCGGGGGCAGATATGATGCTCTGCAAAGAAGAAGTTATGGAAGCGGTTATTGAGGATGCGAAGATTTTCCATTTCGGGACACTCTCATCGACCCATGATAAGGTGCGGGAAGCAACCAGGTATGCCATTGATGTAGCAAAGCAGCATGGCCTGCTCCTTTCCTTTGACCCAAACCTGCGGGAACCGCTGTGGGAATCACTGGAAGATGCCAGGAGGGAAATTGAATACGGGCTGTCCAAGTGCGATATTTTGAAAATTTCCGATAATGAAGTAGAATTTCTGACCGGTACAACGGATTATGACAAAGGCGCAGCCATCCTGCGTGAACGTTTTGGATTGCCGCTTATGTTTGTGACCCTTGGAAAATCAGGAAGCAGGGCCTATTACAAAGATATGGCAGTAGAAGTAAAGCCGTTTTTGCAGGAGCATACGGTTGAGACGACTGGGGCTGGGGATACGTTTGGCGGCTGTGCGCTGAATTATATTATAGAACATGGAATGGAAAACCTAACCGAAAACAGCCTGCGGGAACTGCTCACATTTGCAAACGCCGGGGCTTCTATTATTACAACCAGAAAAGGCGCGTTAAGGGTTATGCCTACCAGGGAAGAAATCGAAGCGCTTATAAAAGAATAAGCTATGAGGCTGTAAATAGTAATGAAACAGGTGTTATAGGACAAAAAAGGAAAGGAAACAGGTATATGGCACAAGGGACGATTTTTCAAAAGAGGATGGAAAAACACCACGATGAACTGCGTTGGCTTTATATGGAGCTTTACCAAAATGACGACATGTTTGGGGAGCTTTGCGGGCAGCTTTACGAGTACGATGCACAGCGTTCCGAAGAATTAAAAGAGCGGGATGCGCTCCGGGAAAAGGAACCAGGATGGTATAAGAAAAATGATTTGCTTGGCATGATGCTGTATATTGATAATTTTGCCGGAAATATAAAAGGCGTAGAAGAAAAACTGGATTACTTGCAGCAGTGCCAAGTCAATTATATCCATTTGATGCCGTTTTTAAATACGACAAAAGGCCGTTCAGACGGCGGCTATGCCGTGTCGGATTTCCGGAAAGTGCAGCCGGAGCTGGGCACTATGGAAGATTTGGAAAGCCTGACGAAAGCATGCCATAAAAAGGGCATGAATGTATGTATGGATTTTGTGATGAACCATACGTCAGAAGACCATGAGTGGGCCAGGAGGGCCAGGCAGGGCGACGGGGAATATATGAGCCGGTATTTCTTTTATAAGGACTATTCCATACCGTCACAATATGAGAAGACAGTGCCGCAAGTATTCCCTACGACAGCCCCAGGTAATTTTACCTGGCTTCCAGATGCCGGGCATTTTGTAATGACCACGTTTTATCCATACCAGTGGGATTTAAATTACAAAAACCCAAGGGTATTTAATGAAATGGTTTATAATTTCCTATATCTGGCAAACCAGGGCATTGATATTATGCGGATCGATGCGGTACCTTATATATGGAAAGAACTGAATACGCCATGCCGCAACCTGCAGCAGGTACATACGATTGTGCGCATGATGCGTATGATCTGCGAAATTGTCTGCCCAGGCGTGCTGCTGCTTGGCGAGGTGGTAATGGAACCGGAAAAGGTAGCTCCGTATTTTGGTACCGTGGATAAACCAGAGTGCCATATGTTGTATAATGTAACGACAATGGCAACTACCTGGAACTGTGTGGCAACCAGGGACGTGCGCCTGTTAAAGCTGCAGATGGATATTGTGAACCGGCTGCCGAAAGAATATGTATTTTTAAATTACTTAAGGTGCCACGACGATATTGGCTGGGGGCTTGATTATGTATGGCTGATGCAGTTTGGCATTGGGGAAGTAAGCCATAAAAAATACCTCAATGATTTCCTGACCGGCCAGTATCCGGATTCTTTTGCACGTGGGGAACTGTATAATTCTGACCCGGCTTCCGGAGACGCCAGGCTGTGCGGGACGACGGCTTCGCTGTGCGGTATTGAAAAGGCGGCATACGAGAGGAACGAGGCGGCATTGGAGCAGGCAGTGCAGCTTGACCTTATGCTCCACGCCTATATGCTGACCCAAAGCGGTATCCCAGTTATTTACAGCGGGGATGAGATCGGGCAGGAAAATGATTATTCGTACCATAAAGACCCAGACCGGTGCGCAGATTCCCGTTACCTGCACCGCGGCAGGTTCCAGTGGGATATGGCGCAAAAACGTACCGAAAAAGGGTCTGTACAGGAAAAACTGTTCCAGGGGATAGGAAAACTGGAACGGATCCGGAAAAGTACGGATGTATTTAGTACGGATGCGGATGTGTGGACGATTGATACCTGGAACGACTCCGTACTGGGCATTATCCGTGCAAATAAAAAGGAAAAACTGATCGCACTGTTTAATTTCAGCGAATATGCAAAACCGGTGCATCTAGATGAAGGCGGCGGCCAGTATACAGACTTGATCTCCGGCCAGAAAGTAGAAGAAAGCGGGCTGGAGATTCCAGGGTACGGGGCATATTGGCTCGTAAAATAAAGGAGATTTTCATGGAAACTACCAATAATGTTATGCTTATGGACCATCCCTTGATCCAGCATAAGATTTCTATGCTGCGGGATAAACGGACAGGGACAAACGAATTCCGGAAATTAGTGGAAGAAATAGCCGTTTTAATGGGTTATGAAGCATTACGCGATTTGCCAGTGGAGCCAGTTGAAATAGAAACCCCGATCGAGGTGTGCCAATCGCCTATGATTTCCGGGAAAAAGCTTGCGGTTGTACCAATCCTGCGGGCAGGGCTTGGGATGGTAAACGGTATACTGACTTTGGTGCCAAGCGCAAAGGTAGGGCATATCGGGCTTTGCCGCGACCATAAAACCCATGAACCGCAGGAATACTACTGCAAACTTCCAAGCCCTATAGAAGAGCGTACGATTGCGGTTTTGGATCCGATGCTGGCAACCGGGGGTTCTGCCGAGGCAGCGGTAGATTTTATCAAAACACATGGCGGGAAGCATATAAAATTCCTTTGCATCATTGCCGCACCGGAAGGTGTGGAGCGCTTAAGCCATGCGCATCCGGATGTGCAGATTTACTGCGGCTGCCTGGACCGGTGCTTAAATGCAGATGCCTATATCTGTCCAGGGCTAGGTGATGCAGGAGACCGGATTTTTGGCACAAGGTAGGCTGGATACGGATAGGGGTACTCTAAGATGCAGATGCCAGGTACAAGGAAGTGCCTGGCATCTAGCAATTGTATGCCAAACTAGTTTGGCTGGTTTACCGCACCCAGGAACAATGGATGTCCAGTGTCGCTTACAACGGCAAATAAAAATGGGCGGTCAACAATAAAATCAATTTTTTCGCTTGGCGGCATCCCGGCGCCAGACATCATCATTTCGGTAAATGCAGCAGCCGTGCAGCCTTCTTCGTCAATTTTTACCCGTGCAGCGTGCCTTGCTTTGCTAATAAATGGCTGGAGATTATTTTCCGGGCTGACAAGCGGGGTAAAATCAGCTTTTGAAGCGTCAAATATATCGGTAACGCCTAAGGTTTTCAAACTTTTGTTTAATTGTATCTCTGAGGAAACATCAAACTTTGGTACCGAGCAGTTGACGATTAGTTGCTTTGCATTCTTCCATTCGTCACCGGCGAGGACCATGTCCAGGTATTCGCCGTCAGAAATCAGGCTGTCGATACTTACCCCTTTATCCGGAAGGATCAGCCACATATGGCCGCTGTCTGTAAAGCGCAGTTTGATGGCGCCAAAGCCGGTTCCCCAATAATAAGTGCCAGGGCTGTTTGACTGGTTCATAAATTCAGCTTGTATCTCTTTGCCAGGGCTGTGGAATACCTTGGTATCATTGTTTTCTTTTCGGAAAGTATGGCTCCATTTTCCGCGGAAATAAATGGTGGATAAAAGGTCCATTACCGTATCCGGATTCAGTTTGATCGATTTTACCGCGTCTTTTAGCAGCCCGCCGGTTTGTTCATTTACCCAGTTTTGTAATTCGGAAGTCATTTCACTGGTAGCCGGGTCGCCCCAGTAAGACGAAGCAAGGTAGTTGTCCGCAAGGGTATCCAACGTATTTTGCTGGAATGCAACCTTATGGTTCAGCCACAGGGAATTGGCCAGGATGGATGTCGTAGCGCCGTCGTTGCGGTAATTGGCCGTCCACAGGTTTTTTGCCTGTGTACGCAGCGAGCTGGTATCCGTTTCATGCAGCAGGTTAAGGATCTGGGAGCGGCTGTCCCCGCCAGCCGTTTCTGCAAGCATTGCAAGTGCCATATAGACATTGACCGGCGAATAAATGCAGTTTTCGCTGCCGGCATCCGATAGAAATTCATTTGCCGAATCTTTGTAAAAGGCAAACACGCCGTCTGTCAGCTGGGTACCAGCTTTTTGGCGTTCCCTGCGCTGCTGGCTCCATGCTTCATAGGAATTTTCAAACCCTTCCTGCATTTCATCTGGGTAGGCAGCCATTTTTGGATAGTTTGCGGTTGCCAGCGCTGTAGTCTCTTTAGCTGGGTTAAGGCTGTAGAGCGCAGATAGCTTTTTCAGGGGGTTATTTTTTGTGATCGTATACGTTTTATTGTTTTTTTGCAATGTATTTCCTTGTATTGTATAGATGGCTTTGCCGCCGTTTTTCTTTACAAGTACAAGTGTGGCACATAGGCCGTCCTGCTTTGCAGGCTGGCTGCCTTTGCTGGCGGAAAGCTTCATTTTAGCCAGAAGGGCATAAGTTTCTTTTACTGGCTGGTTAATTTTTACAGCCGTCTTTTCCGTTTTCCCGCAGCGGATGGCTTTGGTGTTTTGCAGCAGTTTTTTTGTAAAGACGCTATTGTTGTATTGCATGGTACTGCTTTTGGCCTGCAGGGTACGTACACCCGGAACTGACAGGAGCAGCAGGAGCAGCCCGGCTATCAGTATGCAGGGGATCTGTTTTTTCCGTTTTCGTTTCATAAATGGTTCCTCCTTTTTATGTAGTATCAGGAAAAAAATGGTTCCTATAGATTATAACGTTTTTTTGTTGGAATGGTTGCATAAAATAAAAAAATTTTAGATCGTTGCCATGCGTTATTGTGGAGGGGAGGATGCTAAGGAACTGTGCATAAATAACTTGTACATCTGACTTGTCTAAATTTCCATCCACTGT
>CAMUML010000073.1 GCA_947089855.1 uncultured Eubacterium sp.
GTGTCTTATTACTATCTTTACCAATAGAGTATCCGATTCCGAAGCAGGTCAAGCCGAAGCTTAACACCGCCATAAGCCCCAAAATATCCATGTGGTTCAGCCCTCCTTTCCTAGATTCCCTTCCGGGTTTCTATGTAAACGGAGGGTCACAGCCCCTCCGGAGAGGGCTAACCGCCTACCATCTTGATAACGCCCATATACGCAGTTTATCACAGACGTTTGTTTTTTTCAATATTTTTGACATACCGGAGGTATTTACATGAGGAAAAGCAAAGAAACCACAGGGCTTGTGAGGGCCGCATTATATATCCGTGTATCAGGTGAAGAACAAAAGATAAAAGGATTGTCTTTGGAAGCACAGCAGGAACGCCTGGAAGCATACGCAAAGGAACGTGGCTGGCTCATTGCCGGGATATACATTGATGCTGCCAAAACCGCAAGGAAGAATATGCACAAGCGGACTGAATTTAAAAGGATGATTGAATCTGTAAAGCGTAATGAAGTTGACGTACTCCTGTTCTGCCGCCTTGACAGGTGGTTCCGGTCCGTTGCCGACTATTACAAAGTCATGGAAATACTGGAAGCCCACAACTGCAACTGGGCCACAAGTGATGAAGAATACAACACATCTACCGCAAACGGGCGGTTATACATCAACGTCAAGTTGTCCATAGCGCAGAATGAAGCCGATATTGACGGGGAACGCATAGAAGTTGTTTTTGACAGCAAGATTGCGCATGGCACAGTGCTTTCCGGCAACTGCCCATTCGGGTATCAGGTCAGCACGGACAAGCGGCTTGAAATCAACCAGGGACAAGCCGACATTGTACAGGACGCTTTCACCCATTATGAAAGCACAGTCAGCCAGCGTGGTACAATAAAATATATCCGGGAAAAATACGGCGTAAACTGGTGTGACGCTACCTTCCGGCGTATGCTCCATGAAAAGCTATATACCGGGGTCTATGACCGGGGCGGCAGGGTCAATGACAATTTCTGCCCGCCCATCATCACCGCAGATCAATTTGAACACGTACAGGAATTGACCAAAAGAAATGCACGGTCTTCCCCGTCTGGCAAAGTATATATTTTTACATCAGTCCTTGTATGCAATGAATGCAGCCATAAGCTTGTTGGATATAGAACAAATAATTATTGCTATTACCGCTGCAACCAGCATTTCCATCGCGGCAGGTGCACACATAACCGCAATATACGTGAAGAAGCCATAGAAGACTGGCTTTTTTCCAACCTCGCTGCAGAACTGGAACGCTGCAAGCTGGACTGGGAAGTAAAAGCCGCAAAAAAGAAAAAGCGTGCCTTGTCTGGCACCGATAAAGCCACAATCAAGCACAAGCTGAAAAAGCTAAAAGAATTATATGTGAATGACCTCATAGGCCTTGAAGAATACAAAAAAGACTATCAGGTATACACGGCAGCATTGAACCAACTGCCGGAAGCCGTGGACGAAAATCCACCGGACTTTGCCGCTGTTGAATCAATTCTAAGCAACAATTTCAAAGAAATTTATGATACGCTAACCCGTGAAGAAAAGCGCACGCTCTGGCGGTCCGCAATAAAAGAAATAAGGATTGACAGTGAAAACAATATCACGGGTATTTCTTTCGGGTAGTGTTGTACTAATATTGCACTGCCCGTTGGTTCATCCGCCAGCAGAACCGCAGGCTTGCTGGCCAAAGCCCTTGCAATCGCCACCCGCTGCTGCTGCCCGCCAGACAGATGGCTTGGCAAATGGGACAGCTTCCCCTCCAAATGCAGCAACTGGATAATTTCATCTACATATTCCCTATCCGCCTTTTTTCCATCCAATTCCATCGGCAAGAGAATATTTTGATAGACATTTAAAATCGGTACCAAATTATAATTTTGAAATACAAAACCAATATTCCTGCGCCGAAAAACAGCCGCCTGTTCCTCATCCATCTGGCCGATTTCTTCACCCTGGACGGCAACGCTTCCCGACGTCGGGGTATCCAGCCCGCCTAACAGGTTTAATAGCGTCGACTTTCCAGAACCGCTCGTCCCAATAATGCAGACAAACTCTCCCTGCAAGACCTCCATACTGACACCATCCAAAGCTTTTGTTAGATTTGGTCCTTTTCCATAATATTTTTTCAAATCAACTGCTTTGATAACTGTTTTCATCCCCATCATGCCCCTTTCCACACTTTCTCTACAGCTATCCAGCTTATATTTAGCTGCTGCATCTATATAAAAGATTTTTACTCCTAAAGTATATTTCCTATTTTAAAAACCGCAATATCAGATGCTTTTCTTGCCCTCTACAATGCGTAAATTGTTTTTACCAAAATGGTTTTCCTTTTGCTGGTCCGTTTTATACGAAAGAATCGTAGTGTAAAGCATAGAAGGCTTTACACTACGATTTTGCAAGTTACTTATATTTACCTATACTAATACATCGACCACAAAATATTCCATAGTTATGCTTGTCTAGTTTTCCGATAGCACATGTCAAAAATCCTCAATGTACCCCGGTACACCTCCGGTTTTTAACATGCACTCTTGAAAAAATATCCTGCGCATAACTATGAATTATTTTTCGATGTACGAGATTTTATGCTTAACTATAACAGGATGATTTTAGTGGAAGTAAAATACTCAACGAAAAAATCCCATCCTTATACTGGTACTGGCACTCGCCTTCGTACTTTTCTACAGCACTTCTAATATTTTTTAGGCCAAAGCCATGCAGGTAGGAATCTGCTTTCGATGTCCTGGCAACCGTTATTTGTGCGGTTGCAGCATTTTCCATTTGGATCATCTGATAACCATTCCTTACACCTGCCCGGAATGTAATAAACCGCCCATCTTCTGCAACTTTTTCACACGCTTCCAGCGCATTATCCAATGCATTTCCAAAAATAGTACTTATATCCAGCCCATCCAGAAAATCCGCTTGTGAAAAGTCTGCCTCCACATGAAAATCAATCTTCCGCGCCCTTGCCGCCTGCATCTTATCCCGGATGACCATATCTAAAAAAGCATTCCCCGTCTGGATAAAATCTTCATAGCTGGAAAGCTGCGACTGCAAAGAAGCGATCATCCGCCCAGCCTCTTCCTTTCCCTGGCCCCCTGCCCGCGTATCGGATAACCGCGAAAACTGTTCCTGCAAAATAAGCAGGTGGTTTTTCATATCATGGTAGATTTGGCGTACCCGCTTCTCCTCCTCAAACCGTTGCTGATAATAATCATACTGTGCCTGTAACTGTAAAAGCTGCTGTTTCTCTTTCTGCCCTTTTAACCTGGCCTGGATATTCTCATTAAAATAAAGCAGCAAACACAAAAAAGCTGCCGTCAAAATGATAAGCCCCAACACTGTCCCAATTTTATATAAGAACATATTCTCGGTCGGATAAAGCATGAAACTGCTCAACAGCATACCCATACCAAAAAAGATCAAAAACAGCATAGCATCTTCCCGCAAAGAAAGATTGGCATGGATCTTAACCAAAAATTTCTTTAACAAAACCACTACTAAACTGCATAATAAATGTGTAATCACATACCAGTAAGCCTGATGAAATATATAACGCAGCCCCTGGTACCGGAACCCAATATGCATCAGTTCCAAAGCTGCCTTTACACATATTTCCGAAGCTGAGATTGCAAAGGCTGCCGCACTGTTGGAAAGCAATAGCTCAAATATATGGACGCTCCCTTTGTAAATAAGCTTGCAGCTAGACACATAAATGAACATCATCAATAGAAGTTTGAGTACAATATTTTCCCCGGTAAATGTCAAAATTTCGGCTCCAGATACAAAAATACCGATTACCGCAATATCCTTTTTCAATGAAATGTTTTCTTTTATAAACGTATGGGAAAGGTAGACGATCATAGCGCTTTCCCAAATGGTGCATAAAATATCCAGAATTACCATGAAGCTATCTGTACTCACAATTGTTTCCCCCAGTACCCGGCAAGCGCCTTCATAAATTCTTTTTTCCTAGGCTTGCTGACATAGATAGACTCTCCAGATGTCAATTCTATATCCAGCTTTTCCACCCGCTTTACAAACGCTAAATTTACCAAAAACCCCGTATGGCACCGGAAAAACCCATAGGGTTCCAGATCTTTTTCCAGTTCTTTCATATGTCTATAGCAGACGACCGTTTCCCTATCGGTATGCAAAAGCAGGTTGCGCTTATAAGTCTCTGCATAATGGAGCGTTTGCAAATCTACTTTATAGGAACCAGAATCATTTTTAACAACAATATATGGGCTCTTTTTCTTAAACCGCTCTTTCCATCGGTTTAATTCTAATTTTAGCCTAATATATTTAACCGGCTTTACAATATAATCTACCGCCTGGTACTGGTACCCTTCCAATGCATATTGTTGATAAGACGTCAAAAAAATAATCCCGACCGTATGGTCATTTTTCCGGATCTGTTCAGCAGCTTCCAGCCCATTGACCGTACCCATCTGTATATCCAAAAAGATCAAATCTATTGACACATCATAAGTTTTGACTAGTTCCAGGCCATCCCGGTAAACGGTAACTTTTATTTCTTCGCCGGTTTCTGCAGCATACCGGCCCAACATCCCCTGCAAATGCTGAACAAATTCCTGTTCATCATCGCATATCGCTATATGTAGCATAGCTGCCTCCTTAAAGCATAAATTCCATCCAATATATTACCATTATCCTGCTTTTTTCGCAATATAGCGGCTGCGGGCATCCAGCCCATCGCGAAGCGATTGTTACTATTCACGGCCAATGTCATTAACTTAAGCCATCTGGCCCTTGATCAGTATTAGAAAACACCTGATAATTCAAGGCTTTGCATAGCTGAATTTCAGCAGGAAAGAGCCTAAGTTAATGACATTGATTCACGGCCTGAGGCCGCTCATAGTAACCATTCGGGGCGATATTAGAAGTTTGCTTCACAAAATCGCCCCTCACTCTTGCATCATGTTCTCATAGAATGCGCAGTTTATGCGCATTCCTGGCCTGTGAATCAATGTCATTTACTTAAGCCATCTGGCCCTTGACCAGTATTAGAAAACATCTGATAATTCAAGGCTTTACATAGCTGAATTTCAGCAGGAAAGAGCCTAAGTTAATGACATTGCCCGTGAATAGTAACAAGCGATTTTCAATGGCCGGATGCGTAACAGTTCAAGGGTTATCTGAACTGTTACAATATGTGGAGAAAATAATGAAGTTGCGTTATAATGTAAACAAATGGAGGAAATTTTAATTATGCAAATAAGAAACGGAAATAAAAGACAAAGCATCTTAATATTGGAAGACGATATGGATCTGGCAGAAGGCATCAGCCTATCGCTAAACAGCGACGATCTGTCTTTTGCCCTTTGTGGGACGATTGCAGAAGCCAAAAACAACTTAAAACAAAAACCCTATGACCTAATGATCATTGACATTAACCTGCCGGACGGAAACGGCCTGGATTTTTGCAGGGAGATACGCCGGACTAGCCGGATACCGATCGCCCTGCTAACAGCCAAAGATATGGAACTGGATATTGTAAAAGGATTGGAAAGCGGTGCCGATGATTATATTACAAAACCCTTTAGCCTGATGGTACTCCGTGCCCGGATACGGGCGCTGCTCCGGCGCAATACGCAGGAACAAAAAGCGGAATACACCGATATGGTATTCCGGTTCTGTTTTGATACGATGGAGTTCTATAAGGAAGGTACTTCCATAGAACTTAGCAAAACGGAACAACGGATCTTGTATCTGCTGGTTTTCCATGCAGGGCAGATTTTAACTAGGGAACGCCTATTGGAATGGGTCTGGCCAGATGGGGCAGAATATGTTGAGGACAATGCATTGTCCGTTGGGATCCGTCGGCTCCGCGATAAATTAGAGGAAGTACCATCCAAACCAGCTTATATTAAAACAGTCTATGGAAAAGGGTATCTATGGGAGCGGCATGGCTAATGGACGGATATACGATATTGCTAGCTGCCGTACTGGCAGGCGCAGCCATTGCCTATCTAACAGCTAGAAAAAACAACGAAAAAAAGATGATAGCCATATACCAGCAACTGCTGCAAAGGTTAGACCGGGCCCTCAGTGGAGAAATCCAAGAAACCGCCTATGATGAATCCTTAGATGCAGCTGTAGCGGAACGCCTAAACCGGATGGTCCGTATATCCGGAATGCACCAAGGGCAGGCAGAAAGGGAACGGGATATTGTAAAATCTATGATTTCCGACATTTCCCATCAGGTACGGACACCCCTTGCAAACATTATGCTGTATACGGGCCTTTTGCAGGAGTGCCCTTTAGATCCGGAAAGTACACTTTTAGCGGGCAAAATCCAGAAACAGTCTGAAAAATTAAGTTTCTTTATGAAAGAACTTGCAAGATCTGCCTATGCCGAACAAGAAATCATTTCCATCCATCCCGAAATGACAAATTTAGAAGAAATCTTACATTCCGCATGCCAGCTTGTAGAAATGGAAGCCCTCAAAAAGAAAATTACCATCGTACTGGAAGAAACCCATGCCCGCTGCTATGCAGACAAAAAATGGACCACCGAAGCCATTGGGAATGTCCTGGACAACGCAATCAAATACTCGCCAAACAATTCCCAAATTACAGTAACCGTACCCTTATATGAATCCTTTGCCTGCATCCAGGTCCAAGATCAAGGCATCGGAATCCAAGAGGAAGAACAGGGAAAAGTCTTTGAACGGTTCTACCGCTCTGCGTCCGTTCAAAACGAACCAGGATTTGGAATTGGGCTTTATTTAGTTAGGGAGGTTTTGGCAAAACAGGGGGGATATGCAAAAATAGCATCAAGAGCTGGGGAAGGTTCCACAGTCTTTCTCTATTTGCCGCGTTATGCACAGCATTAAAAGGCCTTCACACGCACGGGTACAAACAGGCACAGCTATGTGCAGGTGTTTTTTGCTGTCAAATATGTCAAATATGTCACCTTCACGAAAGATTTGAGACACAATCTTTTGCTATGCTATACCTGTACCAAACATGGGGCTATTTACAAGCTGATGGAATGCGGCAGCCCCTTGGTGTGTTTGAATAATTGAATTGCATCATGAAGCTATTTTGTGGCTTCACGGACGCTGGATGGCGGGGCGGTGGGCTGGCTTCCCACTCCTACTCCAAAATGTTAAGAATCCCTAAGCATCCTGCATTTACACAGTGGTACCGGACGGGCGCGGCACCTTGTCCGCCCTGGCCGAATGCCAGCAGCTACAGGTGCCGCTTCGGCTGCGCCGCCTGTTTTTTGAAGCAGAATGCTAAGGGCTTCTAAACATTCTTCCAACGTCGTTAGAAGCCAGCCCACCGCCCCGCCATCCGGCTGGTTTCCACAGGCTTTACGAGTATTACAGTATACACTTTGGCAAAGCACTAGGTTAGCAGTTAGTTGCTCGATGTTCTATAGGCACTGTATATATGCCTAGGATCCGGTGTCTGGTGTGGCGCTCGATGTTCTCTATAGGCACTGTATATATACCTGGGATCCGATGTCTGGTTCGTTGCTCGTTGTACTATAGGTACTGTATATATGCCTAGAATCCGGTGTCTGATGTGGCGTCCGATACTCTATAGGCACTGTATATATGCCTAGGATCCGGTGTCTGATGTAGCGCCCGATGTTCTATAGGCACTGTATATATGCCTGGAATCCGGTGTCTGGTGTAGCGCTCGATGCTCTATAGGCACTGTATATATGCCTGGGATATGGAATCTAATGTGGCGCTTTTGAACATTCTTGCTCTTTGCGTCGAGAAAGGCCATAGAATACTGTAGATTGCCTAAAGTTTATATTTGCTTTTTAAGATTATGATTATAGGTGGAATTATCCTGCCGTTCGTGATGGCAATCGCTAAGATTCTTGAATTTGTAGATCTATATCAAAGCAACGTAAACCTCCAATTTATGTCCAGGTTATGTACGAAAGCATATTGGAGCTTCCGTGCAGTTGTGCATTATACAAAAAGCAATCCGTTAATTACCGAAGCGGCATGGTATGCATACACGTAAACGCTATCAAAAACAGCCGCATCCAGAAGCCAGGGCTTTCCGGCTGTACCTGCGGAGAAATGCTGGAACCTCTTAGCATTCTGACACTGCCAGAATTTCCGGGCACGGAAGCCCGGAAAAGGGAATTGCCGCCACGGACGGCGGGTCAATCCCCGGTTCGTCCGGTACCAGCAACCTCGGCCCAGAATGCTTAGAGGTTCCTGCATTTCGCAGCGGTACAGCCGGAAAGCCCTGGCTTCTGGATGCAGCGTCCGGGTAGCCACACCCCTGCACTTTCCATTACTGTTCCGGGTAGCCACACCCCTGCACTTTCCATTACTGTTCCGGGTGGCCACACCCCTGCACTTTCCATTACTGCTCCAGATAGCCACCCTGCCCTTGCAGGCACAGCTCCCGGCAGCCACTTTAGCACATTTTCCATTTTCAAACACACCTCCGCCAGCAAAAATCAAAGAAAGCAGGTGTATAAATGAATGTTTTAGTTACCGAAAACCTCAAAAAATACTATCAAACAGGTGAAATCCAAGTGAAAGCATTAGACGGGGTCAGCCTCTCCGTCCAAAGTGGCGAATTCCTCGCCATTGTAGGGACATCCGGAAGCGGGAAATCCACGCTGCTGCATATGCTGGGAGGGCTGGACAACCCTACATCTGGAAAAGTGGTAGTAGACGGGCAGGATATTTCTAAAATGGAAAAAGATGCGCTGACCGTTTTCCGCAGGCGGAAGATCGGGTTTGTATTCCAAAATTATAATTTGCTTCCGCTTATGAATGTATATGAAAATGTGGTACTGCCGATCCAGCTGGACGGCATCCGCCCAGACAGCCGCTATATTGAACAGATTTTAACGATACTAGGCTTAAAGGAAAAAAAATATGCAATGCCCAACCAATTGTCCGGTGGGCAGCAGCAGCGGGTGGCCCTGGCCAGGGCTCTGGCGGCGAAACCGGCCATTATCCTTGCCGATGAGCCAACTGGAAACCTTGACAGCCGCACGAGCCAGGACGTGCTGGGCCTGATGAAAACGACTGGGCTGCGTTTTGGGCAGACGGTTGTTATGATTACGCACAATATAGAAATTGCCCAGATGGCAGGCAGGATCCTGCGCATTGAAGATGGAAAAATCTGTGGAGGTGAGGACGCCCATGTTAAACGTGCAGAATAAAAATGTAGTGCAAGCGGTTGCAAAGGCAACCTACCAGGCAAATAGAAAACGTAACCTGCTCACCATTTTTGCGATGGCCTTAACGACATTTTTGCTTGCTGTCGTAATCGCCCTTGGCGTAAGCTATTGGGATACGGTTTCCCAACGCCAGATCCGGATGCAGGGGATGGATTATGATATTGAATTAAGTGAACCGCGGCAAAGCCAGGTAGAGAAAATCAAGTCTATGGACAACGTAAAATATGCAGGCGTTGCTGTAAAATGTGCCATTGTAGAACAATACCAGGGACTGCTTTTGGATAAGACTAGGCTTTACTGGCTGGATGAAACCTGCTGGGAAAAGCAGACAATTCCTGCGCTGGAAAGCTATCAGGGGCATTACCCACAGCTGGAACATGAGGTGATGTTTGGGAAAGATACGTTAAAAGCTATGGGAATCTCAAACCCTACGATTGGCATGAAGCTGCCCGTTACCTATACAACCTTGGCGGAACAGTCTGATGGCGGGCATCTTGAGGAGGAATTCACGCTCTGTGGCTGGTATATGGATTACAGCAAAAGCAACCGGGGGTACGTTTCCAAATCGTTCCTGGATAAGACAGGCGTGAAACAAACGGATTTTACCCAGGGTTCCCTAAAGGTCACACTGGAAAACCCCCTGTATTCCGAAGCGGATATTATAAACATCCAGCAGGAAATTGATTTTGGCGGAAGGCAGTTTATTACGGCTGATTATGATACGATTGCACGGTTTTGTAAAATAACGGCTGGACTTGCTGCCCTGCTCCTTATGATCTTTGCCAGCGGCTACCTGTTTATTTACAATACCCTGTATATTTCTATCTCAAAAGATATACGGTATTACGGCCAGTTAAGGACTGTGGGGATGACGACGGTCCAGTTAAAGCAGATCGTTTACCGGCAGGCGTTTTGGAATGCTTTGGCCGGAATTCCGGCCGGGCTGGCTGCCGCGGCTGCCATTTCCAAAATTGTAGTCCCACAGCTGCTGCAGATTATGAACCCGGAATTTTCTTCTGATGGGATTGCCCCCGTAAAACTATGGGTATTTTTCCTTGCCGCAGGGTTTGCGATGCTGGCCGACTGGATTGGCTGCTGGAAACCAGCAAAGATTGCTGGAAACTGCTCTGCCATTGAGGCTGTCCGGTATACCGGCAGCACAAGCAGCAGAAAACATAAAAAAAGGGAAGGCGGAGGCACTTATGCGATGGCCGCACAAAACCTGTTCCGGGATAAAAAGCAGGCGGTGGTTATTTTATCTTCCTTTATGATAGCAATTTCAATATTTTTCGTGATCAATGTTGTAATCTTGGAAAACGATGGAAAACATATATTAAGTGCAACCAGTTCCTTTGATATGCAATTTAAAAACGAAACCACCCTTGACGGCAAGAAACAACAGGTTATTACCGAAGACAAAATTGCCCAGATCCAAAACATAAAAGGAGTAGAACGGGTGAGGAAAGTCACATCTGCAAAGATTACCGTACCCTACCAGCCTGATGTATATGGGACGTATTATAAGGAATTATACAAATCCCGGTACAGCCCGGGGAATTACGACGAGGATATGGCGTTATACCAGCAAAACCCTGGCCATGATTATTTTGCTCCCCGCCTAATTGGCATAGATAAAAGCGGTTTTGAGGTTTTATGCCAAAAACTTGGAAAAGACCTTAATTGGCAAGACTTTGACAGCGGGAAAACAGCAGTTGTAACCAAATATTTCACCAAAGGGGACAATGGGATAACCGGAAAAACAGTACGCTTTTCGCCTTCAGACGGAACCGGGCAAGGAAAGGAATATACTACCAAGATTGCAGCGGTAGGGGATAGTTCCACCAATCCGGCTTTTTTTGCAGGTGGCATTACGCCAGACCTGATCGTCAGCACACGGTATGCAAAAGCGCTTTTAGGGGAGCTATTTACTGAATTGATCAATATAGATTACAAACAGCCATTCTCCGATGAAACAGAGCAAAAAGTAAAAGCCGTTTTCAAAGGCGAAAAACGGGTTTCCCATGAATCTAAACTGGACGCATATTATGACATGAAACATTCCGAAATTCAGATAAAAGTACTGGGCAACTGCTTAGGTATTATTATTGCCATGCTGGCGGTATTGAATTACCTAAATATGATGGCAGCAAGCGTCCAGAACCGCGCACAGGAACTTGCCACGCTGGAAAGCATTGGCATGACATCAAAACAAATCCGGAAAATGCTGCGGGCGGAAGGGGCCGGATACGCAGGAATCTCCATTGTCCTATCGCTGGCCATAGGGCTGCCAGCCAGCTATACCACGTTCGAGGGCATGAACCTTTACCGGATCCCCTTTGCGGTACCGTGGGCCAGCAACCTAATCTTGTTTTTTATTATTTTTATCCTATGTATGGCTGTGCCTGTGTGGATTTACCAAAAGACACAGGGCAGAAGTATTATCGAACGGCTGCACAACACTACAGATGCTTAACCGTAGCTGTCCATTTTCCTTACTTTCGGTATGCCGTCCGCCATAACGAGCGCTTTTTTGGCTAATTTGTCTGCCTCTTCATTATATTGGTTTCCCGTATGGGCAGCTATTTTAGTAAACGTAATTGCTATCAGCTGCCCATTTTTATCCATAAAACCCGCATATTTCTGCGTTAACTCATTTTTTGCCTGCCATCCATGCGTCGCCCATTGTTCGATCCCAGCATAATCATAGCAGATATTGACTGCTAAAAACCCATTTTCCCGCGCCCACTGGACGGCAAACATCGCCCCCAGCATTTCCCCGGTTACATTCCGAAGCGCCAAGGATGCCGGGTCATTGCCGCTGCCGCACTCTTTTATAACTGTCCCATCCGGCAGCAAAAATACGCATCCAAACGAATAACGGCCAAGTTTTTTATCAAAGCTCCCATCCACAAAGGCAACCAGCCGCTTCTCTGCTCCTAGCTGCTGCAGCTTTTGGGCAGCGCCGCCCGCAGGGTTTCCCTGTAAATAAGCTTCTGCCTGCTGCCTTGATTCAAAACTTTTATAGACTGCCCCCGCATACCCTTGTACCAGGCGCCTGCATTCTTCCCATGTTTCAAAAATCCCTGCCTGCCTGCCTTTTTTCACCGCGTAATACTTTTTCTTTTTTGCCATAAGTATCCTTGCCCTTTTTAATTGTAGACAAAAAGCTGCCACAGCCCATAGGCTGTAAGCAGCTTTTTCCAAACGCATGCCCTTTTCTATTTCAATCCATTTGCTGTTCCAATTACATCATACCCATGCCTGGATTTCCAGCTGGCATTGCTGGGGTTTCTTCTTTGATATTTGCTACGACCGATTCGGTTGTCAGCAAAGTAGCCGCTACCGAAGTTGCATTCTGAAGCGCGCTCCTTGTCACCTTAACTGGATCCAAAATACCTGCTTCTACCATATTTACATACGCTTCTGCAGTTGCATCAAAGCCAACGCCGGTTTCAGATTCTTTTACTTTATTGATAATAACCGCGCCTTCTAACCCTGCATTTGCAACAATATAGAACAACGGTGCTTCCAATGCCTTTAAGATTACTTTCGCGCCTGTCTTTTCGTCGCCTTCCAGTGTTTCTGCCAGCTCTGCAACTTTCTTAGATGCATGGATGTAGGCAGAACCACCGCCTGCAATAATACCTTCTTCTACTGCTGCCCTAGTTGCATTTAAAGCATCTTCCATGCGCAGTTTGCTTTCTTTCATTTCTGTTTCTGTCGCAGCGCCAACACGGATAACTGCTACGCCGCCTGCGAGTTTTGCAAGCCTTTCTTGTAATTTTTCCTTATCAAAATCAGAAGTTGTTTCTTCAATCTGGCTCTTAATCTGGTTGATCCTGGATTCAATCGCAGATTTTTCGCCTACGCCGTCTACGATAACCGTATTTTCTTTCTGAACTTTTACCGATTTTGCACGGCCCAGCTGCTCCAGTGTTGCATCTTTTAATTCCAAGCCCAATTCGGAAGAAATAACTTCACCGCCAGTAAGGATTGCAATATCTTCCAACATAGCTTTTCTTCTGTCGCCATAGCCTGGTGCTTTTACCGCCACTACATTAAATGTTCCACGAAGCTTGTTTACAATCAAGGTCGTCAACGCTTCGCCTTCTACATCTTCTGCAATGATCAATAATTTTGCACCTGTCTTAACAACCTGCTCCAATAATGGAAGGATTTCCTGGATATTGGAAATTTTCTTATCGGTAATTAAAATATATGGATCTTCCAAGATTGCTTCCATTTTATCCATATCTGTCGCCATATATGCGGAGATATAACCACGGTCAAACTGCATACCTTCTACCAGGTCCAGTTCTGTCTGCATCGTCTTGGATTCTTCGATCGTAATTACGCCGTCTTTCGATACCTTTTCCATCGCATCGGCTACCAGGTTGCCAACTTCTTCGTCGCCTGCGGAAATCGACGCTACTTTGGCGATATGGTTCTTGCCGTCTACTTTCTGGCTCATTGCCTGAAGGGCTTCAACTGCTACATTGGTAGCTTTTTTCATACCCCTTCTTAAAATAATCGGATTTGCACCTGCTGCCAGGTTCTTAATGCCTTCGGAAACCATTGCCTGTGCCAATACAGTTGCGGTCGTAGTACCATCTCCGGCTACGTCATTTGTCTTTGTTGCAACTTCCTTTACCAGCTGTGCCCCCATATTTTCAAACGGGTCTTCCAGCTCAATTTCTTTTGCAATCGTAACGCCGTCGTTTGTAATCAATGGAGCACCATAGGATTTGTCCAATACGACATTACGTCCTTTTGGCCCAAGCGTTACAGAGACGGTATTTGCTAACTGATCTACACCTGCTTCCAATGCAGCCCTTGCTTCTGCACCATATTTAATTTCCTTTGCCATTTTTATTTTCCTCTTTTCTTCTTTTCTTAATTTACTATGATAAAATTCCTACTATCCTCTATTTTTTGAATGCTGCTTCCATTTTTATTTCCCCGAACCAGCCCTTCCTAATACAAGAACCTTTACCGGCCCGCTGCAACATCCCATTCCTGTTTGATATGGAAACCGGATGCCTTACTCTACAACTGCGAGAATGTCATTCTGGCGGACAATAATATACTCTGTCCCTTCGATCTTTACTTCTGTTCCAGCATATTTGGAATAAATAACCCTTTGGCCTTCTTTCACCTGCATGGTGATTTCTTTGCCATCCACTACCCCGCCAGGCCCTACAGCGATTACTTCGGCTTCCTGCGGCTTTTCCTGTGAAGCACTTGTTAAAATAATGCCTGATGCAGTTGTTTCCTCAGCTTCGCACTGTTTTAATACAACTCTGTCTGATAATGGTACTAATTTCATGAATAGGTCCTCCTTCAAACAATTCTTCTTTTATTTTCAGTTGCTGTTTTTATTGTTATTAGCACTCACTTGTTTTGAGTGCTAACTGATGTTCCTATCATATGTTTTTATGAATGGTTTCGCAAGTTTTTGAATTTCCGCTTTTTTATATATATACCTTTTCATTCTCTCTTTATCTCATTCTAATTCACTTTTTCTCACTTTTTCATTTTAATTGTAAAAAAAATATGAATTCTATAAAAATATATTTTATAAAATCCACACTTTTTCTGCCCTATTTTGTTATACTGTAAATTTAACTGGTGTGCAGTATAAACTGCTTCTTCTAAAAACTAACCCGTATTCTGTCATTTAAACAACAGCGCACTTTTAAAGCCCCATAGGCGGTTCTATACTCTGAACGTTTCACATAAAAAATATACTGCCTGCGGTATACAACTGGATCGTCAAAATACTCCCTAAAAAAAACAAGCCTCCGGTCTTCCTCATCCATCCACACCCGGTAGTCAACCCCAACTTTATCCAAGACCTGGCACGTCTCCTGATAGGCGTCTTCAAACATCGTTTTTACAAAATAACGCCAGATGAATTTTTCATAACATTTCTCCGCTAGCCTTCTAAATATGCCCATAAAACCACCTGCTTTCCTTACGCCATTCTTATAAATCTAATACATTACGCCATTAGGGTACTACTTCGTTAATCTATCATACATGATTCTTGTATCATTGTCAAGTTCTTTGAAACACTATTAGTACCACTTATTGCAATTTCTTTTGAATTATAATGAAACATGGAGGGAATTTTTATGCCGCTGGATTATAAAATAATCGGAAGAAACATCAAGAACCGAAGGAAAGAACTGCATATTACACAACAAAAAATGGCCGACGACCTCTTTTTATCCCTTAGCCTGATCAGCAAACTGGAACGTGGCGTAAAACCCGTCAGCTTGGAAACGTTCCATTCTATCGCACAGTACTTAAACACCAGTGTCGCAATCCTTATGGCCGACCCGGACGATCCCCGCGTCCAGCATAACCACTTGATCAGTGAAATCGATGCTATGCTGGAAGATATGGATAACAAACACTTACGGGTTGTAAACCGGCTGATGCGTACCTACGCGGAATTAATTGCGGAATATACCTGTCCGGCAGATGGACAGCCGGAAACGGAATGAACCGCTTGGGATAATCGGTGGATCAAAAACGCAGCCATATGCCGTCAAAGCAGGGGATGGATGGCTGCGTTTTCATTTTTTTGGTGGAGTGTGGCCTCCCGGACGCCGGAAGATGGGACGGCGGGCGGGGGGGGGGGGGGGGGGGGGGGGGGGGGGGGGGGGGGGGGGGGGGGGG
>CAMUML010000074.1 GCA_947089855.1 uncultured Eubacterium sp.
CGAGCTTCGTCCCGAGCCATCTCATGTACGGTATCATGTATTGCATCCAGGTTAGCAGCTTTTGCGCGTTTAGCAAGGTCAGTTTTGCCAGCAGTAGCGCCGTTTTCAGCTTCTACACGCATCTCAAGGTTCTTCTTTGTGCTGTCGGTAACAACTTCGCCGAGCAATTCAGCAAATTTAGCGGCATGTTCTGCTTCTTCAAAGGCAGCTTTCTCCCAGTACAGTCCGATCTCTGGGTATCCTTCCCTATGTGCAACTCTTGCCATAGCAAGGTACATGCCGACTTCTGTACATTCACCATTGAAGTTAGCCCTTAAATCTTCAATAATATCTTCTGAAACGCCCTTTGCAACACCTACTACATGTTCTGCTGCCCAAGTAGTTTCACCTTCCTGCTTGGTGAATTTTTCAGCTGGTGCTTTACACTGTGGACATTGCTCTGGTGCAGAATCTCCTTCATGAACATAACCACAAACCTGACATACAAATTTAGCCATTTTTTAGTCTCCTTTTCTTAAATAATATTGCTTTCAGTTCCTTCTGCTTCCGGCAGAAATAACTGGGTTATTTGTTGATAAATTTATATCATATAATAGTTAAGTTGTCAACATAAAATAGAAATAATTACTGATTATTTAAAAATATAGAACCCTTCAATTATGGATGTTATAACTCTTTTGAAATATGCTTTGCGCAGTTTGGGCATTTTCCGTAAAAGAATGCCATATGGTTTTCAATGGTGCCTTCAAAATTATGTGCAGCAAGCAAATTGATATGGGAAAGGGAATCCATTTCAAGGTCAAGTACCGCGCCGCATTTCGTACAAACAAAGTGGTAATGAGGAACAATGTTTGCGTCATACCGGTCTGGCCCATCAAAAAAAGTTAATTTCTGTATCTGTCCAACTTCTGATAATAAGGTTAAATTGCGGTAAACAGTGCCAAGGCTGATATTCGGATTTTCTGATTGTATATTTTGATAAATGGTTTCCGCAGTTGGATGGCATTTTGTTGAGCGGAGATATTGGAGAATACTTTCTCGTTGCCTGCTATAGTTCATTAATTGTCATCCCTTCAAAATAATAATTATTATCATTATTATAATTCATATAGAAAAAATGTCAATATCAACAATTTGGCAGTTTGCGGATTTTATATAGGGATATATTATAATTTTTGAATTTTTAACGTTGGCAAAAATTATAATTTTTATGTATTTATAGTTTGGCATAAATTGTGGGGATTTATGCATTATTTGATAGCTGTTACATACATTGTAATAATGAAATCAGGTTTGGAGATCATTAGGCGTATGAAACGATTTGTAAGCTATTTATATTCTATTTATAACAACCAGAAAATTCATAATGCTGGATTTGCCCGGATTGAACTTCGCACTGGCCGTAACCGGATTGATATTCATTTAAGGGAAAACGGATATTCTGGTAAAACAGGTACCGTATATTTATTTATCCGAAAGCAAGAAAATATTCAAGGAATTTCAATCGGATCTCTTACATTCCGTAGCAGCCAGGCAGATTTCCGGTTTGAACAGGCAGAAGAAAATATTGGACAGACACCTTGGCAGATTATGCAGATGCATGGCATTTTGATCATGATGGATGGCCGTGCTGCATTTTTAAGCCAATGGGATGAACAGCCAATAGATACTTCACGGTTTGAGGTATGGGAGCCAGGCCAGCCGGTAGATAAAGCGGTAGAAGAAAACCAGACAGATGGCCAGGAAAAGAACCAGAAAGAAAAACAAAATGGGAACCAGGAAATCCAAAAACGAAACCGGATGAATAGGATAGAAGAAAGCCAGGAGGGCAATTACGAAAATCAGGAAAGCCAAGAGGGATTGGTAAATGAAAATCAGGAACGAGATCCAAGCACAGTTCAAAATGCAGCAGCTAATGCTACGAGGTCTGCCGTAAGGCGCGGTATGCCGTTTAGGCAGAATAGGGGAAATGGTTACAGCTATGCAGCAGGCAGGCAAAATAGGGGTGCAAATTCAAACCAGATGGTCCAGGGTATGCCGGCAGCAGGTAAAGAAATGCAGGCCGCAGCCAGTCCATTGCCAGAAACACAACAGGCGGCAGGAAGCCAGGAGCCAGAGAAACAACAGCCATCAGCAAACCAAAGGGCAACGATAGAAAGCCAGGAGCCAGAGAAACAACAGCCATCGGCAAACCAAAGGGCAACGATAGGAAGCCGACAGCCAGCGGCCAAAATGCTGGTGGTAGAGGCGCAGCCACCAACCGTTAGCGGGCCAGCCAGAGAAACACAGCCATCAACCGTCAGCAGGCCAGCCAGAGAAACACAGCCATCAACCGTCAGCAGGCCAGCCGTAGGAACACAGCCATCAACTGGCCAGGAAGTTAAAATGCAGCAGGATAATTTTAACCAGTGCCGTGCTATTCCTAGCCAGCAAACTGTAAATAACAACAAAAATGCCGCACAGCAGTTAACCGGTAATACTGGACAATCGGTTAATCAAACTATGCAGATGGCTAATTCTACTGAACCAGATATAGCATTGATTGATGGAAATAGAAATGCAGCTGACGTAGACGGATCCGATAGGAAAGGCAAGGATGAAAAAAAAGATGTACAAAATGGAAAAGCTGAAAATAGCAGCATAGCAGAGGTTCATCCAGGAGAAAGAAAAACTGTAATGGACCAAATAGCTGAAAATGCAGCTGAAAATAAAAGTAAAGTTCCCAAAGATAAAATACAGCAAACACAGCAGCCAGGTACCAGCAGCCTCCAGCCGACCGTTAGTGATAGCCAGCTAGGTACCGGCAGCTGCCAGCCGGCCGTTAGCGATAGCCAGCCAGGTACCGGCAGCTGCCAGCCAAGCGTTGGCGGCAACCAGGCACCAGCCAGCCAGAATTCAGCCTCTGTATCGGATATTTGCACAGCAGAGCTGCAGCCACAGCCGATCCAGGATAAAAAACAAAAATGGGAGCAGACTTGGCGTTATATGCTGCGGACTTATCCGGTTATCAGCCAGGTTGCAAATAAAGATGATATACTTTGTATCCGCATTGAAATTAAAGATGTCAGGCTTTTGCCTGAAAAGTATTGGAGCATGGTTAACAACAGTTTTTTGTTGCATGGTTTTTTTAATTATCATTATCTGGCGTTTGGAAGGATCCGGCAGAGCTGGTTTATGGGGGTACCAGGGATTTATCAGAACCAGGAGCATGTAATGGCATCTATTTTTGGATTCCCGGATTTCCTGCCGCACGAGCAGAAAAACGATAGAGGGGAACAGCCGGGATATTGGTACCGTGTACTGGATATTTAAGGATGGAGGATGCTGTAGACCATGTGGTCTTCCCAAACCCCTTGGATCAATGCACTCTGTCTGGATATACCTTCCTGTTTAAAACCAACGCGTTCCACTAGCTGGATAGACGGGGCATTATCTGGCATAATATGGGCGGTTATCCGGTGTAGTTCCAGATCATAAAAGGCGATTTCAATGCACTTTTTAAGTGCTTCGTACGCATATCCACAGTGCCAAAAACGGGAATCAAATTTATAGCCGATTTCACAGCTTTGATAAATATGGCGTACAATGTCACGAAAACAGACCGTACCAATCACATGGGAAGGGTCTGTTTTTTCAAATATCCAAAAACGGATACCGATTTGTTTGATGCACATATTGAATTCATGGTTTAGGACGCGGCGCTGGTATTTTTCTGTATAAAAATTATATGGGCGCTGCGCTTCACTGCGTTCAAATACCTCGCGGTTTGCCAAATAAAACCGCAGAACTTCAGATGCGTATGTGCCATCCAGGATTTTAAGGATTAACCGGTCTGTTTCATAAATAAATTTCATGGCCTGCCTCCAAATTTGTAGATGTAATAATATGGGGAATTGCAGAATGTAGCTTTAGTATAGTATAATAAAAAAAATTGTTCAAGATGCAAACAACAGGAGAAAAAAATGCAGGCAAAGTTGACCATACAGGAAAAATTTATGAAAGCAGCACTGCGCGAAGCAAAAAAAGCATACCTGATCAATGAAGTGCCAATAGGGTGTGTGATTGTGCAAGATGATAAAATTATTGCACGTGGCTATAACCGCAGAAATATTGACAAAAATACGCTTGCACACGCGGAACTAGCGGCTATCCGCAAAGCAAGTAAGAAAACCGGCGACTGGCGGCTGGAAGATTGTACGATCTATATTACATTGGAACCATGCCAGATGTGCGCTGGAGCAATTGTACAATCACGGATGAAAGAAGTTGTGATCGGAGCTATGAACCCAAAAGCAGGCTGCGCAGGTTCTGTTATAAATTTACTACAGATGGCGGAGTTTAACCATCAGGTACCAATAACCAAAGGGGTGCTGGAAGAAGAATGTTCGCAAATGTTAAGCAAGTTTTTTGCAGAACTTAGGGAGAAAAAATAACGTATAGGCAAAAAATATAAGAAAGCTTATAAATAATTTGACACCCGCAAAAAAAACATATATAATAAAACACGGACAGCCGGGGTGCTAGCGGTACCCTGTACCAGCAATCCGCTATAGCTGGGGTGATATCCTGCCCCGGGTCTTTGGTTTTAAAGCAGCCCCTGATAAGTGGCGCTGACGTCTGGGTCTTGCGCAACAGGAACTTGTGAACCGTGTCAGGTCAGGAATGGAGCAGCACTAAGCAGGAACTCTTGTGTGCCGTAAGGGTGCCTGGGCCGAGTTAACTGCCAGGGTAACGTTTAGGGCCGGGATTCAAAGCAGGATGTCCAAAAAAGATACTATTTAGAGAGAAGGACAGGCGCAGGATCATAACCCTGCGTTTTTTTGTTGAAGCCTGGCATAAATGGAGGCATCTATGGTAAAGGCAGTCATATTTGATATGGACGGCTTGATGATAGATACGGAAAAATTGTTAGTAAAATATTGGATGGAAGCAGCGCATCATTACGGTTATGATATGAAAAAAGAGCTTGCGCTGCGTATCCGGAGCCAGTCTGCGGACATTACAGCTTCTATGCTGCGGGCAGAAATAAGCCCTGATTTTGACTACCATAAGGTTAGGGAACTCCGTATCCGTCTGATGCAGGAACATATAGATAAATATGGGTTGGAAGAAAAACCGGGGCTTGGGGAACTGTTGGACTATTTGAAGGGCCACCATTACCTGGCTGCCGTTGCTACTTCTACAGATATGGAACGTACCAGGCGCTACCTTGGTTCATTAGGCAGGATTCAATATTTTGACCAGATTGTTTGTGCATCTATGGTAGAAAACGGAAAACCAGAACCAGATATTTATCTGGAGGCGGCTGCAAGGCTAGGGATAGGCCCAGAAGAATGCCTGGCATTGGAAGATTCCCCTAATGGGGTGATTTCAGCGTACCGCGCCGGTATGTATCCAGTTATGGTGCCAGACTTAAGCCAGCCAGAGGAAGATATAAAAAAGCTTTTGTATCAATGTGTTCCAAACCTGGCAGAAGTAATCCGAGTATTGCAGGAATTGGAACTACAAGAAAAGCCAGTTACTATATATTAAAGAAAACAGCAGGGCGGTAGAATGGAAACAAAGGAAATATTACAAAAAGTGAAAACTGGGGAACTGTCTGTTGAAGAGGCAGAACAGTATTTCCGCAGGCAGCCATTTGAGGAAATGGGATACGCCAAGCTGGATACACATAGGAAACTCCGTTCCGGTTTTGCAGAGGTTATTTTTTGCAGAGGAAAAGCAGACGAACACCTTCTGCAAATATTTGGAAAGCTGTATAGCCAGGATGGCGAAGTGTTTGGTACAAGGGCCTCCCAGGCACAGTATGAGATGATACGGAAAAAGTATCCACAGGCTGTTTATGACCCTATTTCTAGGATTATAAAAATTGAAAAAGAAGGAAAGCAGAAAAAAGGGCTGGCAGCTATTTGTACTGCGGGGACTGCAGATATACCCGTTGCAGAAGAAGCAGCCCAAACAGCAGAATATTTTGGAACAGCGGTAGAACGCATTTATGACATTGGGGTTAGTGGCATCCACCGGATGCTGTCCCGTCTGGATACTATCCAGTCAGCTAACTGTGTGGTAGCAGTTGCCGGTATGGAAGGGGCATTGGCAAGCGTATTAGGGGGCCTTGTTGATAAACCGGTGATAGCAGTACCGACTTCTGTTGGTTATGGCGCGTCTATGAATGGCCTGTCGGCGCTGCTGACCATGATCAATTCCTGTGCGAATGGAATTGCAGTGGTAAATATAGACAATGGCTATGGCGCAGGATATATAGCAGCGCAGATAAACTGCTTGGCGCACAAGTAGATAATAGGGTAAAAAAGGATTCTGTTGTTACAGAACCCTTTTTTATTGGAGGTAGGATGTATTAATAGATAGTACTACATAATATATAGTACAATAAACGGAGAGCATGGGATTCGAACCCACGGTGCCTTTTGGGCACACGGCTTTTCGAGAGCCGCACCTTAAACCACTCGGACAACTCTCCATAAAACATATACTATGCAAATTTATTTTATTATATCATAAAATTTTAAAATTTCAAGGATAAATTTTTTTGCAGCACAGATATAATTGACAATTTAAAAAAACCAGTAGATAATGGATGCATCAAGAGCATCATCTATGTATATAAAAGCATGAAAGAAGGTAAAATATGGGCATTTTATCACAATTAGAACCAAAAGAGGTATTTTCTTATTTTGAAGAAATATGTGCGATACCGCATCCATCCTACCACGAGGGCAAGATCAGCGATTACTGTGCTGCATTTGCGCAAAAACATGGCTTGGTTTATTACCAGGATGAACAGAAAAATATAATTATAATTAAAGAAGCAACCAAAGGTTATGAAAAAGACCCAGCTCTGATTATCCAGGGACATCTGGATATGGTTTGCGAAAAAGAGCCGGGCAGCAGTGTTGATTTTGAAAAAGACGGGCTTAAGCTGATCGTAGAAGGGGATTATATTACTGCAGACGGCACGACTCTGGGCGCAGACGACGGAATAGCAGTTGCTTATGCACTTGCAATCCTTGGCTCTGATACGGTTGCGCATCCAAAGCTGGAAGTAGTATTTACTGTTTCAGAAGAAGTAGGGATGGAAGGGGCTTCAGGTATCGACGTATCGATGCTGGAAGGCCGTATGCTGCTGAATCTGGATTCAGAAGAAGAAGGTATTTTTCTGGCAGGCTGTGCAGGCGGTGCCAGTGCAGCCTGTACCCTTCCTGTGAATAGGGAAAATGCTGCTGGGTGTATGATGTCTATTTCAATTACGGGGTTAACAGGGGGACATTCCGGTGTTGAAATTAACCAGGGGCGTGCGAATGCAAATATTTTGATGGGCAGGATTTTTATTGCGCTGTCAAAGCTAGGCTTCCATCTGGCAGCAGTGGAGGGCGGTAAAAAAGATAACGCCATTCCAAGGGATTGTACGGCAGATGTGTTCCTTGCGCCGGAAAAATGTGAAGAAGCCTTACGGATCATAGCGAAAATGCAAGATGAGATAAAAAACGAATATGCCATAACCGATAAGAATATCAAAATCAGAGCAGTGCAAGTACAAAAGCCAGGCTGTAAATATATGCTTGACCAGCCAAGTACTAAAAAAGTCGTCACAATGCTCAATGCACTGCCAAATGGGGTCCAGTCTATGAGCGCCGATGTGGAAGGGCTAGTGGAAACATCCCTTAACGTGGGTGTTTTGGAACTTAACCAATCAGAACTTGTTTTGCGTTATGCTGTCCGCAGCTGCGTTGGGAGCGCGAAAGATGCATTGATTGACAAGATGGCGTTTATAACAGAGGGGGTAGGTGGAAATATCCAGCTATCTGGCGTCTACCCTGCTTGGGAATACAAACGGGAATCTGTGCTGCGCGATAAAATGGCTGCTGTATATGAGCGCATGTATCAAAAAAAGCCGTTGGTACAGGCAATCCATGCCGGGGTAGAATGCGGGCTTTTGGCGGGAAAATTGCCAGGGCTTGATTGTATTTCCATAGGGCCGGATATACAGTCTGTCCATACGACAGAAGAAAAATTGAGTATACCATCTACGAGGCGTGTATGGGAATATATTTTAGAAGTATTAAAACAACATTTAAATTCATAAAATATATTTGGATATATCAGCTATCTTTTTTATTGACAGCATAATAATGAATCATCTATAATAAGAAAGCAGGCAATAAACTGCACATTATATAATAAGGCGAAAGAGAGGTATTTTAGATGCTTAGAGTAGGTATGCTTACAAGCGGCGGCGACTGTCAGGCATTAAACGCGGCAATGCGTGGAGTAGCAAAAGGTTTAAGTGCAAATGTAGAAGATTTAGAGATTTACGGTTTTTTAAATGGTTATAAAGGGCTTATCTATGGAAATTACAAGTTACTTTCCTCATCTGATTTTTCGGGCATCCTGACAAAAGGCGGTACGATTATCGGTTCTTCACGGCAGCCATTTAAGCTGATGCGCGTGCCGGATGAAAATGGCCTGGATAAAGTAGAAGCTATGAAGCAGAATTACTATAAGCTGAACCTCGACTGCCTTGTGATCTTAGGCGGTAATGGGACACAGAAAACAGCAAACCTGCTCCGTGAGGAAGGGTTGAATGTTATCCATTTACCAAAGACAATTGACAATGATATTTATGGTACTGATGTTACGTTTGGATTCCAGAGTGCGATCAATATTGCGACCGACGCAATTGACTATATCCATACAACAGCAGCATCCCATAACCGTGTCTTTATTGTAGAAGTTATGGGCCATAAAGTGGGTTGGCTGACGCTTTATGCGGGGCTTGCAGGCGGTGCAGATATTATCCTGCTGCCGGAAATTCCATATGATATTGGAAAAGTGGTAGATGCAATCGAAAAACGTACCAAAGCTGGAAAAGGGTTTACGATCCTTGCAGTTGCCGAAGGTGCGATTTCTAAAAAAGATGCGCAATTAAGTAAAAAAGAGTATAAGAAAAAAATGGCAAAATCTCCATATCCGTCTGTTTCTTATGAAATAGCAAAGAAAATCAGCGATAAGCTGGGCAGCGAAGTACGTGTGACGGTACCAGGCCATACACAGCGCGGCGGCAGCCCGACACCATATGACCGTGTGCTTTGTACCCGGCTTGGGGCAGAAGGTGCAAAAGCAATCTTGGAAAAAGATTATGGCTATATGATCGCTATGGTAAATAACGAAGTACGAAGGGTACCTTTGGAAAACGTTGCCGGCAGGTTGAAAATGATTGAGCCGGATGCGCAGATTATTAAAGATGCAAAGCTTATCGGCATCAGTTTCGGAGATTAATGGGTTCGTTTCTATAATTTTTGTCAGATTGATCTGCTGCAAGGCGAAAAGGCCATGCAGCAGATTTTGTTTCACGAAAAGCCCAAAGGAGGTCAGGATGTCATACACGGCACTTTATCGAAAATACCGTCCGCAAAATTTTGAGGATGTAAAAGGCCAGGAACATGTTGTAACTACGATAAAAAACCAGATAAAAACAGGGCGTATTGGGCATGCATATTTGTTTTGCGGTACCAGGGGGACTGGAAAAACTACCATTGCAAAAATCTTTGCAAAAGCTGTAAACTGTGAGCATCCCATGGAAGGCAGCCCTTGTGGCAAATGCCCGGCATGCCTAGCCATTGCTTCTGGAAGTTCTTTAAATGTAATAGAAATAGATGCAGCATCCAACAATGGGGTAGATAATATCCGTGAAATACGGGAAGAAGTAGCTTATGCGCCGACAGAAGGTAAATATAAAGTATATATAATCGATGAGGTCCATATGCTTTCCATAGGGGCGTTTAATGCATTGTTAAAAACACTGGAGGAGCCGCCATCTTATGTAATATTTATTCTAGCGACGACAGAGGCGCATAAAATACCAGTAACGATACTTTCTAGATGCCAGAGGTATGATTTTCATCGTATTTCGACTGCTGTTATCTCAGAAAGATTAAATGAGCTGCTTTGCCAGGAGCAGGCAGAGGCGGATGAAAAGGCGGTGTACTATATCGCTAAAACAGCAGACGGTGCAATGCGCGACGCTTTGAGCTTGCTGGACCAGTGCATGGCATTTTATATGGGGCAGAAGCTAACGTATGACAAGGTTCTGGAAGTACTTGGGGCAGTAGATACCGAGCGTTTTTCCAGCTTGTTCCGGGCAATTGTGCAAAATGATATTGTGTCTGCAATGAAACAATTAGAAAACCTTGTAACACAGGGGCGCGACTTAGGGCAGTTTGTCAATGATTTTATCTGGTATCTTAGAAATTTGCTGCTTTTACAAAGTTCGGACGATATGGCAGATGTATTGGAAGTATCCAGTGAAAACCTTGTTGTTTTAAAAGAAGAATCGGGCCTGATAGACAGCGGGCAGCTTATGAGGGACATCCGGGTTTTTTCAGAATTGTCCGGCCAGATAAGATTTTCTTCCCAAAAACGGATTTTAATCGAAATCGCGGTAATAAAATTATGCCGTCCACAGATGGAAGAAAATTATGATTCCATTTTGGCACGGTTAAGCCAGCTGGAAAAAAAGGTACAGGATGGTATATTGATTCAGTCATCCGCCCCAGCTGCGGCCCCGAAAGCAGAACGGGTGGAACCGAAACCGCCAGTTCCAAAGGCGATTCCAGACGATATTCGCAATATCGTAAAAAACTGGCGTGGCATTGTGTCCGGATTGTCGCCTATGATCGGAAAAATGGTTCAAAATGCACATTTGAGCCTTGGCGGGGACAACATTTTGCTGATCGTACTGGATGATTCTTTCGGCAGCGAGGTAATAGCGGAAAAAGAGGATTACCAGCAGCAGATTACGGATCATATTGTGCGCAGTATTGGCAAAGACGTGCAGGTCCAGATACGCAAGAACGATACCGGGAGATCTTTCCAGGATGCATTCGTTGATTTGGAACAGGTCATCCATACACAGATAGAGTACGAAGAGTAAGAAAGTAATTTGTTGCAGAAACAGTAATTTTGCTTAAATTTTGAGAGAAACTGACATAATATTGATATGGCATCAAATTTGCGGTAGAATCAAATAATACCTAAAGTTGAAAAAGGAGGATATAACAATGGCAAAAAGAGGAGGGTTTCCAGGCGGCGGTATGCCAGGCAATATGGCGAACCTTATGAAACAGGCACAGAAAATGCAAAAGCAGATGGAAGATGCTACCAAGGAACTGGAAGAAAAAGAAATGACCGCAACCGCAGGCGGAGGGGTTGTTGAAGTAACAGTATCCGGCAAACGGGAAGTAACGAAAATTAAAATAGACCCAGAAGCCGTTGACCCAGACGATGTAGAAATGCTGGAAGATCTGATCATGGCAGCTGTCAATGAAGCAATGCGCAAGATTGATGAATATTCGCAGAATACAATGGGCAAAATAACAGGTGGCCTGGGCGGTGGAATGGGGTTATTTTAGAGATGGACTATTATAGCACCCAGATCAGCCGGCTAATAGAATCCCTTGCGGCTCTGCCAGGAATTGGCATAAAATCAGCACAGCGTATGGCATTCTATATATTAGATATGCCGGAGGCAGAAGTAGAAAAGCTGTCCAGTTCGATTTTGGAGGCAAAGCGCCGTGTCCGTTATTGTAAGCAGTGTTTTACACTAACCGATGACGAAATTTGCCCCATTTGCAAAAATCCAAGCCGTGACCAGTCTGTTATTATGGTTGTAGAAAATCCAAGGGATTTAGCGGCTTATGAAAAAACCGGCAAGTTTGAAGGTGTATACCATGTCTTGCATGGGGCGATTTCCCCAATGCTTGGCATAGGGCCTTCCGATATAAAATTAAAAGAGCTGATGCAGCGGCTGCAAGGAAACATCAGTGAAGTGATCATAGCAACAAATTCCAGCCTGGAAGGCGAGACGACGGCTATGTATATTAGCAAGCTGATCAAACCAACCGGGATAAAAGTTACACGGATAGCTAGCGGTGTGCCCGTAGGAGGGGATTTGGAATATATAGACGAAGTAACGCTGCTTCGTGCATTGGAAGGGCGGACAGAATTATAAGGCGCGCTTTTATTGTTATGCGGCGTTGCCAACAATAACTGTCAAAATCAGCATCTCTTTTTGTGCTACATTGAATGTATCATGCAAAAATGGAGAGAGGTGTGTGCAATGGCAGAACAAAAACAATCTGTTTCAAAAGCCTTACCAAAGAACATCCGCCAGATAGGTACAAACACAGGGAATACAAGGGTCTATCTGGAGGATTATGTATATACCTATTTACATACACAGGAAGAAATACAAGATTGGAGCCGCCGGGGATTTATGCTGATTGGCAAAATCGAACGGGATGGGGAATACGTCCGGTATTTTATCAGTGGCATGATACGCTTGAAAGACAGCTTTTTTAAAGACGGGCTGCTGGAATTTGATGATAATGCCTGGGCCTACATTTACCAGGAAATGAAAAAATACTATGACGACCTTGACATAGTCGGCTGGGGGCAGGATGTCAGCGGCGCTTCTGCAGGTATGACGGCGGACATTGAACGCAGCCATAAGCAGAATTTTAATATTCAAAAAAATGTGCTGTTCCTGCTGGATTTTATTGAACATGAAGAAGCATTTTACGTATTTGAAAAAAATATGCTGCAGCGTAGGGAAGGATATTACGTTTATTATGAAAAAAACCCGCAGATGCAGGAGTACATGATCGGTACACGCAAAGAAAAAGAGCTGGATATTTCCGTAGACGAAATAAAAGAGCCGTTGGTCCGCAGTTACCGGGAAACATTATTGGATAAAAAAGAACAGCTTGCTGCCAGAAAGTGGAATGGCGTACTGTATACAACCAGTATGTTGTTAGTGCTTTCTGTCTGTGTGCTGGGCGTTAGTACCGTCAACAATGTGGAAAAAATGCAGAATTTAGAGACTGCCGTCAATCAAATTTCCGGCCAATCCGGACAAGCAGATGCGGCGCCTGCGATGAGCCGGAATACAAATGGTGCATCCGATACAGATAAAAATACCCAAGACAGCCAGGCTCCAAAAAAAACAGGTAAGGATAAAGCAGATCAGGAGAAAGAGGAAGCTAGTACTACAGAAAGCAGTAAAGGCGATAGCACCGAAATAGAATCCAGTTCTAAAAAGGCAAAAAAAGATAAAGGCGATTTCAATAGTTTGGAAACAGCTGCATTAGATGAGGCACAAACATATCTGCTCCAAGGGTATTATATTGTAAAAAAAGGCGACAGCCTTGCCAGTATTAGTAAGAAAATCTATGGAACAGCAAAAAAGGCGAAAAAAATCTGTGATCTAAACGGAATTGAAGATATGGATAAAATATATGCAGGGCAGAAATTGGAACTGCCATAATAGGCCGATGGCGTTAAGGGCAGCTTTAGCTTTTATTTTTAAGCATGTTCCATCAGGCACGGATGCAGTATCCATATGTAACATACAGGAGAAAATCATGCCAAATAGCAGAAATACAAATTTACGTGCCCTTCCAAGCCAAAGTGTGGAGGAGCTGTCCGAATTAAAAAAGAAGATTCGGATCCACAGGATAAAGATGCTGATCGTGATCTTTATAATTGTCGGCATCCTTATTGCGTTGGGGTGTGCGGTATTTTTATATTTTGATGGTAAAACATATACAAGCTATGAGGTAATCGAGCAAGTGGTACAAGGCGGTTCAGAAGCGGCGGAGTATGAAGAGTTTCGTGGAAATGTACTACAGTATACACAAGATGGTGCGGTTTATTCCGATTTATTTGGCAATGTAATCTGGAACCAAGCTTATGAAATGGAGACGCCGCGTATTACAATGTGCGAGGATTATTTGGCCATTTATGAGCTGGGCGGGGGCCGGATCTACATTATGAATACAGTAGGGCAGGAAGGGACAATTAAAACCACAATGCCAATTCAAAGGGTAAGTATATCCAGACAAGGGACAATCGCAGTATTAATGGAAGACCCCAATACCAGTTACATACATATCTATAATAAAGATGGAAAGCGGCTGGCAGCAGGGGGGCTGCATATAGAAAACAGCGGCTACCCGCTTGATATTGCGTTATCCAATGACGCACAAAAGCTGGCAGTCAGCATGCTGACCATTAATGAAGGGACAGTAAAATCTACGGTCGTTTTTTATAATTATGGAACCGTAGGACAAAATGAAATCGATAATATAGTTGGTTCCTATTCTTATGATGATATGGTAATTCCAAGTATCCGGTTTGTATCCAATGATAGGCTTCTGGCATTTGGAGATAATAAAGTAGTCATATATGAAGGGACACAAAAGCCTTCCGTGTTACAGGAAATTGACTGTCCTGGCGATATACGGAGTATATACTGCAATGAAGAATATTTTGGCCTTGTTTGCGATAATCCAAATTCTGCGGAAGGCTACCGTACATTCATTTATAACATGAGGGGAAACCGTGTGCTTGCGCAGAATTTTAAAATGGATTATAAGGAAATTGGCTTTCTGCAAAATGGCCTGTTATGCATCCGCGGTGAAAAGAGTGTTGCACTGTATACTATGCGTGGCGGCAAACGGTTTGAATATACGTTTAACCAGGGCATTTATGATGTCATTTCAGGCAATAGCCAGCTGGAATACCTGTTTATCCTAAGTGGGGAAACAGATTTGATTAAATTAAAGGACAATTAAATAAATGAATTGGTTATATATTATTACAATGGCATATATTGTGGTATCTGCTTTACGCGGATTTCACAAAGGGTTCTTAAAGGTAGTATATTCTATGGCAGCGCTTTTAATTACGGTTGCATTTGTTGCAATTGCCGTACCAGCCATAAACTGGGCTGTGCGGGAATATACACCGATAGCCAGCTATATAGAAGCAGGCTGCAAAGAATATACTGAAAATTTTATCAAAGAGGGGCTGGCAGATGGATCCCTGGATGAAAAACTTGAAAATAGCCTGGGCCTACAGTGGATGATGGTTCCAAAGGCATTGCGCAAGGAACTGCTCCACAATGTCGAAATCGCGGGAAACGGGGCAGGCAGCCAGCTAGTAAACAAATTGGTTGACAAAGCAGCGGAAACAATGGCAAGTTTTCTTATTTCCGCTGCTGCATTCTTTCTTGCACTTATAGTTATACGGCTGATATTGTTCTTTGTTGGAAGGAAGCTGGATTTATTTGCTAAAGTCCCAGGTGTCCATTTAGTAAATATGATATTGGGTTTTTGTGCCGGGATTGTAAAAGCCTTTATTGTAATATGGACAGTATTCCTTTTAATTAAGGTTACAGCAATATTTCCTGCCAGTGCATCGTTGATAAAAATGATTGAAGAAAGCGATGTACTCCGCCAACTTTATGAACACAACCGGCTGCTTGAATTGCTGCAAGGGATTTCTTTTGTAAAAATATAAATTTGCTGAAAAAGATTATTATAAAAAAGTAAAAATATGGTTGACATAGCAAAATATCTATGCTAATATAACAGTCGCCGCGGGGAAAGCGGCTAATAAATAAAGTATTGGGTAAGGTATTTGTATGGAATATGGAAAATATTTAAAAATATCTTGACAAGCTTTATAAAATATAATAAAATATAAAAGCTGTAAACAATATATGAAAAATATAGTTCATACAGCAGATTGCAGGATAACGGCTTTAAAATTGAAATCAATAGATAAGTAAAAATTGATAAAAAGTTGTTGACAAGCAAAGAAAGATATGATAATATATCAGAGTTGCTACTGCAAAGGAAACAATAAGTAAAAAGCAACCGTACATTGATAACTGAACAGCGTAATAACCTTGAAAGATTCACAAAAAATAAAAGGTTTCTTATACCGTTAAGGTATAAGGCTTTTGTAATTCTATAAGAAGTTTA
>CAMUML010000075.1 GCA_947089855.1 uncultured Eubacterium sp.
AACTTCATTAAAATCTTTAACATATTATTATGATTTTAATAAATTTGATAACATTAGGATAACAGAACCTATAAGGCGTTTTTACAGTGGTGGAAATAGCAGGGGAAAATGAAAGTGGCGGGAAAGGGTATGGGGCGATAGGATGCAGGCATTACCTATATGTTTGGAGGAAGAAAAAACAGATAGCCCGGATTATAGCCGGATTATCGGAAAAGCGGTAAAAGGGACAGTGGATAGGCCGTTGGGTTCATCCCATCCCCTTTACCCCGAAACGGTGTATCCAATCAATTATGGATATATCGATGGTGTTTTTGCTAAAGATGGTAAAGAACAGGATGTATATTTGTTTGGCGCCAAAGGGCCTTTGGAGAAGTTTGAAGGGAAAGTGGTCGCTGTATGGCACCGCTTTGATGATGTGGAAGATAAATGGATCGTATCTTTGGACGGGCAGGCCATCCCACCAGAAAAGATTTTACAGGATATTGCATTTCAGGAGCGGTTTTTTACAGGTAAATTGTATTTGTGAGTGTAATAGACGGGCAATGTACACGATATGGTTTTGAGGATGTATGAGGATTTTTTAGCTGATAAAGCGTAACAGCAGGGGGAGAACGATGCGCTGTCCAGATACAAACTATATGCTGTCCGCCGCATTCCAGCATGGGCAGATGCCGACAATGGTTTATATCAATAAACAACATTATGGGAGGAAAACGGTGAAGAGGCCGTTGCACAAACATAGTTCCATTTGCGAGCTGATTTTGATTTACCGTGGTATGGGTACTTATTATGTAGAAGGGGAATCCTATCCGCTTTCAGAGGGCAGTGTTGTTTACTACAACCAGGGGGACCTGCATGAATTGGTATCCGGTTCAGACCAGGAGATCGGTTCTTTTTGCATCGGCATTACAAACCTGCGCCTCAACGGCCTGGCCCGCAACTGCCTGGCAGCGGCCGGGGAACCATTTGTGCGGCAGGCTGGGCCGCTTTTTTCCGCACTGAAATCAATGTGCCAGCAAATGTTTGAACTGGAAGGGGCAGGTACGGAGGGAAAGCTTGCAGCGCAGCTTATTTGTTCTGCTTTTATTATTCTGGCACGCAGGCTGGGCGATGGCTTACAGGCGCCACGTGGGCAGGAAGCAGGAAAGCAGATGGCGTACCGGATAAAGCGTTATTTTGATGAAAATTTTACGCAGGCCATTACGCTGCAGGCAGCCGCAGAGGCGCTTGGGTGTTCTGCTACTTATATATCGCATATCTTTAAGAAGGAGATAGGGGTTGCGCCAATGCAGTATGTAATGCAAAGAAGGGTTGGGCATGCACAGACGCTGCTGCTTTCGACGGATTATTCTGCGTCACATATTGCAACACTGGTCGGTTATAGCAATACCAATTATTTTAATACGCTGTTTGCAAAGGTTGTTGGAATGCCGCCCATACGCTACCGCGAGTTTTATAAAGAGGAAATGAAAGGGACGATGGACCAAAGCTGATCTGTGGACGATGGAAAGGCAATTTTATGAAATACCATATCAAAGGCAAAGGCAGAGGGGATTTCGCAAACGGAAAAACCGGCAGCGGAAATATCCCCTCTATTGTTTATGCCTCATTTATAACAGTTATCGCTTTCATAGCAGCTTGTTATGAATTATTATTGCTTACCATTATTTCTGTAGCCAATTATTTATAGGTAACCCATGCAGCCCCTTGTTCAGCCGAACGGACGCAGTTTTCTACCCAGCGTACGCCCTGTACGCCTGCATGTACGTCTGGATACCAGAAAGCTACTGGTTGCCCGTTGTCTGCGGCAACCATTGCCTGTGCAAAACGGCTGTACAGGTTGCTCCATGCTTCGAACAGACCTTCTGGATGCCCGCCGCCAATGCGGTCTTCTTCGGTAGCAGTGGCGTCCAGGTACCCCATGCCACGCTCCAGGATACGGACGGGTTCCCCTTGTACTTCGTAGGTAAGCTGGTTTGGCCGTTCGTCCCACCATTCAATCGAAGCTTTTTCCCCTATAATGCGGATTTTCTGGCCATGCATGGAGCCACAGTTGACACAGCTTGACCAAACGTATCCGACTGCGCCATTGTCATATTCCATAATTGTCATGGCATTGTCTTCTAACGGCGCCCTGGAAGCTACAAAGGACTGGCGGCTGCACATCAGGCGCTTAATTTTTAAATCCGGCACCATTACTTCTGACAGGTAAAGCGGATGCGTCCCAACATCCCCCAGTACATAGGAAGGCCCGGCTGTTTTTGGGTCTACACGCCATTTGGTAGAAGCGGTATCTTTTTCCACTGCTACGTTATGGAAGCCATGGGCAAACATCATATTGATAATGCGGATTTTTCCAAGCGCGCCTTTTTCAACCAGCTTCCTGCCTTCCTGAATCATCTGGTGCCCGGCATAGCCATAGGTAACCCCAACAATTTTTTGTTTCTCTTTCGCTAGTTTTTCCAGCTCCTCGGCTTCTTTTACGGTAAAACAAAGCGGTTTTTCACAGATTACGTGCAGCCCGGCTTCCAGTGCTGCCTTTGTAATTTCATAATGCGTCCCATTTGGCGTTGCAACCGTAACGGCCTGGATTCCATCTGGGCGTTTCGCTTCTTCTGCAAACATTGTTTTATAATCCGGATAGCACCGGCTTTCTTCTACATGCAGTTCCTTGCCGAATGCTTTGCCACGCTGCGGGTCTATATCAAATGCCCCTGCCACCAGTGTAAAATTAAAATCCCGCAGTGCCGCAGAACGGTGGATATAGCCTATCTGGCTGCCTTTTCCGCCGCCGGCCATCGCCCAGCGGATTGGCTGGCTTATCTTTTTTTCTCCGTAATACATAAATAGTCCCCCTTTTTTTGAATGAAAACAATACTAGCTGACCGTTTTTATATTTCGTAGCCCACGCTTTTTAAATAGGCCACGCTTTCTTTAACATCCCGAAGGCTGGTATCCGCATTGCGGGGATCCCTTTCCTGCTCAATGGTAATATATCCGCTGTACCCAATTTCTTCGAGCGCCTTTTGGATCCCTGGATAATCCAGCGTCCCTTTTCCGATCGGGCACATTGCCCCTCTGCCGCACCCTTCAAAAAACCGGATATGCATGCTTAAAACTTCCTGGTAGACTTTTTCATCCACATCTTTGAAATGGACATAATCCAGCCTTTGGGAACACTTTTTCAGCCAGGTTGCCGGATCCATTCCAGAATAATATAGATGTCCGGTATCCAGGCATAAACCCGCCAGATCATATGGAATATCCCTTAAAATGGCTTCGATCTCATCCGCAAATTCTATATATCCGCCTGCATGGGGATGGATAACCGGGCGTACCCCGTATCCGGCAGCTTTCTTGCAGATGCATTTGATATGTTCCATCATTTGTGCCCATGCTTCATCCGAAAGGCGTGGCGCGCGGCCTGAATGCCCGGCTGCATAATCCCGTTCTTCATGCCCCCAGTCCATTACGGTAAGGTAAGGGGCTGGGAAATGCTGGCCTTGATGGACCGGCAGCGGCGGCAGTTTTGTAATAAGCGTACAAATATCGTCGACCTGTTTTAAAACGTTTTCCAAATTATCCTCGCTGGCCAGGTCGTCAAAAATGGTCCCGGCGACAATAGCAAGCCCGTTTTTTTCCAGTTCCTGTGACACTTGCCTGGCATCGATAGGAAGGTAGCCGTAAGGGCCAAGTTCTATTGCACGGTAGCCTGCCTGGCCTGCTTCTTGCAATACCTTCTGCCACGGTGGAAGGTATGGGTTTTTCACATCATCAACGCCCCAGCAGCATGGGGCGCCGCAAATATTCATAGACATATGCGTTCCTCCTTGTCTGTTTTTTTCCATAAGTGTTTTGTTAGGGATATTATAACGGGGGTTGGATGGGGATGGCTTCACTATCTTGTACAAAATGAAATAATTTGCGTTGTGTTTGCTTTGAAAAATGGGGGAAATCTGGGATATTTTTTTTGAAACTTCGTTTTTTTGTATCGTGTTTGCATTCTAAGGGGTGGAGGCCTCCCGGGCGCCGGATGAGGGGGCGGTGGGAATCCAGTCCGGATTAATAAAAAATTATCTGGCAGTGTTCTTTTAGGGTTTAGCGGCGGTAAGGAAGCGGTTCCTAAGTACAGAGCTGAAATCGTGCAGATTATTGAATCAATGCATGATGAAAAAGCACTATGTAAGGTCTATACATTTGCAAAATATATACCACAACAATAAAAACTGAAATGTATATACTTACGTAAACTTGAAATGTGTGCTATAATGTCCATTATGGAAATAAGATTTGATAAGGTTGCTGTGAAATTCTTAAAAAGTCTTCCGCAGAAATTAAGAAATTCAATTTTGGAAGCAATCCGGGGTTTAACACAAAAACCGCCGAAAGGAGATATTAAGCCGCTGCAGGGCTATAAAGATGGCAGACAGCGGTTAAGGGTAGGGAAATACCGTGTTATTTACAGATATACACAAGAGGGGGAAGTGGAAATACTTGTTATCATGGAGATAGGAAGCCGTGGGGATATTTATAAATAAAAATGGAGGAAAGAAATATGACACAGATCGTCAAGGAATCAGTAAAAATGTTGGAAATGCTTCCGGAAAGCGAACAGGAATTTGCAAGCCAGTTTATTAAAAGACTGGTGCTTGCATGGGATCCAGACTTTACGAAATTAACCTATGAGGAAAGGGAGAGGTTGGAAGCCGCTGAAAAGAGAATGGATAATGGGGAGTATATAAAAGATGGCGATATAGAATGGGATTAAGAAAAATATAATGGTGTCAAGACTGAAAAAAGGACCCCAGAGGGCAGCAGTCTTCCGGGACCCTTAATGTTGTACTAATAATCCATATCCCGCAGGTTTTAGCAGGCAATACACACAGTTATACACGAAGTAATCGGGCAATTACATTATCGAATAGCCATATGTACAATGTATCGCTGCCAGAAAACAGCCCCAGCTTGTGGATGCAGCGTGCGGAAAGCCAGAACAAAGAAAGCCCAGCATTCCGCAGCGGCAAATCCAGAAAAGCCCCGGCATGCGGATACGGATACAGCGCCCAGAAGGCCACCCTCAGATTACGGCATATCCAAATGTTTCCCAACAGGCAGTTTCGCCTGCTGACGCTGGCTGCGGAACTCACTAGGCTGCATTCCAGTAAAACTTTTAAATACCCGGCTGAAGTAAAACCCATCCTTATACCCAGCCAATTCCCCAACTTTTTGGATCTCAATATCCGGTTCATTCAGAAGAAGGCGCTTGGCTTCATTAATGCGCAGCTTCATCAGATATTTCGATGGGGTTTCCCCGGTATATTTTTTAAAAATCCGGCTTAAGTATTCCGGAGTAAACCCAAACTTGCCGCCCAGCTCCTGGAATGAGATTTCTTGCTGGTAATTTTCCAGAAGGTAATTTTGCATCAGCTGGCTGAGGGCTTTTGGGCTTAAGGAAGCGTTTTGTGCATGGAAGGTGGACAGCTGGTCTGATTCGGTATCCATTTTAATTAAAATTTTCTGAAGCGACTGTGAAAGCATATCTTGGGAAACAGGCTTTAATAAGTAATCTACTACGGAATACTGGATCGCCTGCTGGGCATAGCGGAAATCGTCATATCCGCTTAGGATAATTGCTTTTGTACTAGGATAATTCTGGTACAGGTACTTTACCACTTCCAGTCCATCGCAAAGCGGCATACGTATATCCGTAATGACCAGGTGTGGGCAGAATTCTTCGATCAAAGCAATGGCCTCTTCGCCGTTGGAAGCTTCTCCAGCCTGTACCAGCGGCAGGTTTAGCGCTTTAATTTTTTTGATCAGGTTTTTCCTTATTAGGCTTTCATCTTCTGCAATAATATAAGTGTAGTTAAATACGTCTTGCATAATAACCTCCGAATGATAACCAATGTAATAAGATTTGTCAGGCTAACGCTCCGCCTTTGGCGGTATGGACCGTACCACCTAAGATAAATGCGGTTTCTTGCTCTGGTGTAGCTTCGATCTGGAATACTGCATCGTCACCATACAGCAGTTTTAGCCGTAAGTATACATTTTTTAAGCCCATGCCGCCGATTTTTAAAGACTTCAATTCTTCATTGAGGTCCAGGTTTTCATAAAGCGTCAGCAACGATGCTTTCTTTTCGCCGTCCATTGTCCCGGCGTTATCGGCAATCCTTAGATACCACCGCCCGTCCGCCGCCCAGGCTGAGATCGAAAGCTTCCAGGGCGGGCATTTGACAAATGCATATTTGAAGGCGTTTTCCACGATCGGCTGGACAATCAGCTTTGGGATGTGGATATGCTTTACATCGTCAGGGATGGACAGTGTATAATCCAGCTCCTGCGTATAACGCATTTGCATGCATGTTAGGTATGCCTTGGTATTAGAAAGTTCCTTTTCTATTGTGGCCATCATTTCGCCAGAAGAAGATATATAGCGGAAATAGACGCAAAGTGCCTGGCACATATTTACAATATCGCCATTCATTTGTTCTTCGGCCATAACGCTGATGTTAGTTAAGCTGTTGTATAAAAAGTGCGGGTTAATGAGGGATTGCGTGGCCTGTAATTTGGCACGTGTTTCCTCATTGCGCAGCAGCAGGATTTCCCTCGAATTAGAACGTAATTTATCATACATTGTACGCACCGCTTCGCATAGGATAGACAGTTCTTTAATATTGCTGTCGGCAGTTGTGAGGTTTACTTTTTTTTCGTCAAGTACACGGTCGATCGTAATTTTCTCGGTGGCCCTGGTCAGTTTTTGCAGCGGTATAGTAAACCGTTTGGATATGTAAAAGCAGATCAAAAGGGTTAATATAATGGATAGGCAGGTTATCCAGATAAATAGTTTTTGGAAATTTTTTAACGGCCGGTAAATAGATTCTTCTGATTGTACCAGGACAATTTCCCATCCATAATCGGTAACCGCCCTGCGGGTGGCAAGTACAGGGCGGCCTTTTTTATTGGCGGCCATCTTGGTCTCGCCGTTGGCAATCTGGTTTTTGGTAAGAAACGTGTAAGGTTCGCCAGAGAGCGGGTCTATATAAGGGTAAACAATTTCTTTTCTGGAATTGTAAATACATACGCTTAGGCCAGGGTTGCTGTCTTCCAGTTGGGACGCAAGCGCAAAAACCTTGCCGCAGTCTTGTACAACTTCTGCGATGCCTTCCGGCGAGCCGTCCCTTGTGAGGAACAGGCGGGTAAGCGAGATAAATTTATGCGCGGTTACGTTTTTGCCGGAAGATGGGAGGTCGCGGCGCGTATGGGGTGCGCTGATGTATTTGTAGCCGTTTAAATTCATGACCGCATCGTACCAGGAAAGGGACGTAAGGTCGATGTGGGAGGTGGACAGCCAGTAGCCGGACTCCACATAATAGCCGTCCATGTCATACAGCCTGATTTCAGAGGCGGTCTGGTAGGCGCCGATCATGGCAGTAACGACATCGTGGATAATTTCTGCATTTTCACGGAAACCAGTGGATTGGATGCCATCTGCCGAAACTTGTCCGGAAACAGGCCCGGACTGCTGGTAATGGTCGGAAAACCCTTCAAAATTCGTTTTAATCAGGTTAGAGTATACGATATTTAGGGAAATCGCAGATAGGTTGTCAAGCTGCGTATCTATGGAATCATTGATGGAAGCGCACATATTTTCCAGGCTGCGCGAAGCATCATTTTGGACATTTTTTTTGTAGTCGTAGTACGTAAATGAGAAAAAAATCCCCAGCAGTATTAGGATAAAGATTCCATATACAGCAAAAAGGTAGAGTGTCTGGGAATAATGTTTGGTAATTTTATTCATATCTTTTGTGCTCCTCTGCCTGTTTTGTGCAGCTTAAGTTTTGAAAATAACGTGTAATATCAGTCCAATTTCCTGGAAAACCCATTTGTTCCAGTAATTCTGTTTTTGTAACATGGATCAGTTCCTTAGTTGCTTTTGCAATCGTTTGGCATAGGCTTCATCTGGAATGGAAATATGTTTATCATTTTTTAACAGTAAAACTTGCTGGGTAAAGGTTAGAGGTATTTTTTCATTTGCCATTTTTTCTCCTGTAAATAAAAAAGAGGGAGAGACCCGTAGGTTCTCCCCCGCCTGCGGGCTTCGCAAGTTTCCGCAGAACGATCACTAACTAAACTATAGCAAAAATCCGGAAAACTGTCAATCATTATATAATTGGTAATTTTATTCATATCTTTTGTGCTCCTTCGCCTGTTTATTATACAAGATTGTTCAAAATAATGCAACTGCCAGTTCACAATTGTCTATTGTGCTTAAAAAAACCGTATGTTAGGATAGGAGCATGTTAACAAACGCTATTTTACCGGTAAAATAATGGAGTATTAAGTGTAGCATCGGGTATTGCGGCAAGCCATGGCGCGGCAATGCCGGGAGGCATGGGTTTTACAAAAAAGTGAGGAAAAGATTATGAAAAAAAGTATGTGGAAAAAGATGGTAGGGGTATCGATGGCGGTTGTACTTTCGGCTGGCCTGATGGCAGGCTGTGGTTCTGATGAAGGGGATGGCGGTTCTGGTGGAGCAGACGGCGGTTCCGGCGGCGGCAAGGGGGTTACCCTGACGTTTGGCAGCCATCAAAGCGGGCTTCCGACATCAGGCATTGTGCAGGATCTGGCAAAGGAATTCGAGGCAGAGACGGGGATTAAAGTGGATTTTCAGATTTCGCCAGATGCGCAGTGGCGCGACTTGATCAAAGTGAAACTGGATTCTGGGGAAGCGCCGGATATTATCTGTGTGGATACGCCGATTGGCCTGGCATCCAGCATCCATATGGACCAGTATTCCGTGGAATTGACAGACCAGGAATGGGTAAGCCGGATGGATGAGAGCGCCAAGGATGCAGTGTCGGTAGACGGCAAGGTATATGGGACGACTTTCCCAGGTGCAAAGATGTATTTCTACCTTTATAATAAAGACATTTTTGAAGAGCTGGGCCTAAAGGTGCCAACGAATTATGCAGAGTTTAAAGACGTGTGCCAAAAGATTTTGGATTCTGGGAAAACGCCGGTTTATGAAGCTACGACCAATGGATGGCACCAGGTGCTGCCGTTGTTTGAAACAGGCGGGCTGTGGCTGGCAGATGATCCGGATGTGTATGACAAGCTGAATGCGAACGAAACAAAACTGGAAGACATCCCGCATCTGCTTACGATCTTAGAACAGCTGGATGAATGCGCAAAAGCGGGGTATTTTGGAACCGATTACTTGAGCAATACCTGGGAAAACGCAAAACAGGCGATGGCTTCCGGCGAATATGGCATGACCATTGCAGAACTTGGCTTCCGTGGGGAGATTGAGAATGATTATCCGGACTTTAAGGCGTCAGAAAAACTGGGTGCATTTGTAATGCCTTGGGGCGATAACCAGGCAATCGGCGTTAACCCGGCCAGCAATGCGTATTTTATCAATAAAGAAAGCAAACATATAGAAGAAGCAAAGCAGTTTTTTGAATTTTTGACAAAGCCAGAAAACCTGCAGAAACGCCTGGATGGCCAGCCGGAATTATCTGCGCTGTGCTGGTCCGAGATTGATACGAAGTATTCAGAGGAAGACCAGAAGTTTTTGGATTCTTTGGAAAAAGCAAACGTAGTCCAGGTATTTGTAAACTATATTGACAGCCAGTGGATGGATGTCGGCAAAGATCTGGAATCCATGTATACTGGGGCGATGACGCCGCAGGATGTAGTAGATACGATTGTACAAAGGAGAAATGAGCAGGCACAGCTGCAAAGGGATCCGGCTTGGCAGGAGTAGCGGATAAGGAGGGCCGTTATGGACAGAAAAAGATTATATCCTTGGTATTTTGCCAGCGGCGCAGCCATTTTATATTTCCTGCTGTGTTTTCTGCCGGGCATCCTTGGGATCGGGTATTCGTTTACCGATTGGAACAACTTTACAAATGAGATACGGTTTGTAGGTTTGGACAATTATAAGCGCATTTTTGAAGGAAATTCAGAATATCTGCTTTACATAGGCAATACGATTTTATTTACCATTGTAACAACAGTTGCAAAGACAGTTGTAGGGCTTGCGTTGGCGCTGCTTTTGACTAGGAAGTTTATCAAATGCAAGAATTTCCAGCGGATGATCATTTTTTCACCGCAGGTCATGTCTTATCTGGTGGTCGGCCTGGTGTTTAAAAGCATGCTGCATCCGACAACTGGGTTTTTAAATAATTTCCTGCGGGGCATTGGGCTGGATGCATTGGCGAAGAACTGGCTGACGGATTTGAACATTGTATTTCCTACGGTTATGACGGTAGATACCTGGAAAGGTATGGGCTACATTATGGTAGTTGTAATTGCCGGGCTGCTGTCGATCGCGCCGGAATACTATGAAGCAGCGGAGATGGATGGGGCTTCCTTTTTCCAGCAGCTTCGCCATATTACAATCCCGCTGTTAAAGCCGGTGCTGGTCAATGCAACGGTGTTAAATGTCACCTATGGGCTGCGCGTCTTTGATATGGTATATTCCCTGACAAACGGCGGGCCTGGCAATGCGACTGGCGTGATCAATACTGCGGTTTACAAGGAGTTTTCAAAAGGCGACCTGGCAATGGGCACGACGTTGTCCAGCGTGCTGTTCTTTATCGTGCTGGCACTTTTGTACTTTATCATTAAGTCTATGGAAAGTTCGGAGGTGGAAAATTAATGGGTACAATGGGTAAAAAAATCGGGCACGTTGTGGGGAATATCGTTTCGCTGTTTATCAGCCTGATCGTCCTGATCCCACTGGTTGTTTTATTTGTCAATTCCTTTAAAACTTCCGCAGAGGCAGACCGGATGACGCTTTCCCTGCCAAAAAAATGGATGTTTGAAAACTATGCAACCGTTATCGAACAGGGAAAGCTGGTCTCTTCCTTTTTCAATGGGCTGCTATATGCTACGGGCAGTGTAATTGTAATTGTAATCGTCGTTTCGCTGGCAGCATTTGTAATCTCGCGGAATATGAAAGGCATTAATAAGTTCCTTTATTATTTTATTATATCGGGGATTGCGATGCCGATCAATAACGTTTCGCTGATGAAAGTGATGCAGGCGTTCCACCTTGTGAATACCCGGTTTGGGATCATCCTTTTGTATGCCGCGATCAACATCCCGTTAAGCCTGTTTCTGGCTTATGGGTTTGTAGAGACGATCCCGCGGGAGATTGATGAAGCTGCCGTGATCGACGGCTGTACACCGTGGCAGCTGTTTATCCAGATCATTGCACCGTTGTTAAAACCGGTTGTATCAACTTTGTTTGTACTTGATTTTATGGCGATATGGAATGATTTTACCATGCCGTTATATTATCTGAACAATTCGGCGAAATGGCCAATGACGCTGGCTGTTTACAATTTCTTTGGCGCATTCCAGAATTCATGGAACCTTGTGGCGGCTGATATTATGCTGACGCTGCTGCCGGTACTGATCGTGTTTATCGTTGGGCAGAAGTATATTGTCGGCGGCGTATCGGCAGGGTCTGTAAAAGGGTAGATGACAGTATACAAACAGCCAAAGCTATGATACATTGAGAGTAACAAAATAAAAAGGGCCGCTGTGCCTAAGGGATACTGCCAGCGGCCTACAATGTTAAGGAGGTTATCTATGAAATTTACATCCGGTTATTGGCTGGTGCGCAAGGAGATCACACCGCTGTATGCAGTAGAGTATGCAGGGCACCGCATAACAGGCCAGGAGCTTGTTGTTTATGCACCTGCAAAACATATTTCCAAACGGGGGGATATTTTAAACCTGGGGATGCTTACGGTTTGTATCAGCAGCCCGATGGAAGACGTGCTTAAAGTATCTATCCGGCATTTTGAAGGGGCGGCATACCGCGGGCCTTTTGCCAAGGTCTATTCTGAAGAAGGCGGGCAAACCGTTGCTTCGAACATTACAATCGAAGAAACAGAAACACAACTGGTTTACCGGACAGGAAAAACAGCAGCTGTAATTGATAAGCGGCCAGATGCCTGGGGCATCCGTTTCCTGGACGGGGACCGGGAGCTGACGGAAACAAGTTACCGGAATATGGCCTATATGGTAAATACGCAGACCGGCAGGAATTATGTTGTAGAACAGCTGGCATTGGATATTGACGAGTATATCTATGGCCTGGGGGAACGCTTTACGCCGTTTGTAAAAAATGGGCAGACAGTAGATATGTGGAATGAAGACGGCGGGACGGCCAGTGAAATAACCTATAAAAATATACCGTTTTACCTTTCCAACAAAGGCTATGGCGTCCTAGTAGACAATGCAGGGGATGTTTCTTTTGAAATTGCAAGCGAGAAGGTAGAGCGCGTGCAGTTTTCTGCAGAAGGGGAACGGCTGGATTATTACCTGATTAATGGTTCTACGCCAAAGGGGGCCGTATCCAAATATACGGAACTGACGGGGAAGCCGGCGTTGCCGCCAGCCTGGTCGTTTGGCCTGTGGCTGACAACTTCATTTACGACCAATTACGATGAAGCGACCACGTCTAGTTTTATACAGGGCATGGCAGACCGGGATATTCCGCTGCATGTATTCCATTTTGACTGTTTTTGGATGAAAGGGTATGAATGGTGTAATTTTACCTGGGATGCAGATACGTTTCCAAACCCAAAGGAAATGCTGCAGCGCTACCATGACAGGGGGCTTAAGATCTGTGTGTGGATCAACCCCTATATTGCACAGAAATCACCATTATTTTCCGAAGGCATGGAACAGGGCTATCTCCTAAAAAAAGAAAACGGCGATGTATGGCAGACCGATCTATGGCAGGCCGGCGTTGCAGTTGTGGACTTTACCAACCCGGCAGCTGCAGCCTGGTACCAGGGGAAATTAAAGGCGCTGCTGGATATGGGCGTAGACTGCTTTAAAACCGATTTTGGCGAGCGGATACCCGTAAAAGGGATTGTCTACTACGATGGGTCCGATCCCGTAAAAATGCACAATTATTATCCTTATTTATACAACGAGGCAGTCTTTTCCTTATTGGAAAAAGAACGCGGCCACGGCGAAGCGGTGCTGTTTGCCCGTTCCGCAACAGTTGGCGGGCAGCAGTTCCCGGTGCATTGGGGAGGCGACTGTTCGGCCAGTTATCCGTCTATGGCAGAAACCTTGCGCGGCGGGCTGTCTTTGGCCTGTGCAGGCTTTGGGTTTTGGAGCCATGACATCAGCGGCTTTGAAAATACAGCGCCAGCCGATGTATATAAAAGATGGTGCCAGTTTGGCATATTAAGCTCGCACAGCCGCCTGCACGGCTCCGATTCCTACCGTGTACCGTGGATGTTTGACGAAGAAGCATGCCAGGTGCTGCGCAAATTTGTAAAGCTAAAATGTGCCCTTATGCCATACCTGTACTACCAGTCAGTTGTTGCACATACGCAAGGCGTGCCTACGATGCGTCCAATGTTTTTGGAATTTTCTGGCGACCGTGCCTGCGAACCGCTGGATAAGCAGTATATGCTTGGCAGCTCCCTGCTGGTAGCGCCGATTTTCAAATCAACTGGCGAGGTAGAATATTACGTCCCGCAAGGCAACTGGTATAACCTGCTGACCAAACAAACCGTTGTAGGCGGGAAATGGCACAAAGAAACCCATGATTATTTTTCACTGCCGCTGCTGTTGCGTCCAGGCAGCATCCTGGCCGTCGGTGCGGACACAACACGCCCAGACTACAATTTCTATGAAAATGTAACGCTGTACTTGTATCTGCCGCAGGACAACAGCCATGCACAAACATGTGTTACAGATGTAAAAGGCAATATCGTTATGCGCATCCAGGCAGACCGTATCGGCACACAGGTACGCACGCATGTAGAAAGCCAGACAGGAAGCTGGCAGTTTGAAGTCCTTGGCGATGAAAATTTGGAAATTGTAGAAGCTTAGGCTGTAAAAGGGCAATAGCCGCTGCTTGGCTTGCCTGGGCTGGGAGGGAGGAAATATGAAAAAAATATTTGATTTGGACAGCCCATTTGTCCACGTATTAAACCGGTTTACCGATATTTTGGTATTAAATGCTTTATTTTTACTTACCTGCCTCCCGGTCTTTACCATTGGGGCAGCATGGACCGCCCTTTATTCCGTCGCACTAAAAATGGTGCGGGGTGAAGAGGCTTATATCGCAAAAAGCTATTTCAAAGCAATGAAACAGAATTTCCGCCAGGCGACGGTTATGGGGGCGGGCATGGGCGGGATGTGCCTTGTCCTATATTTCGATTTCCATATTATGCAGCAGTCAGGAGGGCAGATGTCCGGGCCGGTCCAAAAGCTGCTGGCAGGCATCTGCCTTGTGTTTTTTATGCTGGCGCTCTATGTGTTCCCAATGCTGGCACGGTATGAAAATACCATCTGGAATACGTTAAACAATGCTTTTATAACGGCTGTGCAGCATATTCCATGTACATTGGCGATGGCGGCTATTTCAGCTGGAAGTGTAGCGGTAACTTTTTTCAGCATCCGGACAGCTGTTTATGGGATACCGTTTTGGCTTTTGGGGGGATTTGCGCTGATTGCCTGTGTGAATGCGTGGTTTTTGCGGAGGGTGTTTGACCGTTATGAATAAAAGGGGATGGCTGTTTGCTATTGGCTATCCGGACGCTGCATCCAGAAACTGGGGCTTTCCTGCTATGCCGCTGCGAAATGCAGGTACCTCTAAGCATTCTGTGCCAAAGCTTACGTAGCCGGACGAACCGGGGATTGACCCGCCGTCCGTGGCGGCAATCCCCTTTTCCGGGCATCCGTGCCCGGAAATTCTGACAGTGGCAGAATGCTAAGAGGTACCAGCATTTCTCCGCAAGCATAGCAGGAAAGCCCCAGTTTCTGGATGCGGCTGATCTTGGAAACGGTAGGTATGCCGTATAATAGCAGCATTTTCATGGATAGTAGGTTTGCTATCCAATAGAAGCGTTTTGAAGAATGGAAGGAACCATGCAATAGCAAGATTATGAAGAATGGAAGGTATGCCATGCAATGGCAGGATTTTGAGAATGGAAAGTATGCCCATGCAATAGAAGCGTTATGAAGAATGGAAGGAGCTATGCAATAGCAGGATTATGAAGAATGGAAGGTATGCCATGCAATAGAAGCGTTTTGAAGAATGGAAAGTATGCCCATGTAATAGAAGCGTTATGAAGAATGGAAGGAGCTATGCAATAGCAGGATTATGAAGAATGGAAAGTATGTCATGCAATAGCAGGATTATGAAGAATGGAAAGTATGCCCATGCAATAGAAGCGTTATGAAGAATGGAAGGAGCTATGCAATAGCAGGATTATGAAGAATGGAAGGTATGCCATGCAATAGCAGTGTTTTGAAGAATGGAAGGAGCTATGCAATAGAAGCGTTATGAAGAATGGAAAGTATGCCATGCAATAGCAGGATTATGAAGAATGGAAAGTATGCCATGCAATAGAAGCGTTATGAAGAATGGAAAGTATGCCATGCAATAGAAGCGTTTTGAAGAATGGAAAGTATGTCATGCAATGGCAGCATTTTGGTGAATGGAAGGTATGTCATACAATGTTAACATTTTTACTCATGGTAAGGGATTTTCAGACAAGTCTTAGTATTGCGTTGAGAAAACATTATGGATTGTATTCAATGTTATGTTTTCAGAAAAATAGTGTTAGGGTTTGGTTGAAAAGTCTGCGTGGCTATATATTTTGCACAACGTATTCTGTTAGAATCTAAAAGCCGGAAACTATTACGCAAACGTATACTACTATCTAAAACAGCCGCATCCAGAAGCTGGGGTATTCCTGCTATGCCTGCGGAGAAATGCAGGTACCTCTTAGCATTCTGCCACTGTCAGAATTTCCGGGCACGGATGCCCGGAAA
>CAMUML010000076.1 GCA_947089855.1 uncultured Eubacterium sp.
TAAGATTTAATAAGATGTAAGATTTAATAAGATGTAAGATTTAATAAGATGTAAGGCTTAATAAGATATAAGATTTAAAATAAGATATAAGATTTAATAAGATGTGAGGCTTAATAAGGTGTAAGGTTTAATAAGATGTAAGGCTTAATAAGGTGTAAGATTTAATAGGATGTAAGGCTTAATAAGGTGTAAGATTTAATAGGATGTAAGGCTTAATAAGATGTAAGGTTTAATAATTTTACGGCAGTATTAGACGTTGAAATACTTTAAGAGAGTTTGGAAATTTTTGCCACTGGTCAAAAATGCTGAACACGAAAACCATACCTACCGTTTTCAAGAACAGCCGCATGCAGAAGCTGGGGTGTTCCTGCTGTACTTGCGGAGAAATGCTGGAACCTCTTAGCATTCTGCCGTTGTCAGAATTTCCGGGCACGGATGCCCGGAAAAGGGGATTGCCGCCACGGATGGCGGGTCAATCCCCGGTTCGTCCGGTACCAGCAACCTTGGCACAGAATGCTTAGAGGTACCTGCATTTCGCAGCGGTACAGCAGGAACACCCCAGCTTCTGCATGCAGCGTCCGAGTGGCCACCGCCACCAAAAGGCAAGCCCACAACGTCCGAGTGGCCACCGCCACCAAAAGGCAAACACGCATTGCTGCCCAAGGTTTTCAACATGATCTATGTCAGGTATGGGTATACATATGGAAATATAAAAATATAGAAGGGACAAGAAAGTGACATGGCAGAAAAAAAAGGTTTTTTTAAACGCCTAGTACAAGGGCTAACTAAAACAAGGGATAATATTGCCGCCGGCATCGATGCTGTATTCAGCGGCTTTTCAAAAATTGACGATGAATTTTATGAGGAAATTGAAGAAATCCTTGTTATGGGCGATCTGGGCGTAAGGGCGACGGAATCTATATTAGAAAACCTCAAAGTGAAAGTCAAAGAGCAGCGCATCAAAGACCCAGCGGAATGCAAAGAGCTTTTGATCAACAGCATCCGGGAACAGATGGAAGTAGGGGAGACAGCCTACCGGTTTGAAGAGGAAACATCTGTTGTACTGGTAATTGGGGTAAATGGCGTCGGCAAAACAACAACCGTTGGAAAATTGGCTGGAAAGCTAAAAGACCAGGGGAAAAAAGTAGTACTTGGCGCAGCAGATACATTCCGCGCTGCCGCAGGCGGCCAGCTTGCAGAATGGGCAAACCGCGCCGGTGTGGAAATGATCGGCGGCCAGGAAGGTGCAGACCCGGCATCTGTTGTGTACGATGCAGTAGCAGCTGCAAAAGCACGGGGTGCGGATGTCTTGTTATGCGATACGGCGGGCAGGCTCCACAATAAAAAGAACCTGATGGAAGAGTTAAAAAAGATCAACCGCATCCTAGAACGCGAATATGCCCAGGCATACCGTGAAACATTGGTGGTTTTAGATGCAACAACGGGCCAAAATGCGTTAAACCAGGCAAAACAGTTTTCCGAAGTAGCCGATATTACCGGTATTGTATTAACCAAAATGGATGGTACAGCAAAAGGCGGCATTGCAGTAGCTATTCAGTCAGAGCTTGGCATCCCAGTGAAATATATCGGGGTTGGCGAAGGCATCGACGACTTGCAGAAATTCGACCCAGGGCAGTTTGTCGACGCATTGTTTTGCAGGGAAAAAGGGCCGGAGGAAAACGGGATGGAGTAAGATAAAATTAAGATAAAAAAGGGATAGAAAAATAGTATCACAACAGCATAGAAGGGAGACAGGAAATGCTGACTTTGGATAAGTTTGAAGAAGCCTGTGAAAAAGTAAAGGAAGTTATCCAGGAGACAAAGCTATTATACAGCGATTATTTAAGTAGCCAGACAGGGAACAAAGTGTATTTAAAACCGGAAAATATGCAGTATACCGGCGCCTATAAGCTGCGCGGCGCCTATTATAAAATTAGCACCTTAACCAAAGAAGAACGGGAAAAAGGGCTAATTACAGCATCGGCAGGGAACCATGCACAAGGGGTAGCGTATGCTGCCAAATGCTATGGGGTAAAGGCTGTGATCGTAATGCCAACAACGACACCGCTGATTAAAGTAAACCGTACCAAAAGCTATGGGGCCCAGGTTATCATGCATGGGGATGTATACGACGAAGCTTGTGCCTGTGCCGAAGAGCTGGCAAAAGAACATGGCTATACATTTGTACACCCATTTGATGACTTGGCAGTTGCGACTGGGCAGGGGACGATTGCAATGGAGATTTTTAAAGAGCTTCCATTGGTAGAATATATCTTGGTACCCATCGGCGGCGGCGGGCTAGCGGCCGGGGTATCAACCCTTGCAAAACTGTTAAACCCAAAGATCAAAGTGATCGGCGTAGAACCAGAAGGCGCAGACTGTATGCGGGCATCCCTGGAAGCAGGGGATGTAGTAACGCTTTCGAATGTTAGTACCATTGCAGACGGTACCGCTGTCAAAACACCGGGCAGGAATATTTTTCCCTATATCCAAAAAAACCTGGATGGTATCCTGACGGTAAAAGACGATGAATTGATCGGCTCATTTTTAGATATGGTAGAAAACCATAAAATGGTGGTAGAAAATTCCGGGCTTTTAACGGTAGCTGCCTTAAAGCGCCTGGATGTAAAGCAAAAGCGCGTAGTATCCATTTTAAGCGGTGGAAATATGGATGTGATCACAATGAGCTCTGTGGTTCAACAAGGGCTTATTTTCCGTGACCGGATCTTTACCTTATCGGTACTGCTCCCGGACAAGCCAGGGGAATTATGTAAAGTAGCGGATGCGATAGCAAAAGAACAGGGGAATGTTATTAAACTGGAACATAACCAGTTTGTTACAACAAACCGTAGCGCTGCAGTAGAACTGCGTATTACATTGGAAAGTTTTGGGACAGAACATAAAACGCAGATTATGGATGCGCTGGAACGGGAAGGGTATGAACCAAGGCTGGTGCAGACCATTTTATAAGGGGCCGCCCGTTTATCCACAGGCCAGGAATGCGCAGTTTATGCGCATTCCTGGCCCGTGAATCAATGTCATTAACTTAAGCCATCTGGCCCTTGACCAGTATTAGAAAGCACCTGGTAATTCAAGGCTTTGCATAGCTGAATTTCAGCCAGAAAGAGCTTAAGTAAATGACATTGCCCGTGAATGGTAACATTCAGGCGCCATTATTTTATCTTCCTGAATAAAACTGCTTGAAATACCAGATTGCGCTTGTTATACTGGAGTAGGAAGCGGATGGCGGCGTATAAAAAGCGACACTCAGAAAGGAGACTTGGAAATGAATATTAAAGTAGAGAAAGTAAATCAGGTACAGAAGTTATTTGAGGTAATTGACAGCTGCACAATGAATGTACTGCTCGTGACTGGAGAAGGGGACTGCCTGAACATGAAATCCAAGTTGAGCCAGTATCTGTCAATGACCCGTATGTTTGCAAATGGGGATGTGCCGCAAATGGAGTTTATCGCCAAAAATGATGAAGATGCACAAAAATTAAAAGATTTCCTTGAGGAAGACGCAAAGTGCAGGAAAGAGTTAGATATAGGATAACGGATACATAGCAGCGGATAGAAGGATAAAGCTATCAGTCAAAAAAATCCGTAAGTGAAAAGAAAAGTAGAAGCAAGGGGGCAGGAAAATTTAATATTTAGTATTCAAATGCCGCCATCATAACAAAGAAAAATTTCCGTAAGTTTTTAAACGGGCCTGCCCTATCCGTTATGGATGGCAGGTTTTTCATGTTATATCGATTAAGTGATATGGCCGATCGCCTTTTGATTCCAGGAACTATCTGGCTTAATCAATATCCGGCCGCTTTTGGGGCCTTAGCAGAATATGTATCAATCTTTTCAGTAAATCTTAAAGGAAATACCAGTCAATACCGCCACAATTCACCTTCTACGGCTTCCCGCCACAATATTCATGAAGAAACTACCTCCCTATTTTTGTGCATATTGTCCAATTCTTCCCCGTATCTTTGTTTGCTTTTACTCATTTACAACAATATCCAATGATGTTACAATGTACACAAAGGTAATACCTATTACTTTTTAAATATAGGTATTACTAAGATCATACGTATGAAACAGGCACCCATGTAAACCGCGCATAGAAAGGATTTCGTTATGTACAAAGAACATGAATATTATTTAAAACGATGCATTGAGCTGTCAAAGCATTCAAGGGAAGCAGGAAATACCCCGTTTGGGGCTATTTTGGTAGATGCGCAGGGCAATATTTTGCTGGAGCAGGAAAATGTGGAGATTTCTACAAAGAAATGTACCGGGCATGCAGAAACGCAGCTGGTAGAGCGTGCATCGGTTTTATATGAAAAAGATTTTTTATGGAACTGCACCTTGTATTCTACCGCAGAGCCGTGCGCGATGTGTTCCGGGGCCATTTATTGGGGGAATATTGGACGGGTGGTCTATGCGATGACAGAAAAAGACCTGCTTGCATTAACAGGGTCTGATGAACAAAACCCGACGTTTGACCTTCCATGTAGGGAAGTATTTGCAAAAGGGCAAAAGCCGATAGAGGTAGTAGGGCCGTTCCCTGAAATTGCCCCGCTTGCTGCAGCCGTCCATGAAGGGTATTGGAATCAATAACATGGGAGATTAAGATATGGAAAATAATAATACAAATGATAGTGAATATTCCTTAAGCGCCGTACCAGAGTCAGAGCGCAAAAGCTATTTTAGCTTGACAATTGTCTGGACGGGGTTTGTATTTGTAATCACTAGTATGATGGCGGGCGGCGGCCTTTCAGCGGGGCTGGATTTTAAAATGATCTTGCTTGCCATTGTGCTTGGAAATGTGTTTTTAAGTGTTATCGCAATTATGGTTAGTATCATTGCCAGCAGGACAGGGTTGACGTTTGCCCTGATGACACGTTATAGTTTTGGAGAAAAAGGCTCTAGGATTGCGTCCATGTTTGTGCCGGTAGTCAATATCGGATGGTATACCATACAGGCGGCAACGTATGGGCATTTTATTGCACAGGCATTCCATTTGGGCGATATTGCTGAATTGTTCTGTATGGCTGTCAGTGCAGTTGTCATGGGGATCTTTGCAATGAAAGGGATCAAGGCGATCAGTATCCTTGGATATATCGCGATTCCAGCCATTATTTTTCTGTCGCTGGCAACGTCTATCCGTTCGGTCGGCATGATCGGGCTGGATGGGCTGTGGAACTTTACGCCGGAGGGCCATATTAGCTTATCAAACGGTATCACAGTTGTAATTGGCACATGGATCCTGTCCACCTCTACCTGTATCGCAGATATTATGCGCTATGCAAAATCGACCAAAGATGCGATTGCGGCAACGCTTACTGGCCTGCTGGGCGGCAATATTTTTATGATCCTTTGCGGGACCATCACTTCGGTAGCAGTAGGGGACAGTGACCTTACCAATGTATTGCTGTCAATGGGCCTTTTGGTTCCGTGCCTGATCCTTATGACTACGAATATTTTTACGACCAATGCATCTAACTTGTATTCTACTTCCCTGAACCTGTCCAATGCTTTCAATATGGACCGTCAAAAGATTATTATCATATTGCTGGCTATTTCTGCACTTGCAACGCTGTGCAGGCCATATCAGGTTGATTTCTTATTTACGTTCCTTGACTTGCTTGGTACGATTGTACCGCCGCTTCCGGGGATTATCCTTGCCGATTACTTTATTATCCACAAAGGGGATTACAAAGACCTTGGCAAAGTGAAATTTGCACAGTTTAATGCGGTTGCATGGATTACCTGGGCAGTTGCCCTTGTCGGCGTATACCTGATCCCATTCGGCCTGCCTGCATTAAAGGGCCTGATCATCGGCGGCATTCTCTATCCGATATTGATGAAAGCTACCAACCGGCAAGTTGCTGTATAGGAGGATTGTTCGTATGAGAAAATATAAGATTGCAGCCCTTATTGGAATCATTGTTATGGGGACAGGGTCATTTATGGCCTGCCTATGTACGGAATCGGCATTGATCGCCATTGGGAATGTGCTGCTGGTTGCCAGCCTGTTTATTATGGCATATGCATTTTCTTCCTGGCAGCCGTAAGAAAGCTATTTTTCGTTACTATTCACGGGCAATGTCATTAACTTAGGCTCTTTCCTGCTGAAATTCAGCTATGTAAAGCCTTGAATTATCAGATGGTTTCTAATACTGGTCAAGGGCCAGATGGCTTAAGTAAATGACATTGATTCACGGGTCAGGAATGCGCATAAACTGCGCATTCCGTGAGAACATGATTCAGGAGTGAGGGGCGGTTTTGCGGAGCAAACTTCCAATATCGCCCCGAATGGTTAGTAACTATTTTTCAGGCCAGCTGCAAAAACCACATTGACAGTCTGCTGTTTTTCCCGTATGCTTATAGAAGACTGGTTTAACAAAGGAGCGTTTCGATATGCCATACCGAAAACAGAGTATACGGACACTTTCTGATTATGCAAAGATAGAGATCAGAAAATATATCAATACAATGGAACTGCAGCAGAATAATAAGCTGCCGCGGGAAGAACTGCTGGCAGAAATTATAGGGGTCAGCCGTATTACCATCCGCCAGGCATTAAACGACCTGGCGGCGCAAGGTATTGTATTCCGCAGGCAGGGGAAAGGTACGTTTGTCAATGTGGATTCTTTGAATATCCGGATACATTTTAACCCCTGTATGGAGTTTTCGCAGATTATCCGAAACAGCGGCTACCAGCCATCGGTTATCCTTGGCGATGTCAAGCAGGCTGCATACGATGAAGAAATCTGTACAATGCTACATATGGAAAAAGACGAAATACTGATCCTGGCAGAAAAGATTTTTCTGGCAGATGGCCAGTTTTGCGTATTCTGCCGGGACTATTTCAGTGCTACGCAGCTAGGGGGCACCAATGCTTTGTCGGAATTTAGCCAGTACGAGGCATCGGTATTCCAATATGTATACCAGGTGTCCGGAAAAAAATGCGAGTGGGATAAAGTAGAGATCGATACGATTTTGTCTTCTGACATTGAAGGGCTGGCTGGCTATTTGAAAGAACAGGAGCTGCCCAATATGCCGCTGCTGTATTTAAAAGGCGTCAACTATATGTCCGACAGCACCCCTGTCCTGTATGCAAATGAATATATCAATACTAAAATTATCAAATACAATATGATCCGTAAGAAAAATATTGCATACCTGCCATAAATATTAATAGGACTTCAAATAAAATTCTATATATGCAAAAATCCAGCGCGGAGCTCTTTTTTGCTTTTGGGATTACCATTGACGCTTTATTACAGAAAAAGTATAATAGGTGCCAGTGGTACGGCGGGCAAGATGGAGGAGGTGGCAGCCAATATGCCGAGGACAATCGCGATTGGAGAACAAGATTTTAGTAAAATCATTGAGAAGGATTATTTCTATATTGATAAAACAAATTTTATCAAAGAATGGTGGGAAAATGGAGATGCGGTTACCTTGATCACACGTCCGCGCAGGTTTGGAAAAACGCTTGCCATGAGTATGGCCGATTACTTTTTTTCCGTGAGGCATGCTGGCAGAAGTGATTTGTTTGAAAACCTGTCGATCTGGCGCGAAGAAAGATATAGAAAACTGCAGGGGACCTATCCTATTATTTTTCTGAGTTTTGCCAGCGTAAAAGCAGACCATTATGAAATGGCCAGGAAAAAAATAAGCCAGTTAATTGTAAATTTATATAGAGACCATGATTTCCTCGTAAATAGCGGATTTCTGCGAGGCGAAGATATTGCATTTTATAATAGGGTTTCCGCTGACATGGATAGTGCAGATATAGAAAATTCCATTGGGCAGTTGTCTAGGTATTTAGGTAAATATTATAAAAAGAACGTTATTATCTTGTTGGATGAATATGATACGCCTATGCAGGAAGCGTATGTACATGGGTTCTGGGACCAGTTAGTGAATTTAATGAGGGGCTTATTTAATTCTGCCTTTAAAACAAACGTATATTTAGAACGGGGCATTATGACTGGGATAACAAGAGTTAGCAAAGAATCTGTTTTTTCAGATTTGAACAATCTTGAAATTGTGACAACTACATCTTGTAAGTATGAGGCATCCTTTGGATTTACCAGGGAGGAAGTTTTTCGGTCGTTGGAGGAGTTTGGATTACAGGAAAAAGCAGAAGGGGTAAAACAGTGGTACGATGGATTCCGCTTTGGGGACTGCGGCAGTATCTATAATCCGTGGTCTATTACACAATTTCTAGACAAAAGGAAATTTCAGCCATATTGGGCAAATACAAGTTCGAATGCATTGGTTGGGAAGTTAATCCAGGAAAGTGACCGGAGGGTAAAAATGGCTGTGGAGGATTTGATCGAGGGTAAATCTTTCCGTATCATAATAGATGAACAGCTTGTATTTTATGAATTAGATATGAATCAGGATGCAGTTTGGAGCCTGCTTCTTGCCAGCGGGTATTTGAAAATAATAGATTTTTATCATACAGACAATGAATTTGAAGAAGAACCGGTGGAATATGGGCTTATGCTCACGAACTATGAGATCACGCTTGTATTTCAAAAGATGATACGCGGATGGTTTGCTGTATGTAAATCATCTTATAATGATTTTTTGGTTTCTCTATTAAAGAATGACCTGGAAGGGATGAATGAATATTTGAACAGGGTTGCGCTATCTACCGTCAGCAGTTTTGATTCTAGTAACCATCCATCGGAGTATATGCAGCCAGAAAAATTTTATCATGGACTTGTGTTGGGGATCATGTTGGATTTGCGGAATCAATATATCATCACTTCTAATCGTGAAAGCGGTTTTGGAAGATATGATATACTTTTAGAACCGCGCAGCCAGGAAGATGATGGCATGCTTTTTGAATTTAAAGTGTTTAACCCCAAAAGGGAAAGAAACCTGAAAGATACTGTGCAGTTAGCGGTTCGGCAGATCATAGATAAAAAATATGCGTCGTCATTGAAAGAAAAAGGTGTGCCAAAGGAAAAAATCCGTATTTATGGTTTTGCATTTAAAGGAAAAGAAGTTTTCATTGATGGTGGGTATATTAAGGAGCTGTTGGAGCGTGGATCCATTTGAACCTTTCCAAATAAATTTACAATGAGATCGGATACGACAGTTCCTAAGTGTGGATTTGCTTTTTGCGGGAAAAAGCGGTAATTGCCAGCAGCTAAACCGGGCCTCTTTTGCATGTTACAAAAGAGGCCCGGTTTTTTAGCCTGCTTATTTCTGCCTTATATCAAACGCTGGGTTAAATGCATAGAAGTTCTTGGAATCCAGATGTTCTTTTACAATATTCAATCCTTCGCCAAAACGCTGGAAGTGTACGACTTCCCGCTGCCTTAGGAAACGGATCGGGTCGCATACTTCAGGGTCTTTGACAAGGCGCAGGATATTGTCATAGGTGGAACGCGCTTTTTGCTCTGCTGCAACCATACAGACGCAACAGCTGCCAGCTAAAAATTCCAATGGATTTCAATTGGCACCGTTTTCGTACCAGGGATACGCCTGCCAACGGAAATATATTCTATAAAATGCAAAACCATTTCCCGGGATAGGCAGGCCGGATGGATATATTGCCCGATCTGCCCGCGGCGGTTTCCGCCAGCTGCTATCAGCCCTTCTATTTCTGCTAATTCCGTTTTCTTGCCGGCACAAATATGTTCCAGGCGGCTGCGTGCTGCGGCAAATTCTTTGGACATACTGTCATAGTCTTGCCCGGATAAAACTCCGGCTGCCTTGTCCAAATACAGCTGATGAACCGCCTTAGTATAGGCGGCTGCCTTTTTTTCATAAATGGACAGTTCGGCAAGCATTTGCTTTTTCTGTTCTGGCAGGCTGCCTCCCATTAAAACATGCTGTTCCAGCTCCCCTATATCCAGGCAGGTATCCGACAGCCGGCCCAGTTCGCCCAATACGGCCTGTTCGAGCCCCGTTACGGAAATAAAGGCGCCAATACAGGCATCCTTTGCAACATGGCGGTTTGGGCATTTTAGATAATAAGTTCCGTGGTTTTGGGAAGAGCGCATCGTATATCCACAGTACATACACCGTGCTTTCCCAGCAAACAGGCCGACCGTACCGGAATGGAAAGGTTTTGCTTTCTGGGCAATCAACGCCTGCACTTGGTTCCACAGGCATTTGTCGATAATGGGTTCGTGCGTCCCTTCGACAATATACCATTCATTTTTGGGGCGTGGCCTGTTTTGCTTTGTCTTGTACGATACGCTGCCATATTTGCCCTGCACCATATTTCCGATGTACATCTCGTTTGCCAGCATATCTGATATAGCATAATATTTCCAAAGCGTACCCTGCCTGCTTTTGGGCTGCCGGTAGTGCAGGCCCTGCAGGCGCTTATATTCCGTTGGGTTTGGGATTCCTTTGTCATTGAGCATCCGCGCGATCGCCGTCTTCCCATAACCTTGTGCAAATAAAGCAAACACTTCCCGCACAACCGCGGCTGCTTCCTCATCGATGATTAAGCGCCCTTTATGGCCTGGGTCTTTTTTATAGCCGTAAAGGGCAAAAGAGCCGATATGGAAACCGTTTTTGCGCCGGTCGGTTAAAACGCTGCGGATATTTTCAGACAGATCCTCTAAATACCACTCATTGACCAGCCCGTTTATTTGGCGTGACTTTTTATTGCCCTTATTTGCGGTATCTGCATTGTCAACAATGCTGATAAAACGGATGCCCCAAATGGGGAACAGCCCATGGATATACTTTTCTACCAGTTCCAGTTCGCGGGTGAAACGGGACTGGGTTTTACACAGGATAATATCAAACTTGTGCTTTTCAGCATCTTTTAACAGGCGGTTAAACTCCGGCCGCCGCCGGTCGGCCCCCGCATAGTCGTCGTCGCTGTAAATCCCATAGAGGTCCCAGCCCTGGCTGGCAGCATACTGCACAAGCATCGATTTCTGGTTTTGGATGCTATAAGAATCATCTGAGGCAGACTGCTTGTGTTTGTCTTCTTCCGATAACCGGCAGTAGATGGCAGCTTTTGGGCAGATCTGGCCCTTCGTTGGTTCCATTGCGGTTTCCTCCATTTTCTATAGATTTTTTTGCATTGCAAGCTTGCTATGCGTAGGTATGTTTCTCTATGCTTGCGTTATAATTACGTTTCCATATGCTGGTTGCCTTCCGATACGTGTCCGTTTGGCAGGAATCTATATTTATTTTTCTCTTGCTGGTTGATAAATGAAATCCATGCATCCATCAGGCTTTCTTCCGATACAACGGCCTGGCCGTTTTGAAATATATTTTGGCAGCTTGCCTGGACGGTGTTGTTTGGCATACAGGTACCATCCTTTCCATAATTATAAAAAACGTATGTGCCTGGGCTTGTATGTTATGCCATTTTTTTTATGAAAAAGTGCGTTACTATTCACGGGCCAGGAATGCGCATAAACTGCGCATTTCGTGAGGACATGATTCAGGAGTGAGGGGCGATTTTTGCGAAGCAAACTTTCCATATCACCCCGAATGGTTACTATGAGCGGCCCCCCAGGCCGTGAATAGTAACAAAAGTGCTGCTAAGATATTGCTAAAATATGTGGTTGCTTAGAATGGAATGGCAGGCTATAATGTAGGATGAACGGTTTGGCTGTCTGAACTGTTGCCGTGAACCTCATATTGGATTGAAATAAAAAGAAAGGGCACTGGACAAAGCGGTTATATGAAAAGAAGGAAAAAGATCTATCTATATATGACAATGGTTTTAGCCATCCTCTATATTGGGCTTTTAACGGTCCTTTACCTGTCTGAATACGGAGACAGCCAGGCGTCCATCCATTCCTTTGCAGATGCATTCTGGTATTCCCTGGTAACACTGACTACAGTCGGCTATGGCGACCTGACTCCAGTCACGCCATTGGGGCATGCGGTAGGGGCCGTATTCCTGTTATTGTCAGCAGGCATACTGGTAACGTTATTTGGAGCCGTCATATCTTTTATGACCAGCCAAGGGCTCCCGCTCTTCCTGCTCCGTTTCCAGCGGAAGAAGAACTGGTATTATTTTGCAGATTTTGGGGCAGAAGCAAATACTTTGGCAGGAAATATTTATAAGGAAGACCCGGATACCGTTATTATCTTTGGCGAGAAAAAAGACGACCAGATGGAATTTCCCGATTATCCTTGCCTGTTTATCAATGCATCCCCGGTCAGGATCGTAGCGTGTAAGAAGGGTATTGGAACAAAGTGTAAAGTTTTCCTTATGAAAGAAAATGACATCGGTGTAAACAGCCGGGCCATCGACTTACATAAATTGCCGGTAGAAGTATACGCAAGGACTACAAACGGGCAGGACCATCTTTCCGGAAATATCCGGTTTTTCCATAGCTATGACTGCTGTGCCAGACAATATTGGCGTTCCAGGCCGCTGTGCGCCGGGGAAAATATCATTGTTATCATTGGGTTTGGGAATTATGGGCGTTGTATTTTAGAACGTGCGATTTTGACCAATATTATAGCGGTAGGCCAACATGTTGCGTACCATATTTTTGGGGATGCAGCAGGTTTTTTTGATATGCATTGGCATATGCATAAGGTATTTTCGATCGGTGAAGAATCAGGGGAAATGGACTCCCTGATTTTTCATGATGAATTTTGGGAGACGCAGCATGCAGTTATGGAGCGGGCTGACCGCATTATTATCTGCACGGACGACGAGCCGGAAGGCTGGAGCATTTTTTGGCAGCTGCATAAATATTATAAGGTCCACGGGCAGATCCATCTGCACAGCAACCGGAAAACGCCAGGGGTCTCTTATTTTGGCACAAACGAAGAAATCTATACGCCAAACCAGATTATGCGGACGTCCTTGAATAAGGCGGCGATTACCATTAATGACATCTTCCGCAGGTCTGTCGATTATCCGACCCTTAGCTGGGAAGATTTGGATGATTTCCACCGGGAATCTAAAATATCTGCCGCAGACCACCTTCTGATGAAAGTACGTATCCTGTTACAAGATGAAACCATTATAGAACTAACGCCTGATGTGGTAGGACGGGCATATAAAGAATACTGTGAAACAAAAAAGGACAGGCTGGTAGAGGACGGGTACCGCAGGCTGGACCATATGCGCTGGCTGCGTTTTTATACGTTTTATAACTGGAGCTATGGGGAAGTAAGGGATGACGGCGCAAGGCAGCATCCGATGCTGTGCCCCTACCAGGATCTGACAGAAGGGCAAAAGCGGGAGCGGGATGCTGCATGGGAACTGCTAGGGAGCATTGCCGCAGAGCTAAGGCAAACAGGATATGGGAAAGGGGATACTTAAGATGGAGCAAAAAAAAGATGCATTTCTAAGCGGGGTCCGGGATGGGGCGCCCATTGCGGCGGGCTATCTTGCAGTCGCGTTTTCCTTAGGGATCGTAGCAAAAAAAGCTGGGCTTGACCCTGTCCAGGGGTTTTTATCCAGCATGCTCAACCATGCCTCCGCAGGGGAATATGCCGAATTTACGGTTATTATGGCAAATGCGCCGTATATAGAGATGGCGGTAGTTATTTTAATTACGAATATAAGGTATCTGTTAATGAGCTGTGCGTTAAGCCAGAAGTTTGAACCAGGTACTTCTATGTTCCACCGCTTTTTGGTCGGATTTGGGATTACAGATGAAATATTTGGAATCAGTATCGCAAGGCAAGGAATATTAAATCCTTATTATAATTATGGTGCAATGGCGGTTGCCCTTCCGGGATGGTCAATGGGGACTGCTTTTGGGATCGTGGCGGGGAATATCCTGCCGACGTCTGTTGTAAGCGCCCTTAGTGTAGCGTTATACGGGATGTTTGTAGCAATTATTATACCTGCATCTAAGAAAAATAAAATCATTGGGGGCGTTGTGGCGGTAAGTTTTCTGGCAAGCTGGGCGGTATCCAGGATCAGCCTGTTTGACCGCCTGTCTGACAGTATGAAAATCAGTATTCTCACAGTGGTGATTGCAAGCCTGGCAGCCGTATTCTTTCCGGTTAAGGAAGAAGAGGAAGAAAATACAAACGAGGGGGATTAACAGATGGAACATTATACATATCTTTATATCTTGGTGGCAGCGGCTGTATCCTGCCTGATCCGTGTCCTGCCATTGACGCTGATCCGGGGGAAAATAAAAAATCCGTTTTTACGGTCGTTCCTTTATTATGTGCCATATGTAACGCTTGCGGTTATGACCTTCCCTGCAATCCTTTCGGCTCCGCAGGTCCCTGTGGCGGGGGTTTTGGCTTTAGCGGCTGGGGCAGCTGCTGCATGGAAGGGGGTCCGTATGGCCGGAATTGCCGTATTATGCTGTGTTGTGGTATTTTTTTGCGAGGCAGCAGCCGGTTTTTTTGTATAAACTGTTCTGGTTGTTTTTATAAAGGCGCCCCCTCTGCTGCCATATCTTCCACCAAGTCAGTGATCGGGTCGCCTTTGGACTGGAATTCGCAGGAATTAAATGGAATCCCGCCAGCGGACTGCGGCCAGAGTGCAAGCGTATGGTCTACATAGTATTTGTCAAAGCCGGAGGCAGTAATCTCTTCCGGCGTCAGGTTGCGGGTAAGCTGGTGTACGATGGCACAAATCATTTCTAGGTGCGCCAGTTCTTCGGTACCCAGAGAAGCAGCGGTAATGTTCCATTTACTGTGTTTTGGGACGGGCATGATACGGTGGGGTTTATAACTATATATGACATTGCTTCAACGAGATTTGATATAGCAGGTTAAAATGTTTCAGACCTATTTGTTTTATTTTGGACAAGTAGGTCTGATTTTATGTAGTAAAGCACACAAGTATAAGATTTAAAGTTGTTCGATTTGATTCGCTTGATTTTTTGGGGTTGCATAGATATAATGTAGTAAAACACACAAGTATTATAAATTTTATGTGTATTTTAGTGCAGAGGTGAAAGAATGCTAACACAAAATGATATAGGAATACTAAGCAAAATATTTTCTGATTATGGCTATGTCATGACAACGGCACAGCT
>CAMUML010000077.1 GCA_947089855.1 uncultured Eubacterium sp.
TCAGGAGTGAGGGGCGATTTTGCAAAGCAAACTTCCAATATCGCCCCGAATGGTTGCTATGAGCGGCCCCCAGGCCGTGAATAGTAACGTTTTACTCGTTGTAGTTCACATCCCAATGTTATTTACTTAAGAAATCACTCACACAACCTGGCCCAGAAAATGCCTAACCAGGATCGCTGTTAATTGTGGCCTCCCGGACGCCGGTTGGGGACCATTACCTAGGCGCAGGATGTTTAGGGCTTCTTACATTTCGGAACCGGAACAATGGGACAGGGCCGCCCCCTCGTCCGGCGTCCGGGAGGCCATAACGTAACACCCTATCTGAACGGTTACGCTTAAGTAAATGACAGCAATTTTAACGATACAATGATGATTCTAAAAACAAGCAAATGATAGCTTTGAAAGGGTAAATTTTGGCGGTCTGCAGTGCAAGGCAAAAAGGGAATGGTAGAATATTAAAATTTTTTGGCAAAAATACATAGAACTTTTAAGAAACAGGAAAATGCAATAGGAAATATTGAACATAAGATAGGCTAGAATACGGTTCTTTATAACAAATTGCACAATTTTACATATGCATTTTAGGTAATATTAGATATAGACAGGTATGATAGAAAATAGTATGATGATCCTATCAAATAACGAGCACGTGCTCTTTAATAGAGGGAGGGATAGAAAGAAGGAACGTTTGGCAGCGGAGGTAAAAAAGCGGCAATATGTTTGCAAAATAGATGGGTATCCGCTGTGTTATGTGGAAAAGGCAAATGTCAGTGGCAGGCCTGTGTGTTACGGGAATAATTGTGTGGAACAGGATTTCAAATCAGGAAATCCATTTTTTATTACTAATCGCGAGTACGAGCTCGTAGAAGGAGGAAACATGAAAGGGCAAATTTTAAAAGTAGGTGTTGTAGGAGTCGGAGCAATTGGCAGGACGCATATTGAGCGGATTAATCAAAAGCTCCAGGGGGCTGTGGTAACAGCCTGCGCAGATGTGAATGTAGATTTTGGAAAATCAGTGGCTGAGAAATATGGATGCAGGTTCTTTACAGATGGAGAGGAAATGATTGCTTCCGATGACGTGGACGCAGTGATTGTAACAACGATTGACCCATACCATGAGCAGTATGTAATGGCGGCCATCAGGGCGGGGAAATATGTATTCTGCGAAAAACCGCTGGCTCCAGAGGCAGATGCCTGCAAGCGGATTGTGGAAGCGGAAATGAAGGCTGGAAAGAAACTGGTGCAGGTTGGTTTCATGCGCAGATATGACCAGGGATACCGTCAGTTAAAAGAAGCAATCAAAAACCGTACTTATGGAGAACCGCTGTTACTCCACTGTGCACACAGGAATCCGGCTGTGGATGAAAGCTATACGACAGAAATGGCTGTGGAAAATTCCATGATTCATGAAATTGACGTGTTAAGATGGCTCTTAGATGAGGATTATGCGACAGCCGAGGTAGTGTTTGCGAAAAATACAAAACGCACTCATGAAAAACTGATGGATCCGCAGATTATGATCCTAACTACGAAATCTGGCGTAAGGATTGATGTAGAGGCTTTTGTAAATACTGGGCACTGCTATGACATTAAATGTGAAGTCTGCTGTGAAGATGCTATTTTGAACCTTCCAGAGCCATCCAATATTGAAGTATGCGCACAGGCAAAACGCGGCCATGCAATCCACAGCGACTGGTCTACCCGTTTTGTAGATGCTTATAATACGGAGGTACAGGAATGGATCGATGCTACAAAGGCAGGCCGTGTAGATGGACCGACAGCATGGGACGGCTATGTGGGGCAGGTAACAGCCAAGGCAGCGTCAAAGGCAAGGGATACGCAGACGGTTGTGAAGATTGAAATGGAAGAAATGCCGGAATTTTATAAATAAGCAGGGAGGGGTTTTGCATGAAAATTGCATTTGATGTTGATGTCCTTGCCAAGCAGATGGACATCAACCGGATGGTACACCAGGTTGCTGATTGGGGGTACCAGTATATTGAACAGTCGCCGCATCCGAGGATTAACCCGTTTTATAAGCATCCTTTGTTTTCTAAAGAGTGTGAGGCGGAGTATCGGAAAGCATTAAAGGAGACCGGTGTGGAGATTTCTTCTTTTATCGTAGTATACCGCTGGTCCGGGCCGACAGAAGAACAGAGGCGGCATGCGGTGGCAAACTGGAAACGGATCGTTGAGATTGCGGCGGATATGGGCGTAAAAGTAATTAATACAGAACTTTCGGGTGATCCAAACCAGCAGGAGATCTGTAACGGCATGTGGTTTCGATCTATGGAGGAGCTGCTGCCGGTTTTTGAAAAAGAAGATATACGTGTGGAAATCCAGTCGCATCCGTATGATTTCTGCGAACTGAATAATGAAACGTGTGATATGGTAAAGTCATTTCGTTCAAAAAATCTGGGCTATGTGTATTCTTCACCACACGGATTCTTTTATGATGAGGGAAAAGGCGATGTACGGTCGATGCTGAAATATGCTGGGGATGAACTGACGCATGTATTGTTTGCAGATACATATAATCAGACACTGGACTGCCGTTATATTGCGAATCCGCCGTGGCTCAACGGACGGGGACGGGCAGATGTTACTATTCACCAGCACCTGGCGATGGGTGAAGGCGATGTAGATTTTGACGGCATTTTCGAGACTCTGAGGGAGATGGATTTTGCAAATAAGCAGTTAAAGCCAGACGCGCCAAAAACCGGCGGGGACAATATTGCCTGCGTATCTATGTTTGGGTTCCCGGAAAAAATGGACAGGCAGGCACCGGAAGCAAGGGAACGGATTGAAAGGGAGCTGCTGAATCAATAATTGGGAGGAAAAAAGCATGAAATTAGCAATATGTACGGATGTATTTGGAGATTTAAGTTTTACGCAAATGCTGGATAAGGTAAAATCGCTTGGCATTGACGCAGTGGAGATGACGGCAGGCGGCTGGGGTGGATGCAGGCATGTGCCGGCACAGGAGCTGCTTGCGGATGAAAGCAGGAGGAAAGCTTATCAGGAAGAATTCGTTAAAAGGGGCATGGAGATAGCGGCGTTGAACTGCTCCGGCAATCAGCTCTGTCCGGGCGAAATGGGCAGGCAGCATACAAAGACGATTTACGATACGGCTGTCCTGGCTGGAAAACTGGGAGTGAAAAAGCTAGTTATGATGTCCGGGCTTCCGGCAGGCGCGCCAGGTGATACGACCCCGAACTGGTTTACCTCTACGGTGTCATGGCCGGATTATATGGTGGAAAGTGTCCGCTACCAGTGGGAGGATGTAGCGGTTCCGTGGTGGAAAGATTTTGTGGCGCATTGTAAGGAAAATGGTGTGGAGCAGATTGCGATTGAAGAATTCCCATGCCAGCTTGTACATAACCCGGAAACGCTGCTCAGACTGCGGGATGCGGTGGATCCGATGATTGGGATCAATATGGACCCATCCCATTTAATGGTTATGGGTGCAGATCCAATTAGCGGGCTGCGTGCATTGGAAGGGGCTATTTATCATATTCACGGGAAGGATGCGCGGATCGAAAGGGGCCTGTGCGATGTGAATGGACTGACGGAGACAAAGCCGGTAACAGATTCAAAGAACCGCACTTGGAACTATGTTGCGGTAGGATGTGGAAAAGACCTGCAGTGGTGGAAAGAGTTTTTCTCTGTTGCACATATGATGGGCTATGACGGGTATGTATCCCTTGAAATGGAAGACCTGACCATGAGCGTAGAGGCAGGGCTTCATACATCCATAGATGCGTTAGAGCAGACGATCAGCCGATAGGAAAGAGGTATACAAATGAATCTGACTGGTTACAATAAATTGATCCAGAAAGACCGCGTCACTGGTTTTGAGAAATTTGCATATGGATGTGGAGAGATTTCCACCAATATCGTATTTACCATTGCTACCAGTCTGCTTGTTATGTTTTATACGGATGTCGCCCATGTCTCATCTGCAATTATTGGTATGATTATTGCAGTATCCCAGGTATTTAACGGGGTTTCTGATATTGCGGCGGGGTTCATTGTAGACAGGACGCGGTCAAAATACGGGCGTGCACGTGTATGGATGCTTCGAATGTCCATCCCTTACGCAATAGCGGCCATCCTCCTGATCACGGTACCGCAGGCCGGCGTATTTGCGCAGACGATCTATATTTTTATTACCTATAATCTGATGTTGACGGTTGTATATACGCTGTTCCAGCTTCCGTTTGCAACAACGATGACATATATGAGCCGTGACCAGAACGAACGTGCCCAGATTAACATTATCCGCATGGCGATGAGCCCGATTGGAAATATTCTGGTAACGCTGCTGTTTACAAGGATTTTGAACGCAATGCCGGGAGGCGGGATGGATTCCCAGAAAAACTGGATTATACTGACAGCCCTTTATGCGTTTGGCGCGGCGGCAATGATGCTGTTTTGCTTTGCCTGTGTGCGTGAGCGTGTGGAAGTCCATGACGATCTGGACGGGGAGAAGATTCCGCTGAAACAGGCGATACCGGCATTGTTTAAAAACAAGTATTTTATTATGCTGTTCTTATTCTTTGTGTTTTTTGCAATGTACCAGACGTTTTCGGGGACGATGGCAAGCTATTACTGTAAATATATTGTAGAAGATACCAATATTATTGGAAATGTGAATACGGCCTGCTACGGGATTACCGTTGTTGCGACGCTTCTTCTCGGAAAGGTGATGCATCTGATGAGTAAAAGGAACTGGTGTATGCTTGGCGCCTGCTTTATTATAGCGGGGTCGCTCGTTCTGCTGGTTAATCCAAAAAGCGTAGGGATTGTAACATTTGGGGGCCTGCTCCGAGGTATCGGGATGACCCCGATTCTTGGGATGATTTTTACGATGATTGCGGATGCCATTGAGTACGGGCAATGGAAGACAGGGCTTCGGACCGCGGGTGCCATCCAGTCTGCGACGACTTCCGGGCAGAAATTTGGGCAGGGGATCGGTTCCGCCCTCATCGGGTTTATTATGGAGATGAACGGATATGACGGAAATTTACCGCAGCAGCCTGCGCAGGCAGTTACAACAATTGAAAACCTGTTTATTTATGGGGTTACTGTACTTGGCATTGTGATGATCGTAATCCTGCTGTTTTATAAGTTGGATAAGGAATATCCTGTGATGATGAAAGAATTGCTGGAACGTGAACAGGCGCAGATGCAAAAACAGGGGAAGTAATTTGAAGACGGCTGACCGAATTTTTCGGCCAGCCGTATTTTTTTTCTTTTCAATCAGATGCGGATATGTTAAACTTGGTGTGGCTGGATGCAAACAGGAAATTCGGAGGTGTGCGGCGTGGGTATTACGATAAAAAAGATTGCAGAAATGGCAGGCGTACACCGTTCTACGGTAGATAAAGTGCTTCATGGACGCCAGGGCGTCAGTGAACCGGTACGCAAAAGGATACAAGACTTGCTTGATGAATATAACTATCAGGTCAATCCAATCGGCAAGGCTTTGACGATGCAGGGCAGGGAGCTTCGTGTGAAAGTGATCCTGCTGAAAGTAGATGCCTGCCCATATATACAAAAGGGAATCGAGGAGAGGCTGAAAAGTTATGCTCCATTCCAGATAAAAATAGAGTATATAGTGGTTCCCTATACAGAAGAAAGAATGCAGGCAGAAGCGCTCCGGTACTGTATGGAAGACCAAATAGACGGCATTATCATAAGCCCCATTAATATACCAGCCATAAAAGAAAAAATAGACGAATGTGTAAATGCAGGCATTCCAGTGATTACGGTAAATACAGACGTTGAAGGAAGCCGGAGGCTGTGTTTTATCGGGCAGGATGGATTCCAGGCAGGACGGGTAGCCGGAAGGCTAATGGGTGAGTTTTTGCAGGGGATAGGAAAAGTGGCGCTTTTTACCAGCGATGGAGACAAACATCAGTCTTTTCCGTTTGGTACGAGGGAGGAGGGTTTCCGTGATGTAGTATCCAAAAAATATCCAGGTCTTCAGGTATTGCCAAGTATTTATACCAAGGAGGATCCCAGGATCATCCGTCGGGAAATACATAGGCTATTTCAAGAAACAGCAAGGATACAGGGGGTTTTTATTACCTGTGGCGGTGTGGAAACAGTGGGGGGCATTTTACAGGAGTACGGCTGCAGTGGAATGAAGCTGATCTGTTATGAAAACTACCCGGAAATTATGAAATTAATGAAAAAAGATGTTGTTACGGCTACCATCAACAGCGATGTTATGGAACAGGGGGAAAAGGCGTTGGAAACGCTGCTGGACTTTCTGATTTATGAACGGGAACCGGAAAAAGGGCAGATATATTCAGAATCCAAAATATTACTGAAAGAAAGTATGGGGTTATAACCAGGCGGAGGAAAAGAAAATGAAAAACGAATATAATAAAACAATTGCCGCCTGCTTTGTAGGCTATATTGTGCAAGCAGTTGTCAATAATTTTACGCCATTGCTGTTTTTATTTTTTCAAAGGAGCTATCATATCCCGCTTTCGCAGATCACGCTGCTGGTAACGTTTAACTTTGGAATACAATTGTTGGTTGACCTTCTTTCTGTTGGATTTGTAGATAAAATAGGGTACCGTGCGTCTATGGTAGCTGCCCATAGTTTAGCGGCGGCCGGGCTGATTTTGCTTACCGTACTGCCAGATGTACTGCCGTCCCCGTTTGTAGGGGTTTTGGTTTCTGTTATGGTATACGCAGTGGGCGGCGGGCTTTTGGAAGTCCTTGTCAGCCCGGTTGTAGAGGCGTGCCCTTCCAGCAATAAGGAAAAAGCGATGAGCCTGCTGCATTCTTTCTATTGCTGGGGGCATGCGGGGGTTGTCCTGGTTTCCACTTTGTTCTTCCATCTGGCCGGTATCGGGCATTGGAAAATCCTGGCCCTGGTATGGGCGTTGCTTCCTATGGCAAATGCGCTTGCATTTTCAAAAGTTCCGATTGCGCCATTGATTGCGGATGGGGAGAGGGGGATGCAATTAAAGGAGCTGTTCCGGCTGAAGATTTTTTGGATCTTGCTGGCTATGATGGTATGTGCAGGTGCAAGCGAACAGGCGGTAAGCCAATGGGCTTCTACCTTTGCAGAAAAAGGGCTTGGGATTTCCAAAACCGCAGGCGACCTGGCTGGCCCAATGGCATTTGCAATTTTGATGGGCACATCCAGGCTGTTTTATGGGAAATATGGCGACCGTATTGACCTGGACCGCTTTATGGCCGGTAGCAGCTGCTTATGTATTTTATCTTATCTAGGAGTTTCCCTCTTGCCGGTACCACAGCTGAATTTGCTGGCCTGCGCTGCCTGCGGGCTGTCGGTCGGGATTATGTGGCCGGGGACGTTTAGCAAGGCATCGGCCGCTTTGCAAAAAGGCGGGACGGCGATGTTTGCGTTGTTGGCATTGGGCGGGGACATTGGCTGTTCGGCCGGGCCTACGTTGGTTGGGATGGTATCGGGGATGTTTGGGGATAATTTAAAGGTGGGCGTTTTGGCAGGTGTCTTGTTTCCGGTGGTGCTGCTTATGGGGGTGCTTCTTAGTAGGAAGGTTTCTTACAAATGATGGGCAAGTGGATCCGATGCTGGTCCGTCCGTGGACAAATTCCCTCCCCTGTGGTATTATAACCTCCGAAAAGGAGGTGGCTTCTGTGACCACACTGGTAGAATTTCTATCCGCTTACATAGATACCATGCTCGCCCATGCCATCCTGGCATCCTACCTGTTTGCCATCATGGACGAGCGCAACTGGCACAAAGTAAAAAAACTGCCTGCCCTGCTCCTCTCCCCGCTGGCCGTTTGCTTTCTCACCATGTCCCTGCATTTAGGCCCAGGTGCAGTTCTCATACAATTTTACATGTATTCTATGACCGCCCTGTTGTGCTGCGTACTGTGGGCCCGTTGGGCATGGAAGATCGGATTCTGGCGTGCCCTCTCCGCTGTGTCTATGGCCGGTTTGTTCCAGGTGTCCCTCTCCGCCCTGTCCCGGTTCCTGTTCCGAAACGTCTTCGTGGACAATGAGAGGCTCCAGTTTGTGGCGGTATCGGCTGTCCTTTGGTTTTTGGTGTTGCTCTCTACCGCCTTGCTGTACCGCCTGCGCTTTGGATACTGGTTCCGGCTTTTGCTTGAGGAGGGCCCTGGCCAGCGCCGGACGGCCCTGTTCTTCTTTGCCCTGGCGTGTATTATGGAGGCGTTCTTTGTACTCCAAAGAGGGCTTGCGTCAGAGTATTTTGCCCTCTACTATCTGCTGGTCCTGGTGATGGCGGGGCTGGTGGTGGGGCTGGTGTTTTACTTGGCCCAGTGGTTCGATGCTTCCCGGAAAATGGAGGCCCAGCGGGACATCATCGCCCAGCAGCAGCTCTACGAGCGGGAGCTGGAGTCCATCCGCCGGGAGGTGCGGGCCTTCCGCCACGACTATAAGAACCTGCTGGCAGGCCTGTCCCAGCAGGCGGATGAGGGGGAACTGGACGCTCTGCGGGCCGCCCTTTCAGAACTGGACGCGGGCTTTGACCGCCGCATCGGGGAGAAAATCCGGGCCTCCACCCAGATCGGCAATCTACGTATCCTCCAGGTGCGCAGCCTCCTGCTGTCCAAACTGTCCGTCATGGCAAAGCAGGGCATTGACTGCCGGTTGGAGGTGCTCTACCCAGTGGAGTGGGTGGGTATGGACGTGTGGGACTTTGTGCGCTGTCTCGGTATTCTGCTAGCCAACGCCGCCCAGGCTGCGCTGGAAACGGATACACCCTGGGTGGAGATCGTCCTGCTGGCCCAGGGGAGTTCGGTGGCCTTGCGGGTGTCCAACCCTTACACTGGGGTGGTCGACCCGGACAATATCTGGACGGAGGGCTTCTCCACCAAGGGGGAGGGCCGGGGGCTGGGCCTGCCCAGCTACCAGCGGATCCTGGAAGGCTGCCCCAATACGGCCACGTCCACAAGCTGGGCGGGAGGCGTGTTCGTCCAGGAGCTGAAAGTGGAGGGCCGGCCATGATTCCAATTTACCTTTGCGACGATGAAGAAGCTGTCCGCCACCAGATCCAGACTGCTTTGGAATGGAAGGCCTTTATGGAAAACTACGACATGGAGGTGGTGTGTGCCGCTTCCACCGCCGGAGAGCTGCTGGAAGCCGTGGAGGACAGCAGCCGGGGCGTCTACTTTTTGGATGTAGATTTAAAGGACAGGGAATGGGATGGCTTCACTTTGGGCCGGGAACTGCGGCGGCGGGATCCCCACGGCACCCTTATCTACATCACCAGTTATGGCGACCTTGCCTGGAAGACCTTCCAATACCATCTGGAAGCCTTTGATTACATTGTGAAAAACACAGAGCAGATTGGGTTGTCCGCGGCGCGGTGTTTGGAGGCTGTCCATGCCCGGCTGCTGGAAGAACGCCATGACCCGGCAGAGGTGTTCTCCTTACGGGCTGGTGATGAGACGCGCCACGTCCTTTTGGCGGATATCCTGTTTTTTGAGACTGCCCCCAAGGCCCACCATGTGTACCTCCACACGGCAGACAGCCGCCTGGATTTTGTGGGCAGCTTAAATGAGCTGGAGCGGGGGCTGGGCGGGCGGTTTATCCGGATCCACCGGGCCTATCTGGCGGCGCGGGGCAAAATTGAGGCTGTGGACTGGAAAGGAAATAAGGTCCAGGTGGGAGGCAGGACGTGCCTGCTGTCCCGGTCTGGAAAAGCGGAGCTGAAAAAGAAACTGGGAAGGGGCCTATGAGGCTGTTTCCCAGTTTCTTTTTGCCATTTAGGAAGGATTCGCGCCGTTTGGGAAATTAAGCCCCCGGCAGGCCTGGGCTGTAGTATACTCTTTTTTGCAGATAGGAAAACGAAAGGAGCGTGATTATATGGCAAAGGACCGTTTTGTGGAGGTCTACTCCCAGGGAGTCGCCAATGTAGAGAAAATCATCGTGGACACCCAGACCGGTGTGAATTATATACTGGCATCGTCCACACAGACGGTGGGCTGCGGCATGAGCGTCCTGGTGGACGCCAACGGCAAGCCTATCGTTACTCCAATGAACACAAAAAGTTCCAAAACAAATCTATACTCTGACAGGAGGTAATACATCATGGCAAGTGAAAAAAAGATCAAACAATTTGTAAAAGAAGCCGGATATGAGCCACTGGAGGGCCGCTGTATCATCGTCAGGCCCGCCCCGGACAACCTCAGCCACAAGATCGTCTCGTTTTTAAAATCTTTCGTCGAGTGCGATATGTGCGTGCTCCAAATGTGCAAAGACGAGCTGGTCCTTCTGCCCTTCGACCCTATGTGGACCAGCCTGCGCAAGGACGCGTCCCTGGTGCTGCCCTACGGGGAGGTTCAATCGGTAGAACTGGCGGATGACCTGCTAAACACCATCATCACCATCCACACTGGGAAGGATGATATACGGCTGACCACCCAGCAAAAGGAACTGAGCGATTTTCGTATGTCCGGCTTCCACGCCACCCAGTACGCCGGTGGGTACAAAAACTGGCATAAGGAAAATGTAGTCGGCACACTGAAGGCACTGGCTGAGTTAGGAAATAATCCGGATACGGTTTTTGCTTTTAGCCAGTAAGGAACTGTCGTGAAATAACTTGTGCAGTTTGCTGAGGATAAATTTTCGAGAGTGCCCTGCAAAAACCGGAGGCATAGTGGGCTATGTTGAGGATTTTTGCAGGGTGCTATCGGAGATTTAGACCAGCAAACTGCACAAGTTATTTTGCGACAGTTCCTAATGCTGTGTACACCTGCACAGCAGCGGTGCTTGGAGCACCGCAATTGGCTTCGGTGGCTGGCCGTTGACGATCTGTATATCCATTTTATAGGGTGTGCTGCGTTTCACTGTGAATGTGGATTGCAGCGCGCTTGTTTTTTATGTTGCTATTTATGGCCTGGGGCCGCTTATAGTAACCATACGGGGCGATATGAAAAGCTTGCTCCGCAAAAACGCCACTCACTCCTGAATCATGTCCTCACGGAATGCGCAGTTTATGCGCATTCCTGGCCCGTGAATAATAAGGAACCAATGTCATTTACTTAAGAAATCCCCCACACAGCCTGGCCCAGAAAATGCCTAACCAGGAACGCTGTTAATTGTGGCCTCCCGGCTGCCCCCTCATCCAGCGTCCGGGAGGCCACAATGTAACGCCTTATCTGAACGGTTATGCTTCAGTAAATGGCATTGCTGTCTGAACGGTTATAATTTTTGCAGCATTCAAAATAAAAAATGCTTTCCAATTCCCGGTTTTTATGTTAAGATAAAACTATCTTTTTTGTCTATCCATTCAATTGACGTTTTATTGCAAATACCATATCAAAAATAACGGTCTATCCATTGTTAAAAAACCAGATAAAATCCCTAGTGCCTACCGTTTATTATGCCAAAGTAAATAGCTTTTTCACAAAATATGCATAAACAGGAGGGAACGATTGTATAGTATTGTATCAACTGCGATTATCCGCGGCATCAGCAGCCTGCCCGTACAGGTAGAGGCGGATGTCAGCAGCGGGATGCCGATGTTTGAAATGGTCGGTTTTCTTGCGTCGGAAGTAAAAGAAGCAAGGGAGCGGGTGCGCACGGCGCTGCGTAATAGCGGATATTTGCTGCCGCCGAAGCGGATTACAGTCAATATTTCGCCGGCAAATGTCAAAAAGACAGGCTCTGGATTTGACCTGCCGGTAGCGGTGGCAATCCTGGCAGCCATTGGCGTTGTACCAAAGGAAGGCCTTGCACATACCTTGATCGTAGGGGAAATTGGGCTAAATGGCCAGGTGCAGCCGACCGAAGGCATCCTGCCAGTGGTGGCAGATGCGGGCGCACAGGGGTTTACACGCTGCATGGTGCCGTATGGAAACCGTATGGAAGCAGGTATTATTAAAAATGTAGAAATCCTGGCAGTCAAAACAGTGGCAGAGGCGATTGCAGTGTTTCAAGGGACAGGGCGGTTGGGGCCGCAAACAGGCCTGGAAGGGCAGTTGCCGGAATTGGCAGAGGTGCCAAAAGGGCAGCTGGATGGCCCGCAAGATGCCGTTGGGGTGGATTTTTCGCAGATCCACGGGCAGCGCCTTGTGCGCCGTGCCAGCGAAGTGGCGGCCGCCGGTATGCATAACCTTTTGATGGTTGGGCCGCCAGGTGCCGGCAAGACGATGATCGCACAGCGGATACCGACGATCCTGCCGCCGTTAAGCAGTCCGGAGAAACTAGAGCTTGCTAAAATATACAGTGTCAGCGGGATGCTGATGCATAACCAAAGCAGGATGCACCAGCGCCCGTTTTGCAGCCCGCACCATACGATTACGCCGCAGGGCCTTGTTGGGGGCGGTATTGTGCCAAAGCCTGGGGAGATTTCCCTTGCACACAAAGGGGTGCTGTTCTTGGATGAATTGGCTGAATTTCAAAAATCTACGTTGGAGCTGCTGCGCCAGCCGATGGAAGAAAAGCAGATCCATATTGCAAGGCTGCAATGCGGCTGCAGCTACCCAGCGGACTTTATGCTGGTAGCCGCCACGAACATCGCAACACCGAAATTGATACAATGGAAAACCGCAGAAATGCGTGGAAATAAGCCTTTCCGCGGATTCGGCGGTTTTATTTTTTTGCTTTTTGAGACTTTTTTCTGTTGCGGGGGCTGTTTCGTCCTCAAAATTTGCACCTCCTTTTAACGATAGCAGGCAATCGTTAAATTGTTCAAAAGGGGAATTTATGTTCATAAAGAAATTTGGTATATGGAGAATTTGTGTGCCCTGTTTCGGTAGAATTTTTTTACGGTAGAAAGTTGTTTCAGTTTGTGCTATTATAAAAGCGAAAATGATGAAGTAAATGGAGTGTGAGTTATTTGATAATACAAAACCAGAAGTACGAACAATTGAAAAATGAAATGTGCTCCAGTATTGAATGGCGAGGAGAGAACGATAAATATATCTGTTTTGAAAAAAGCTCGTTTGCCTTTCAAAGGAATCATGTGATATATAGTGTTGAAGTTTCTGTAATTCAAACAGAAAAATGTATAACGGTAAAAAGTCAAGTTCCGGTTCAATTTGAAAGCCTTTACTTATATGCGGGAGATGTGCGAAGATATGAGTACCTTTTTGATGGGGCATTTTATATTACGAACAAATGTCTGGCTGATGGGAATGAAGTCACCGAAGCTGTTAAATCAGTAGAACTTGGATACTTTCAAAGTGCTCGATCAAAACATAAAATTCCATTAGAATTGGACGATAAAGAGTATAAGAAATATTTTTTGAAATGGATTAAGCTGCAAAATGATTTAGGAATAATAAATCAGATGATGTTATTTGCAAATGGCGTTAATGGTCTTACTGCTGATGTGCGTATCTCAATGCTGATAGAATGCTATGAAGCACTTGGCAGAAAATTAGAGAAATTGCACATTTTATATGTTGCTCCAGAACCAAGTACTTCTCGACAAGTAACCTGTTCAAATTGTGGAGGCTCTCATTCAATTCCAATAAGGGGTAAAAAAACGCTCGCCTGCTATGTAAATGCCCTTATTGAAAAATACGGAAAACCAGTTTTCTCAACAGAATTCCGTAGGCGTAGGAGTTTGATTGCTCATATGATAAAGACAAGAAATAAAGTGTTTCATGTAAACCCAAAGCAAAAGAAAGGCTTAAAAGGGGGACAATGTGGGTTTTATGCTGTGAAACTTGAGTGGATGTTTCGGTATATAATTTGGATTCTAATGGGGTATGATCAAGCAAAACTTGATGCAGTAATTCTAAAGGAAGTTATGAATTTTGAAAGTGATTTTATTGATTTAATTTATTAAGTTGCATTTGCTTGCAAAGAGAGCATTATGTCTAAAATACCAGAGTAGTAGTTATTCTTGACTACACTATTATTATGGGAGGCGTATGTATTTGGTTCTTTACAAATATCGAAGTGATTCGAAAAATACGGAAAATATTTTTACAAATAAACAGGTATGGCTTGCTAAACCAGACACTCTAAATGACCCGTTTGAATGTTCTTATAACATTCCTCTTGACTTGATACAGGCGCATATTGAAATGGCTTGCAAAGCTCAGATATTTGGGTTTGCTGTTAGCTGTGCGAAGTTAGCTTCAAAAGGAAGAACCCCCTTTGATATTCCTCAAAATGAAATTGATGAATTTTGGAGGTCATTAAAACCAGTATTTACTATTAAGGAAGATTACCGGTTATTCCGAGAATTTCAAAAGAAGCACGGTGTTACGATTTCTGACAAAGAAGGCACATTTTATCAATGGAAAAAAGCCGTTAAAGAAGTTGGAATTTTTAGTCTGAGCTCCGAAATAGACAATCAATTGCTTTGGGCGCATTATGCAGACGAATCACGAGGTATTGCTATTGGTTTTTGTGTCACAAGTGATTCTAGACTTTCAAGTTCCGAGCATTGTTTTAAAGTCAAGTATTCAGATGATATTTCAGAGAAGGGGGATATAGGGTTTAATCAACAAGTGGTGTATGACTTAGAGTATGATGATAATCTTCCACAAAAAATTCGCTTTTCTAATACTACAAAAATTCCTCTTAGCGATTCATTTTTCCAACAGGTTATTTCTACTAAACCAACAGCGTGGTCGTATGAAAGCGAATGGAGATATGTTGAAGAAACGGCAGGATTGTTCCCTTTACCTGCGCCAATTTGTGAAGTGGTGTTTGGGCTTAGGGCAAAACAAGATACAATTGAAAAATATAAGAAATTAGCAATTGACAGTAATGATAATATTAAATTCTTTCAAATGAAAAAGTCTCCGAGTAAAAACATATTAGAAAAATGTCCAATTCAATAGTGCTTGTGAGTTAAGGTGGAGTAAAAAGTCCACTAGCCCTAGTGGCGGCACAGGCGGCTATCAATAATTGATGCCATAGGAATTTTCGTACTCGCAGGC
>CAMUML010000078.1 GCA_947089855.1 uncultured Eubacterium sp.
ACGTATTGGACGACTTAAAACAGAATGAAATCCTAAAACTGGATAGCGCAGTAAATTATTGAGCAAAAATATCGGGTAGGGGTAAGGTAGGGGTTAAACAGCAAAAGGAGCTACCGCCCGCAAGCGGTAACTCCCAGAGTTTACAACATTTTACCGACAGGAAATTGTATCAGACGTTAAATCGGAACACCACTACATCCCCATCTTTTACAACGTAATCTTTGCCTTCCAGGCGTACCTGGCCTTTTTCCCTGGCTGCCGCGGCGCTGCCGCCTGCGATCAAGTCTTCATAGGCAGTTACCTCTGCCCGGATAAAGCCGCGTTCAAAATCGGTATGGATCTTGCCGGCCGCCTGCGGCGCTTTGGTGCCGTTTTTAATCGTCCAAGCCCTTGTCTCATCTTCGCCGGAAGTCAAAAAGCTAATAAGCCCCAGCAGGCGGTAACTTGCTTTGACCAGCTTGTCCAGGCCGGATTCCTGCAATCCCAGCTCTTCTAAAAACATGGCACGTTCTTCATCGTCCAGTTCAGCAATTTCTTGTTCGATCTGCGCACAGACTACAAATACCTCACTGTTTTCACTGGCAGCCAGCGTACGCACAGCTGCGACATGCGGGTTGAATGCGCCATCGTCAGCAAGGTCGCTTTCTGCTACGTTCGCCGCATAAATAACCGGCTTTGCGGTCAAAAGGTTATATGCCTGGAACCAGGCGGCTTCCTCTTCGCCTTCCCCCAGGTCAAATGTTTTTGCCGGCTTTCCTGCTTCTAAGTGGGCTTTTACGGCTTCTGCCAATGTTTGCTCTTTTGCCGCTGATTTGTCCATTTTTGCCTGCTTTGCTATTTTGGCGATCCGCCGCTCCAGTATTTCTATATCAGAAAAAATCAGCTCTAAGTTAATGGTTTCTATATCCCTCGCTGGGTCAATGCTGCCGTCTACATGGACAATATTGTCGTCGCAAAAGCACCTTACAACATGTACGATAGCATCCACTTCACGGATATTTGCCAAAAATTGGTTGCCTAACCCCTCGCCTTTACTGGCGCCTTTTACTAGCCCTGCAATATCTACAAATTCAACCACAGCAGGCGTGACCTTTTTGGAATGGAACAATTCCCCCAATCTGTCAATCCGTTCATCCGGCACAGCTACTACGCCTATATTTGGGTCGATCGTACAGAATGGGTAGTTGGCCGATTCCGCACCAGCTTTTGTAAGTGAATTAAACAATGTACTTTTGCCTACGTTGGGCAAACCGACGATGCCTAGTTTCATTTCTCTATAGTCCTCCTAAAATTCCTTTATTTTATGGCTTTTGCCACCTAGTCCTTTGTTTCCGCCAATACCAAAATCCCTTCTGCCACTTCCACCACGGCCTCTTCTGCCGCGACCTCATTGCTGATCCCAAGTGAATCAAAGCCATCCATTGTATAGTCCTGCAATGGGTACTGGAAACCGGTTAATGTAATGCCGCTTGCATAGGCCGTCAATGGGATAAGGGATACGTAGCGTCCGAACTGGGCGGACTTTTTTATTACGGTACGGCTTTTGCCCTGTACCAGCCTAATCCGGTTATGGGCGTCCACCAGATAGCATGGGATGCTGTGCTTAAGGCCAATCCCAAGCATCCGCACCGATGCCAATACATGGTCAAGCCTTGTCCCGGTGCCGCCTAAAATATGGATTTCGCTGCTGCCGCGTTCAATGGCCAGCTCCAATGCCAGCTGCGTATCTACAGCGTCTTTTTGCGGCGGGAATGTATGGAATTTAATTTGCGGGTCTTGTTGGAATTGCTGTAGCTGCCTAGGGTCGGCGGAATCAAAATCGCCGAGGATTTCATCCGGGCGTATGCCGACCTGTGCAAAAAAATGCATTCCGGCATCTGCAGCAACCGTGTAATCAAAGCCCTGCTGCCTAGTATAAGCTGCAGCAAAGGGCATATCCAGCGTACCGCCGGCTACGATCAGGGTTTTCATACTTGCCGTCCTTTCTGAATCTTATTTCGTTTTTGCAACTTGCCATCAATACTTCCTACGCCCTTTTAATTCTTCGTACAATTGTTTGTAGTTTTGATAGCGCAGCGGATGGATTGCACCTTCCGCTACTGCCTGCTTTACCTTACAGTCCGGTTCATTGATATGGCTGCATCCATGAAAACGGCAGCCTGGCGCGTATGGTGCAAACTCCGGGTAATAGGAGGATAATTCCTCTTTTTCCATATCCGGCGGGAATAGGGAACTAAAGCCAGGGGTGTCCATAATATAGGAACTGCCTTCGATATGGACGACCTGGGTATGGCGTGTGGTCTGCTTCCCGCGCGCAATCTTACGGCTGATCTCCCCTGTTTCCATACCTGCTTTCGGCTGTAGCAGGTTGATCAGCGAGGATTTGCCGACGCCCGACGGCCCGCAGGCTGCCGCGGTTTTATTTTGGAGCGCTGCTTTTAAGGTTTCGATACCCGCATGATGCAAAGCGCTGGAAAATAGTACCGGGCAGCCGCACTGCCCGTAAACCTCTGCCAGCTGCCCCCGCTGCTGCTCTTGCAGCAATTCCATTTTATTAAAGCAGACCGTAGCCGGTATATGCTGCATCTGCAAAAAGACCAAAAAACGGTCCAGCAGGCCAAAATTCGGTTCTGGGCTGGCAGCTGCAAAAATAACAAGCGCCATATCGATATTGGCTACTGCCGGGCGGAGCAGTTCGTTTTTCCTGGGCAGCACATTTTCTACATTTCCGGTTTTCTCTTCTTCACTGATCACTGCAATTTCAACATTATCGCCGACCAAAGGCTTGACGGCCTGGCGGCGGAAAATGCCTTTTGCCCTGCACTCGTAAATTCCGGATCCTACTACGTGTACATAGTAGAACCCGGAAATTGCTTTTAATATCTTTCCCTGCATAGAAATGTTCCTGTAACCTTATTGTTCTTTAAACTGCACTGGTATTTCTTGCGTGTCGGCCCCGCCATCTTCCAAAATCCAATCGATCACAAGCGTGCCGCTGCTAGTTGTAATATCCTTTGCCGAAACCGTATATGGGAAAGAAGAAATGGCTACCCCATTCCAGCTTTTTACCGCTTCCCCATTTGCATCCAGAAGCTGGATATTGGCAGAAACTACCAGCTCGCTGTTTTCCGGCATACCAATCGTCTTGCTTTCCATTTGGTAAAATACTTCTTTTTTGCCAAGGCTTACGACAAAATCTACCGAACTTCCTTTATCGACACTGGCTTGTGGCTGCGGGGACTGGCTGACCACTTTGCCTTCTTCAATGGTGTCATGGTATTCGCTCGACACGCCGCCTTTTTCCAGCCCATGTTCAGCCAAAATCCTTACGGCATCTTCTTCGGACTGGTTGCGTATATCCGGAACCTGCTGTTTTTCTAACCCTTTGCTGACATAAAGCGTAACAGCTGCCCCTTTCCTTACCATTGCGCCATTGCCTGGGTTTTGGTCGATCACAATGCCCTCCGGCTGTTCGGAAAAATGGTATTCCGGATTATTTACCGCAAGGCCAGCGCCTTGTAAAATATTTTTTGCATTTTCAAAGGATTCGCCTATGACGCCTGGCATACCAAATTCAGCTGGGCCAGTACTGACGGTAACCTGTACTACGGTCCCTTTTGCTACCATCTCCCCTTTTTCTATATCCTGGTCCATAATCTGCCCCTTTGGATATACGTCTGAAGCAGATTTATCCTTGGTAAATAATTCCAGCCCGATTTCTTTTAGCGCTTTGCGCGCTTCGTCTGGCTCTTTTCCGCGCAGTTCGATCATTTCGGCTTTTTTTTGGCTGTCTTCTTTATCTTTATCATCTGTGCTGGTTTTTTTTGTATTTTTGTCAGGGTCCGTATCGGACAGTTCGTGGTCTGAGGTTGTCAATTCCTGCTGGCTGCCTGGATCCTTTTTCCCTGTGCCAAGCGGCCCGAATTTAAATGCGCCAAACATACTGCCTGCCAGGTAAATGACAATAAGAAGTATAATGACAGCTGCCACAATGCCCATAATGGTCATGGCCTTTTCCATTTTGGGGTTTAAAAAGCCGCCTTCGTCCTCTTCCGCCTCTTCGTCTTCTTCCTCCGGCGGCTCCTGCCTGCGCCGCATACGCATAGGTTCCACTTCTTCTTCATCCAGGCGGACTGCAGCGGCGCTTTCTTTAATCTGCGCTACTTCTGTCTGTGAAATAACACGGGTCTTATCCTGTATCGTAGCAGGCTGCATCACGACAAAATCTTCGTCCGGGTTTACCAGTGCATGTTTGAGGTCGTCCAGCAGTTCCCCCATAACCGGATACCTGCGGTCCGCACTTTTTTGCGTACATTTTAAAATAATCTTTTCTAAACTTACCGGCAGCTCCGGCACATAGCTGCGTGGGGACGGCATTTCTTCCTGCAGGTGCTGGATAGCAATGGCTACCGTTGTGTCGCCATCAAACGGTACCTTGCCGGTTACCATTTCGTACATTACAATGCCAAGGGAATAAATGTCGCTTTTATTGTCCACAAAACCGTTCCTAGCCTGTTCCGGCGAGGAATAATGCACGGAACCCATAACATCGGAATGTATGGTATTGCTGGTCGCCGCCCTTGCAATTCCAAAATCCGTTACCTTTACTTTGCCCTCTGTCGAGATCATAATATTTTGCGGTTTAATATCACGGTGGACAATATTTTTATTATGTGCTGCTTCAATGCCGCGGCCAACCTGGATGGCAATGCTGATTGCTTCCTTATAAGAAAGCCGCTGTTTTTTTTCAATATATGTTTTTAATGTAATGCCTTCCACATATTCCATTACAATATAATGGAAGCCGTCTTCGCTGCCTACATCGTAGATATTTACAATATTTGGATGTTCCAGCCCTGCCGCTGACTGTGCTTCGGTGCGGAATTTTGTCACAAAATTAACATCATCGGCAAATTCCTGTTTGAGTACTTTTATGGCCACTGTCCTGCTTAGTACATGGTCCATTGCCTCATATACGTCTGACATGCCGCCTGCGCCGACCCTGGCAAGTATCTCATACCGGTCTGCTACAAATTTCCCTTCTTCTAACATCTTCTCACCTCATCAGAAAATGGATCTATGATGATTACGGATATATTATCCCTCCCGCCATTCTCATTAGCAGCCGCAACCAGACGTTCCACGCTTTCTGCAATATCCCGCTGGCTGCACATGATCCTGCGGATCTCGTTATCCTCCACCATATTCGTAAGCCCGTCTGAACATAACAGGATGCGGTCTTTCGGCCCTATTGCTACTTCAAAAAAATCAATTTCTATCGTTTGAAATGCGCCAACGGCACGTGTAATAATATTTTTATCCGGATGTACTTTTGCCTGCTCCTGGTTCATCTCCCCCATGCGCACCATTTCCTGTACCAGCGAGTGGTCTTTGGTTACCTGTACAATCCCCTGGTTTACAAGGTATAGGCGGCTGTCGCCTACATTGGCCACGCTCATTAGGTTTTGTGCAATTGTCGCCCCAACGAACGTAGTTCCCATTCCCTTCATATGTGCGTGTTCCTGCGCCATTTGCAGCAAGCTGTTATTTACCCGCACAAGCGCATCTTTCAGCAATGCAATCGGTTCGGCCAGCGGGCTGGCAGCAACTGCTTCCACAACCTTTTCGACCGTATATCTGGAAGCAAAATCCCCGGCATTGTGCCCGCCCATACCGTCCGCAACAATAAACAGGTTCGGCAGATTGCCAACCGGCGTCTCGGACGTATAGATATAATCCTGGTTCATTTCACGTTTTCTTCCTATATCTGTCATGGAAAATGTCTTCATCTTACCCGCCTACCTTTCACGCAGCTTATAGCCGTCTTGCGTATGCTGCAGTTTGCTTTTGGGCAATTCAAATATAACTTTTACGCAATTGCCCGCAGGCACCGTTAATATCACGGCCCATCCCTCTTCTTATAGTAACATTTATTTTGTATTTTTCAAGTTGATTTTTAAATTCCAAGGCAACCGCTTCTTTTGGCTGTACATAAGGGCGTTCTTCCACTGGGTTTACCGGAATCAGGTTGACATGGCAATTTTTTCCATTTAACAGCTTGCCTAAACCCTGTGCGTCCTCTTTCGCATCGTTAAAGCCGCGTATCAGGCTGTATTCATAGGTAACCCGCCTGCCTGTCTTTGCAAAATAATAATCACAGGCATCCAGTACCCGGTCCAGCCGGTAGCTGGATGCAGCCGGCATCAGGGCAAGCCGTTTTTCCTGTGTTGGGGCATGCAAAGACAAAGCAAGCGTAAGAGGGATCTTTTCATCGGCAAGCTGGTGGATACGCGGGACAATCCCACAGGTTGATACGGTAATGCTGCGTTGGCTTAAGTGCATCCCGTTTTCATCGGATAACATCCGGATAAACGTAAGCAGGTTGTCATAATTGTCCAGCGGCTCCCCTATCCCCATAACTACTACATTCGAAATTTTTTCTCCCGTGTCTTCTTCTATACGGTATACCTGTTCCAGCATTTCAGAAGGCCGAAGCCCGCGCACCAGGCCGCCGATTGTGGAAGCACAGAATTTACAGCCCATCCTGCACCCTACCTGCGAAGAAATGCAGACAGAATTTCCATGCTGGTATTTCATAAATACACTTTCAACCACATTTCCATCCGGTAGTGCGAACAAATATTTACGTGTACCGTCCAATTTTGATTGTTGTATTTCCACAGGCTTTAAGACCGTAAGTGGATAAGTTTCTTCCAGCCGTCTGCGCAGGGATTTGGACAAGTTTGTCATTTCTTCCAGCGAAGAAACCCGTTTTTGGTGCAGCCATCCGTAAACCTGCGTGGCACGGTACGGTTTTTCACCGAAATCTGCCAGATACTGTTTCAATTCAGAAAGCGGGATGGAATTTAAGTCTATAGGAGGTGTCTTTTTTTTCATTGGCCTTCTTCTTTCTATACTCACAATGCCTGGCTGGGCCTACGGAAAAACTGTGCAATGTAAAACCCGTCCGCACCGGATTCCCCTGGCAAAATCTGCCTGCCGGACGTTAACTGGAAGTCCGGGCACTGTTTTGCAAACCACAAGGCATTGCCTTCATTTTCTTCTTTATGTATCGTACAAGTGCTGTAAACCATCCGGCCGCCAGGTTTGACATAACGGGATACCGTCATTAGGATCTCACGCTGGAGCTGTACCAGGCTTTCCATATATGCGGGCGTCATATGATAGCGGATGTCTTTTTTGCGGCGCATAACACCAAGGCCGGAACATGGCAGGTCTGCGACCACAACATCTGCCTGCCCTTCGAGCGCCTTGTCAAATACCCGGGCATCCCATACCTGCACTTCCATATTTTTGGCATGGCAGCGCCCTTTGTTTTCCAAAAGCAGCCCAGCCTTATATGGGGTCAGGTCACGGGCCAGCACCCGGCCAGTCCCCTGCATCTTTTGTGCCGCATGGATCGCTTTGCCGCCTGGCGCCGCGCAGACATCGACCACAAACTCATGCGGCTTGGGGTTTGCAGCTTCCACAACCAGCATCGAACTGGCATCCTGGACATAAAACAGCCCTTCTTTAAAACTTGGGAGCGCTTTTAAATAATCACAGCCAGTGATCTGCAGTGCATAAGGAAGTTCTGCAAATAGGCTGCCTGCCATACCTGCATCCGGCCCGCCAGGCCAGATGCAGGATGCCCCTTCCGCTTTTAAGCGCTCCATCAGTGTTTGCGGCGTGATGCGGCTGGTATCTGTACGTATGGTAATCGGGGCTGGCGCCTGGAAAGCGGCAAGCATCGTTTCCATTTGATGGAAGTCTGCCGCGTTTTCAAAGTGGTAGGAAAATTCCGCTTCCCACATCTGTATCATCCATTCTGGAATGGAATACCGGACAGACAGGTAGCGCAATGGATCCTGTTTTTGATCTGGCATGGCGGGTTCTTCTTTATTGCGGGCAATATTGCGCAGCACCCCGTTTACAAATCCGCTGAGGTTGGAAAACCCCTTTTTCTTTGCCAGGCGCACCGCTTCGCTGCAGGCTGCAGCGTCGGGGACAGCGTCCATAAAACGGAGCTGGTAGACGGCGCTACGCAAAATACAGCGGATAGCTGGCTTCATTTTAGCAGTTGGCACTTTTGAAAAATGGTCCAGTACATAGTCAAGCGCTATCTGGTTTTCCAGCACGCCTTCTACCACACGTGTCATAAACGCGCGGTCTTTTTTTTCGAGGTATTGGTATTTTTCCAGCACATGCGCCAATGCGGTATGGCTGTATTCCCCGTTCTTAGCAATGTCCAGCAAAATTTCCAGAACCAGCCCCCTTATATCGACAGTATTGGACACGCGGTTTCCTCCTAAAAATTAATATTGTTTCGGATTGTTAGTCCCGGTCCCTGCCAAACAGCAGCAGCAGACGCAAAAGCTGCAGGATTGCTGCCGCTGCACCAGCTACATAGGTAAGTGCCGCTGCGCCAAGCACTTTCCTTGTATAAGGCAGCTCCTGTGCACCCAGTATCCCCGTTTCCCCTAAAATATGCACTGCACGCCGCGAAGCATTAAACTCCACTGGCAGTGTGACGATCTGGAACAGCACAGCCGCTGTAAAAAAGAGGATTCCGGCCTGGCAAAGTATACTGCCTGCGCCTCCAAAAATAATCCCTAATATAATAAGCGGCCAGGCTGCAGCAGAACCGATATTTGCTGCCGGAACAAGCGTGCTCCGGATACGCAGCGGGGCATACCCTTTCTGGTGCTGGATGGCATGGCCGCATTCATGGGCCGCCACTCCGACAGCTGCGACGGACGCAGAGCCATATACGTCATCCGATAAATTCAGTGTTTTATTCCTTGGGTTATAATTGTCAGTCAGGCTTCCAGGCACATGCCGGACCGTAACATCATAGATGCCTGCGCTGTGCAGGACACGCTGTGCTGCCTGGGCACCGGTCATATTGGACTGGCTGCGCACCCTGGAATATTTTTGGAACGTCGACTTTACACGTGCCGACGCAACCAGCGAAATAAGTGCGCCGGCCAGAACAAGTAAATAAGTTGGATCCCAATAGTATCCATATGGCATAATAACGCCTCCTTATCCCAATTGTTTTCCAGCTTCCAACGGACAGCCGCGCAGGAATGCATCGGCTGGCATCCGTTTTTTCCCTTCCAGCTGGACTTCCAGCAAAGCAAGTACCCCTTCCCCAGTCTGGACTATAAGCTGTTTTTTATCTGCCTGGACAATGCAGCCTGCCGGCTGCCCGCCGCCGGCTGCCCCTTCCAAACCTAAGGCGGCGGCTTTCCATATTTTCAAGGTCCGCCCGTCTAAGAAGGTAAAGGCGCTTGGCCACGGATCCAGGCCACGGACCAGCCGTTCGATCCGGACCGCCGGCTGGCCCCAGTCAATCTGCCCCATCTGTTTGGAGATCGTATGGACATGGGTCGCTGCTGTTTCATCCTGTTTGGTACGGGTAGCCGTGCCGACTTCGATTTGGGCCAACGCTTCGACACAAAGCTTTGCCCCTGCATGGGAAAGCTTTTCAAACAGGCTGCCCCCTGTTTCATCTTGGGCAAGCGGCAGTTCCATTGCCAGGATTATATCGCCGGTATCGATCCCGGCATCCATCTGCATAATCGTTACACCTGTCGTCTTTTCCCCATTGATTACGGCCCATTGGATGGGTGCAGCGCCCCGGTATTTTGGCAGCAGGGAAGCATGGACATTGATACAGCCATATGGCGGCAGCCCTAAGACCTCCTCTGACAAAATCTGGCCAAATGCAGCTACAACCATAATATCCGGCTGGTATGTTTTTAAATATTCCACGCATTCCGGCTCCCGGATGCGCTTTGGCTGGTATACTTCTATATTATGTGCCAGCGCGGCTGTTTTTACTGCTGGAAACTGCATGGATTTTCCGCGGCCTTTCGGCTTATCCGGCTGCGTAACTACAAGTACAACTTCATGCCCCGCACCGATTAGCGCCTCCAAAGTAACGGCGGCAAAATCCGGGGTCCCCATAAATATTATCCTCATTGCCCCACCTGCCTTACTCGTCGTCCATTACCGCTTCATGCAGCGGGCCAATCACATGCTCCATAAACATATGGCCGTCTAAATGCTCGATTTCATGGCAAAAAGCCCGCGCCAGCAGCTCTTCTGCTTCTATCTCATACTCCTCCATATGTTCGTCAAATGCACGGACAACGACATGGTACGGCCTAACTACTTCCCCTGCTTTGCCCGGCAGGCTTAAGCAGGCTTCGTCGCCGCTTTGTTCGCCGTCCTGCTCGATAATCGCCGGATTTACAAGCACGATCGGGCCATCGCCGATGTCAACCACTGCTATCCGTTTTAATACCCCTACCTGCGGGGCTGCAAGCCCTACGCCGTTTGCTTCATACATGGTATCCAACATGTCTTCGATTAAAATTTCCAACATAGGCGTCATTTTTTTTACTTCTTTGCAAATTTTGCCAAGTACCGGGTCGCCTGCTAGTCTGATCTGTCTGGTTGCCATTTTATCTATGCTCCTTTTTTATGATATTCGCGTTCAAAACTATTTTACCACACTATGTACCTGCTTGCCACATCCATATTAACTGTTCATTGGGTTAAAGTCAAACTGTATGCTTACTTTTTTCCATGCCGCCGCATTTTTCAGCTTTTTTTCCAAAAAATCCTTGACTTTTACCAAAATCTTATAATCCGGATGCTTTAGGTACAAAACTCGCCTATACACATCATTTATTTTTGCAATCGCTGCATCCGCTGGCCCGACAACCTGTAATTTTGCCCATACCTGGTCCTGCCTGGCCCCTGCTTTGTCCAGTTCTTCCCGTATCCACGCCATGACCTGTTCCATACAGGCGGCCGCTTCCTCTTTGTCGGTGCAGGCAGCAAGGATATGCAAAAGGTGCCATACCGGCGGATAGCGCATCAGCTGGCGGTAGAGGATTTCTTCCTGGTAAAATGCCTGGTAGTCCTGCGCCTTTGCCGCCTGGATACTAAAGTGGTCCGGCTGGTACGTCTGTATCACGACAGCACCTGGCTCGTTCCCCCGCCCCGCCCGCCCGGCTGCCTGTGTAACCAGCTGGAACGTGCGCTCTGAAGCATGGTAGTCGCTGACATTTAAAGACATATCGGCTGCGAGCACCCCGACCAGCGTTACATTTGGGAAATCATGCCCTTTGACGATCATCTGTGTACCGATTAATATATCGGCTTTTCCGCCTGCAAACGCAGACAGGATCTGTTCATAGGAATCTTTTGTGCGTGTCGTATCATAATCCATCCGTAAGATCCGCGCTTTCGGGAAACGCAGCGCCGTTAATTCCTGTATCTTTTGCGTACCGGCTTTAAAACCGCCGATAAACGAAGATCCACAGGATGGGCACTGGTTTACCATTGGCATCTCATAACCGCAATAATGGCAGACCAGCCGCCCGTTTTTATGCTGGCTTAAGGACACGTCGCAGTGCGGGCAGCGCATCACACTGCCGCATGCACGGCAGGAGACAAACCCCGCCATACCCCTGCGGTTTAAAAATAACATGACCTGCTGGTGCTTTTCTAAGCGGATTTCAATCAATTCCTGCAAACGCCTGCTTAAAATAGAACGGTTCCCGGCACGCAGCTCTGCCCTTAAATCTACAATTTCACACGTTGGCAGCGGTTTTTCCCCGGCCCTGCTTGCTAAGGAAAACAAACGGTATTCCCCGGCCAGGGCACGGTAATACGTATCTACGGATGGCGTAGCCGAACCAAGCACCAAACTCGCGCCTTCCATCCTGGCCCTTGCCTGCGCCACGCCTTTGGCATGGTATTTGGGCACCGATTCGCTTTTATAGCTGCTTTCATGTTCTTCGTCGATGATAATAAAGCCCAAATTGGAAAAGGGGGTAAATAACGCGGACCGTGGGCCTATGATCACATCCAGTTCGCCGTTTTTGGCCCGTTCCAGCTGGTCGTAGCGCTCCCCTTGCGAAAGCCTGGAATGCAGGATGGATACCCGGCTGCCAAACCGTCCATAAAAACGCTGCACCGTCTGGAAGGTCAGTGCAATTTCCGGTATCAGCATAATGCATTGCTTGCCCATTGCCGCAGCATGTGCAATCAGCTCCATATATACTTCCGTCTTGCCGCTTCCGGTTACCCCGTGCACCACATAGGTATGGTGCCTGCCAGCGTCAAATTCCCCGGTAATGCCTTGTACGATCTGCATCTGCATCTGGTTTAGCTGGACCATGCCCTTTTTGGGGGCCATTTGCTGCACCGGGTTGCGGTAATACTGTTCCCGTGTGATTTCCAAAACGCCTTTCTCCTGCATCGTACGGATCACCGAAGCGGCAATCCCCTTTTCTTTGGCCAAATACTGGTATGGCTGTGCCGGGCACTCCAAAAGTTCCGCCAAAAGTTTTGCCTGCGCCGTATGGTGCTTGCGCACACATTCATCATACATAACCTGTGCCTCCTGCCCTGAAATGGCAAGGGCCACTTGCTTGCGCTCCTTTTGGTTCGCACGCCGTTTCACTGGCAGCACAGTTTTGAGCGCCTGGTTCATCGTGCCTCCGTAGTTTTTCCGGATCCATGCAGCCAATGCGATCAGCCTGGATGCAAGGGCTACGGATTCTTCCGAAATCGAAAGCAGCGGTTTTATCTTGGACACGTCATATTCTGGCTGGGACGATAGCTCCATTACATAGCCATGCAACTTGCGCCGCCCAAATGGGACTACAACGCACATCCCTTCTGTAAGGGTTTGTTCCAGCTCCTGCGGGACAAGGTATTGAAATGTTTTGTCTACGTTTTCATGTGATATATCTACAATTACATTTGCATACAAAATGGATTTATCCTTCTATTATTTTCCTAAAATATCTGCAATCAAGTCCCGCTCATCCATCGGATATTTTACCCCTTTGATTTCCTGGTAGTCTTCATGCCCTTTTCCAGCCAGCACAATCACATCCCCTGGCTGCCCATGTTCGATGGCATACCGGATGGCTTCTTTGCGGTCAATAATCTCTACATAGTCCCCTTTTGTTTTTGCAATGCCGGTTTTAATATCGTCTATAATGGCCTGCGGCTCCTCGTCACGTGGATTGTCCGAAGTAATGATTGTCAAGTCGGCCAGCCGCCCGGATACTTCCCCCATTTCGTACCGGCGCATCCTGCTGCGGTTCCCGCCGCATCCAAACAAGCATACAAGCCTGCCTGGCTCATATTCACGCAGGGTGGAAAGCAGGCTTTCTAGGCTCATTGCATTATGCGCATAGTCGATCATCAGCGTAAACGCATCCGATACTTTGACCATCTCAATACGCCCTTTTACTTTGGCTTTTTTTAATACTGGCCCAATCTGGTCGCCAGCCACCCCAAAATGCCTGCAGACGGCAGCAGCAGCTAGGGAATTATATACGCTAAACCGTCCTGGCACGTCAATTTCTACAGGCAGGTTATAATAGCCTTCCATACGGTATGCTGTCCCAAGGTACCCTGGCCGGTGGATATACGTTACGTCCTGTGCCCGCAGGTTTGCCTGCCGCGAAAATCCAAACGTTTCCACTTCGCAGGTATGCCCTTTCAAAATATCTTTGGTATGGACGTCGTCTGCATTGACAATACCTACTTTGCACTGCCGGAACAGCATAGCTTTGCAGGAAAGGTATTCTTCAAAGGAAGCATGTTCATTCGGCCCAATATGGTCCGGTTCCAGATTGGTAAAAATACCAATGTCGAAAATAAACCCATCGGTACGGTGCATCATAAGCCCCTGGGAGGAGGCTTCCATCACACATGCATCGCAGCCTGCGTCCACCATTTTCCGGAAATACTGCTGGACCAGGTAAGATTCGGGCGTTGTATTTGCAGCTGGTATTTTTTCTGTACCAATTACGGTTTCAATCGTCCCAATCAGCCCCACTTTATGCCCTGCATGTTCCAGTATGGATTTTATCATATAGGTCGTCGTCGTCTTCCCTTTGGTACCAGTCACACCGATCGTCTTAATCTGCCTAGCCGGGTGGCCAAACCAGGCGGCTGAAAGCACAGCCAGCGCCTGCCTGGTATTGGCTACCCAAAGGGCAGTAACTCCAGCAGGTATTTCCACATCCTGCTCCACTACTACCGCTGCCGCCTGCTGTGCTGCGGCCTGCGTAATACAGCTGTGACCATCAAAAGCAGCCCCTTTGATACATACAAACACACAGCCAGGCACAATCTTCCTGGAATCATAAACCAGCGCCGTTACCTCTGCCGCCAGTGTACCGGCCAATACCTGATAGTCCAGGTGTTCTGCCATTTGTTCGATTGTCATGCAATTACCTCCATTTTGCTATTTCTTATTTGAACCAGTTGTTACTATTCACAGCCACCTGAACACCCCGCTGTCCAGGTGGCTGCCAAGCT
>CAMUML010000079.1 GCA_947089855.1 uncultured Eubacterium sp.
TGTAACTTATTAACTCTATAGCTCTTGTGGCTATATCATTATTATACTAGGAGGGGCTTAAATGGGCAAAGATCTGGTTCTATTTATTCTGGCCGGTATGGTGGTTTTTTTGTTATTTGTGGTATGCTACCAGCAGGCTGCATTTGGCAGGGGCACGCAGCACAAACTGGAGCAGATCAGTGGAAAACTGTCCGATATTTTGGAAAAGGGCAGTGAAGAAAAAGTTATGGTTTTTACAGATAATAAAGTATTGATGGATTTAAGCGGGCAGATCAACCGGATGCTGATAGACCGGCAAAAAGTAAAAACAGATTTCCGCAAACAGGAGCTGTCCATCAAGAAAATGCTTGCAAATATTTCACATGATATAAAAACGCCGTTAACGGTTATTTTGGGCTATCTGGAAATTCTGCGGATGGAACAGGGGGAAAAGGAGGAACTTCAAAAAGTAGAGGCCAAAGCAGGGCAGGTCCTGGATCTGATCAACCAGTTTTTTACATTGGCAAAACTGGAAGCTGGGGATATGGACGTAGTATTGGCCAAGGTCAATATTGGTGAATTATGCAGGGAAACTGTGCTTGGTTTTTACGAGCCGCTGCTTCAAAAGGAATTTACGGTGGACCTGTCGATTCCGGAACAGAAATTGTTTGTGCAGGGGGACCAGGGGTATATCGGCAGGATTTTAAATAACCTGCTGTCCAATGCGGTCCGTTATGGCAGTGACGGAAAATATTTGGGGCTTTTTTTGCGGGAAGAAAAAAATTATATCAATATTGATATTGTAGATAAAGGAAGGGGGATTGAAAAGGGGTTTGCAGACAGTATATTTGAAAGGCTTTATACAATGGACGATTCCCGCAACCGCCAGATACAGGGGAACGGCCTTGGGCTAGCCATTGCAAAAAAACTTGCAAAGCAGATGGGAGGGGATATTTTGTTAGAAAGCGAGCCAGGCATCAAGACGGTGTTTACCGTCCGGCTGCAAAAAATTTGAAAAAGAAAGCTGCGAAAGAAATTCGTAAGAATTGTGCAAGAGTTTTGAAAAGCCAAACTGCTAGAATGGTTTTTGAAAGGGGGCAGCAAATATGCCAAATATTTTACAGACAAAACAGTTAACAAAAATCATTGACGGCAAAAGTTTGGTAAGAAACGTAAATATCCATATACAAAAGGGGGAAATATACGGATTTTTAGGGCCAAATGGGGCTGGAAAGACAACCGTAATGAAAATGGCTGCAAATCTTTGGAAGCCAACATCAGGGGAAGTATGGCTGTTCGGGGAAAAACTGACAGCTACGTCTTACGAGGTGCTAAAAAGGATGGGGAGCATGATTGAATTCCCAAGTTTTTATGAACATATGAGCGGTAGGGATAACCTGAAGCTCCATTGTGAATATATGGGCTACTATATGCCGGGCAGTGTCGAAGAGGCCCTTGCGATGCTGAAACTCGAAGATGCAGCGCAAAAGCCGGTAAAAAGCTATTCCTTAGGGATGAAGCAGCGCCTGGGGATTGCCCGTGCAATCCTTTGCCGGCCGGAGCTTTTAGTGCTTGATGAACCGACAAATGGGCTGGATCCGGCAGGGATGAAACAGATCCGGGATTTATTCAGGATGCTGTGCAGTGAATATGGAACCACGATTATGGTTTCGAGCCACCTGCTTTCCGAAGTGGAAAGTATTGCAGATACGATAGGTATTATCCATCGAGGAACTATCTTGAAAGAAGTTTCCATGAAGGAAATTTCAGAGAGGAACACGGCGTATATTGAACTCGCAGTGGAAGATGCGAAAAAAGCGGCCTATGTTTTGGCAGATAAGTTAGAACTGGATCAATTTAAAGTAATTGACGCAAAGGGTATCCGCATATATGATGCCCGGATTGATACAAAAGAAGTAGCAAAGGCATTGTCCTTGCATGGAGTGGAGATTATTTCCATTGGTAAAAAAGCGGAGAACCTTGAGGATTATTTCTTAAAACTGACAGGAGGGGGAAGGGAATGATAAAGCTGGTACAATTAGAATGGAAGAAAAATAATATTAGAAAGTATCTGCTAGGCGCCCTTATTTTGGCAGCGTCCCTGTGCCTGTTTTTATTTGCACTGGCTTTTTGGGGGATTGCGTTGGATGCGGACGGTACTTTGGATGCGGCGGAAGGTATGGATATTATTTCTGCGCCAGTCGAGATGTTTACAAACATATCATTTTTGATCTTTACAAGTGTAATGTTAGCTTCTTTTATTGTAAGTGCATATAAAAATAAAACGATGAATTTGATGTTTTCCTATCCAATCAAACGCCAAAAAATTTTGGCATCCCAGATGATAGCGGTATGGCTTTTTAATTTAGCTGCATTAACCTTGACGAAGCTGCTGATCTATACCTGCCTTTCCATAGGGGCGCAAAGCATGCAGCCGGCATTTATCATTGATTTTGATATGGGGGATCCGGCCTTTTATGCGCAGCTTCTTATAAAGTCTGCCGTAACCGTAAGCATGGGTTTTATCGCATTGTTTATCGGAATGGCTATGAAGTCGTCCAAGGCAACGATTATTGCTTCCTTTTTGCTGATCTTTCTGACACAGGCAAATATCGGTGATATTTCGTTAGCCGGCAACCAGATATTTCCAATTATTTTGACCGTAGTATCGTTTGTGTTTGCAGTAATGTCAGTTTGGAATGCAGAAACAAAAGATTTATAGGAGGGTATGATGATAGAGGTTTTTGGGACATTAGGGCCAGCTTGTGACTCGGATGCCTTATTGGAACAGATGTTTTTAGCGGGAATGACCGGGATGCGGCTGAACCTGTCACATAGTGGGCTAACAGAAAGCGGGCCGCTGATCCATCGCTTCCAGTTAGCAGCACAGCGTGCCGGCATCAAACCGGAACTATTGATCGACATGCAAGGGCCGGAAATCCGGATAGGGGATTTGAGCGCTCCCCTGCATTTAAAAGAATCGCAGGAAATTGTATTGGCCCATCAAAATAAGCTTGGGCCAGATGACGGGGTACCGGTAATCCCTGTACCCAGCCATGCCCTTTGCGTATTGGAGGCAGGCGACCACATTTTGCTCGACGACGGCAAACTGGAACTGTCTGTCACATCGGCAAGCCCTAAAATAACAGCGGCAGTGCTGCGGGGAGGCACCCTGCAAAAAAGGAAGAGCTTAAAAATTATAGATAAGCCCGTTCCAGGCCCAGTATTGACACAACAGGACAGGGAAAATATCCGTCTGGCAAAAGATTATGGAGTAACTGCTTTAATGCAGCCTTTTGTAACCAGCGGGGCACAGCTGGAAGAAGTACGAAGGGAACTTTTGGACAGCCATATGGGCCATATCCGTATTTTTGCAAAAATAGAAAACCGGGAAGGTGTCCAGCAGATCCAGGGCATTATGCCGTTTGCGGATATGATCGTCATTGCCAGGGGCGACCTTGGAAATGATATGCCTTTATGGGAACTGCCGGTGGCCCAAAAAACGTTGTCAGAAATATGCCGAAAAGAAGGGAAGCCGTTTTTGGTGGTAACACAGCTTTTGGATTCTATGGTACACAGCCCATATCCGACGCGGGCGGAAGTTTCCGATATATTTCATGCGGTTTTGGATGGGGCAGCTGCAGTTATGGTGACTAATGAGACTGCGGTAGGGGGCTATCCGGTAGAAGTTATCCAGTATTTGAAGAAAACGGTACAGGAGGCGGAATTATACCGTAGTTTGGGCAGGGGGTAAAAACCCTGCCCTGCTTTTTTGATGGTGGGCGGCTGTGCGGACGCCCCCTTATCCGGCGTCCGGGAGGCCACAATGCTTAAGTAAATGACCTTGGCTGTGGATAGCAACTGGATTTGTTACTATTCACAGCCAATTTGCTCTTGACAAATATTCTAAGTTATGAGGCTGTAAATAGTAACATTCGCAGGCTCATTGAAAGAATTTGCCTTGCAAATTGGAGCCTGCCCACTCCTGAATCAGCTTGGCAGCCACCTGGACAGCGTGGTGTTCAGATGGCTGTGAATAGTAACCTGGATTTTTCAAATTTGTAAAAATACCACTTGACAAAACCAGTAGAGAAGAATATCATAAACATATAAACAATTGCTCATATGTTTATGAGTATTATCAAATGGCTGGTTGAAGCATGCATACAAATGTACCGTTGCCAAAAAACAGACGCATGCGGCGTACTGTGAGGCCAAAATCATCCGTGTGCGGTATCCAAGGAAGCTGTTGCCGTCAAAAAATTGCTTTGCGCCAATACAGGCCAGGCAATTCAAAATGCCGATTCATATGCTGGCGGTTATGTGCTGCTAATGAAGGAGGGGAGAAAATTGCAGGAAAAGGAAATAGAACGTTGTGAAAGCACCGAAATCCATGAAGACCGGTTAAGGGTGGTCAGTGAAAGGATGCCGCCGGAAGAAGAACTGTATGACCTGGCGGAATTATTTAAAGTATTTGGCGATTCTACCAGGATACGGATCCTGTTTGTGTTGTTTGAAGCAGAGGTTTGTGTCTGTGACCTGGCGGAAGCGCTGCATATGACACAGCCTGCGATTTCGCACCAGCTTAAAATTTTAAAAAATTCAAAGCTGGTAAAGAGCAGGCGGGAAGGGAAATCCGTATTTTATTCCTTGGCTGACAGCCATGTACGGACGATTATTGGCCAGGGGCGGGAGCATATTTTAGAGTAGTTTTTGGCAGGCAGCCTTGGGCAAATGAAAATTGAATTATGTTCTCACGGAATGCGCAGTTTATGCGCATTCCTGGCCCGTGAAAAGTAACGAAAATTGCCCTGGGCAGCAAGTAGAGAAGGAGAGGAAGAAAGATTATGAAAAAGAAATTTAAATTACAGGATTTGGATTGTGCAAATTGTGCTGCAAAAATGGAGGAAGCCATTAAAAAGCTGCCTGGAGTTAATGACGCAGTAGTAAGTTTTATGACACAGAAAATGACGATTGACGCGCAGGACGGGCAGTTCGATGAGATTATGCATAAAGTTGTAGAAGTATGTGCGAAAGTAGAGCCAGACTGTAAAATTATTATGTAGGATAACCAGGTTTTTTGTAATGCGGCCCGGCTGTTATCTAGCGTATGTAATCTGGTACATGCGGCCTGGTGGCAGGCGGCTGCATATAAGTGCAGACAGGAGGGTATGGGAATGACGAAAAAGCAGAAAAATATGCTCTGGCGGATTATAGTTTCCTTTATTGTTTTTATAGTTTTGACGGCCTGTGGAAATACTGGCAGGTTTGCACAGCTCCCTTCTTTGGCTTTATTTGCCATCTATGCAGTCCCATACCTAGTGATTGGCTATGACATTATCTATAAGGCATTCCGTAATATCAGCCACGGCCAGATATTCGATGAAAATTTCCTGATGATGATTGCTACCTGGGGTGCATTTGGGGTGGCGGAATATTCAGAGGCGGTAGCCGTTATGCTGTTTTACCAGGTAGGCGAGCTGTTCCAAGGCTATGCGGTTGGAAAATCCAGGCAGTCGATTGCAAACTTAATGGACATCTGCCCGGAATATGCCAATATAGAATTGGATGGGACATTGGTCCAGGTAGATCCGGACGACGTAGAGGTAGGCAGTATCATAGTGGTCAAGCCCGGGGAACGTATCCCGCTGGATGGAATTGTCATGGAAGGGGAATCTTTGATCGATACGGCTGCTTTGACAGGGGAATCTGTTCCACGCAAGGCAGCTGCCCAGGATGCGGTATACAGTGGCTGCGTCAATGGGGGCGGTACACTGAAAATACGTACCACGAAAGGGTTTGACGATTCTACGGTATCTAAGATTTTGGAACTCGTAGAAAATGCTTCCAGCAGGAAGGCCAAGGCAGAAAATTTTATTACCCGTTTTGCGAAATATTATACGCCGGCAGTTACGGTCAGTGCCGCTTTGCTTGCTGTCCTGCCGCCGCTTATTCTAGGGGGCGGCTGGGCTGGGTGGATTCAGAGGGCATGTATTTTCCTTGTTATTTCCTGCCCATGCGCACTTGTTATTTCTGTACCGCTTGGCTTTTTTGGCGGGATTGGCGCAGCGTCGAAAATCGGCGTGCTGGTGAAAGGCAGCAATTACCTGGAAGCAGTTGCAGGTATGACGACTATTGTATTTGACAAGACAGGGACCTTGACCAAAGGGGAATTTAAAGTATCAAAAGTTTTGCCGGATTCTGGTGTTTCTGCCAAGGTATCCGAAGAAAGGCTGCTGGAAATTGCTGCGATTGGTGAAGGGTATTCGAACCATCCGATTGCGGTTTCCCTAAAAGAAGCCTACCAAAAGCCAGTTGACTTAAACCGGGCATGGGAAGCCGAGGAAGTTGCCGGGCATGGGATCCGTGTGCAGGTGGATGGGAAAGAGACGTTGCTGGGCAATGAGAAACTGATGAAAGATAGCCGGATTGCTTACCAGCCATGCCAAAGCCCAGGTACGGTAGTCTATATCGCCCAGGAGGGTACCTTCCTTGGTGCAGTCGCCATATCGGATACGATAAAAGACGGCGCAAAAGAGGCGCTTTCTGGTATGAAGCAAGTCGGTGTGAAAAAAAGCGTAATGCTGACTGGGGACCGCACACAAGCCGCCATGCAGATAGCAGGTGAGCTTGGTATAGATGAAGTGCATGCACAGCTGCTTCCGGCTGACAAAGTAGCCTGTGTGGAAGAACTTTTAAAACAGCAGGATGAAAAGAAGAAGCTCGCATTTGTTGGCGACGGTATCAATGACGCGCCGGTGTTAACTAGGGCAGACATTGGGATCGCAATGGGCAGCATGGGGTCGGATGCAGCTATTGAAGCGGCGGATATTGTGCTTATGGACGACGATATACGTAAAATCGCATCGATTGTACGCATCTCCAGAAAAACCATGCGTATTGTAAAACAAAATATCGTATTTGCACTTGGGGTAAAAGCCTGCGTGCTTTTATTGGGCGCGTTTGGCGCGGCAAATATGTGGGAAGCAGTATTTGCCGATGTGGGCGTTTCCGTGCTTGCAATTTTGAACGCTATGCGTGCGTTGCGGGCAAAGTGATTGATTGAACACAAAATGAAACATATGTTATCCAGCATAAAAATCCATGTTTGATAAATACTATATAAGGAAACAGCCCGTGGTAGGCAACGTTTACCTTAATATAAGGAGATTGAAACAAATCTATGACACAAGAAGAAGTGGAACGGATCAAAAAAATGGATGTAACATCGGCGGAAGCAAAGATGGCGCTGCACTGTGCTGCGTTGATTACTGGGCTGAAAGAATCAAACCTTTTGATTGTCCCAAACAGCCAATGGGATGCCGTGCAGGGGCTGGTGAAAGATACCAAAATAGATTGCTTTGAGTTATTCCGGGGATGCCAGCAGGCTGTCCTGCTGTTATACAGGTACCTGCCGCTTTGCCATTACCTGCAAAGCAGGGAAGTGCAAAAACTGTTGTGCCAGGCGGGATACCCTATGTTGGCCATGCAGGGCCTGCTTGAATGGCTAGCTATGCGTTTTGCGGAATACAAGCGCAGCCATGCAGGGTTTCCGCATGAAATCGGTTTATTTTTAGGGTATCCGCCGGAAGATGTATATGGTTTTATCAAAAACAACGGTAAAAATTTCCTATGTACAGGATACTGGAAAGTGTACCAGGATCAGGAACAGAAAGCACGCCTGTTCCAAATGTTTGACCGCGCACGGGAGTTTTTGCTCGGCCTGTTGGCGCAAGGCATCGGTATGAAAGACATACTGGATGCAGCATAGCAAATTTTGCGTATAGAACGCAGCGCTTTATAATTTGAACCGGCTTGCCTGCTGTTTTAATGTTTCGCTGAGTTCTGACAGTGCCTGTGTCTCCTGCCGGCAGCCCTCAATGGTTTCGGAAAGTATTTGCATATGGGAGCTTGTCGCCTGGGTAGAGGATGCGTTCTGCTCAGATATGGAGGCAAGCTGTTCTACGACACCGTGGATTGCATTTTTTTGTTCTGTTAGGCGTTTTGTCTGCTGGTAAATATTGTTGGTTACTTGATAGACGCTGTCCACTTCTGCTTTTAGGTCATGGAATGCGTTTTTGGTATGTCCTAATTTTATTTTTTGGCTGTCGGCATCCTGGCTGATTTCTTCCATTTTCTGTACGCCAATATTGGAATTATCCAAAAGTTCATAGATAACCTGTTCTATTTCATGGGCGCTTCCCGATGAATCTTCCGCCAGTTTGCGGATTTCTTCTGCCACGACTGCAAAACCGCGGCCTGCCTCCCCTGCGCGCGCAGCTTCGATCGATGCGTTTAACGACAGCAAGTTTGTCTGTTCCGCAAGGGTCTGGATCATTTGTATGGCATCTTTGATTTTTTCGGCGGAGGTATTGGTTGCAGCCGTCTGTTTGGAAACCGTGCCAATATTGGACATCGTTGTTTCATTCATGGAAATTAATTCAGACAGGGTAACATTGGCCTGGTCTGCCAGTTCTGCCATCCGGTTTACCGCATGTTCCAGGTTGGCAATGTTTTCAGAGTTATGCTCAATGGCATCCCACATATCGTTAACCTGTTCCATTGCAGAAGAAGTCTCCTGCGCCTGCGTACTGCTCCCGGCAGCGATGTCTTCGACCGATGAATTAATCGTTTCTACATTTTTTGCAATATTTGCAAACTTACTGGAAAATTCACTGTTGCTGGAATTTAAGTTTTCTGTTTGTGTACTAATGCCAGTTACGATTTTTTTTAATTCCCGATGAAGGGCGGATACATTGTCTGAAATAATGTCGACTTCATCCCGGCGTTTTGATTTGCTGGCTGGGATTTGGCCGCTTAAATCGCCATTTGCAAGCACTTCAATACGGCTGGCTGCCTGCCGGATCCGTTTGGTGATCGAGTTGGACAGGATGATTGTAATTATGGAACAAAGGACATAAGCAGCCGCACCTATGCCGATTAGGATTAGGATGATAGACCGCATAAACTCCTGTATATGTATCCGTGGCTTCCCTGCAAAAATCATGCCATTTTCTATCGGTTCATAATAGCCATAATAAGCGGTACCGTTTACCGATATATCTGAGGTAAAGTATGTTTGGTTTTTATCCAGTACGGCATCTACAACCGAGGCGTCTGCTTTTGTGCCTACGGCGCCTTCAATAGAACTGACGATACGGGTATCCCCTTTAAAGACTGTAATATCAATCTCTTCCCCCTGGTCCCTTAAATAGAAAATATCGCCGTGGTAGCCGTTGACGGCGATCCGCAACGTTTCTTCAATGCGTTTATCGATTTCTTCTTTTGTTATCCAAAGGCTGCTTGCGATCAGTACTATGCTTAAGGCTAAAAGCGACAGCATTTCCATTGAGAATAGCTTAAATTTGATATTCATATGTTTGTCCTTTCCTTTAGGCGTTTGCAGGCGCTGTATGCCGGCCAGCCGTCATACAGGCAAGATTTGCCAGCGTAATTTGTGGCTTTGTATATTTTTAGGATTTGTGAAATAGAGACGATATAATTACCTTCTATTTTATTTGAAATTTTGGAAGTAGTCAAGATGAAATGTAATCTTTAGAAGCGATAATGTAACAGTTCAGGTAGGTCTGCGCATTTACTGCGCTGAACGTATGAAAATGTAGTGGCTGCAGGTATCCAGCCCATCGCGAAGCGATTTTCAATGGCTGGATACGTAACAGTTCAATGGGTTATCTGAACTGTTACGCGATAATGATACAATTTGTTACGATTCACGGGCCAGGAATGCGCATAAACTGCGCATTCCGTGAGAACATGATTCAGGAGTGAGGGGCGGTTTTGCGGAGCAAACTTCCAATATCGCCCCGAAAGGTTACTATGAGCGGCCCCCAGGCCGTGAATAGTAACAAGGAATCGCATAAATTAGTCTAAACTTTTTGCATTGCCTTGCATGGGCTGGCTGCGCTGTGCTAAAATGGATACCATCCAGCAGACGCTATTTTTAAAGTAAGGAACTGTCGCAAAATGCACAAGTTATTTCACGGCAGTTCCTAATGGTAAAGCGCGTTTGCATTACAGAAAGAAAAAAGGGGGTTTGCCAAATGGATTTGCCTACTATGAAGATCCCTGCTGCAACCAAAGAGCAGGAAGCGGTTATCCAGGCAACCGAAGGATATATACGCTGCGGTGCGGTACCAGGGTCCGGCAAGACATTTTGCTTGACACGCCGCATGGCTTATCTAATTACTGATTTATATATAGATGCAGCTTCCATTGTTGCGCTGACATTTACGAATAAGGCGGCCAGTGCCATGACGCGCCGGCTCCGCAAGATCATAGGGGATTATGCAGCCTGTTTTACTGGGACATTTCATGCATATTGCAATCTGATACTGAAAGAAGAAATATATCGGCTGTCTTATCCAAAGGCATTTACGATACTGGATAAAAACGGCCAGGTTAGCTTGGTACGGGAGGTGGCACAAGAACTTCGCCTCTCCTTAAAAGATTTTACAGCGAAAGATTATCTGGAAGATATTGCACGGCTAAAACAGCCTGGCAGCTACCTTTTTTATATGAAAACTGCGGATAAAACAGCGCTGTTGTCTGCAGCCAGCCAGGCGGCTACGGATCTTGAACGTGTGTATTACCATTACCTGTTAAAGCAGAAGGACAATTATTTGTTAGATTTTGACGATTTGATCAATTTTGCACTTTACCTTTTGGAAAGTGAGCCGCAAGTCCTTCGTAAATGGCAGGAACGGTGCCAATATATCCTATGTGATGAATATCAGGATGTAAATGAAAAACAGGAACGGCTTTTAAGGCTTTTGAGCGGAAAATATCATAATCTTACCGTTGTAGGCGATGACGACCAGTGTATTTACGGGTGGAGGGGATCCAAAGTAGATTATATGGTAAATTTCCATATGAAATATGCTGGTGCAAAAGATTTTTATTTAAGTGAAAATTTCCGCAGCACACCGGAAATCATAGCGGCTGCGAATTCGCTGATACAGGCCAATCAAAATAGGCTGGATAAAAAGATGTTTACCAATAATCCATCCGGCCCAAAGCCAGCTTACCGGAAATTAAAGACAGAGCAGGATGAAGCGCTGTGGATAGCGGAAACCATCCAGGCGGCTGTAGGTAATGGAAGAAAATATGCATCCCATGCCGTGCTTGTACGGGCTTCCTCCCAGGTACGGGCGCTGGAGGAAGCATTTGTCAAACAAAAAGTCCCTTATAAAGTCTTAAATGGCGCACAATTTTATCATTCAGAAGAAATACGGACGGTGCTTGCTTATTTAAGGATGGTATATGCAGGCAGTGACCTGGATTTTATGTGGACGGTCCAAAGGCCACGCAGGGGTTTTGGAAAAAGGTCGGTTGAGGCGCTAAAACAAAGTGCTGCCCAGTTAGGTACTACGCTTTTTGAAGCATTAGGGGTTCAAATCCGCCAGGGCGCCATTAAAAAGCAGCCGGTAATCTGCTATTACGAAGAAATCAGCCGCTTGCGCCAAACGTATCAGGACTATTCGGCCCGGGATTTGGTAAATGCGGTTTTGGATATGGGGTACCGGGAAGAGCTGCAGCAGGACGTAGACCAGGCGCGGGTTGATAATGTTGCAGAATTTTTGGAAACGGTTGCGGCATTGGAAAGGGAAAACCAGGATAAGCTGGCTTTGGATGAACTGCTCTCCCATTTTGCACTCTTTTCCCAGCAGGATGATGATACACCGGAAGATGTTGTTAAAATATTGACTATCCATACGGCAAAAGGCCTTGAGTTTGATACGGTTTTTATTAATGGGCTGGCAGAAGGGCAGTTTCCAAGCAGGCGGTTACGGAATGAAGAAGAAGTGGAAGAGGAACGGCGCCTGCTCTATGTGGCTGTTACACGGGCCAAAACAAGGCTTTATCTAAGCAGCTACAACAGCAAAGCCGGGGGTTTTGTGGTTCAGCAATCCAGTTTTTTAAGTGATTTTGATGCCCGGCTGCTGGATTGCGCCGATAACAGCAAAATTTTTGGAAGCAGTACGAAATCTGTGGTGCTGCTCAAAACCTGTTTTGCTGCTGGCGACCGGGTGCGGCATAAAGTGTTTGGGGAAGGGACCGTATTATCTGTAAATGAAGAGTTGCAGACTTATGAAATTGATTTTGAACGTTTAGACGGTTCAAGGCGTATACAGTTCCGGGCTGGATTGGAAAAGGTATGACTTTTTGTTTTTTTGAAAATAACTAGACGTTTCGTTTGGGACGTGCTATAATGTATTACAGGAACTAGCGTATATGTATGATAAGAAGAGGAGGATGCACATATGGGTCTGACAAATGACGATTTGCAGGCAATTGCCCAATTGCTGGATACGAAGCTGGAGCCGATTGAAAAAGATATGTCCGGTTTAAAAGCAGACATGAAAGAGGTAAAAACGGATGTGGCAGAACTAAAGACGGATGTGGCAGAACTACAGTCTGATATGAAGGAAGTAAAGGCTGACGTGGCAGTGCTGAAAACAGACGTGGCAGAACTGCAGTCCGATATGAAAGAAGTAAAGGCCGACGTATCAGAACTACAGTCTGATATGAAGGAAGTAAAGGCTGACGTGGCAGTACTGAAAACAGACGTAGCAGAACTACAGTCTGATATGAAGGAAGTAAAGGCCGACGTGGCAGAACTACAGTCCGATATGAAGGAAGTAAAGGCCGACGTGGCAGTGCTGAAAACAGATGTGGCAGAACTGCAGTCCGATATGAAGGAGGTAAAGGCCGACGTAGCAGAACTACAGTCCGATATGAAGGAAGTAAAGGCCGATGTGTCAGGGCTGCAGACGGATGTGAAGGAAATAAGGCAAGAGATTTCTGGGTTAAAAGCCGATGTGACTGGGCTTAAAGCAGATACCGCAGGATTAAAGATGGATGTTTCATCTTTAAAAGCAGACACATCAAAAATAAAGATCGATGTTTCAGCAATACAGGCAGATACTGATGCGATGAAGAAAGATATAGCAGGCCTAAAGTCGGATGTGGCGGAATTAAAGCCGTTAAAGGCAATGGTCCAGGAAATCCAGATTACAATCGAAAACGAAATGAAGCCAAATATCTGTTTGATTTGCGAGAATTACATACCAGCTTCAAAACGGTATTTGGAAGCTGTGTCCCAGATTGAAACGCTGCAGGCCGATGTAGATGTACTGAAAAAAGTAGTTGCTGACCATAGCAGGAAACTTCAGCGTATATCTTAAAATAACGATATTTATATAATGGTAAAATTAGGTAAGGAACTGTCCCGAAATAACTTACCGATAGTCCGCAGGATTTTTCTTCGGGAGTGCCACTTAAAAATCAGGCGCATAGCGGGCTATGTAACTGATTTTTAAGTGGTGCTATCGGAGAAAAAGACAAGGAATACGGTAAGTTATTTTGGGACAGTTCCTAAGCTTCCAATATTGACAGGATGGAGATAGGGTTCCGTCCTGTTTCTTTTTATGTATTCTTTTTATGGCCGGCATTTAATGGATTGCTTTTTTTATGGTATTTATTATTTTTTTATTCATATGTTTCTTTCCAAATTTTTTATTTCAACAATACATATAATAGTTTTAAGGTGTTGTGAAAATAATAGGTAGGGATCCTAACAATATACGGTGGCTTTAGACACTATTTATCGTTTTGCTGCTATCTGGGTGGGGAGGGGGCTGCTCTTTCCGGCTGAAATTCAGCTATGCAAAGCCTTGGATTACCAAGTGTTTTCTATGATTGGTCAAGGGCCAGATGGCTTATGCTGCAAACCGCTCCTCACTCCTGCATCATGTCCTCACGGAATGCGCAGTTTATGCGCATTCCTGGCC
>CAMUML010000080.1 GCA_947089855.1 uncultured Eubacterium sp.
CAAGAAAGGAAGATACAGCACACAAAGAGAAAGGTTGCCGCATACTGCCGTGTGTCTACGGACAACGAAGACCAGGCAAATTCATTTGAAAGCCAGCAGCGTTATTTCAGACAATATATAGAACGTAATCCCGATTGGGAGCTTTACGAAGTGTTCGCAGATGAAGGCATCTCTGGTACGAATACGAAAAAAAGGAAAGAATTTAACCGCATGATTGCGTGTGCGAAAAACGGTGATTTTGATTTGATTGTAACAAAAGAAATCTCCCGTTTTGCGAGGAATACCCTTGATAGTATATTCTATACCCGTGACCTCAAAAAGCACGGCGTGGGTGTTATCTTTATGAATGATAACATCAACACTTTAGACGGCGATGCCGAGCTTCGCCTTGCCATTATGTCCTCGATTGCACAGGAGGAAAGCCGTAAGACTTCCGAGCGTGTGAAATGGGGGCAGAAACGCCAGATGGAGCAGGGGGTTGTGTTCGGGCGGAGTATGCTTGGCTACGATGTGAAAGACGGCAAGATGTATATTAATGAGGATGGGGCAAAAGTTGTCCGTCTTATTTTCCATAAGTTTGTAAATGAGGGGAAAGGAACCCATGTGATTGCCCGTGAGCTTCGGGAGGAGGGCATTAAGCCCATGCGTGTAAAAGAATGGCAGAACACAGTCATTCTCCGTGTTATCCGCAATGAAAAATACTGCGGTGATTTGGTGCAGAAGAAAACCTATACGCCAGACTTTTTATCCCATGAAAAGAAAGTAAACCTCGGGCAAGAGGAATTTGTGATTATCAAAGACCATCATGAGCCGATTATCTCCCGTGAGCTTTTCGATAAGGCAAACCGCATTTTGGATGAAAAATCGCTTTCACAGGAGGGCAAAGCGAAACACAGCAACCGTTATCCGTTTTCTGGGAAAATTAAGTGCGGCAGATGTGGCGCAAGCTATGTCGCCAGGTATAAAAACCGAAAAGACGGCAGCAGATATAAAGCATGGCGTTGTTACGAAGCGGCAAATCACGGAAGCCCTCATATTGATAAAGCGGGAAACAAGAAAGGCTGTTGTGGTATGAGTATCCGCAATGAAGAAGCCATCCACATTATGTCTCTTGTCTGCAAACAGCTCACCATTGACCGCCAAAAAATATCCGATAACTTAATCAAGATGATTAATAAGGTTATTTCGATGGATGTAACAGGCGCAGACACAAATGTTTTGGGAGAGAAAATGGAAGCGGCAAAGAAAAAGCGTACTGACTTGATTGACCTTTATACCAGCGGTGATATTGACCGTGATGAATTTTCTGCTCTCAGAGTAAAATACGATGCCGAAATGGACAGCTTAAAGTCTATGATGGAGAGTATTGAAAATCAGCAAATTGTCATAGCAAGGCAACAGGAGTTAATGGACGATATAAAAAAAGCGATTGACGAACTTATTAGCGGTATAGAATATGAAGATGAATTTTACACGCAGCTACTTGATAAGATGGTCGTCAATGATAGAGAAAATATAGATGTGTATTTGAATTTACTCCCTCTCAAATGGAGCTACACAGTTGCAAAAGCATCAAAAAAGCGGTAGCCCCTGAAAGGAACATTTCAGGGGCTTCTCTACCTATATCGGTTAACAGCCCCGCCACATTCCGGTAAGGCATTGTATAACGCTGTGCCAGGTAACGCATGGAAGCGCTTAATTCACCATCCGGGCCGCCGAACTGGGTCAATATAACCTGTGCGATTTTAGGGTTTGGCGTTGAAATATTCACTGGGTACTCCAGCCGTTTTTCATAATTCCACATTTAGCAGTATCCCCCTTCCCATGGCCACGGCTGGGTTGCCCAGCACCAGTGCCCTCCGTTTTGAATAGAATCTAAATTCAGCGGGCCGAATTGCGCTGCATACGTAGCAAGCGCCTGGACGCGCATCTGGTTGTATTTATCAAAACATTCGATCGCCTGCTGGTCATCTGGGTGCGTATCCAGGTAAAGCGCCATGTCATATGCCATAAAGCTTACTTTATTAATCCATGAAAATAATTCGTGTTTACTTTTTGCCTGGTTCATGCCCTCACACCCCTTCCAAGAAATGGTTTGTCAAGTTCCGGGAACATAGTGCCGACACGCAGTGCCTGCTCCGGTTCATAGGAATTTGTAAACTGCTGCCAAGGTACAGTTGCCATTGCCAGATAGCAGGTACAGCTTACTGGGACACCCATGCCCCCGGTACAGCTGCCGCCACAAGATGCAGGGCTGCTGCAGGAATTAGAATTGCTGCGGGAAGCAGGGCCACAATAACCCATGCCGCCATACGGGCTGGAATTACAGCCGCATGGGCTGGAATTGCCCCCAGTGCAGCTGCTGCCACAGGGTGCGGTGCCTTCTGGCTGTGTGCTATAGGCAGGCATTCCATTGCAGTTATTTGTATGATAACAGTTTCGCATAGAAAACTCCTGAATCTTTTTATATAAAATATGTATAATTTGGAAAATTGGTGCATAGGTTAGCATATATTTATGCCGCAATGTTTTTTGTATCCATACCTTTATAGCAGAAAGGAAAGTTTTTTTTGAAATACAAGCTCAGAAAATGTAGATTTTCTTCACAATATGTATTATAATTACCAAAAGAACAGGAACAAGCCGGTGTATAGGGGTATGGATTGTTAAAAAAATAACAATATCGCCGTCCATACCAAACCCGGCATAAAAAATAAATAACGGGGGATGTTCTATGTACAATGATGAGAATGTAATCAGGATTAAACACGATGTATTGTATGAAGTGGCCAAGCTGGCTTTCGACGGGACACTCGAAGAAAAAAGGGATTATATTCCGGAAAAGCTGATCCCAGGCCCAGTACCGCAGTTCCGCTGCTGTATTTATAAGGAACGTGAAATTATCCGCCAAAGGGTGCGCCTGGCGGAAGGCAAAGACGTAAATGAAAAAGCAGAGGGGAATGTTATCCAGGTTATCAGCTCTGCTTGTGAAGGCTGCCCGATTTCCAGTTATACCGTTACGGACAACTGCCAGAACTGCCTAGGCAAAGCTTGTATTAATGCCTGCAAGTTTGGGGCAATTTCGATGGGGCGCGAGCGGTCTTATATTGACCCGTCCAAATGCAAGGAGTGCGGGCAGTGTGCAAAGGCGTGCCCATACAATGCGATCGTAGGGATTAAGCGCCCATGTAAAGTGGCCTGTCCGGTTGATGCTATCACATATGACGAGTACAATGTTTCGGTTATTGACAAGGATAAATGTATCCGTTGCGGGCAATGTATCCATAACTGCCCATTTGGGGCGATCGGTTCCCAGACATTTATCGTAGATGTTATTGAGGCGCTTAAATCTGGCAAACGGGTTTATGCAATGATCGCACCGGCGACCGAAGGCCAGTTCGGCGAAGATATGCCGATGCAGAGCTGGAGGAATGCATTAAAGGAAGTTGGATTTACCGATACGGTTGAAGTTGGCCTTGGCGGCGATATGACGGCAGCAAGCGAAGCGGACGAGTGGGCGGAAGCGTATAAGGATGGCAAGAAAATGACAACCTCCTGCTGCCCGGCATTTGTAAATATGGTCTATAAGCATTATCCGGAGCTGAAAGACAATGTATCGACAACCGTATCGCCGATGTGCGGCGTTTCCCGTATGATCAAATCCAAAGACCCGGAAGCATATACGGTATTTATCGGGCCTTGCGTAGCGAAAAAATCAGAAGTAAAGGACCAGAAGATTGAAGGCAATGCAGATGCTGTGCTTGCATATAGCGAGATCCGTGTGATTATGAAAGCCAAAGGCGTAGCGTTAAAGCCTGCAGAAAACAGCTACCAGGAGTCCAGTATCTATGGCAAACGTTTTGGCAATTCCGGAGGCGTAACCGAAGCTGTGCTGCAGTGCTTAAAGGAAACTGGCCAGGAAATGGACGCAAAGGTATGCAAGGCAAACGGTGCGGCTGAATGTAAGAAGGCGCTGCTTTTGATGAAAGTCGGCAAGCTGCCGGAAGACTTTATCGAAGGTATGGCCTGCGAAGGCGGATGCGTCGGCGGCCCAAGTGCATTTAAGGATAAAATGAAATCCAAAAAGAACAGGGACGCCTTGCTTGCACAAGCGGATGGCCGCAATGTACATGAGAATTTAAAAAATTATGGAATGGATCAATTTTCAATGCACCGGGAATAAAAGCGGTACCGCCCTTTTCCTGCCCCGCAGTTTGCTGCGGGGCAGTTGCATTTTAGCGATTTATTTTGTGTAGAAAGGCACAGTTATGACTTTAAACCCGCCACAGGCCAAAGCCGTTTCCCATCATACCGGGCCTTGCCTAGTATTGGCAGGGCCGGGCAGCGGCAAAACCGCAGTGATCACAAAACGTACCGAATACCTGATCACACAATGCGCTGTCTCCCCGTTCCAGATCTTAGTCGTCACGTTTACCAAAGCTGCTGCCGGTGAAATGCGCCGGCGTTTTGAAAAAAATACAAAAGGCCGTTTTCCAGGCGTTACATTTGGGACTTTCCATGCTGTCTTTTTTGCCATTTTAAAACATGCGTACCATTACCGGGCCGACAATATTGCCCGTGAAGAGGTGAAGTACCAGTTTCTACGGGAAATTATTGCGAGGAACCATATCCAGTGTGAAGACGAAGCCGAATTTTCCACACAGATTTTAAGCGAGGTCAGTGCGTTAAAAAACAGTGGGGCAGCGTTGGAAAATTACTACCCGGCCCATTGCGGGAAAGAAGCATTCCAAACCATATACAGGGAGTATGCCAGGTATATGCAGGAAAACCGGCTGATCGACTTTGATGATATATTGGTCTATACCAAAGAACTGCTGGAACAGCGCCCAGACATCCGTGCGGCCTGGCAGCAAAAATTTGCCTATATTATGGTAGATGAATTTCAGGACATCAACCAGCTACAGTATCAAACCGTGCGCTTGCTGTCTGGCAGTGCACAGAACCTGTTTGTCGTTGGAGACGACGACCAGTCTATTTACCGGTTCCGCGGCTCAAACCCGCAGCTGATGTTAAATTTCCCAAACGATTACCCCAAGGCAGCCCAGATCCAGCTGTCGGTCAATTACCGTTGCCCAAAGGAAGTGGTAGAAAGGGCTGGAAAACTGATTGGGCATAATCAGAAACGTTTTGAAAAACAGATAAAAAGCAGCCAGGAAAAAAGCAGCCATCCTGCCGCCTACCCGCCGTTTGTTTGCCGGCAGTTTGACAATATCCAGCAAGAAAACCAGGCCATTGCCGAATTTATCCGGGCATATATCAGCCAGGGCAAAAGCTTGGGGCAGGTTGCTGTTTTGTACCGTACCAATACGCAGCCAGGCGCATTGATCGGAAAGCTGATGGAATACAATATCCCGTTCCATACCAAAGAACAGATCCCAAACCTGTACAGCCATTGGATCGCAAAAGACCTTATGGCTTATTTCCGCCTAGCGCTTGGCAGCCGGGAACGTAAGGAATTTTTGCGTATTATTAACCGCCCCAAACGGTATATCAGCCGGGAAAGCCTGCAGCGGCAGACCGTTGATTTTGATGGGTGGATGGAATTTTACAAAGCGCAGCCTTGGATTGCGGAGCGTATAGAACAAATAAAGTATGATCTGCAGGTCATTTCCAGGGTTACGCCGTTTGCAGCCGTTAATTATATCCGCAAAGGGGTCGGCTACGACGGCTATCTGGAAGAATATGCCGAGTACCGCCAGCTGCCGCTTGGCGAACTGCAAGAAACGCTGGAAGAGCTGCAGGAGAGCACAAAAGGGTACCGGCATTTGGACGAATGGCTGGATTTTACCGAAAGCTTTACCAAGCAGCTCAAGCAAAAGCAGGCTGCCTGCCAACAGCAGCCGGATACGGACAGCGTATCTATTATGACGCTCCATGCGTCCAAAGGGCTGGAATATGACATTGTGTTCCTGCCGGATGTAAACGAAGGGCTCATCCCTTATAAAAAAGCAGTCCTCCCCGAAGAAATGGAAGAAGAACGGCGGATGCTGTATGTGGGTATGACGCGCGCCAAAAAAGCGCTCTATATCAGCCATGTCAAAATGCTGCGCAGTAAAAAAGTAGCTCCGTCTATGTTTTTATCAGAGATTTTAGAGTATACTCACGAGCGATAAAGATATGATGTAAGGTTAAGGCGCCCGTGAGCCGGTGTTGCTTGGCAAATTTTAGTGTTTGCCGTTAGGAACTGTAAATAAATAACTGCTGAATAGTGAGCCGGATTTTTCTTCGAGAGTGCAGTCCAAAAATCAGGCGCATAGCGGGCTATGTAACTGATTTTTGGGCTGCGCTATCGGAGAAAAAGACAAGCAATATCAGCAGTTATTTATTTACAGTTCCTTACTATTCACGGGCCAGGAATGCGCATAAACTGCGCATTCCGTGAGAACATGATTCAGGAGTGAGGGGCGATTTTGCGAAGCAAACTTCCAATATCGCCCCGAATGGTTCCTATGAGCGGCCTCCAGGCCGTGAATAGTAACTGTTTGCCAGTATAATTTGAGGAAATCCAAGAAAAGCATATACAAATGGCAAAATTTAATGCTATAATATGCAAAGAAGCAAAGGATACAAGATTCGGTTCCAATAACAGGCAGACAAGAGAAGGCGGAAGATATGGAATATACAATCATTGAAGGAAATTATGCAAAAATCGGTGTATCCAGGACGGCAGATACCGTTTATTTTACATTTGAGGGTGAAAAAGAGCAAAAATGTGCGATCCTGCTTTACGAGTCAGGCAGCCAGAATCCGAAAGGCAGCCGGGATAGCGGGGAGGATGGGGGCAAAAGCCAAGGAAGCAGCCGCGGCCCAGTTCGTATCCCGGTACCGGATGAATATTGTATCGGTGCCTTGCGTTCGGTTGGGGTGAAAGGGCTAAAATGGAAGAAATTCCATTATAATTATGAGATAGATGGTGAACTTGTGTTTGATATGCATGCACATAAAGTGGTCGGGCGGGAGTTATGGGCGGACGAAAGGCGGTTGGATGGGGGGCATCCAATGCGTGCGGGTTTTGATTTTACAGAATTTGACTGGGATGGCGACCGGTTCCCGGAAATCCCAAGGGAACAGATGATACTGTATAAGCTGAATGTCAGGAGCTTTACAATGGACGGCGGCGCTGTTGGCAAGAAAAAGGGGACGTTTGCCGGCCTAATGGATAAGATCCCCTATTTAAAAGGGCTGGGTGTAACTTCCCTGGAATTGATGCCTGTTTATGAATTTGAAGAACTCTTAGTGAAAGAAGAACCAAAGCAGGATGTAGGCGGCTGGAGCGCCAATGCGATCGCTGGGCTGGAAAAAAGGGAACCGGAACATAAGCCAGCATATAAAATCAACTGTTGGGGCTATGGGCCTGGCGATTATTACGCACCAAAGGCCGCATACAGCTGCAGCAGCGAGCCTTCTTTGGAGTTAAAGGCGTTGATCCGCGAGCTGCACCGGAATAAGCTGGAATGCATTTTGGAAATGTATTTTGATGAAAAGATGAACCAGAATATTGCAGTGGAGATCCTGCGCTACTGGGTTATGGAATACCATGTAGATGGCTTCCATCTGCTGGGGGCATCGCTTCCGGTCAATGCAATGGCGCAGGATTTAATATTAAGGCGCACCAAACTGTTTGCAGAACACTATGGCGGCCACCTTTTTGTGCAGCAGACCGCATATCCGCACCTGTTTATATACAATGAAGATTTTTTATATGCGGCAAGGAAACTGTTAAGCAGGGCGGACGGCAGTATACCGGAGCTTTTAAACCAGTTAAAACGGCAAAATGACATATTTGGCTTTGTTAACTTTATTGCTGGCAGCAATGGATTTACGCTGGCGGACCTGTTTTCCTATACACGTAGGCACAACGAAGCAAACGGGGAGGAAAATAAAGATGGGCTGGAATGGAATTTTAGCTGCAACGGCGGTATGGAAGGGCCGTCCCGCAAACGGCATATTATAGAATACCGCAGGAAACAGATGCGCAATGCCATTACGCTCATTATGGTAGGGCAAGGCGTGCCGCTTTTGTCGGCAGGGGATGAATTTGGCAATTCCCAGCAGGGGAATAATAACTGTTATTGCCAGGATAATAAGACTGGATGGGTGAACTGGGGCGGCCTAAAGCGTAATCCGGCTTTTGTGCAGTTTGTGCGCCAGATGGTCGCCTTCCGCCAGGCCCATCCAATCCTGCACCGGGGCAAGCCTATGCAGATGTGCGATTATGAGCAAAAAGGCTGCCCGGATTTATCGTACCACGGGGAAAGCGCCTGGATTATGGTGCCAAACCTATATCCGCAGGCGGTCGGCATCTTATACTGCGGCGCTTATGAGAAACGTCCAGACGGTACGGATGACGATTTTATTTATATTGGGTTGAATTTCCATATTGGGCAGCAGGTTTTGGCCCTTCCAAAGCTGCCAGGCAGGCGCAGGTGGTACCTTGCAGTAGATACGGCAGACAAAGATACGCCATATCACGAGCATCCGCCCCTGTTGGAAAAAAAGCACCAGATTTCCATACCGCCCCAGGCAATTGTAATATTAATAGGGAAATAGCCCAGCGTATGGGGCGTTTATATGGGCACATAGATTAAGGAAAGGATAGGTAGGAGCGTTTTCAGAATGAATTATATACACAATGCACTGGAGCATATCAAAACGATTAACCATCATAAAATGCTCGTTATGCAGGGATGCTTTAAGCTTGGGCTTTATTGGCAGGGCTTGACGCATGACCTGTCAAAATATACTTGGCCGGAGCTGCGCATCGGTATCCGCTACTTCCAGGAAGGCAGAAGCCCGCACGTTGGGGAGCGCGAAAAATACGGCTATTCGACGGCGTGGCTGCACCATAAAGGGCGCAACCGGCATCATGCGGAGTACTGGATCGACTATACGGCGGATCCAAACGGGCGCCATATTGCAGGCATGCGGATGCCGGTTAAATATGTGGTCGAGATGTTTGTCGACCGCATCAGCGCTTCCAAAAATTACCGGGGCGAAAAATATACGGATTCTGACCCGTTAACGTATTATAACAAACGCAAAGAGTATATGGTTATAGACGATGGGACAAGGAGGCAGCTGGAAATCCTGCTGCATATGCTGGCAGACAAAGGGGAGGATGCGGCCTTTGCTTATATCCGGCGCCATATCCTGCGCAATGAGCCGAGGGCGCGTAGGGGGAGGGTGTCTTAAATAATAAATAACTGGTTGTATTGCGCCGGATAAATCTTCGAGAGTGCATGGCAAAAACAGGAGGTTGGTTCCCACAGGCTTTACGTGGATTGCAGTATACACTGTGGCAATGTTGCAAAACCAGTAGTTAAGGCAGCGGAACAGGTGCACATCGAGTTCATTATGCTTGCCGCTGCCATTATTCATGGAAAGTGTATCCCAAGATTTATGGATAAAGAAAATATGAATAAAGAAAAACCGATGGTTTGGACTGCAATTAGCCTGTGCCATCGGTTTTTTATTTTAAGCCTACCTGTCTTTTTTCTAATTTCTATTTTACCCTTCGAAAGCTATTGACTTGTCACCTACAGTATGTTAATATGAATATACCTACAATATGTTAATTAAGAGGGGGGGGGCAATGGCGACGCAGATTTTATAATCAGAACTATAAATTCAGAAAGAAACACAAAGAAAAAGGAGGATTATGAAGGAATTTATAAACCAGCTGATTTCCCTTTCACTGTCCGGCAGTTTGCTCATCCTGCTGCTTATACCCTTAAAAAAGCTGTATAAAAACCGCCTAAGCAAATGTTGGCAGTATTATATTTTGCTTGCGGCAGCACTGCGGTTTTTGGTCCCGTTCGCACCGGACGCTGCGCTTGCCGCCTCTGTGCTGCAAATACCGCAGCTTCGCACCTCCTGGCCAATGGCTGCGCCTGGCTCCGGACAAGTGCAGCCAGCTGGACGGCCCTTTGGACAACAGCTGGAGCCAAATAGATTACAGCCACTACAGCAGCCGGAGCCAAATGGATTGCAGCCACTACAGCAGCCGGAGCCAAATGGATTGCAGCCATCTGTACAGCAGCCGGAGCCCACAGCTTTACAACATGCAAACAGCGCACCGGAATCCGTAGATCTGCCGCCAGTGGGGCAATCGTCCGGTTCGAGCTTGCTTTTGATCCCGGATTTTGGAAATATGTCGGATGTCTTGTTTTTATTTTGGCTGGTTCCTGCAATCATATTGCTTGTAAAAAAGATAAAGTCTTACCGTGGATTTATACACTGCATCCGGACTGATGGGGCTATAGTGGACGAGGCGTGTATACGGGACCTGCTTGCTTCCTGTGAAAAAGCCTGCCATGTGAAAAAGCACGCTGAATTATACTGTGTCCCGCACCTTCCATCTGCTGTTTTGGCCGGATTTTTCCATCCGTGCATTGCAATACCGGATAAAAGCCTTACAAAGCAGGAGCTGTCTTTGATCTTCACACACGAGCTGTACCATTACAGGCGGCGGGACCTGTTTTATAAATGGCTGGTCCAGGCAGTTGTCTGTATCCATTGGTTTAATCCATTTGTATATTTTCTGGAACGGGAAGCAAACCATGCTTGTGAGCTGTCTTGTGATGAAGCCGTTATCCAATCCTTGCCTCCAGAATGGAAAAAAGCTTATGGAGACCTGCTGCTGTCCTGCTCGAAGGCAGCGCTGAATCAAAAAAACGCTGTTGCATCCCTCACTTTGGCACGGGATGCGAAACAATTAAAAGAAAGGCTAGGTGCAATTATGAGATTCCAACAACCTACAAAAAAAACGAAATTGGCAGCTGCGGCACTCACTGCCGGAATCTGCATAGTCTCCGCAGTAGTCGGCGCATACGCTGCGCCAGCCCGCCCGATACAGGCACAAAACCAGAAAAATCTGCAAGCAGAAAACCAGGCAGCCGGCCAGTCTGGCACAAACAAAACTGCACCGGTACAAGCTGAACCAGGCAGTTCCGCCTCCGCAAAGGTAGACGTTTCCGGCTATCAAAAGCTATTGGCACTCCGCACCGGTTCCTACCAAAACCAGACCATCCGGCAGTTCCGCAATCAGGTAACCGATAAGCTGGATACCCCGCAAGGGAATGCCCTTCTCGAACAGGCGCTCAAAGATGAAGCGCTCCACCTGCACCGCCTGGACAATGAAGATGCCTTTTTCCTGCGCAATACCCTGATGCTTGCTACTGGTTCCTGGAAAAAAGTATCACTGGAGGCAGTTGGCGTAGAACGCCCGCTAAAAAACGGACAGTTTGCCGAATTGGATTTTAAGGCATCCATAAAGCTGAACAACCCGGATATAAAAGTATCCGAATATGAAGCCGTCTACCGTGGGCTTGCAAATACAGCAAACGCTTATTTAATGTCCAAAACAGACGCCGAGCTTGCCAATGCCACCAACAAATCCACCAGCAAGCATTCCGATGAAGCTTTGGCGGCATTGGAAAAATATGCCAAAAGCATCAACCGGAAAGGAAATCTAACCCTAAAGGTCTACATGTGCTGCTTTGGGCCAGAAGGCACTGCAATACAGCCGCTTCAGGATCAGAAAAGCCCAGAGGCTGCACCCGATGATACATATGAACTGCCCAAAGACATCAAAAAAGTGCTGTCATTAAAAACAGACGGCTACCAGCACTATACACTTAACCAATTTTTAGACTATATCGGTCAGCAGTACGAAGCCGACCATTCCGTATGGAAAGCGAGACAGCGTTTATGGACAGCGCTGGACGAAGAAGCAGCCCAGCACCTTTCCAAAGAGGATTATCAATTCCTGACAACCACACTGCCTTGTACCGAGGGTGAATCCACCTATCCAGGCGACCGCGTGGCAAACATCCCTCCAGACTTTTCAGGCAGATATACGCTGCCGTATCCAAAACACGGCACGCAAATAAGCTTTGAATGGGTGGTACAGTACGAAGTCAAAGACCCAACAATCACAGTCGGTGAAAGGGACAATCTGATTCTCCATGTAGAAAACGGAATGGAAACCTTTATAAAAAACACCTGGCAAACAACGGATATAGGCACTATGGGCTATTTAAAAAAAATACGCCAGCACCTTGACCAGCTCGTAAAAGAAAACAGCGTGCCTGGATTGAAAATGAAAGTATTGCAATGCTTAAGCGACGGGAAATCCGCCTAAATATAACCCTTCCCCCTGTTTTGTCAAAGGTGTGCAAGGAACCTTTTTTTCGTAAAGCCTGCCGAAACCAGCCGGAAGATGGGGCGGTGGGCGGGCTTCCAGCGACGTTGGAAGCCAGCCCACCGCCCCAGCGGCCCGCGGCCGCACCTCC
>CAMUML010000081.1 GCA_947089855.1 uncultured Eubacterium sp.
TTTTATTAAAATATTTAATATACTATTATATTTTTATTTATTTTAGATACTATACGATAGGCATACTTTTATGTTTGGCCTATGAATTATGATTTCTGTGTGCCTGCCTTGTCTGCTGGTTTCGCGTTTGGTTCGCCTGCTTGGAAGCTTTTTGTTTTGGCATCTGTTTGCGTATCTTTTGCTAATGGCGTATTTGCCGCTATTTTCCCTGGGCTGCCATCGGATGGGGATTTTGCCGTTGACGGGCCATCGGTTGTTTTTTCAGGCATGGCACGGTCTGCAGCGTTTGCTTGCGGCGGATCTGCTGCAGCTCTTGCAGCGGCTTTTGCAGCGGCTTCCCGTTCTGCTTTTTCTGCCTCTTCTTTGCGCAGCGCTTCGTAATGTTTCCGTACTTTTTGGTCGATTTCAGCGCAGATTTCTGGTGTTTCCTTTAAAAACTGCTTGGCATTTTCACGGCCCTGCCCGATTTTTTCCCCTTCATAGGAATACCATGCACCGGATTTATTGACGATCCCAATATTTGCGGCAATATCCAATATATCCCCTTCCTTTGAAATGCCTTCCCCAAACATAATATCAAATTCCGCTTCTTTAAATGGAGGGGCGATTTTATTTTTTACGACTTTAATGCGGGTACGGTTGCCAATGATGGCCCCAGCCTGTTTTAAAGTATCGATTTTACGTACATCCAAACGGACGGAAGAATAAAATTTTAAAGCCCGCCCGCCTGTCGTCGTCTCCGGGTTTCCAAACATTACGCCGATTTTTTCCCGCAGCTGGTTAATAAATATCACAATACAGTCTGTCCGGTTAATAATACCAATCAGCTTGCGCAGCCCCTGAGACATCAGGCGTGCCTGGAGGCCGACATGCGAATCCCCCATATCGCCGTCGATTTCTGCCTTTGGCACCAGTGCCGCCACAGAATCGACAATCACAATATCGACAGCCCCTGAACGCACCATTGTCTCTGTGATTTCTAATGCCTGCTCCCCATTATCCGGCTGGGAAATATATAAATCGTCAATCTGGACACCGATTTTTCTTGCGTAAGAAGGATCCAGGGCATGCTCTGCATCAACAAAAGCCGCAATCCCTCCCGCTTTTTGTACCTCTGCCACGACATGCAGCGCAACAGTCGTCTTACCACTGGACTCCGGCCCATATATCTCCACAATCCTGCCCTTTGGCAGCCCGCCCAGCCCCAAAGCCAGATCCAGGCTTAAAGAGCCCGTCGGCACAGTATCTACATTCATTTTATTACCCTGGTCGCCAAGGCGCATAATGGAGCCTTTGCCGTACTGCTTTTCTATCTGAAGGATAGCGGCATCCAATGCTTTTAATTTCTCTTCTTTGCTGTCTTTTATATCTTTGTTATCTTTTATATCTTTGGATTCTCTTGCCATGTTAGTTCTCCTTATCTCAAACATCAAACATATGTTCTTTCTTTTACTACTTATAGTAATACAATTTTGGGGCAATGTCAATGATTTCCTGTGAAATACTTCATTTTCTATTAGCATTTATCAAAGGGGCAATTTATACCACAAGATTTCATTTTCGTATCAATTTATGGAAAGAAACGACGGTTAAAGGATGCTTTCCTGATTTTCCTGACGCTGCAAAAGATTATTTTGAAAATTCAGACAAAAAGCCTTGATAGAAATATTATACAGATTTGGCCTAAGCACGTCAAGTATTTTCTGGTTTTTCTTTATCGAAGTTTTTTTCGAGGCGTTACTTTTTACAGCCCAGCCAAAAAACGGCTGTGCTGTAAAAAGTAACGGCATCCGGCCCATTGGAAGTTCGCCTTTGGCGAAGGGCCGGATGCTTGGCAAGCCGCATTCTTTGGCCCAGACCAAGCAGCAGGTGCTTGGTCTGGGTGTGAAAAGTAACTTTCTAGGCGTTACTATTCACGGCCTGTCATTAACTTAAGCAAGTAAATGACATTGTTTCACAACGGAAACTTAAATGTAATGGCCATCCATATGCTGCTGCCAGATTCGAAAAGCCTGCGGGAACCAGCCGGATGGCGGGGTGGTGGGCTGGCTTCTAGTTTCCTCCCACCCACCTAAATCGTTTTATTCTATGGCAAACTTACGCCCAACAGTATCATCCATTAGCGGCCATATATACACTGCCGCCCCACCACATCTCCACTTTTCCTAATCATCTTCATTTCGTACAAATGGCAGTAAGCAATCATCCCCCTTACTCCCTCCCAAACTCCGAAAGCACCAGCCCTTCATTCCGGTCCAGCGTCATACCTACGCTCCAGGCATTTACAAACAACAGCAGTGGCCTGCCTTTCATATCCATAACTTTTTTCATATCAGATGTGCCTGTTAGGCGCTCCAAATCCAGGCCTTTGTTTTCAATCCAGCGGATGTGTTCATAAGGAAGGTTTTCCAGGCGTATCTCCACATTGTATTCATTTTCCAGACGGAATTTTAATACGTCAAACTGCAAGACGCCGACTACCCCTACAATGATTTCTTCCATGCCGCCTTTGTATTCCTGAAAAATTTGGATAGCGCCTTCCTGTGCGATCTGCGTAACCCCTTTGACAAACTGCTTGCGTTTCATCGTATCCATTTGGCGCACCCTTGCAAAATGTTCTGGTGCAAATGTCGGGATCCCTTCAAACATAAATGTTTCTTTTGCCGTGGTAAGCGTATCGCCGATGGAAAAAATACCAGGGTCAAATACACCAATAATATCGCCTGCATATGCCTCTTCGATCATCTTACGCTCCTGGGCCATTAGCTGCTGCGGCTGGGACAGCTTGACGGACCGGTTTCCCTGGACGTGCTTTACTTCCATGCCCGCTGTAAATTTTCCAGAACAGATACGCATAAACGCCACACGGTCGCGGTGGTTTTTATTCATATTTGCCTGTATCTTAAATACAAACGCGGAAAAATCTTCCGAATACGGGCTGACCTCCCCGGAATCTGAAACCCTTGGCAACGGCGGGTAGGTCATTTTTAAAAAATGGTGCAAAAAAGTCTCGATACCGAAATTGGTTAGCGCCGAACCAAAAAAAACCGGAGACAGTTCCCCTTTTGTAACAAGTTCCTGGTCAAATTCGGCACTTGCACCGTCTAAAAGCTCAATTTCTTCCAGCAGCTGTGCTTTGGCCTCCTCGCCTATCTCAGCATTCAAAGCTGCATCGTCTATGCTGATTTCCCGTTCAACCCCTTCTTTTGTACCTTTTAACGTATCCGAAAACGTCATGACTTTTCTAGTATTGCGGTCATATACCCCTTTGAATGCCTTTCCTGAGCCAATTGGCCAATTGACCGGGCAAGTTGCTATCCCAAGCTCTTTTTCAATTTCATCCAGCAATTCAAACGTATCGTTCGCATCCCGGTCCATTTTATTGATAAAGGTAAAAATCGGGATATGGCGCATAACACAGACTTTAAACAGTTTCCTGGTCTGTGCTTCTACGCCTTTGGATGCGTCGATCACCATAACCGCAGAATCTGCAGCCATCAATGTCCGGTACGTATCCTCTGAAAAATCCTGGTGCCCTGGCGTATCCAAAATATTGATACAGCATCCATCGTAGTTAAACTGCAGGACCGATGAAGTCACCGAAATACCCCTTTGTTTTTCTATTTCCATCCAATCCGAAACCGCATGCCTTGCCGTCGCCTTGCCTTTTACAGAACCAGCCAAGTTAATGGCTCCGCCATAAAGCAGGAATTTTTCCGTCAATGTTGTCTTCCCCGCATCCGGATGGGATATAATTGCAAAAGTCCTTCTTTTTTCTATTTCCTGACGCAAATGATTCATGGCATTTTCCTCCCATTCATTGAACCTGTATCGTTTGCTGCCTGGCAGCGGCTTTCCAAAATAAAACATGGCAATCCATGCCAGCAACCGTAATTCTATAATACCACTGCACATATGTCAAGGCCGCACCTGACGACATTGGGCGTGTTTGAAAATTAACGGAATCATGTTCTCACGGAATGCGCAGTTTATGCGCATTCCTGGCCCGTGAATAGTAACGAGGGATTTCTTAATCAAATGACATGGGCTTGACAAAAAAATCATCCAGCTACAGCCCGCCCCATTGGGAAACGGCCTGTGGCTGAATGATTTTTCATCCGCTCTATAAACTCCTAAATGATTTTTTTATATTTTACTCCTATATGGACTTATCCGGCCAGATATAAGATGCTGAATATCAATATCTTATCAGCCTGGAAACTCCAGCACCTGTTCCCTGACATAATCCACACTGCCAGCTGACATACTAAATTCATCCAAACCAAGCTCCAACAGCTTTGGCACGGCCTTTGCATCTCCAGCCATTTCCCCGCACATGCCGACTTTGATGCCTTCCTTATGGCCGGCGCGGATAATCTGTTCGATTCCCTTTAAAACTGCCGGATGGAAGTAGTCGTAGCGGTCTGCGATCTTCTTATTTCCGCGGTCTACTGCCAGCAGGTATTGGGTCAAGTCGTTGGTGCCGATGCTGAAAAAGTCTGCTTCTTTGGCAAATTCTTCTGCCAGCAGCACGCTGGCCGGCGTTTCCATCATCATGCCCATTTCGATATTTTTATCGTATTCCACCTGTTCTGCCGCAAGTTCCGCCATGCACTCTTTGGTGATTTCCTTGGCCTGGCGCAGTTCTTCCAGCGAAATGATCATTGGGAACATAATACGGATATGGCCGAATGCACTCGCACGCAAAATAGCACGTAGCTGTGTTTTAAACATATCTTTCATATCCAAGGAAATACGGATTGCACGCCATCCCAGGAATGGATTTTCTTCCTGTTCAAATTCAAAGTAAGACAGGCTCTTGTCGCCGCCAATATCCAGGGTACGGATCGTAAGCTCTTGTGGGATCAGCTGCGCCGCTTCCTTATATACTTCAAACTGCTCTTCCTCGGTTGGGAAATGGGTGTTTTCCATATATAAGAACTCGCTGCGGAATAAGCCGACTCCGTCAATGTTCATTGGCAGTGCATTGCGGATACCCTCTGCATTGCCTACATTTGCGCATAAATAAACCCGTTTTCCGCCTTTGGTCACCGCTGGTTTGCCGCGCAGGCTTTTTAGGCGTTCGCATTCTTTTTCATATGCTTCTTTGGCAGCTTCGTATTCCGCCAATGTCGCATCGTCCGGATCTGCTACGATAACACCCTTTCCTGCATCCATGCAGACCGGCATGCCGTCTTCCAATTTTGCAAGGATGCCGGTTACGCCTACCAGGATCGGGATATTCATGCTTTTTGCCAGGATCGATACATGGCTGGTTACGCCGCCTTCTTCGGTCAAAATGCCTTTTACCAGCTGCGGGTTGATCTTTACCGTATCTGATGGGAACAGGTCCCTTGCCACGACAATCGTTTCTTCCTGGATGCCGCCTAGGTCTGGAAGCGTGATGCCTTTTAACTTTGCCATAAAACGTTTGCCAATATCACGGACGTCCGCTGCGCGTTCACGCATATATTCGTCTTCCATCACTTCAAATAAGGCCGCAAATTCTTCTACGGTATTTTGCATTGCAAGCTGCACATTTTTATGGTCGTCCTTGATCTTTGCTTCTACACCGTCCTGCAGGGCAAAATCCCCGGCGATCTCTAAATGTGCTGCAAAAATCTCGTTTTCCGCTGCCAAAGCTTCCAGCTCTTTTGTTACGTCTGCCTTTGCCTGGGCAAATTTTTGTATTTCTGTTTCTGTTTCACTATCAGCAATGATTCCGGCGGACGGGGACAGGTCTGGCTCTAAGTATTTGTATACTTTCGCGACAGCAATCCCCCGGGATGCTGTTTTCTCAACCGAAATTTTCTCCATGCTTTACTCCCCTAACCCACTTTCAATCAAATCTACGATTGTCTTTAAATCTTCTGCTTCTGTGTCGCCTTCACATTGGATTTCAATTTCTGTACCACACTTAATTGCTGCCGACATAATATTCAAAATGCTTTTTGCCTGGATGTTTTTATTTCCATATAAAATGCGTACATCGGAATCACATTTACCAGCTGCCTGCGCTAAGATCGCAGCTGGACGGGCATGCAGCCCGGATTTATTTGCTACTGTTACTTTTTGAGATACCATAGTATTTCCCCCTGTCTATGTTTAAACCTCTACGCCAAAATGTTCAAATAAGATTTTTTCCGCTTCCAAATTCCATAAACCTCTGTTTTTCTTGCACGCTTCGTCCAATTTTTGGAACAGCGGGTCTGTTTTGCCGCGTTCTTCAAAATCTTCGATCGCGGTAAGCGGCATATCAAACTGCGTATAAGTCAATTTTTTGCCGCCTGGGATATTTGGCAGGTTTAAGGTTGCGTCTGCAATGCTGTCGATGCCGCCGACATGGGTTACCATAACTGCCGGTTCGATCTTCCCTTTGGCAGCAAGGTCGTTTGCTTCCAATAAATCGTCGTTGTTTCCGCCTGTCGTGCCCACGATATGCTGGCTGGTGTAATGTACGTCATAAAGGTTGACCTCTGCTTTAAACTGGCTGTCGGTCGGGCCTGCGAAAAAGTTCATACAGCCGTCAAATGCCAGGATCTGGTCGCCCAATTCTGCTACCTTGCGGTTCGGGATATAGACAAATACATCATCGTAGCCTTTGCCGCCGGTAAGCGCTACCAGTTCTTTTGCCGGGTCAGCCATTTTTGCCGTATTCACGTACAAAAGTTCAACGCCGTTTTTCTCTGCAAAAGATTCCGGGATCACTTCCCTTGCGCGTGCAAGCTTTGCATCGTCAATATCCGTTACTACAATACGTTTTGGCTTGTTCCGGTACTGGATGCCATAGCTGACTGCGCCAAGCCCCATTGGGCCGCATCCGCCTAAAATGATAATATCCCCGCCTTCTTTTGTCCCGATTGCCAGGTCATGGTTGCGTTTATTGGTGTGGTAGTTGCCATGATAGCCGCCGATAATACAGCTCATCGGCTCGCCAAGGGATGCTTCAAAAAAGCTTTCGCCCTCATATGGCATCAAGCAGCCCAGTTCCATTACTTCGTGCGGGATAATGCAGTATGTACATGCGCCGCCGAAAAATTCATAGGAGTAGCCTGGAGATGCAAGGCTGCCTTTGTAATTCAGCGCCGGCTGCTGTGCAAATTTCATGCCTGGGCGGAACTGGCTTTTCCATTTCTCCCCGACTTCTACGATCACACCGGCAAATTCATGGCCGATAATAACCGGGTTCGTATCAATATTCTGTGGTGCGCGTTTGTGCTTTTTACCTTGTTCTACCAATTTATAGGTCGACATACAGATGCTGTCGCTGATAACCTTTACTAAAATTTCATCTTCCTTAATTGGCGGAAGTTCAAACTCTTCTAACCTCAAATCCCTTGTTCCATACATTCTGACTGCTTTTGTCCGCATAATTGATTCTCCTTACCTATCTTACTGATCTTACTGATGTCCAGTTTTCCTTACCCATCACAGGCTGCAAAACCTTGCCGCCAGATACACAGGCAATGGTACTGCTTTGCGCCAAATACTGCCTGAGGCAGTCCAGACCCTATAGCTGCTCAATCACTACCTGTTTTGCAAGTTCATCGACCAGGCTGCGTGTCGGCGGTTTAGTGCCGATCGTCGTTACCGCGCCTGCTGATGCCGCCATGCAAAGGCGTACCGTCTGTTCATTGTCCAGCTGCTTATCCCATGCATATGCCAGAGCCGCTACCATTGCGTCGCCTGCCCCAACGGTAGAATGCGCTTTTACAGACAAGGCCGGGCATTTTACCTCGTAGCCTTCGCGTACCATCATCGCACCGCTTTTCCCCATGGAAACCGCTACGGTATCGATGCCTTTTTCACGCAGCTTCCTTGCACCGTTTAATAGCTCTTCCAACGAAGCACGGTAGTCAAATTCAAAATATTCCTCCAATTCCACACGGTTTGGCTTAATAATATCCGGACCGGCTTCCAATGCATTGCGGAACTGTTCGCCGTCTGCATCCAGCAGCACTTTTGCGCCGCGTGCATGCACCCGTTTAATGATTTGGGAATATATCTGCTTATCTACACCGTTCGGGATGCTGCCTGCCAAAATAAACAATGCCTTTTCATCCGCATAGCCTTCCAATTTCTGGATTAGCTCTTCCTGCTGTCCACTGCTGATCTGTGGCCCCGGCTCATTTAACTCGGTCACTTCTCCATTTTTTTCAAATACCTTGGTATTGGTCCTTGTCTCGCCGTCTACCCAGATAAAATCATTTTGGATCCCGCTGTCATTTAAGACCGTTTCAATTGTCCTGCCTGCATTGCCCCCTAAAAATCCGACTGCAACGCTTGTTCCACCCAATTCCCGTATCGTCTTGGATACATTGATGCCTTTGCCGCCCGCATCGTATTCTACTTTCTGAATGCGGTTCAGCCCGCCCGGCTGCAGCTCGTCAATATCTATCGTCTTATCAATGGCCGGGTTCATGGTAACGGTTACAATCATAGGTATTACTCCTTTCCTGCCAAAATCTCATATACAGTATCCACGTCCCCAGAAGTTAACCGTTCTGCCGCGGTATCATCCAGCATTTTATCTGCAATAACAGAAAGGATTTCCAGATGTTCTTCTCCTACGCCTGCAATACCGATTACTACATGGACCTCGTTGCCGCCCCAATCGATCCCTTTTGGAAATGTCATAACGGCAATGCCGGATGCCTTAATTTCCTTTTTGGCAGCTTCTACGCCATGCGGCAGGGCCAGGCCGTTGCCCATAAAAGTGGAAAAAGATTTTTCACGTTCTACCATAGCATCTACGTATGGCTGGTCTACATAGCCGCTATCCACCAGCATCTGCCCAACGGTACGGATGACCTGTTCCTGTGAATCCGGTTCACAGTTGACACGGATATTTTCCCGGTATAAAAGTTCCTTTTTTTCCGGCTGCGCTGCTTCTTCTTTTTTCTTTGATTTGAATAACATAATAGCTCCTCCTTGTATGATCCTATTTTGAACATTTTTTGAACATTTTCGAGTGGTTCAACTTTTTTCTACACTTAGTATACGTGACTTTGCACATATTTTTCAATAAAAACACCTTTGAATTTGGCATTATTGAATAGTGCCATGTTTGAACAGCTATGCCCACTATGACAGCCGGGCAATATATTTCGTAAAGTATTTCTTTAGGTTCCTAGACAGCACCCCACGGATTTCTTCTTTATCCCCGCCTGCTGCCACGTCCATAAAATCGTAATCTTCGATCAGCATGCTGCTGATATAACCCATAATATCGTTATCGACCTTTACATTCCCATCTTCCGGTACCAGCATAATAAAGACGATTTTAATCCCTTTAAAATAAGGGTGCCTGTATATCCCCAAGTCTTTGGTCAGGCAGACGGAAAATGCGGGGCGGATAACACCCTTTGTGCGCGCATGGAGCAGCGCGAACCCAAATTCTGCAAAAATCTGGCTGGAAATATGCTCCCGCCTTAAAATATCTTCCCGGATCGCCTCCTGGCGGTCCGAATAAGGGGACATTTTCTCACTGACTGCAATCAGCAGTTCGCCAAAACTAATACGGTCGTCCACCTTAAATAAATCCATATATTTGATAACCATATTGATATGCTCCGCCACCATATTGATCTCTTCCAGCTGCATAGAGAACTCATCTGCTTCTTTCTGCTTCCTCGGAAGCCGTTCATATTTATAGATCATACGGCGGATATTATCAATATCTTCTTCATTTAAAAGCGGGTTGACAAATACGACCGGGACATCTATACGGTCGATCGGGACACTGGAAATCAAAAAATCTACCTTGCCGGCAATATACGGCGTAATATCGTTTTTACCATACGCCGTCAGCTCCATACGGTTGCGGAATGTCTTTTCTAGTTTGGACGACATAAGGCGTGAAATACCGATACCGCTTGAACAGACGACACCTACCACTACTTTGCGTATCTGTTCCTGCCTGCCTTCCAGCCGCACAATCGCAGCGCCAAAATGGACGGCCAAAAATCCGATTTCCTGTTCTGGTACCGTGTTTGCCGTATAAGCTTCCAACACTTCCGCCACTTTCTCGCATTTTGCATAGATCTGCGGGTAGCTGATCTGGATTTCTTCCAGGACAGGGTTTTGGATCTGCATCCCATACAGCAGACGGATCAGCGTTGGCTGCAGATGTGCCAGCAGCGCCTGGATAAACTCATCATCCTGTTTCAGCAGGTACGCCTGCCCGGAATCAAATACATCTATCATATCATTTACCAGCTGCTGAAGCTTGCGGCTTTCAAATTCCGGCTGCTTTTTCTCATCCCACTGGATTTTCTCATGCTTTGCGCCCTTAATATGCAGGCAGATATAGGACACCTCTACTTCCGGTATTTCGATGCCAAATTCTGTTTCCAGCATTTGCACAATTGCCTTTGCCAGCTGGTAATCTTCGTCTTCGGTAATGGTTTGCTGCCAGTCCCTAGCCGACTCGATCACTTCATTTTTTAAGATCCGGTTAATGGCAATCGATATATGGATGATCAGGCCTACATAGGAATTTTCGGTCAGGGTCAACACCCGGTCATGGTCGATCCTGGTAATGCAGTCCATCACACGTTTCATAATTTCGTTGTTCAATATCTGGCCGATATTGCTTTTTTTGAGGGATTCGTACCGTGCAAATTGGTTCCCCTCTTCTTCGTAAGCATCCCGCACGACCTGGGTATCAATATTTTCATTGATAAACGCACGGATCGCCCTCCGGTAGCTGGCTTCCTTCCCCTCAATGGAAATGCCGCTGCCCGGCTTGCGGTTAACAAGCAGCCCAAATCGTCCAAGCCACCCTTCAACCGCTTCCAGGTCCGCGCTGACCGTCGCTTCGCTGACGCCAAACTGGCTGCTGTAGTAAAACAGCTTGCGCAGCCCTTTTTCCTTTAAGATCTCCAAGATCAGCCGTTTCCTGCGCTCTTCCCGGTTGCTGGCATCGTAATCATCGCCTTCGCTGCAGGCATCCGACAGGCGTTTTTTATCCGTATCGCTGCCTTCTATCCAGATGCCGACGCCTGTTTTGGATACAAACGCCAGCCCATACGGTTTGAGCGATGCACCGATATATTCCAGTTCCCTCTGCACAGTACGCCTGCTGACCCCGATCTGTTCCGCCAGGAATTTTACGGAAACCGGAGCAGGCTCCTTTAGCAGTACTTGAAATATTTGCTTCATCCTCGGCGTAAATTCCATTTCGGTACTCCTTTTCTTTGTACTGCGTACAGGATACAACTTAGCACATGCCTATAGATGCCGCGGCACCGTGCATGCTATTACCCACGGGCGATGAATTTTGGCCTATCGCTTGAGGCAGCAGCGCCCGTAAGCCGACGTTATTGGTAAACTTTACTGCCTGCCATTATAAATTCCGTTTTTTCAAATCTTCTACCAGTGCCTCATACTCCGGTGCTGCCAGGAAGTTTGTAATCAAAATCAGCTCTGCGTTCGGATTGCTGCTTGCCGCCCGTTCACCCAGTTCCTGATGCGTAACTACAATCTGGACATCGGGCGGTATAGAAGATACCGGCGTATGTATTACCTCAATCCCCTGGATTCCGGCCGCTGCGATCTTTTTCTTTAATACCGTCGCCCCCATTGCGCTCGAACCCATACCAGCGTCACATGCAAATGCAATCTTGCTTATTTTTCCGCCTGTAGCCCGTGCTGGCTGCGCCGGTGTACTTGCCATACCTTTCGCCTGGCGTTTCATCGAATCTTTTTGCGCCTGCGCTTCTTCCAGTGAAGTATCTTTGCCCATAAACTTCAATAACGGGACTGCTATCACAAACGATACCGCCGTCGACAGCAGGACCCCGGCAAAAAGCCCCAGGTAACTGTGCCGTTCCGCCATCATCGTAATCGCAATAATGCTCCCCGGGGAAGCAGGTGAAATCAAACCGACCTTAAATAGCGTAAACATCAAGATACCAGCTGCATTTCCGGCAATCGTCGCTAAAAGCAGGAATGGGTTCATCAGGATATATGGAAAATAAATCTCGTGGATCCCACCGAAAAAGTGGATAATTACCGCACCTGGAGCGGAACTTTTGGCACTGCCTTTGCCCGCGATACAGTATGCCAATAGCACGCCAAGCCCTGGCCCTGGGTTTGCTTCCAGCAGGAACAAGATCGACTTGCCCGCTTCTTCCACCTGGCGGATCCCCATCGGGGATAAAATACCCTGGTTCAAAGCATTATTTAAGAACAATACTTTCGCCGGTTCAATAAAGATACTCGTTAACGGCAGCA
>CAMUML010000082.1 GCA_947089855.1 uncultured Eubacterium sp.
GTCTTGCAGAAAAATCTGTTTTCATAATCCGGAAACATTCCTCTATCTGCCATCTTCCTTCGCCCACTTTTAAAATATCACTGACTTCATCATCTAAAAGGTCTGTGCAAACCGCATAGAGTCCGTCATACCGGGTTTCTTCATAAATTTTAGTTTCATCCAGGTAATGCTGGATGTTTGCAGCTTCCCCCTCTTTTGTAACAGCCATGGTTTCAATGAAGCGTGCCGGGTCGTTTGGGTTTTTGCGGTTCTTTTTTGTGTTTCCTGAATCAAGCATTTTTTGTGCCCGCGCTATCTGCTTGTCACGGATGGATTTCTGGTAAAGGGCATATTTAGGGGAGTATGTAATAATCAAACGCTGGTGCAGTTTCTTTGTGGTATACGGTTCTTCTTTGTAATAAAGTCCCTTGCCATCTTCCGGCAGCGTTGTGATATCAACAGGAGTGCCATCAGATACCCTTTTAAATCCCTGCGGATTCAGCGCCCATTCTTTTTCTTCCTTCTTCAGCTTTTTGATAGACTGGGTTACGATATAGGCCCGTTCTCCCATATGGTTGTATTCCCGGATGGCTTCAGAGCCCAGTCCGGCATCACTGCAGTAAATAAATTTCTGACATCCGAAATCTCCAAGGACTTTTTTTTCTAATGGCTTGAGGGAAGTCTGCTCATTTGCATTTCCCGGGAAAAGAGAAAAGGCAAGCGGAATCCCGTCACCATCCATAAACAATCCCATTTGGATGACCGGGTTTGGCCTGTGTTCTTTGCTTTTGCCGTATTTTTTAATTCCATCTTCCTGTTCAGTCTCAAAGTAATAATTCGAGCAGTCATAATAAAGGATTTTATCATTTCTTTTTCCAAGGAAGTGTGAGTTTTTGTAAACATCTGGCTGGATAAGGTCACATTCCGCACCAAGGACATCCAGTGCCCGGTATACATCATGAAGCCCGTAGGACGGCTTTTCTAAGAACCCAGATGCAGCCTTGTAAGAGGAACGCTTGCTGCAGGGCTCCAGAATTCTTGTGTAAATCAGGCCGGAGAGGATTGCATTGATATCGTATTTGAATTTATATTTCAGTTTTAATTTTCGGCAAATCTTATTCATCTGCAGCTGATAATAAATGGACTGCAGAAATAGATAGCCGCCACGGAAAAGGGCCTGTTTGCCATAATCCAGCTGTCTGTCAGCATGGAATGGAATCAATACCGTTTGGGCGTCTTTTTCCTTTTTATATTTTTCAGTTTCAGTTTTCACTTCGTTTTTCGCCCATGCAACAACATCATTCCGTGTAGGGCCATGCTCAGGAAGAAGCTGTTCTAAGGTTCCCAGCTTGCGGACAATAGTCGAAGTAGTGCATCCATTTGCTTTTACATAAGATTTGCAGATATAAAAGGACTCTGCATTTTTGGATTTTGTTATGTGAAGATTCATATAGCACCCCTCCTATTTCCTTATTATATCATACAATAACATAAAATAACAGATATAGAAACAAAAAATTTGACATAAAAAAAGCAGGTTTTATGCGACCTGCGAATACTTTTTCCATTATTCAACTGTCAAACTCCCGGGGGGGGGAGGGGCCGCCCCCTCATCCGGCGTCCGGGAGGCCACAATGTAGCACCCTATCTGAACGGTTACGCTTAAGTAAATGACATTGCCCGTGAATAGTAACACTATAGGTTCTATTTATACAGATGTATTTGTTATAAGTATTTGCTATTATGCGGCTGGGAAGGTATAATCCCGTCTTTGACAGTTAGAAAGATAAAAAATCGCTGTATCCCTTGTATTTACAGGGCTGCAGCGATTTTTGCCGTTGTCATGAAGTATAGTAATTTATTCGTTTCTTTTACTTTTTTTCTGAATGGTTCTCATTTTGCTTTTCGTTATGAATTGATAATCAGTTCGAAAACCACAAAGCTCATGAAGGGCATCTGTGATAGTTTCCCGTTTGTATAGAGGGATAAATCCCTGTTCCTGTATTTCTGCGAAGTTTATAGCTTTTAGTGTTTCCAGTAATTCTTCACAGGTATATTTACAACCCAGTTTTTTCTCAAGGAACCGGTAGATGGCCAGTGCGAGAAAGCAAATCAGAAAATGTGCCCTGATTCGGTTTTCATCCTGTAAATAAACAGGTCTTGCAGAAAAATCTGTTTTCATAATCCGGAAACATTCCTCTATCTGCCATCTTCCTTCGCCCACTTTTAAAATATCACTGACTTCATCATCTAAAAGGTCTGTGCAAACCGCATAGAGTCCGTCATACCGGGTTTCTTCATAAATTTTAGTTTCATCCAGGTAATGCTGGATGTTTGCAGCTTCCCCCTCTTTTGTAACAGCCATGGTTTCAATGAAGCGTGCCGGGTCGTTTGGGTTTTTGCGGTTCTTTTTTGTGTTTCCTGAATCAAGCATTTTTTGTGCCCGCGCTATCTGCTTGTCACGGATGGATTTCTGGTAAAGGGCATATTTAGGGGAGTATGTAATAATCAAACGCTGGTGCAGTTTCTTTGTGGTATACGGTTCTTCTTTGTAATAAAGTCCCTTGCCATCTTCCGGCAGCGTTGTGATATCAACAGGAGTGCCATCAGATACCCTTTTAAATCCCTGCGGATTCAGCGCCCATTCTTTTTCTTCCTTCTTCAGCTTTTTGATAGACTGGGTTACGATATAGGCCCGTTCTCCCATATGGTTGTATTCCCGGATGGCTTCAGAGCCCAGTCCGGCATCACTGCAGTAAATAAATTTCTGACATCCGAAATCTCCAAGGACTTTTTTTTCTAATGGCTTGAGGGAAGTCTGCTCATTTGCATTTCCCGGGAAAAGAGAAAAGGCAAGCGGAATCCCGTCACCATCCATAAACAATCCCATTTGGATGACCGGGTTTGGCCTGTGTTCTTTGCTTTTGCCGTATTTTTTAATTCCATCTTCCTGTTCAGTCTCAAAGTAATAATTCGAGCAGTCATAATAAAGGATTTTATCATTTCTTTTTCCAAGGAAGTGTGAGTTTTTGTAAACATCTGGCTGGATAAGGTCACATTCCGCACCAAGGACATCCAGTGCCCGGTATACATCATGAAGCCCGTAGGACGGCTTTTCTAAGAACCCAGATGCAGCCTTGTAAGAGGAACGCTTGCTGCAGGGCTCCAGAATTCTTGTGTAAATCAGGCCGGAGAGGATTGCATTGATATCGTATTTGAATTTATATTTCAGTTTTAATTTTCGGCAAATCTTATTCATCTGCAGCTGATAATAAATGGACTGCAGAAATAGATAGCCGCCACGGAAAAGGGCCTGTTTGCCATAATCCAGCTGTCTGTCAGCATGGAATGGAATCAATACCGTTTGGGCGTCTTTTTCCTTTTTATATTTTTCAGTTTCAGTTTTCACTTCGTTTTTCGCCCATGCAACAACATCATTCCGTGTAGGGCCATGCTCAGGAAGAAGCTGTTCTAAGGTTCCCAGCTTGCGGACAATAGTCGAAGTAGTGCATCCATTTGCTTTTACATAAGATTTGCAGATATAAAAGGACTCTGCATTTTTGGATTTTGTTATGTGAAGATTCATATAGCACCCCTCCTATTTCCTTATTATATCATACAATAACATAAAATAACAGATATAGAAACAAAAAATTTGACATAAAAAAAGCAGGTTTTATGCGACCTGCGAATACTTTTTCCATTATTCAACTGTCAAACTCCCGGGGGGGGGAGGGGCCGCCCCCTCATCCGGCGTCCGGGAGGCCACAATGTAGCACCCTATCTGAACGGTTACGCTTAAGTAAATGACATTGCCCGTGAATAGTAACACTATAGGTTCTATTTATACAGATGTATTTGTTATAAGTATTTGCTATTATGCGGCTGGGAAGGTATAATCAGAAATAGAAAAAGAAAAAGATGAGGGAGATTGGAAATGAAAGTAATTGAAAATAAGACTTTTGATATGGAACGTGCTTTATATGGAAGCAGGGATATATTGGCAAGGAATTGTTCCTTTGACGGGCCTGCAGATGGGGAGAGCGCTTTTAAGGAAGGGGAGGATATTAAAGCGGAACACTGCTTTTTCAATCTGCGCTATCCGTTCTGGCATGACCGGGGGCTTGTCATTACAGATTCGGAAATGACGGAGCTTTGCAGGGCTGCGCTGTGGTATTCTGAACAGGTGGAGATTGCGGGTACGAAGATGCATGGGATCAAAGCACTCCGTGAATGCAGGGATGTTGTGGTCAAAAACTGCGATATTATTTCCCAGGAATTTGGCTGGTCTGTGCGCGGACTCCGTATGGAGGATACGACAGCAGTCAGCGAGTATTTTATGATGCGTTCTGAGAATCTGGCATTGAAAGGTGTAAATTTCAAAGGCAAGTATTCCTTTCAATATATACAGAATGCAGTATTTGAAAACTGCGTGTTTGACACAAAGGATGCGTTCTGGCATGGAAAAAATATAACGGTCAGGGACTGTGTGGTAAAGGGCGAGTACCTGGCGTGGTATTCAGACGGATTGACGCTGGTGGACTGCAGGATCATTGGAACACAGCCTTTTTGTTATTGTAAAAATCTAAAATTAATTGATTGTGAAATGATAAACACGGATCTTGCCTTTGAAAAATCGGAAGTAGAAGCGGTGGTTACTACTCGGGTTGACAGCATCAAAAATCCATTATCCGGCCGGATTCAGGTGCCGGAGGTCTTGGAAGTGATCATGGATGATGAAAAAGCAGAAGGTGAAGTTGTGATAAGCGGGCCGAAAAAAGCTGGCTGCAAGATGTGCAGTTGTGCCTGACCAAAAGTTGAACAGGCAGATGGTGGGAGTCGGTACCAAATAAAGGAACATGGATAAAAAGGCAACGGATATTCCATAAACAGGGCCGTTTATTACAGCAGCAAAACTTTGCCGCGGGTAATGCCGATATATAATGTATAGGAATCAGGATAAGGCGGGTGGTTAAAAATGCTGTCAGTTGCTGTATGTGATGATGTATTCATTGAATGCTGCCTTATGGCAAAGGACATTAAAAATATTTTGGAACAAATGAAGGTGCCATGCATCCTGCGCCAGTTTCAAAGCGGCAGGGAACTTTTGCAGGCGCAGGAAAGTTTTGATATTATTTTCCTTGATATTATGATGTGTGGGCTGGATGGGATGGAGACGGCACAGTTGTTCCGTAAGAAGGCGTTTGACAAAATCCTTATTTTCGTATCTTCCAGCCAGAAGTATGTGTTTGATGCCTATGATGTAGAGGCTTTCCAATATTTGTTAAAACCGGTCGGCCATAGGAAATTGGAACAGGTGCTGCAAAAAGCTGTCCACAAAACACAAGGCAGCCCGCAGGAATTTATCATTGTCAGCAGGGAGCGGCAAAATAAGAAGCTGTTTTTAGACAGCATTTATTACTTTGGGATTCAGGGGCGTATAGTGGAAGTACATGGGGTGGAAGGGGTGTTTCACTATTACGGGCAGATTGGAGGTTTGGAACAAATGCTCCAGGAAAAAGGGTTTTTCCGGTGCCATAAAAGCTGCCTGGTAAATTTAAAGTACGTGGATACGTATAACAGGCAGGAAGCGGTTTTGGAAAATGGGGAAAGGGTTTTGATAGCCAAAAGGAGGTATGCGCAATTTTGCCAGGAAATCCTTAAGTTTATGAAGGGCAATGGAGGGGTTGTATGAAACAAGCCTATGCGGATATTTTCATAGGGGCGTTGTACAATTTTGGGTATCTATGGGCGTCAGGCAGGTTCTATAGGCAATGTTTGGAGGTTTCCAGGAAACAGGGGCGTCTGTTTTTATTTTTTGCCTTTGCTGGTTGGCTCCTTAGTACGGCTGTATATCTGCAGTACCCTGCCCCCTATATTGTAAGGGCAGCCTTGGGGCATGCGCTTTTTATTGGGTTGGCGGTGTTGCTGTTTGGGGCTGGCAGGGAGAAAAAAGTGCTGGCGGCATCTTTTCTGATTGCTGTTGAAACTTTGGTGGGGAATTTTTGCAATTCCATTTTTTCCTGCCTGGCCCTGTTTTTTTACCATACAGCCGCCAAGGTTAAGCAGCCTTTGCTTGCCGGGTGGGCAGCCGGGCTGGTTGATTGTGCCAGTTCTGTGTCCGTAATACTGGCGGTATACGTTATGCCCAAATACGTTATGCCCGCCTTTTCCGGCAAACCAAGGAAATGGTACGCTGTATCGGCGATCCCTCTGCTTGCACTGGCTACGATTGCCGATATAGCGGACTGGGGTGCAAGCAATGGTATTATGGTGAAAAGCGGGGGCAATATGGGGCTATATTATGACCAGATCTTTAGCCATACTGAAATTTGTGTGCTGGCTGGCCTTTCCATAGTTGCGGCAGGCTTTTCTATTTTTGGAATGGACCGGATTTTTATGGAGCAGAAAAAAAGCAGCCAGTACCATGCGCAGATTGCCGTCTATCAAATGTTGGAAGCGCAGTACCGGAGGTCGGAACGGCTCCGGCATGATATGAAAAACCATGTGATTGCCTTATCGGGCCTATTCCAGAACAAGGAATGGGAGAAAATGGGGGATTATCTAAAACGTATGGAAGGCGGCCTGCAGGCTGGCGGGGATCTTACCGGGAATAAAGTGGTAGACGCACTGTTATACCAGAAACGGAAATGGGCAGAAAAAGAAAGTATCCAATGGGAGTGTGATGTACAAATACCAAAAGGCTGTGGGATCGATGCGTTTGATTTGTGCATATTGTTTGGAAATATATTGGATAATGCTTTAGAAGCGTGTGGAAGGATGCATAGCAGCGGGACTGTGGGATGCCGTTTTGTACGTATCAAGGCCAAGCCGGTAAAAAAATATTTCCTTATTGAAGTAAAAAACAGTATGGATCCGTCAGATGGGGGCAAAGCCAGGGGCCAAGGCCTGTATGGCCATGGAATTGGCCTATTGAATGTGGAAGATGTTGCGCAAAAGTATTATGGGGCAGTCAATATAGAAGCTGCCAATGGAACCTTTGCAGTTTCTATACTAATGCAGATGCCGGATGGTGTACGGGTGTAGCGGCGTTATTATTTACGGCCTGGGGGCTGCTTATAGTAGCCATTCGGGGCGATATGGAAAGTTTGCTTTGCAAAATCGCCCCTCACTCCTAAATCATATTCCCACGGAATGCGCAGTTTATGTGGCTTCCTGGCCTGTGCACAGTTCCTAACGTAGCGGCTGCTGCACTACTTGTTATTTTTGCCTTTTATGGTAATTTTATATATTGTATTTCCGTTTTTTACCGTCACAGTTGATTTGCCAGCCTTTTTTATTCGGATCACTGCTTTGTTCCCCTTTAGGCTTACTTTTACAGAATCATTATTTGATATATTTGTGATGTTTGCGCCGCTGCCTACAGTAACTTTAACCGTCTTTCCAACAGCAGCCGTTTTTGTTATTTTTTTCGTTATGTTTTTTTGGACAGCAGCTGTTGCAACAGTAGCTGTTTTTGCAACGATCTTATAGGGGCTGTCTCCTTTTGAAACTACTGTGCCGTCCTCAAGTTCTACTGTAACCGTATTTCCTTTATTATCCAGAATTATTCCGTTACTGTTTAACTTTCTTACCGTGCTGTCCCCTGTTACAATCCATTTGGAAGATGCATCGATTGCCATATCTGCATATCCGCCGCCGCTCGTTTTTACATTGCTTTCGTCCTGGATAAATGCCCCTGTGAGCACGCTTCCATCAGACATGGAAAATTTCAGGGTACTGATGCTGTCCCAGATAATATCTCCCTGCATTTTCTGGTTTTTAGCTTTGAAAGTACAATCTGCGCCATTTAAACCCTGTGTGCCCCATCCCCGGGCATTGCGGTTTCCTGTACATTTCAAAAAGAAGCTGTTGCTGTCCGCATAATGAATATCTACATTGGATAACTCAAATGTGCTTTCCGTATTTGTTGTATAAAACATGCCGCCATTTTTGGCAGTTATTGTGCCGCCGTCCATTGAAAATGTACTGTTCCCCTCCTGTGAATCGCCGGACATGCTCTGGTACAGGATTACGTTCCAGGTACAGTCGTTCTGGGAATTTTCCGGCATATTACCTGTTAGGCTGCAGTCTGACAGCCTTAAGGTATTCAAACCTTCAATACATACTGCTTCGGAACCATTAGCTGTCAGCTGTGCATCGGTTACGGTTATATCGGCGGTACAATAGACTGCGGGGGAACCGCTCCCATTAGAAGTATAAGATCCGCCGTTAACTGTTATTGTGCCTCCGCCCCTGTCGCTGCGGATTGCTGCAGAAGATTCTCCTTCTGTAGTTACGGTCAGATTGGAAGCTGTGACGGTACCGCCGCCCGCCGCATGGATGCCGCCAGATGTATCCTGTTTTGTATGGATGGAAGTATCCGATATATTGGCCGTCCCGTTTTTATAGGCAAAAACGCCCGCACCTCCTTTTGCATCTGTATAAATGGTTCCGCCTGATATATCCAGCGTGCCTCCAGCGGCCAGTGTAGCGGCTCCAATGCCATAAAAGCTGGAGGCGTCTCCTCCGGTACTGTCAGATGATTTCCGGTTTAAGGCTACATTTTCCATTGATACTTTTGCACCGTTTTGCACAAGGACTGCGTTTTCATCAGTTCCCGTAGAGGTAACCGTTTCATTGGCGACCTTAGTATCTTGTGTATAGGTATTTACGGATGAATAGGAATCTGGTTCGCTGGAAGATCCTGGCGGCATCCCTATTCCTCCTGGGGACGCATCCTGCTGTATGCCGTCGGGCTTTGCCGGGGGCGTATCCTGTTCTATGCCGTCGGGCTTTGCTGGGGGCGTATCCTGTTGTGGAGCGCCCGGCATCGATGTATTGGGCGGCCCGGATGCATCGCTTTCTTCATATGCCTGTGGAAATATTGCATTTGCCCCAGATACGGATGCACTTGCGAAAACCACCAATCCTGCTGTAGCACATATTAGTTTCTTTTTTTTCATGGCTAACCATTCCCTTCTTAAATTTCTGTAGGAAAAATGTATCAGAAATGTTTGTTTCTTCTATAAAAAATCTGTGAAATAATTGTGTAGTGCAAGCCCAACCTTTGAAATGCGTAAAGATGGCAGCAGTGGCACATGGCCAAACACCGTTTATGGCATCAAACAGGCTGTTTGAAACAAAAAGCTAATCCTGCATGTTTATCAGGCCGAAATAACGCACAAATAGGAAAGGGGGCATCATGGATGAATTCCAAAACAATGGAAGGGCTTGCAGGGGCAAGTACCAATATGAGCCTGTTAAATACCCCGATGCGGGTTTATAAGGAGGCAAGGCGCAGGGGCGATACCGCTGTTATGGAGCGGGCGCTTGGGTATGCGGGTGATTTTGCAAAGCAGGCAGAAGAATATAAGAAAAAAGCCGATAAAGGGATGGAGGAAGATGCCAAGAAAGCACAGGAAGATGAGCAGTTAAGGCGTGAAGAGGCGGTCCAAAAGCGTAAGGAAGAACGTAAAAAACTAGAAGAACGGCTGGAAGGGCATGAAAAGGCAGATGAAAACACAAAGGCTAATACAGATACCGTAGAAATTAGCGAGGAAGGGAAAGTGCTGTTAAAAGGCTACTATTCACAACCACCTGAACACCCCGCTGTCCAGGTGGCTGCCCCGCTGATTCAGGAGTGAGCAGGCTCCAATTTGCAAGGCAAATTCTTTCCATGAGCCTGCGAATATTGCTATTTACAGCCCAATGTCATTTACTTAAGAAATCCCTCACACAACCTAACCCAGAAAATGCCTAATACTAAAATGGGAAACTGCTAAACAAATAATATCGGTGAGATATACTGCAAGCCGCCAGAATTTACAGTAATGTAACTAAGAAAGTGATTGGCTGGCGGCCCTGTCCCATTGCGGCTGTGGAGGGATGTTAGAAGCCCTTATTTAGTGTTTACCAGTATAACTTGCTGGCATTATTTTTTTTTTGAGCCCCTATTGACAAAACTGCCTGCTTTGCATATAATTGAAACAGCCGTTTTAATACATGTATTGCAAAACAGTTGATTTAAATTAGGGAGGATCCAGTATGCCGCCAAAAGCAAAATTTACACGGGAAGAAATTATAAAAACCGGACTAAACATCGTAAGGGAAAATGGAATGGAGGCGTTGTCTGCAAGGGCGTTAGGTACAAAACTAGGCAGTTCTGCAAGGCCTATTTTCACAATCTTTCAAAGTATGGAAGAAGTGCAGGATGAAGTAAAAAAAGCAGCAAAGTTACTATATGGTGAATATGTCCAAAAAGGGTTAGGGCAAGCATTGGCATTTAAAGGGGTAGGAATCCAATACATCCTTTTTGCCATTCAAGAGCCAAAATTATTTCAGCTGCTTTTTATGTCAGAGCAAAAGCAGGCCCCTGAGGTAGCAAATGTAATGCCCATCATCGATGACCATTATAAGGATATTTTATGGTCGGTCCAAAACGGTTATCATTTGTCAGAGGACAAGGCGGAACAGATATACCGCCACTTGTGGATTTATACGCATGGGATAGCAGTGTTGTGTGCAACAAAAATGTGTGTATTTACCGCTGAAGAAATAGGCAAAATGACCGCACAAGTATTCAAAGGTATCTTGAGGGAAATCCAGCAGGAAGAAACAACGCCAGCAATAAAATAAAAATCAGTTGCAGGGTTGAGATTGGAGGAAAAAAATGAGTAAGAAAAAATGGATCCGTATCGTGTCGGTTTATTCGGTAATCTATACGGTGATCACATTGTTAAACAGCGTGCTATATCTTGGCAATGGCATATATGAAGACCCAAGCGGCAATTGGCATGAATTGGATAGGGCGGTTATCCTATTGATCGGTATAACAGCATTTGAGCTTTGTACGGATTTACCAGTTAAGCCGTTGCTCTTTCGCTATGTGGCAGCGTATATACCATCCCAATTATTGGCGTTTGCATATGTTTGGTTGAGCGGGTTAAGGGAAGAATTGGCGGAATCGGCATATAGGGATATTTGGATTAATTTTTCAGGCCTTTTTATCCTATTTTGTATAGTCAATACGGCCATTCGTTTCCGTAAGGGAAAAAGGGGCCAGAAGCATGGACAGAGTGTCAATGATTCAACTAACCAATGGTACGGTATATGAAACGGAGGCTGCATATGGCAGTTAGGCTAACGCAGTTAGATAAGGTAAAAGCTTTATTTGAAGGATGGCAGGAAACCATCCTATGGTCATGCCAGCAGGGCGTAATGGGCGATATTTTTGTAGATACCCAGGATAGCCCATCTTCTGCAATGGCAGTATTGGGTGATTTCTGTTTTTTGGCAGGCAGGCCAGATCAGGAAATGGTATCATGGGGCCTTGCCAGGCAGAGTTTTATCATTCTAGTTCCAAAGGATAAGGGCTGGGCAGCCTGTATTGAGGAATGCTACGCAACCCGTGCAAAAAAAGTAGAACGGTATGCGACGAAAAAAGAACCGGATGTATTTGACCGGCGGCTGCTCGAAGGGGCAGTGTCCCGGCTTCCAGCAGGGTACCAGTTAAAAATGATTGATGAACGTTTGTTTAGGCAGTGCCAAAGCATCCAATGGTGCCAAGACTGGGTATCGCAGTATCCTGATTACGCATTCTTCCAGGAGCATGGGCTTGGGGCGGTAATTTTAAAAGACGGGGAACCCGTTTCAGGGGCGTCATCCTATTCCAGCTATATGGGAGGGATTGAAGTAGAAGTGGATACTAGGCAGGATTGCCGAAGGCAAGGGCTAGCGTATATCAGTGGGGCAAAGCTGATCTTAGAATGCCTGGCACGCGGCTGGTATCCAAGCTGGGATGCCCAAAACCAATGGTCGCTGGCTTTAGCAGAGAAGCTTGGCTACCATTTTAGCCATACGTATCCTGCATACGAGGTGTATAGGAAATAACGTTACTATTCACGGCCTGGGGGCCGCTCATAGTAACCTTTCGGGGCGATATTGGAAGTTTGCTTCGCAAAACCGCCCCTCACTCCTGAATCATGTTCTCACGGAATGCGCAGTTTATGCGCATTCCTGGCCCGTGAATAGTAACGAAATAACTACATCAGCGCAACTTTGTGTCTCATCCGGACTTGATAAGCCGTCCTTTTTCTGTTATCATAAAGAATGGAAAAAGTCCAGCTAAGAAATGTCAATGGGTAAAATGAAAAATGTTTAAAAAGT
>CAMUML010000083.1 GCA_947089855.1 uncultured Eubacterium sp.
TCATGTTCTCACGGAATGCGCAGTTTATGCGCATTCCTGGCCCGTGAATAGTAATTAGGGAACAGGCAGGTTGTAGCACGCCCGCGTTCTACAAAAATTATACAAAACTGCTGGATTGGAAAAGCCAGCGTACCAAAAGGCTTTCCGGTTCTTTTTTCTTTTCATATTATCGGGCAGTGTTTCAACTGATTTGGGGGTAATTGCTAAATTCTGCTGTGCATTTTTTCAAGATATTCTTCCAGGGAAATACCTTGTTTTGGTAAAGCAGAGGCCGGCTGGCTTTTAGGTAGTTAACTTGAAAGCGATAAAAAAATATTCTAAAACAATACAATAAATATGTCCATACAGCTTTTACAAGCGGAAAAAATATGTTAAACTATGAGAAGGAAGCAAGGCTAGAAAAAGGGGCCGAAGAAAATGCGGCATCCGCTAACTAGCAAGCAAAGGTTAATAGTCCACTTGTTGGAAGAAAGAAAGGCTTGGAAATCTGGATAGCAGGAATTGTATGAAAAAGGCGTCGATTACATCTGGATAAAAATAAATAGGAAGCGTATAATAAACATTATCATAGATATATGATGTATAGAAAATAACAAGTGGGCAGCAGTTGTCCAGCATTATAATAGATGATTGCCACTTTATATTTGGATTTGGAAGCCGGGCCGCGGCAAAAAGGGGGAATGGCCTTTTGCCTAGCTGTATGGGATAAGCTTTCTGGAAATAATTTCTTGAAGTCAGCCTTTTTTTATGCTAAGTTAAAAGGAAGAAAAATGGATTGCAGCGGCAGACGGTGGACATAATGGGTGAGAGTGGAGGTAATAATGGGAGATCAAATGAATAAAGCATATCAAAGCAATATGAAGCAGTTAAAAAGGGAAAGCAAACGCCAGTCATACATGCAAAAAGACCGTGACGAGCAGATTTTGAAGAGGCTGGAAACAATAGAAAAGGCAGTGGGGCAGATGAATGGCTATCTTGCAAGGCTTACGTCTTATGTAGACGCATGTACACAGGATAGCAAGGAGGCCATTTTGCAGGCATTGCGGGAACATGATAAAAAAACAGACAAAACAGGGCTGCAGAACCGGGAAGTTTTAAAGCTTCTGCTGTCAAATTCGTTGATGGATGCCAGCCACGGGATAGGCATGGACCGGCCGGATAGATACGCTTCTGCTGGACGGCCGGAAAACAGGCACCTGGCATTGGACAATGATGTTTCAGGCCATTTGTTTTCCAGCCAGCAGATGGCCGCAGGCAGCCCTGGCGGACAAGCCGCATCTTTCCATTCTGCTTCCACAAAGGGTTCAAACGGGCATCCGCAGCCTAACAAGCCGGTACCGGAAAGTGTATCCGGCAGGCGGCCCATAGCTGGCCAGATGGCATCCGGCCAATCAGCTGCCACTGGGCAGCCAGCGGACAGCCGTACGGCAAATACGGAGACAACGGCCAGACGTAATACAGCTAATATGGCGGCAGCAAATAGCCGTAACACGGTTAATATGACGGCAGCAAATAGCCGTAACACAGCCAATATGGCGTCATCAGGCCAGGCAGCAAATAGCCGTAATACAGCCAATATGGCGTCATCAGGCCAGGCAGCAAATAGCCGTAACACAGCCAATATGGCATCATTAAGCCAGGCAGCAAATAGCCGTACTGCATCGAATGCCGTGTCAGCGGGCCAATCTGGAAATGGCCGGGCGGCTGCTAGCGGCCATGTTATGCCGAATGCTTCGCCTACACAACCGTCTGCTGTAAACCGTAATTCAGCCAGTCCCGTACTCACGGAGCAATCTGCCGTTAGCCGTTTATCTGGGAAACGCCAGCCAACAGCCGCAGAAGTATCCGGGAAACGCCAGACAGCATCCGAAGCAGCTCCGGCCAGCCGGACTGCTTCTAAAAGCGCTTCGTCTAGCCAAACTACATCCAGGTCATCTGCATCCAGAAACGCATCCGCCAGCAAGCCTGCAGAAAAACGCAGGCAGTAAGGGGTGGGTCAAAATAGAAAAAGGTCAAAAAGAAGAAAAAGGCAGCTTCCGGGCATAGGTTCTCGAAGCTGTTTTTACTTATGAAGGGTTGAGGGGAAGCAGGCATAATACCCGGGAATGGAAATTTATGGAATTTAGCGGTACATATAGAAATTGTTTCCTGGATTGTGGTAAAATTATATTGTTATACTGTAGAACGCCAGAATGTACAGCAATGTAACCAAGAAAGTGCCTGGCCGGCGGCCTGCAATCGGGTTATGCTGTAAATTTATCTGGTGTGCAGTATAGATTGTGCCAGCGCACAAGTTTAATAAAATGCAGATTTAATCACACATATTTACAAACACAAAAACATATGAAAAAGAAAAGGGAAGAGTATGGGAAGAGTTTTAAAACCGACGGTGCTAGATAAAATACGGGTACCTATTTTCAAGCGACTGCTTGCCTGCCTTTGCATGGCAGCGCTGCTGGCGGCGCCGCTGCGGCACATGGGGGCGGTGCCGTCAGCTGCTTTTGCGGCCACTACGGTTGGTACCGGGGGCATTAAGGGGACGAACTTGCCGGCTGGCTATGTGACGCAGGATCAGATGAAACTGGCACAGCCCTGGAAAGATATGGATGAGAGTGCATTGTACCAGGTGATGCGCCGTGCGCAGGTTGGGCAGCAGATCCGTATCGCTTTTATTGGCGGTTCCATTACAAAAGGGACGATGTCACGGGGGACCAGGGACAGCAGCATGAACAAAAAGCTTAATTATGTGGATTATTTTACAAACTGGTGGTATCGGGCGTTTCCAAAGGCGGATTTGCGGTTTACCAATGCGGGGATTAGCGCAACGGATTCCTATTTGGGCGTCCACCGTGTCCAAAAGGATGTATTGGATAAAAAACCGGATTTGGTCGTAGTGGAATTTGCGGTCAATGACCGTAAAAGTGCCTATCATAAACAGGCGTATGAAAACTTGATCCGCAAGATATTGGCAGCAGATTCCAAACCGGCAGTCCTGTTGCTGTTTATGTCAAGGCTGAACGGCAAAAGCTGCCAGCTGCAGCAGGCGCAAATAGGGCTGCATTATAACCTGCCCATGTTAAGCTATGGAAATGTTATGAAAGATATGATAAACAAAGGGATCTATACGATGGGCGAACTGTCTGGCGACGGTATCCATCCGTCGGCGCTTGGCTATGCAGTAGCGGGGGAAATACTGGTAAGGTACCTGGATGGGATCAGAGAAAAATCATTAGGCCAGGTTTACAACAAAAAGCCGGCGAGTTCTTATGTAACATCCAAAAAATATAACAGTGCAAAGTTATTAAATTGCAAAAATATTACGATAAAAAATATGGGTACATTTGAAAAAACCCAAAAAAGCCGGACATTTCCAAATAACCTGACAACCGTCAAGGGAGACGGCGGGCTAACGTTTACTGTGTCATGCCGCAATCTTGGGATTTTGTATGCACAGCAGGTAAATGGCAGGGGCGGGCAGTTTGATGTTTATGTAGACGGCAAGAAAGCAGCTACGATCGATGCAGATAATTCAGATGGCAGAAAAAGTAAGCCGGGTGCGGTACCATGCTATTCTTCCAGCACGAAAAGGACGCATACGGTGCGGATTGTCCGAAAGAAACAGTCGTCCGGGCAGTCATTGACAATTTACGGCGTGCTGGTTTCCAGTTAAATTATCCACATTGAATTATGTCGAAAACTGTGATAAAATGCCATTGTATTATCTAATGAACGGGACAGCCTAGTTTGCCTGGGCTGCTGCGAATAAGTGGATAAGGGGCAGATGATGGAATGGCAGAAAATATAGTTGTTGCTAATACACAAAAGGATAGAAAAAATAGAAAAGAGTATGACCAACTGACCGGGATTTATAACCAGAATAAATTCCTGCGCAAGACAGCCGATATGCTGCGCTGCTGCCGGCAGGAAAAGTTTGTGTTTATCCGTATGGATATTAATCAATTTTATTTGGTGAACCAGTTCTATGGAATGCGTAAAGCAGACAGCTTATTGCAGTATATAGCACTGCTGCTGGAAGAACTGGCGCAGCGGTATGAACATTTTACATATGCGCGGTATTACGCAGATGTATTTTGCTTTTGTATGCCATATGAGAGCGAAGCGGCTGTGCTGCAGGTATTGGAAGAATTCCGTGAAAAAATGAATGGCTACAAAATTGAGCATGTCCTTGTACCGGCATTTGGCATCTATGTGATTGACCATCTCGTGGATAATATCATTTCGATCAATGATTACGCAAACTTAGCATCAAAGCAATGCAAAGGCAATTATATAAATAATTATGCTTTTTATGATTCTTCCATTAGTGAACGGATCGTGCAGGAGCAAAAGATTATAAACAGTATGAAATCTGCGCTGGAACAAGAAGAGTATGTATTGTATATCCAGCCGAAATACGACCTTCATACGAACCAGATCGACGGCGGCGAGGTACTGGTACGCTGGGTGGTTCCAAACAAAGGGATTATGCAGCCGTCAAAATTTATCCCGTTATTTGAAAAAAATGGGTTTATTATGAAACTGGACTATTATGTATGGGAACACGCCTGCCAAATTATCCGGCGGTGGCTGGATACCGGTTACCAGCCATATCCCATATCGGTCAATATCTCCAGGGTGAGCTTGTACAACCCAAAGCTAGCGGAAAGTATTATCGGGCTTGTGGAAAAATACCATATTTCCCCGCAGCTGCTGCAGTTAGAGCTCACCGAAAGCGCCTGTATACAGGATCCGGGTGCAATTAAAGGGACCATGCATCAACTTCAGGAGTACGGCTTTTGTATCTTGATGGATGATTTTGGCAGCGGATATTCCTCATTAAATGCATTAAAAGATATAGCCGTCGATATTTTAAAAATTGATATGAAGTTCCTTTCTGATACGGATGTGCCCGGCCGCGGGGAAAATATCCTTGCTTCCGTTATGCGCATGTCAAAATGGCTGAATATGCCGGTGATTGCAGAAGGGGTGGAAAAAGAGTCGCAGGCTGCGTTCCTGCGCAGTATTGGGTGCGAATTTGTACAGGGGTATTTTTTTGCAAAACCAATGCCGGTCAGCGAATATGAGCAGCTTGCATTTAAAACGTTTGCATTTCACAAAAATGACACAAATGGGGAGAATAATAATAAAGACCAGCTGTGGGATGTTTCCTCGCAGTTGGAAATATTATTTTCCAATATGCTGCAGGTAGTGGCAATTTATGAATATAAGCCGGGCAGCCAAACAGTTGAGACTATGCGTGTAAACAATGCTTATTATGACCTGTTTGGCTACCATGATATGGAATATATTGGGAACAGGATACAGACCGCGCTGGATGCAGACAGCCATGAGTCTGTCATCCACGCATTTGAAGAGGCAGTGTCTTCAAAAGGCGTTTCGCGGTGCGAATTTTTCTGTACAGATGAAGCTGGCCGTGAATTGTGGGTGGAAATGAAATTAAAATATATCAGTACGGTTGGAAGCAACAGTGTGGTCTTTGCCACCATGACAGACATTACAGACCAAAAAAAGATTGAACACGAACTGCGTAGGTACCGCAAAGCAATCTTTGCTTCGGAAAGCCAGGTAGAAACGATTTTAATCGTAGATGATATACAAATGAACCGCCAGATGCTGCGTGGGATGTTTGAAAGCGAATACAATATATTGGAAGCAGCGGACGGAAAGGAAGCACTGGATATTGTCAAAAAAAACAGCGGGCAGATTAATTTAATCCTGTTGGATGTAATCATGCCGGTTATGGATGGCAGGAAATTTTTGGAACATAAAAAGGAAGATGCGGCAATTGCAGGTATCCCCGTGGTCGTTATTACATCCGATGATTCACCGCAGCAGCAGATCAACGCGCTGTCGCTGGGGGCAAATGATTATGTTGTAAAGCCGTTTATACCGGAGGTGGTGATCCGCAGGGTCTGCAATGTGATGGAATCGCAAAAACGTATGGGCGAAGTATTGCAGCAGACGAAATCAGATGAAGTACAGGAACAGCATGATTACCTGACCGGGCTGTATAACCGCAACAGCGCAGGAAATCTGATCCGGGAAGCGATGCAGCAGCCGGAGGGCTTGCAGGCGCTTCTTTTGATCGATATTGACAATTTCCGTCAAGTAAATGAACGCTTTGGGCGCAGCACGGGCGACCAGGCAATCCGCGATTTTGCGGCTAGCTTGCGCAAGTATTTCCGAAAAGGCGATATACTGGCACGTTATGGAGGGGATGAATTTATTGTTTTTGTGGTAGATGTGCCATCGCGTGAATTTATAGAAAAAAAATGTGACGCATTGATCCAGGATATGAACCTGTTCGTCCAGAAGGAAAACCATAGGGATATGAAGCTGGCATGTTCCATCGGGGTTGCATTTGCTTCCGGCAGCAGCGGGAAAGATTCTTTTATGGAATTGATCGGTTGTGCAGATAAAGCGCTGAACGAGGCAAAAAACAGGGGACGGAACCAGTGTTTTGTATATGAAGGAGAATTAGGTTATGGCGAAGTATAAGCTGGGCGATTATGAGTTTGAGACAGAACAGGAATACCGTGAGGCCGCAGCAGACTTAAAAAGGATTAAGGGGCTTACCGATAAATACGACATCAACAATCCGCAGCAGGCAGCAAAAATATTGGAATTTATCAAAGGGCATCCGGAGACGTTCCGCTCGCCTTACGGCAGAAGGTTTATCCATAAATTGGAGGCATCGGCCAGCCGGACGCAGCCTTCTGGGTTCGGCCAGACAGGGCCAGCCAAAGGGATGCAGCCCCAAAAGCCGGGCCAGGCAGGTTTTACGCCAGGGGCATCCAGTGACGGGCCAGGCGGTGCAAATGCAGCATCGGGGCCTGCAGCCAAGCGGGGCAGGAATAAGCCTGTGTTTGGAAAAGCAAAAGCGAAAGCTTCCAAAAGCGCGGACGGTTCCAAACAGGCAAAATTCCAGATATTTACCATACGCAATTTTACGATTGGCGTGATTATTATTGCCTGCGTGATCGTATTTAGTATTTTTGCCCCAAAACTGTTTTCGCTCCGTAGCAGCGGGGATGGTAACGGGGACATCCGCAGAAATATGGTTACGGCCTATGCTAAAAACCAGGCGGATTTAAAAGAGAAGCTGTATACGTATTATTTTAATGTAGTAGGGGAATCTGAAGAAGAAGCCGAACGGGATGCTCAAAAAGGGATCGGACATTATGTCTTGGACCTGTCTGACCGGACCATCAGCAGCCTGCCGGATTCTGAAGTTTCAGATATTTATAAAGAGCTGTCAGAAGGCGGCGATATTCAAAACAACAGCTTTGTAGAGCCGTCTGAAATTTCAGTGCTCAAAGAAAAGCTGCTCGCAGCGGGCCTCGCAGATAAATCCGGAAATGGCGTAGAAGGCGAGACAGCGGTGGAATCAGCCATAAACAGTATGATGGATTACCAGGAACGGATTTTTTATTCCCTTTGCTATGGATATGCGCTGCTGGAATATTCTGATGAGGACAGCCAGGAATTTGCTTTGGAAGATATGAAGGAAATGTTTGGCGAAGTAATATACAGCTACAATATGACGGAAGACGAAAAACGCAAATATTATGACAGCTTTGTAAAAAAAGGGCTGATCAAGGATAACCAAGTCGTCCGTTTTTCGACAGACCCAACGGCTTATAACCTGCCGGAACTGACACCAGTGGTTGAAATATCCATCAAAGGGGAAAAAACGAAAGCATACCAGTCCAGTATGATCAGCTATGCGCCGGCGGCGAGCATATTTTATGAGATACATTCAGGCAAAGAAAGCGGATATATTTGTTTCCGTAATAATGGGAAAAATTCCAAATATATTTCTTTGGATGAGGAAACATCAGTAACCGTGCAGGGAGATTTCTTTTTGCTGACGAAATCAGGGCTTTGCACGGGGGAGTGGTTTTATAACAAACAGGATATAGGGATCTTGATCAACGGGGATTCCAGCAGTATGATTAGCTATGTGCATGATTTGAGCTATTAAGAAAAATGGCACTCAAAAAAGCAGCCAGGTCAATTTGGGATAGTTGGCTGCTTTTTGAGTTATCCTAAAATGTCTGCCGCTTGGGAATTACATGAAGGAGCTGCCAAAAAATGGATTAGATCTTTCGAAGCTGATTGACATGCAGCGCCCAAGGCCAGTAGGCGGATGCCATACACGAGCATCGCCTAGTTTTATTCTAGCAGATGCAGGCCTTGAAAGCAATGGATTTTTATGTTTTTTTAGCATATTCCAATCTGGTTCTTAGCTTATCTATCGTTTCTCACAATCAGATTCTATTCCTCCCAAATCAATATTAAAGGTTACTTTTCACACCCCAGCCAAAAAGCGGCTGTGCTGTAAAAAGTAACGGCATCCGGCCCATTGGAAGTTCGCCTTTGGCGAAAGGCCGGATGCATGGCAAGCCGCATTCTTTGGCCCAGACCAAGCAGCGGGTGCTTGGTCTGGGTGTGAAAAGTAACTATTAAAGCCCTTTTTATTTGGCTTTTCTATGGGAAATCTTGATATAGGGTGCATGATATGGTATACTGGCACAATCTAAGGGTGCGGCCGGGTGGAATGATTGGAAAGGCTGTTGAGGTATTGGGGCTGTTATGGAATTTGCCAAAAAGGGGCTGGTTGAGGGGGCAGCGCCCATAACGGATCGATGATGGGGAGGTTACCTTTATGAAAAGGCCATTAACTTGTGTTGAAATCTGTGCAGGGGCTGGCGGCCAGGCGCTTGGTCTTGCAATGGCTGGATTTGTCCATACTGCACTTGTTGAATATGAATCTGATTATTGTAACGTTTTGAAATTAAACCGTCCTGAATGGAATGTGGTCTGTGCGGATGTCCGTGATTTTGACGGCAGGCCGTATCATGGGGTAGACCTGTTGGCTGGCGGGGTGCCGTGCCCGCCTTTTTCGGTTGCCGGAAAACAGTTGGGCAAAGATGATGAGCGGGATTTGTTTCCAGAAGCGATCCGTCTGATAAAAGAAATCGGGCCAAGGGCTGTTATGCTAGAAAATGTCAGGGGTTTTTTAGGCCCAGGGTTTGACGAATATCGAAAATATATCCTAAGGTCGATCGACAAGCTGGGCTATCGGATGCATATTGACCTGTTGAATGCATCGGATTTCGGCGTTCCGCAGCTTCGCCCAAGGGTGGTGATCGTAGGTATTAAACAAGGGGAAGCCGGTTGTTTTTCCTATCCGCAAGCCAATCCACAGGATGCGCCTTCGGTTGGAAAAACATTATATGACCTGATGGCGGAAAATAAATGGAAAGGCGCAAAATCCTGGGCGAAACATGCAGATAAAATTGCGCCGACACTGGTTGGCGGTTCTAAAAAACACGGAGGCCCGGACTTAGGCCCGGTCAGGGCGCGCAATGCCTGGGCGGAATTGGGCGTGGACGGCCGCAGCGTAGCAGATTCCGCGCCGGGGCCAGATTTTGAAGGGATTCCACGCCTGACCAGCCGCATGATGGCCAGGATACAAGGGTTTCCGGATACCTGGACATTTGGAAAAAAGAAGACGGCGGCCTGCCGTATGATCGGAAATGCATTCCCGCCGCCGGTAGCGCGGGCCGTAGGAATAAAGATAAAGGAGTGCCTGGAGTATGGATGCACTGATAGCAAAAGAGAGGTACCGCTTTCACGAGCGGTTGTTTGAAACGCATACGCTGACCCTGACGGAATCAGGCGTTGCATCCAATGCGGATACCAGCAGCCGCAGTTCCAAAGCGATAGCGAAAAAGATGATCGATATTTTAACCGGCGAACAACACCATATAGTCCAAACGGCCAGTAAAATATCAGGGCAGACGCTTGGAAAACAATTTGAGCTGCTGACGATGGAATTTCTGCAGGAGACGTTTCCAAAACTAGCCAGCATCAGGCCTGGGCAATGGTCTATTTTACAGCTTGGGAACAATAACCGGATGAAGACGAGCGACTTTGAGCAGTACGAACATCTGGCCTATTTAAGCGCTTTGACGGCAGACAATGCTCAATTGGCGGCTGCCTTGGGCAACGATTACCTTGTTGCGCCGGATGTGGTCATCTACCGTAACCTTTGCGACGATGCACAGATCAATGCTACGCAATGTATCGTGGACCAGACCGTTAGTAAAATGGCCGATATACGTAGGATAAATGGCGGAAAACCGCTGCTGCATGCCAGCGTATCAGCGAAATTTACAATGCGCAGCGACCGGGCGCAGAACAGCCGTACCGAAGCGTTGAATTTAATACGGAACCGGAAAGGGCATTTGCCCCATATTATTGTAGTTACGGCAGAACCGATGCCAAACCGGCTGGCGTCTTTGGCGCTTGGGACGGGGGATATTGACTGTGTGTATCATTTTGCATTGTATGAACTGGTGCGTGCAGTGGAAGAAGCAGGGTCGGAGGATGCGGTTGAAATGCTGGAAACCTTGGTGCAGGGGAAACGGTTGAAAGATATTTCGGACCTGCCGCTGGATTTGGCGGTGTAAGCTAGTAAAAAACAGTGGTAAGGCAAAGCGGTGAAGCTGCTAAAGACAGGCGATACAGTCATTATGGCTGATTTAACAAGAATATTCAGAAGCATAAAAGACTTGCTTAATACGTCTACCTGCCGGGCTAAGGATTCTTAAAGAAATAACGTGACATATTGCTTGTCTTTTTCTCCGGGAGCACAAGGCAAAAATTAGTTACATAGCCCGCTATGCGCCTAATTTTTGCCTCGCGCTCTCGAAGAAAAATCCTGCGCAATCTTGCCACGTTATTTCTTTAAGAATCCTAATGCTATCACCCCCTTAAATTATTGCCCTTGCAATTATTATAATAAATGCGCGCGCAATATTTGCCAAGCATTAATTTAAAAATTTTCAAGTTGCCCCATATAATTTACGTATAATACGTACATTTTATATGTTTCCCTTTGTCAATACGTAAAATACGTGTTATCATATAATTGTAGGGGGAAACATACATGAGGTTCAGAGAAGCAGACCAGATGTTAAAAAATGATGGCTGGTATGTCGCAGATATAAGCGGTTCACACTATCAATACAAGCATCCAGAAAAGCCTAGGAAAGTAAGTGTCCCAAATCATTCGGGCGACATATCTATTGTTACACTGATATTGCTATGCCCTAGAATGGATTGTAATGTTTTTGGCTGCATCCCTGATTCTGCACACCTTGTAGCGAATGTATGCCTTAATGTATGCATGGAAAAATGTGCAATCCCTGTCTTTTTACATATTCTCTGTAAGTCTTTGTTGTATGTAGAATTTTTAACCGGATTACCATTTTTTGAAAGAAATACGAAATCATGGTATTCTATCGGTATGACATTTAATGGTTGCATTTTCTGTCTTTGATTTTTCAATATACAGATTGCTTCGTTGCTTAGATAGCAGCATATTCCCGATGTATTCTTTATATATAGCAAACTTTGGCCGGTGAGTTATAGCATATCCCTTTTTATGTTATGCAGAATGGATATATCTGCCCCGTCCAAATATAGTGTTGCCTAACCTATGCCCATATCCCCGTACCCACCGGTGGGGGCGGTACTTATATGGTTAAATGAATAGCTGCACCACCATCCATGCACCAAACTGGATGCCAGCTTTGAAATATTCATGGTTCAATATGCATGAAGCGTCAAGGGCATCACTTATTTTGTTTTCTGCGTTTTCTTCGATAGTTTCATCTGATAATTTTAACAGCGTTCCACCCTTGCAATACTGAATAAGTGCAACTCCGAAATTACGAATTTCTTTTGTCAGTTCTTTCTCACATTCATGGAAATATGACGGAGCTTTCTCTGTCAATGAGCTGATAGCGTATTCTGTAAGTGCGTCAAGGCTTGATATGTCTTTGAATCTGTCTTGAATGTTGTGCTGCTGTTTTGAACCTCCGTAAGTGTAATTACGCTGGTTGTAATTTTTTTGTTCTGGTTGGTTTTGATAATCTTGTTGTTTTGATTGAATATCCATTTATTACCACCTAGTATAATAATGGTGTAGTCAAGAATGACTACTGGTTAATAGCTACAAAG
>CAMUML010000084.1 GCA_947089855.1 uncultured Eubacterium sp.
TCATGTTCTCACGGAATGCGCAGCTTATGCGCATTCCTGGCCCTTGAATAGTAACGACGTTGCATCTGGCTGCTACGCATCCGGAAACCGCATCGCCTGCACATAACGGCCCTCAAAATATGGGCTGTCTTCCAGGCGCACATTCTGCCCTCTCTGGCATATCTCCTCTAAGCTGCCTGCACAGGCAGCATCTGTTAAAAATGCCGCTGCGCCTTTCAAGCTTGTATTGCCGCATGAAACAACCCGGCTTTTCCATTCTGCCGGAAACAGCCCAATTGCCACTGCCGTTTCTGGAGGCAGGTAATAGCCAAAACCGCCAGCGAGATAGACACTTCCAGCTTCCACCGGCCCTTTGGCATGAAACCTTTCCGGATACTGCTGCTGCAATACTTCGACGCCTGCGCGGATGGCTGCTTTCGCCATCTGGATTTCCCTTATATCCGCCTGTGTCAGGCAAATCCTGCTGCCATCTGGACGCCTGGCAAGCTCTAGGCCGTCTGTATATAAATCCGGTGCCAAAAGCCCGTCTGCATCCATCCGCCCTTCTTGCAGTAAAGCCTCTAATGCAGAAAGTGCGCCTGTTCCGCAGACGCCGCATGGCTTTTTCTGCCCAATGGTCTGCACCCGCACCCGGTGGTACAAAAAGGATACCTTGGAGATTGCGCCTGCAACCCCTGCAACGCCGCAGCTTAACCGCCCGCCTTCAAACGCTGGGCCTGCGGCTGCGGAAGCCGTAAGGAACCCGCTGCGGCTGCCAAATGCCATCTCGCCATTTGTCCCTAAATCTATAAAACAGGCCAGGCTTTCTTCTTTCCTTTTCCAAAACCCGCTGCTGTATAAACCAGCCGTAATATCAGACCCGATAAATGCAGACATCCCTGGCAGCAGGTACACGCTGCTGTCCATGCACCCTGGAACTTGTGAAAACAGTTCCGGATACTTTAGGCATTCCAGCCCTAAATATTCTGGCGTAAACGGTGCCTGCCCAAGCATTTTGCAGGAGTACCCACGCAGCAGGTGGAACATCGCCGTATTCCCGGCAATTGCTATCCGTGAAACATGCATAGGCCTTTTTGGCCCGCCGCCAAGGCTGTTTGATAAAAGCGCCTGGGACAGAAGCGTCTGGAATAGCTGCTCCAAATCCCTACAGATACAATTTTGCAATTCCTCCCGCTTGCCTTCATTGGAAGCTTGGATGCGTGAGAGGACGTCCGCCCCATACATCCTTTGCGAATTGACGGCAGATGCCTGCGCAAGCACTTCCCCATCCGGCAAAAGCAGCACTGCGGCAAGCGTTGTACTCCCAAGGTCCACTGCGATACAGCATTCCACAGATGCCTGCCCCTTCTGCCTGGCTTCCATGCATCCTAGCTTGGAAACCGGCTGGACGCTTTCTGTAGCCTGCGCTGCCCCACCCGCCGGTACCATACCAAGGGCTTTTATATCCGCCTGGGGCCCTTGTTCCACCTGCACAGCCAAATCCGCTGCCAGCTTGGCCCTGCACGCTAGCCGGTATCCCTCCTCCAGTTCCTGTTGTGTAAAAAACCGTTTGTCTTCGTCTGTAACTGGAACATCCCCCTGTACGGCCCGTACCCTGCAAGCTCCACAGATTCCCTTTCCATTACAAGCCGCTTCGATCCGGATACCCGATGCCCTGCACACATCCAGCAGGCTGCTTCCCGCTTCTACCGTTACCTTTTGGTTCTGCGTTACGAATTGGACATTTACCTTATTTCCCATATGAAATCCCTAATTTTGCCTGGACAATCGATGTCCAGCAATACAAAAGCTTCTACAGCCCATCCACCTTATCAAATTCTTTGCGGACGCTGCGCCGCGCCGGAAGCCGCCACATGCCTGGTGCAAACAGCACCAGCACTGGGAATAGCTCCAGCCTGCCAACTAGCATATCGCACATCAGTACCAGTTTGGAAAATACACTGTACCCGCCGAAATTCCCGGAAGGCCCAACCGCATTCAGCCCTGGCCCGATATTGTTCAACGTCGCCAGCACTGCCGTAAAATTAGTGGTCATATCAAAATTGTCTATGCTGATTAGGAGCACTGAGCCCAACAGTATAAAAATATAAACCGTCATATAACAAAGCGCCGTCTTTACGATAGGATCTGGTACCTGGCTGCCATTCATCTGCACTTTTTGGACACTTCTAGGGTGCATCATGTTTAACAGCTCATTTTTCGCTGCACGTGCCACGATCAAAAGGCGTGACACTTTAAATCCGCCCCCGGTACTGCCTGCACAGGCCCCCATAAACATCAAAAGCACCAAGATGGTCTTGGAAAACTCCGGCCAAAAATTATAATCTGCTGTGGCAAACCCCGTACTTGATACAAGTGTCGATACCTGGAACATAGCAGACAAAAATGCCTCGAAAATACTGTCAAACCCGCCCCTTATATCTACCGCTATCAGCACCGCCGACAAAAATACCAGGATCAAGAACCATTTCACTTCCGAATTTTCAAAAACCGCTGCCTTAAATTTCCTGATTAAAATTAAGTAATATGTATTAAAATTAATGGCGCAAATCAGCATAAAAATAATGATAATAACCTGCACCGCCACATTATACGATGCAATACTTGTATTAACCAACGCAAACCCGCCAGTACCAACCGTCGAAAAAGACAGCGCGAGCGCTTCGTACAGCGATAGCCCTGCTATCATTAACGCTACAACCTGGACAATGGTAATCACGATATAAATTTTATATAATATAAGCGCCGTCTGCCTGACTTTTGGCACCAGCTTGCCGACCGACGGCCCCGGGCTTTCCGCACGCATCAGGTACATATTGGAACTGCCGGACAGCGGCAGCACCGCCATCAAAAACACCAGCACGCCCATGCCGCCGCTCCAGTGCGTAAAACAACGCCAAAACGCCGTTGCACGCGACAATTCCTCTACTGAAGGCAGCACGCTCGCCCCCGTCGTGGTAAAACCAGAGATTGTATCAAAGAGCGCATCTATATAAGAGGTATATTCCCCTGTAACAAACATAGGGACTGCGCCTGCCATACTTAAAATAACCCAGCTTACCGTAACCGCCAAGAAGCCTTCCCTGGAATAAAATACCTTGTTTTTCGGTTTAAATAACCGCAAAACAAAACCTACGCCAAAGCAGGCGATTGCCGTAGCCAGATAAATAAATAATACTTTTTCCCCATAAATGCCCGCAACTAACACCGGGGCAAGCAGGAAAATCCCCTCGCAGCATAAAACGGTCCCTAAAATATATTTAATCATTGAGAAGTTCATGCCTATCCCCCTGCTTTACTGCCCAAACTGTCCACATTGCCCTATCCCTGCTTCCTATTTCACTGCATCCCGGATGTCATGCAGCCCTTTTTGTGTCGTAATCAAAATCACTGTATCGCCTACCCGTATAACCGACTGCCCTTTCGCTATCGTAGTCCGCCCTTTATGGGTAATACAGCCAATGATCATATTTTTCTTTAAATTCAGTTCCGCAAGCGGAACCCCTACGATCGGGGAATGCTCTTTTATCAGGAACTCCATTGCTTCCACCCGGTTGTCATTTAACCGGTACAGTGTCTCAATATTGCTGCCTGGCGCATTTTTCATAGCACGTACATATTGGATGATCGCTACTGCTGTAATATATTTCGGATAAATAATGCTCCCAAGATCCAGTTTTCCTATAATATCATCGTATGCCACCCGGTGCACCTTGGTAATTAATTTTGCTTTGGAAAGGCTCTTGGCAAATAACGTCAGCATAATATTTTCTTCGTCAAAATCTGTATTTGCTACAAATGTCTCTATTTCCACCAAGCCTTCTTCCAGCAGTACGTCCTTATCCGTTGCATCCCCACAGATCACCATTGCCTTTGGCAGCATTTGCGTCAAAACCTCACAGCGTTTGCGGTCACGCTCAATGATCTTTACCTTAAGCCCCATTTGCAGCAGGTTTTTTGCCAGATAAATCGACGTACGCCCGCCGCCAATAATCATAGCGTCCCTTGCTTCCGCCATTGGCTCCCCCAGTTTTTTAAAAAACTCCAGCATCTTTAACTGATTGGCTACGATTGTAATATCATCCTTGGCTTTCAGCTCGAAATTGCCGTCTGCGATCAACACCTGTTCCCCGCGCTCGACAACTGGAATCAGCACATCACACAAAAGTTTTCCTGGCAAATCTTTTAATTTCATATTGCACAGCGGGCTGTTTTCTTCAATCCGGTATACCACCAGCTCCACCCGGCTTTTTACAAACGTATCCACTTTCTGGGCAAACGGGAACTTTAACGTCCTGGCCATTTCCCTTGCTGCCGCCAGCTGCGGGTTAATGATCATGGACAGCCCAAGTTCTTCCTTAATAAAGGCGATTTCCTCACTGTACACCGGGTTGCTGACCCGCGCAATCGTATGGCATCCGCCCGCTTTCCTTGCGATCAGGCAGCAAAGCAGGTTCAGCTCATCCGAACCCGTAACTGCGGCGATCAGGTCCGCCTCTTCCACACCGGCCTCCTGCTGTACCGTAAAACTGGCGCCGTTTCCTACAATCCCCAACGCGTCGCAAGAAACCGACACACTTTCCACAAGCTGGTCGCGTGTATCAATCACGGTAATGTCATGCCCTTCTGAACTCAACTGTTCTGCAAGCGCGGAACCAACATTGCCGCAGCCTACAATAATGATCTTCATGTCTGCTCCTATCCGATGGACCCGTAACTATGGCGGGCCATACTGTAAAATAACCGCCGGCAGGCCATACCCTACTGGTACCGGCCTGCTGCTACACTAACCCAAAATGCTCCAGCGCATGGTAAATCCCATCCTGATGCAGCGTATCCGTCACATACGATGCCTGCTGCTTTACAAATTCACTGGCATTCCCCATTGCAATACTGTGCCCTGCCGCTTCAAACATTGGCAGGTCATTGACACTGTCCCCAAAAGCATACGTTTGTTCCCGCGCTATGCCAAGCTTTCTGCAGACCAGCTGGATACCAGTGCCTTTCGAGCAGCCCTTCGGCACAATCTCCATCACTGGAATATCATGGACCATCAGCTCATAATCTGCGCAAAGCCCCTGTTTTAACACCTCCAGGTCCGCATGTTCCGTTGCACATGAAAACTTGCTGGCCTCCCAGTCCGCCTCACGTCCGGTAATCGGGACCATGCAGTCCCCCACCTCACCCTCCAGCCTTGCAATATACATATCGCTGCCAAAATCTTCTTTATCTAAAAATAGATAGCTGCGCCCTTCCATAATAACAGCCGCGTGGTTCCCTTTTAAAAAAGCAACCGTCTTTTTAATCATTTCAGGCGCAATTGCCTTATAATAAATTACTTCCCCATGAAACTCCACCATCGTCCCACAGCCGCTGATAATCCCGTCAAACCCAATATCCAAAAGGGCTTTATGTTTAATAAAAGCCTTGCTCCTGCCCGTACATAAAAAAGCAAAGCTGCCTTTTTCCTGCAGCTTATGGATGCCTTCCACCGTACTTGCCGGAATAAAATTATGGCTGTCTAAAATGGTGCCGTCAATATCAAAAAACACTGCTTTTTGCATACTATTTAACCTAGCCTTATCTTTCCAACAACGTTTTGCCTGTTTCCTTACGCCTTTTCGGTATTATGGTGTACGGGATTGTACACGGGACATTTCCAGCATTTTATTTTTAAGCTGCATCTCCATATCCGAAAGTTCCGCCTCCGCAGCGTGCCGCCGCTCCCTTCCTTCGCCCTGGATTTTCATCACTTCATCCAACGTCGAAATCAGCATCTCGTTTGTATGCTTTAATGTCTCCAGATCTACAATGCCGCGCTCCGATTCCCTTGCACTTTCAATCGTTGCGACCTTCAAAGCATCCGCATTCTTTTTCAACAGCTCATTTGTCATATTCGTTACTTCCCGCTGCGCACGGGCGGCCTGGGCAGAATGCTCGACCCCTATGGCGATCACCATCTGGCTTTTCCAAAGCGGAATTGTATTTACAATCGTGGACTGTATTTTTTCCGCCATCAGCGTATCCGAATTTTGCACCATACGTATCTGTGGCGCCGTCTGGATGGACACCGTGCGGGTAAGCTCCAGATCATACAATTTTTTCTCAAACCGTTCACACAGGTCCGCCAAATCCCTGGCTGCCTGTGCATCTTCCGGCAAACCGCTGGCCGCTGCCTTTTGCTGAAGCTCTACCAGCTCCTGTGTACGCACTAGCTGCAGCTTCTTTTTCCCAGCCAGGATGTACATGGTCAGTTCTTTAAAGTAATTAAGGTTAATTTCATACATCCGGTCCAGCACGCTAATATCTTTTAACAGCTGCCGCTGGTGGTTTTCCAGCATTTTCAAGATCTCATTTACATTTGTCTCAACTTTATTATATCTCGCCTTCATCATGGCAACCCTGTTTTCGCCCTTTTTAAAAAAGCCTAAAAACCCCTTGGCCTCCTCGCCGGTAGCATCCAGGCTGCGCAGCTCGGTTACCAGCCCTGCGATCATATTCCCAATTTCGCCCATATCTTTCGAGCGGACATTATTCAGCGCCTTTTCCGAAAAATCCGCCATCCTGCGCTGCGTGCCGACCCCATAATTTAACACCCCGCCCGAATCACGCAGGTCGATCTGGCCTACAAAGTCATTTACCTGCTGCCGCTCTTCTTCCGTCAGCATGGAATCATTTAAGGCCTCCTGTTTGGGCTGCTGCGGCGCCTGGGCCTGCTGCGGCGCCTTTGGTTCTGGCTCAAATACTAGTTTCGGGGCTTTCGCTGTAAATTCTTCAAAATTATCTGTCAATTGCCTGTCCTCCTGCTATATCCTCTTATGTTTCGTATTCCTTACATAATATATGGTATGTTATATATCAAAATCCTTTGTGCCTGTCAGCCCTTCCTGCGCCATCATCGTCTTCATAACGGATATATCCGATGAAATATCCCACGCCGTATCTTCAAACAGGCCGTCCAAAAGCTTCTCGAATGCTATATTAATCGTATCCAAAGTATCCTCAATTTCTTTTTTTGTAGCCGAAATATTTTCCCCTGCAATCTCCTGCCTGTCCAAATCGATATATGCATGCAGCAGCTTTGTCGTCGTAGGCAAATAATAATCCATAAACTTATGCAGATCGTCCGCACTCGACGGATCCCGCTCCACCTGTTCAAAAATCCTGCGCATAATCGCCTCCAGTTTGGACAGCTTATAGCTCATCTCCTCGTTGCGCATTTTCTCATTGCACTCATGCACCATACGGATATATGCATTGCCGTCATTTAAGATTTTCCTGGTCTTCGCATCATATGCATGGGCACCTGCCCCGCCAGCACCTGCTGCCTGCCTGCCGCCTGCGCCTGGCCCACCTTGCCCTTCCTGCGCCCACCGCTGGCTGGTACCATAAGCGCCTGCCGCACCATTGCCCGCATTTGCGCCATAAGCACCCGCCCGGCCGCTGCCTTGATCCGCACCATAAGCACCCGCCGCACCATTGCCCGCATTTGCGCCATAAGCACCCGCCTGGCCGCCTGCACCCGGCCCATACTGTCCTTGCTGTGCCTCCATGCTGCGCCTGCTGTTTTCTGCCTGCAGATACTGCTGGTATGCCTCCTGAGTAATCATAAAAGTAGTCTGTGCATGGTCCAGCCGGCCTTGCAGGAACATATGTTTTTTCATCATCTTTTTCAGATCGCGCAGCACATTGTCTTTATGCTGCCCCGTCTGGAACGCCAGCTCTTCCACTGCGATATACCCCCTGGCGCCTATCAGCCTGGCATAGCGGTAAAACCGGTTCACCAGCCCAATTTTGCGGCTGCCCCTTACAATATCCGTAACCCCCAGCGCCGTAAGCAGCCCAAAAACCAACGACATCACAAGATAGGCCGAACCGCCTTCCACAACCAGCATAATCCCCATCACAAGCGCCGTAATGCCAAACCCGCTCGCTGCCAAGATACCCCATGCCAGCTGGATCGGCCCGCTGATACGGCCTGCCGGATGCTTCGTAGCAGCTGCCGGAAGCTGTACTGCCTGGACACGCGGCGCCCGTCCACCCACACTGCGGCTGTCCGCAGACCTGCTATGCAGATTTTTATCCTGCATTTTCTTTCTATATATAGAAGCATATCTGCCATCCCCTTCGTCATGGATGCTCTTGTAATCCGCCTGCCCTTTCCTGGTATAAGACGTCCTGCCATACTGGTGTGTCGGTTTCCCATAGGTACCTTTTGACGCTTCTGCTTTGACCTGGTCCACCACACGGTTAACCGTATTGCTCACATTCGCACTCAGGCCCGTATAGTCATTCCGGTTGACCGCATCTGCTACAGCATCCAAAATATCGCCGCCAGCACTGCATATATCTTTAATATCCATACTGCCACCTGCCCTTTCCATCAAAATTCTATGTCCACAAACCCAGGCTTCCAAAAAGCATCCGCTCAAAATCCGGATTTTATGCCAAATATGTATGGATTCCCTGCCATTGATTATAAAAGACACCGGGCATTTCTGCAATAGCTATTTTTCCACCAGCCTGCCGATTCCCATGAAATGGAAAATTTCACAATTTCCCGCTTGCATTTCCCGCTCCAATCCGTTATAATAAACAATTATTCATGTATATTTAACAGAGTTTTGTCTAGTTTACTAGCCGCTTGGTTTTTATGCTTTCCCTTTCTATCCCAATTGAGGCTGGACATATTGGCCTTATGCATTGGCTTTCTGTATCAGAAAATAAAAAACGAAGACATTGACTGATTGGAGGCCTATAATAAATGCACTGATGAGTTGGAAGAGGAAGTTATATAAAAAATCAAGTAAATGGGCAACTATCCCCGCAAAATAAAGCATTTCCCCGCATTTCTTTAGGATTGCAACCCCTATTTACTACCTGGGAATGAGCCTTGATACGGTAAAATACCAAGATATGCCAAGTTACAGTTTTGACCGAACTTCCCCATAACGGTATAATGAAGCCAAGAAAGGACGGTGGACGGTATGAGGGAAAAGACCACCCACTTATATGTAGACAGCAGGGAGCGGACATTACTTTTACATGGCCTTGTGGAACTGAAAAACCAGCTCATACAGCCGGGCAGATATGGGGACTGCGTTGACGGGCTTATCTTCATGGAAATCTAGACAAACTACAATGGAGTGTTCTGTATAATCTTACAACTGGTTACGGAGAGATTTTTGCTAATCGGAAAACGAATAATATCATAGGATTTAATCTGGATATGGATAATTGATATGGGAACAGAATTAAATATGAAAAATTTACTTAAAAATAAATACTTTGCAGTTTTTATAATATTAAGTTTTCTAATTTATGTAATGTCCAACGGAGAATGGTGTGTTCCGATTTTTGCGTGGATTTATCCAATTTTGTTTCTGTGTATGGTTTATCTCAATCATACCCGAAAAGTATATCTTATTATTAGTGCTATATATGCCATTGGATTTGTTGTCCAGTTTGGGAAAGCCATTGGAATGGATATAAAGATATGTATAATGGTAGCAGTTTTGTTGTCTTTTCTGAAAGTTTTACCATATATCTACTGGCCAAAATCAAAGATGAGATTTCAGGACACTATTATTTTTGCAAGTATGATGGTATCTATAGAGTATATCATCTATCTGGCATATCCGATATTGGGAGGGCTGTCTGACGCTTATACACAATACCAAAATCTATATCTGCTACAAATAGTAACGGTAACAGGAATTTACGGAATCACCTTTTTAATATATTGGACGGCGGCAATGGTTATATGGATTTGGAACAATAAAAGCAAAAAAGAATATATCAGAAAATACATTATCGTATATGGTTCTGTAATTGGATTGGTGTTTGCTTATGGAATTGTTATGTTTCATTTTGTAGGAAATTCAGATAAAAGTGTTAGGATTGCTGGTGTAACCGTTCCGATTTCACATCTGCTAAATGATGATAAAGATATATATTCTACATTTTATACCAATACATTTACTGATGAAAATATTACAAATGCAAG
>CAMUML010000085.1 GCA_947089855.1 uncultured Eubacterium sp.
CTGACCAAATAATTGGATGGTAATTAAGGAATATCTATTCATGCGTTTATCCTGTAGGGATGGCAGTTAACCCTTTACACCTTCAGCCGCATACGCTATAATGATTGTACCAAAAATGGCTGTATTAATCATAAAGGCGGTGAGAATATGGAGGTATTGAAAATAACGGAAAGAGAACAAATGCAAAAAAATGTAGAAGAGTTTGACAGATTACAACGTTTTATGCTTTTAGTTGATGATAAAGAATCAAATGTATACAAAGCAATGAAAGAACGCTACATTACTTTAAAAGTGGTCTTAACAGCAACGGGTATAAACCTTACGGAACTTGACCGCATAAAGGAATAAAATAACCACATAACCCCCAAATAAGAGTGTAAGGCCTGATAAATCGTCAAAATGCTTTACACTTTTGTTTTGCCGCCAAAATGAAACAAATCTTTCCATCTTCCACGGGAAGGCAGAGTAGCAAGTTTGCCAAAAAAGTGGTAATATATATATTCGGTGATTGAATACTGCACAATAAACCCGATAAACGGCGGGCCAGAAATAAAGGATATTGCGCTGAAATTTTACGCCGTTTATATAGTCCAGGATAAATAGGCATATCCAAAAGGAGGTTGTTTAAAATCATGTGGTATGTATTGCAGACGATGACAGGCAGGGAGGAAGAGCTGGTCAGGATGGTAAATGCGGCCGTACCGCCAAGCCTCTATGAAGACTGTTTTATTGCGTATTACGAAAGGGTTTGGCGCAAGCAGCAGCAGAGCATTGTGCATATTGAACGGCTGTTTCCAGGGTATGTGATGATTATTACCGATGATCCACAACAGGTATTTTTGGAATTAAAACGTCTGCCGGCGATGGTCAAACTGCTGTCGGATGGAGCGTTTGGGTTTGTGCCGCTGCGTCCTGAGGAAGAAGCGTTCTTTGGGGACCTTCTTCAGAAAGGTCGGATTGTCAGGCTTTCTTATGTAGAAAAGGACCAGAACGGACATGTATACCGGATCTGCGGCCCTTTGCACAATTATATGGGACAGGTTATAAAATACCAGTTTAAAAAACGGTATGCCATTATCAAATTCCAGATGCTTGGAGAAGAAAAAACAGCCGCCCTTGGAATTATCTTAAAAGAGGATATTGAACAGGAATTAGCATATGGCAAAGTCGAGGCTCCCGTCGAAGTGCCATCATTTTATCAGTCCGAAATACTAGCCGCACACGAAGAAGATGCATTCCATACTGGAGACCATGTGGCAGTCACCTCCGGATCCCTGGATGGCATGGATGGGATTGTATGGCGGGTCGGAAAAGGCATTCTTGAGGTCGGGGTACATCTGTTCGGGCAGGATGTATCAGTCGAAGTCCCTGTGGAAGAAGTGTGCAAGGTACAGGAAACAGGTGGGGCATAGCTGCCGGCACAGTTCAGGCTGATTTTTTGAATCAGGGGCTGCCCCGCCATCCAGCGTCCTGTCCGCCAAAAAGCACATCGCATTGCCCCAAATGTCTTATTTTGCACTTTAATTCCCGCCGATAGGCCATCCCTCAACCCCTCCCCGCCATCCATAAGGCTGGAAATAATGTTACCTAACCATTCGGGGCGATATGGAAATATTCTCATGGAATAATCTTAATATTTTATAAAATCACCGGAAAAAATAGACGAAGCTAAAAAAATGCGTTATATTAGAAACGCAATATAACCGTGCGGCATGCACAGGCTGGTTATGGGGAGTAAGGAACTGTAAATAAATAATCTAACAAACTTACTTGTCTTTTTCTCCGATAGCACCAGGCAAAAATCAGTTACATAGCCCGCTATGCGCCTGATTTTTGCCTGGCACTCTCGAAGAAAAATCCGGCGTAGCTTTATCAGATTATTTCTTTACAGTTCCTAAGGAGCTATAGCATGGCAGTTTCCATGCAAAAAGGCTTTGTATATGAGCTGGAAAAAGAGCTGTATCAAAAACGGGAAAGAAGAGGAATTGACAATGAAGATTGAACTGGATGTACATACGCATACGCTGGCAAGCGGCCATGCCTATGGCACCATTACCGAAATGGCCAAAGCCGCCTCGGAAAAAGGGCTGAAAATACTTGGAATTACCGAACACAGCCATTTTATGCCAGGGACATGCGATGACCTTTATTTTATGAACCTTGGCGTAGTGCCCAGGGAAGCATTTGGTGTAAAACTGATGCTCGGCGTTGAGCTGAATATTATGGACTACAAAGGAACTGTCGACCTGCCAGGCTGGCTGCTAAAGCGGCTGGATCTGCGGATTGCAAGTATCCACGGCAATTTATACCAGTCTGGGACCAAACAGGAGAATACCAATGCCATCCTTGGCGCTATGCAAAATCCGGGGGTGGATATTATCGGGCATCCAGATGACAGCAATTTTCCATTGGACTATGAAACGCTTGTGCAGGCGTCCAAGGAATACCATACGCTGCTGGAAGTCAATAACAATGCAATGCGTTCGGCGTCCCGCAAACATGTCAGGGAAAATATCGCTACGATGTTAAAACTGTGCGAAAGGTATGATGTCCCGGTTATTATGGACAGCGATGCACACCATATGGTGGATGTGGCGAATTTTGAACATACAATTTCGATTGTGGAAGAAACCGGTTTTCCAAAGGAGCTGGTTTTAAACTATTCTGCGGAAAAATTTGAAGCCTACCTTGCCAGCGGCCGGGCAAGGGGATAGCTAACCGTAAGGAAGGAGCAAGGGGACGGGACAATGACAAAATATTGTGTAAAAAAGCCATTTACGATTTTCGTAGCAGTAATAGCAGTTATGGTAATTGGTATTGTAAGCCTGATGCGTATGCAGACAGACCTGCTGCCGGACATGAGCCTGCCATATCTGATGGTGATTACGACAGACCCTGGCGCAAGCCCGGAAAAAGTGGAAAGTGAAGTAACAGCGCCAATGGAGCAGGCGCTTGGGACAGTGACTGGCGTAGAAAATATTACAAGTATCAGTGCAGAAAATTACAGTATGGTCACGCTGGAATTTGTAGAAGATACGGATATGGATTCTGCTATGGTCAAAGTTTCTGCGCAGATCAACCAGCTGAACCTGCCGGAAACCTGCGGTACGCCCAATATGCTGGAAATTTCAATGGACATGATGGCGACCATGTATGCGACCATCAGCTATGAAGGCAAAGATATTTATGAAATTTCTGATTTTACAGAGGAAATTATCAAACCGTATTTTGAACGCCAGGATGGCGTAGCAAGCGTAACAGCGGTCGGCAGTGTAGAACAGACGGTTGAGGTGCGTTTAAATGCGGATAAAATAGACAGTGTAAATGATAAAGTATTGGAAGAGGCAAATGAAAAGCTGGCGGATGCCAAAAAAAAGATTACGCAGGCCCAAGAGCAGCTGGAAGACGGCAAAAGCCAGCTTGCACAGGCAAAAAGCGAGCTGCAGCGCAAGCAGGAAGAATTAAAGCAAAAGCAGAATGAGACTTCCAGGCAGCTGGCAGAGGCGGAACTTGGATTAGACCGGGCACAGGCCACAAAGGCAGCGTATGAAGCGAACCTGGCGAGCCTGCAGGCATCCAAAATGGGGCTGGAAGCGGAGAAAAAAGCCTATGAAGACAACCATGTTACCGATACATACAATCAGATCAACCAAGCGTTAGGCAACCTGCCGCCAGCTGCATCACAGGCGGCATCGCTGGCAGGCGTTGTGATTCCAAAAGATATAGACGATGCACTTGCGCACCCGGATGAATTTGCTGCATTTACCGCATGGGCAGCACAGATGGGCATGGGCGACCAGGTCAAAGATCTGACGATTGACCGGTTAAAGATGCTTTCGGATGCAGTGACCAAGCGTCTGCCGCAGATTGAGACGGGGCTTGCAAACCTGGCAACGCAGATCCAGGCAGTGCAGGTAGCGATGGATCAGGTAAACAGCCAGATGGCGCAGATTGACCAGCAGTATAAAGATGCACGTGCCGGCAGCTTTGAGGCTGCCGTATCGATGGGGTCTGGCGATGCACAGATGGCAAATGGGCTAACCGGTATAGAAAATTCTGAAAAGGAAATGGAAAAGGCGCAGGAGGAGCTAAAAGAGGCGAAAAAACAGTACCGCCAGTCCAAAAAAGCCGCGCTGGAAAATGCAAATATCAGCAGCCTGGTCAATATGGACACCCTTTCACAGCTAATTACTGCACAAGATTTTTCCATGCCTGCAGGCTATATCGAGGATGATAAAGACCACCAGTGGCTGATCAAGGTTGGGGAACATTATGACAGCATTGAAGCTCTGGAGGGTATGCTGCTATGCAAATTGGCTGGGGCAGGAAATGTCCGTATGTCCGATGTTGCAGATATTACCGTAATTGATAATGCGGGGGAAAATTATGCAAAGATAAATGGCGAAGAAGGCGTGCTGGTTTCCATTTTTAAAGGCAGTACAGCCAGTACCAGCGATGTATCCAAAACATGCGAACGTGCGGTTGCGGATTTGGAAGAAGAATATGAAGGGCTAAAGATTACGCCGATTATGGACCAGGGCGATTATATTACGATGTTTATCGGCAGTATTTTGTCCAGTATGGTCAGCGGCGCGTTGCTGGCAGTCGTTGTGCTTGCCCTGTTTTTCAAGGATGTCATGCCGACGCTTGTAGTAGCATTTAGCATTCCATTTTCAGTGCTGTTTGCCATTTTAATTATGTATTTTTCCGGGATTTCGATCAATATCATGACGCTGGCGGGCCTGGGCCTGTCGATTGGTATGCTGGTAGATAACTCGATTGTTGTGATAGAGAATATCTACCGTATCCGCAACAACGGGGTGTCTGCACCAAGGTCGGCCGTCCAGGGCGCAAAACAGGTGGCGGGGCCGATTATTTCCTCCACGTTGACGACAGTATGTGTATTTTTGCCGATGGTTTTTACAACCGGTATGGTATCTGAGCTGATGGTGCCGTTTGCGATGACGATTTCGTATGCGCTTACCGCTTCGCTTTTTGTGGCTATGACGATTGTTCCAACGGCAGGTTCGATTATGCTTCGGAAGACGAAAGAAAAACGTTACCCACTGTTTGAAAAAGTGCAGGCAGCATATGGGCATGCCCTTTCGTTTTGCCTGAAGCTAAAAATTATCCCGTTAGCCGTTGCAGTCGTGCTGCTGGCAATCTGTATCCGTGAGGTTATGCGTATGGGCATTACGCTGCTGCCGGAAATGACAGGCGAGCAGATTTCCATTACCGTATCGGTGCCAGAAGATACCGAAAAAGAAGATGCCTTTGCATTGGCAGACCAGGTAATGGAAGCGGCGCTTGCCACCAAAGGGGTTGCTACGGTAGGCGCTATGGACGGCAGCAGTTCTTCCGGTATGCTCGGTGCAGGCCAGGCAGGAAGCGACTATTTAAATTATTCCTTTTCGATTTTATTAGAGGATGACATTAAGAATATACATGATATTAGAAAAATTGCACGTGATATAGAAAAAGCTACCGATGGTATTGGTTGTGAAATATCCGTATCGTCTTCTGCAATGGGGGATATGACGGCTATGCTCGGCAGCGGGCTGTCGCTGAATATTTATGGGGACGACAATGAAAAGCTGCTGGAGATCAGCGAGGATATAGTGGGGCTGGTTTCTGAGGTCGAAGGGTTTGAAAACATTTCCAATGGGCAGGAAGACGGTGCGCAGGAAATCCACCTGATGATCAACAAGGATAAGGCCATGAAAAAAGGGCTTACCGTAGCCCAGATTTACAGCGCTGTAGCAGGCAGGCTGACGACTGAGAAAAACGCGGTTACAATGACGGTAGGCGATACCGATATGGATGTACAGATTGTGGATGAAACAGAGCTGCTAAACCGGGAAAACCTGCTGAAAATGGAGTTGGAAGCATCGACACCGGATGAACAGGGCAATACCGTTACAAAAACTTACAAGCTCGGCGATTTTGCTGAATTGGAATATGGCCAGGGGCTTGCCTCAATTTCCCGTGAAAACCAGTCGCATTATATTACGGTTACAGCCGATACGCAGGAAGGCTATAATACGACGCTTTTGACAAGGCAGCTGAACAAAAAGTTAAAAGCATATGAAATTGCGGATGGGTATACTGTTGAAATCGGTGGCGAGAGCGACCAGGTCAATGATATGGTAGAGCAGATGGTACAGTTAATGGCGCTTGGGTTCCTATTGATCTATCTGGTTATGGTAGCGCAGTTCCAAAGCCTGCTGTCGCCATTTATCGTACTGTTTACCGTGCCGCTTGCATTTACTGGCGGGCTGCTGGCACTGTTGGCGTTTCGGGAACAACTTTCTTTAATGAGCTTGCTTGGATTTACGATTTTGATGGGTACCGTTGTAAATAACGGGATTGTGTTTGTAGATTATGTAAACCAGCTGCGTATTGGCGGGCTAGAAAGGCGCGAAGCGCTGATCGCGACTGGCAAGACAAGGATGCGCCCGATCCTTATGACGGCGCTTACGACGATTTTATCTATGAGCATGATGATCTTTAGTACCGAAGCCGGAAATTCTATGGGCCGTGGTATGGCGATTGTGGTAGTAGGCGGGCTATTGTATGCAACGTTAATGACGCTCTTTATTATTCCGGTATTATATGATATATTTTATCGTAAGCAGCCGCATCAGGTGGATATTGGCGAAGACGACCTGGATGACATCTTGGATGAAGCACAGGAGTATATGCGGGATAATGAGTTTCCAGTGTAATTTTGTTTTCGGGATGGATGCTTGTGGGCAGGCGTTGCTGGCAAATTTTTCTGCTTGCCAGTAGAAATAAGGGAGGTTTTGTATATGATTAAAGTAGTAAAGTTTGGAGGCAGTTCCCTGGCCAGTGCGGAGCAGTTCCGCAAAGTCAGGGAAATCCTTCTGGCAGATGAAAAACGCAGGTATGTGATACCGAGCGCACCAGGCAAGCGGCATAAGAACGATACCAAAGTGACCGATATGCTGTACAGCTGTTATGAGCTGGCAGCAGCCGATGGAGATTTTAAGCCGCTCCTGCGCAAGATCCGCGCCCGGTACAACGAGATTATCAATGGCTTAAAGCTAGATTTAAGCCTGGATGAAGAATTTAAAGTAATTGAAGGGAATTTCAAGGAGAAAGCAGGTATTGATTATGCAGCCTCTCGGGGGGAGTATTTAAACGGCATTTTAATGGCCCATTTTATGGGGATGGAATTTATTGACGCCACACAGGTGATCCGTTTTAACAAAGCAGGGGAATTTGATGCCGACACAACTAACCAGATCTTAAAGGAGCGTTTAAAAAATACAGAACGTGCTGTGATACCAGGGTTTTATGGGGCAATGGCCGACGGAAGTGTAAAAACGTTTTCCAGGGGCGGGTCTGATATTACCGGTTCGATTGTAGCAAAGGCATGCAAGGCGGACCTGTATGAGAACTGGACCGATGTATCTGGGTTTTTAATTGCCGACCCAAGGATCATTGCCGATCCGAAAGGGATTAAAGTAATTACCTACAAAGAGCTGCGGGAGCTGTCTTATATGGGTGCGACGGTGTTGCACGAAGATGCGATTTTCCCAGTACGTAAAGAAGGGATTCCGATCAATATTAAAAATACCAACGCACCGGAAGACCCAGGTACGTTTATTGTAGAAAGCACTTGCCAGAAGCCGGAATTTACGATCACTGGTATTGCCGGTAAACAGGGGTTTGTAGCTGTCAATATTGAAAAAGATATGATGAATTCCGAAATCGGCTTTGGGCGCAAAGTGCTTGCAGCATTTGAAGAAAATCAAATCTCGTTTGAACATATGCCGTCTGGTATTGATACATTGACGGTATTTGTACATCAGGAAGAATTTGAGGGGAAGGAGCAGAGTGTATTGTCCGCCATCCACCGCCTTGCAGAGCCAGATAGCATCGATCTGGAAGCAGATCTGGCGTTGATCGCAGTCGTAGGGCGTGGTATGAAAAGTACGCGCGGTACAGCCGGCAGGATTTTTTCCGCCTTGGCACATGCAAATGTCAATGTTAAAATGATTGACCAGGGGTCCTCTGAACTGAATGTCATTATCGGCGTAAGCAATGATGATTTTGAGCAGGCGATCCAGGCGATTTATGATATTTTTGTGACGACACGGCTGTAGACTTTTCCATGTGCCCGGTACGTGTTGGGCGTATTGGGTGCCATTGTGAAAGAAGGAAATGATATGTGGAACAGAATAGAATTAAAAGAGGATTCAAAATTACTGGTAAGGCTTAACTATTGGCCATTTGTCCTGGTTGCATTGATACATGGAATTGTGGCGGGCAACGGGTTTGAACTGCGCAGGAGGTTTGAACGTGCAGGGCATATTTGGGATGATGATTATTATTACGGATACAGGTACGGGTTCGGGTATGATGATTATCAGGATGCTTTGTATGAAATTGCGCGGGTAATTTTACCGTTTTTTGGGCTGGCGATGGTGCTTGTGCTAGGGGCATGGTTTATTGCGCTTATGGTGCGGATTTTTGTAGCAAACCCGCTGGAAGTCGGCTGCAAGCGCTATATGGCTATGGCAAGGGAAGTAAAGCCGCAGTTTTCAGAAATGGGGTTTGCGTTCCGCAGCTGTTACCTTAATATCGTAAAGACGATGTTTTTGCGGGACCTGTATATTTTCTTATGGACATTGCTGCTTGTGGTACCAGGGATCATCAAAGCATATGAATACCGTATGGTGCCTTATCTGATGGCGGAATATCCAGATATGGCTAGCGAAGAAGCATTCCGTATCAGCCGTGAAATGATGCTGGGCAATAAGTCAGAAGCATTTGTGATGGACTTATCGTTTCTTGGATGGAATTTCCTTTCGGCAGTGACCTTTGGGCTGGTAGGGATTTTCTATTCCGGCCCATACCAGATGCTGACGAATGCGGCCCTGTACCTGGTGCTGAAAAGGACGAACCCAAGCCTTGGGTATGCAAAGCCAGATACTGATTATTATTTGTAGCAAACAAGGCTGCCCTTTTAAGAAGGGCAGCCTTGTTTTATGGCTGTACATTGTGTACCTTTTATGCATTGATCTGTTTGATACGTTCGCTAATATAGTACTCCATTGCTTCCACGGTCTTTTCCAGCCCAAGCTTGCTGCTGTTAATACATAAGTCATAGTTCCTGGAATCGCCCCAACGGAAACTGGAGTAGCGGTTATGGTACTGCTTGCGTTTTTTGTCATGGCGCTTCATTTTGGCAATTGCATCCAGTTCATTTAACTGGTACACTTTTTTTACGCGCTCCATTTTGCACTCATCGTCTCCAACCACAAAGATCGTAATCAGCCCTTGATAGCCGTGCAGTACAGTCTCTGCACAGCGGCCTACGATCACGAACGATTCCCCGCTTTCTGCTTTTTTGCGGATATAGTCAAACTGCATTTCCGCTACAATTTCTTCCATTGAATTTGAAAAGGCACCAACCCTTCTGGATAAGAAAGCGTTCCGCGGCTTCTCGTCGTATTTTTCCAGAACCCCTACCTGCAGGTTATTTTCATTGGCAATTTCATCTAACATGCGTCTGTCGTAGAAATTCAGGCCATGATTTTTTGCGATCTGTTCTGCAATTACATGGCCGGCGCTGCCGAATTCACGGCTGATTGAAATAATTGTCTGTGCCATAGTGCCTCCTTTCGTTGTTGCCCGTTGTTGCTGTGCCTGCCCCAGCCTACTAGCCGAAAACCCTACGCAGTTATCACGGCTTATGCATAACCGCCCGCGCCCGTATGGCGCTTTCATGTATAGGCTATGTAAATACGCCGTATACTTTAACAACACCACTTTACAACTTTTTGAAAAATAAAATAACGCACAAGGCACTTTCCAAT
>CAMUML010000086.1 GCA_947089855.1 uncultured Eubacterium sp.
TGTAATGACAACTTTTTCCACCCTGCCATCTAAAACATCATCTAAAAGGCTGAAACAATACCTGGATTTTCTCCGGAATTTACTGAAAGATAAGCCCTATGTGGCATTAGCCTATATGACTGGCATACTGCCAATCAAAAAATATGGCACCCATTCCGCTTTAAATATGTTTGACGAATATTCTATGACAAACCCGAGACAGCTTGCTGGATATACAGGCTTTACGGAAGGCGAGGTGGAAGCGCTGTGTACCCAGTATGCTATGGATTTTTCGGAAGCAAAACGTTGGTATGACGGATACCGGCTGGCTGGCATGGCAGGAAAGATGTACCAAATCTACAGCCCGCGTTCCGTTGTAAGTGCTATGCTGTCAGGACTGTATGATACTTACTGGAATCAGACCGAAACCTTCGAAGCCCTGCGGGATTATATTGTACTCAATTACGATGGATTAAAGGATACCATTATTGGGTTACTGGCCGGTGAACAGGTTCCAATTGAGACAGGTACTTTTTCCAATGATATGACTACTTTTGATAATGCAGATGATGTATTGACCCTATTGGTGCATCTTGGATACCTTGGCTATGATTTCCGAAAAAAAGAAGTGTTTATTCCAAATTATGAAATAACGTTGGAATTTTTGAATGCGGTCCGGAGTGCAGGCTGGGACGAGGTTATACGTGCCGTAAAATTATCTGACCAGCTTTTGGATGCTACCTGGAAGGCAGATGAAAATGCTGTTGCCCAAATAAACGGTAAATGGTGAATACCTATACAAAATTAGAGCAAACCTGTATGATAATAACAGATTTGCTCCATTCTTTATCTCACTTCATATTACCCTGATGTTTTTTACCCACGTTGAATGCGTATTACTATGCTCTTAAAACTGGCTCATTGAACCATGAATCCTGGAAGGATGTGACGTTATCCAAAGCTTTAAAAGCAGTGCTTGGCCAATTGGCGGAACAACCACTGTTTCTTTCTATTGATAATACATGATTTAAATAAGTATCCTGCTGCCATTTCCCGTTTTGACGGGCGGTTCCATGATAAATCCTTTTCCTGCCACCAGCCAGCCGCACAGGAAACCAAGTTTGGAATTGGGCAGCAAATGCAAATACCACCGCACGCCCTTCCTATTGCACAGTCATATACGTATACCCCATCAGGCTGTAATCTACTTCCGCGGCGACCTCGCGGCCTTCGCGTATGGCCCAGACGACAAGCGACTGGCCCCTGTGCATATCTCCGCATACAAATACATTTTTTGCTCCGGTCTGGTATTGCCCTTCCTTGGACAATACGTTGCCGCGTTTGGTAAGCGTTACGCCAAATGCATCTGCTACGTATTTCTCGCTGCCTAAAAAACCTGCGGCGATTAGTACTAGGTCGGCGGGGATTTTATGCTCGCTGCCTTCTTTTGGCACCATTGCGGTGCGGCCGGTCTTTTCGTCTTTTTTTTGTTCCAGCTGGATGGTGGCCAAACCGTTTAGATTTCCATTTTTGTCTTTTATAAACTCTTTGACGGTTGTCTGGTAGATACGTGGATCATGGCCAAATACGGCAATGGCTTCTTCCTGGCCATAGTCCGTTTTGCAAACTTTGGGCCATTCTGGCCACGGGTTGTCGGCAGCCCGCGCATCCGGCGCTTTTGGCATCATTTCCAGCTGTGTTACGGATGCTGCGCCTAGGCGGATGCTTGTGCCGACACAGTCGTTGCCTGTGTCCCCGCCGCCGATTACTACGACATGTTTGCCTTTTGGGGAAATGAATTTTTTGTCTTTCAGATCCGAATCCAGCAGGCTTTTTGTTATGCTGCTTAAATAATCTACTGCAAAATAGATCCCTTTTGCATCCCGCCCTGGCGCCTGTATATCCCGCGGCTGTTTTGCGCCGCAGGCAAGGACCACGCGGTCATAGTCTTTTAGGAGCTTGGACGCCTTTAGGTCTTTTCCGACATCTACGCCAGTAAAAAATGTTACGCCTTCTTCCTGCATAATGCTGGTTTTACGGTCAATGACCCATTTTTCCAGTTTCATATTTGGGATGCCATACATTAACAGGCCGCCGATACGGTTATCCCGTTCGTATACGTCTACCTGATGGCCGCGTTTGTTTAGCTGGTCTGCCGCTGCAAGGCCGGCTGGGCCAGAGCCTACGATGGCGATGCGTTTTTGGGTGCGTACTTTGGGCGGATGCGCCTTTACCATGCCGGAGGCATAGGCGCGTTCGATAATGCTTTTTTCATTTTCTTTCGATGCCACGGCATCGCCGTAATGCCCGCAGGTACAGGCTGCTTCACACAATGCCGGGCATACCCGGGAGGTAAATTCCGGGAAGTTGTTGGTTTTGATCAGACGGCTGTATGCCTGCTCCCAGTTGCCGGAGTAGACAAGGTCGTTCCATTCTGGCACCAGGTTGTGCAGCGGGCAGCCGCTTGCCATACCTTCGATCATGACACCTGCCTGGCAAAACGGCACGCCGCATTCCATACACCTGGCACCCTGCCTGCGCTGTTCTTCTTCCGAAAGCGGGACATGGAACTCACGAAAATGTTTGATGCGCTCTTTGGGTGCAGCTGCCATACCCGTCTTCCTTTCATATTCCATAAATCCGGTTGGTTTTCCCATTCCGTCCCCCTCCTATCTTCCTGCGTTTGCATAAAATGCTTCGATCTGTGCCTGTTCTGCGTTCAGCCCTTTTTCTTCCATCTGGACAATGGCAAGGAGCATCCGCTTATAATCATGTGGTACTATTTTTTTAAACTTCGGCAGGTATCCGCTAAAATGCGCCAGCACCTGCTTCCCTTTTTCGGAATTTGTCAGTTTTACATGTTCTTCGATCATTTCCTTTAGTTCCAGCACATCGTACTTGGAGGTAATTTCTTCCGAAGAAACCATGCCTTTATTCAGCCTCGTATATAAATCATTGTCTTCGTCCAGTACGTATGCAATGCCGCCGCTCATGCCTGCTGCAAAGTTTTTTCCGGTACGGCCTAAAATAACAACGCGCCCGCCAGTCATATATTCACAGCCATGGTCGCCGACCCCTTCTACAACAGCGTTTGCACCGGAATTGCGCACGCAGAACCGTTCGCCTGCAACCCCGCCGATAAATGCCTTGCCGCTAGTCGCACCATACAATGCTACGTTGCCAATAATAATATTTTTATCCCGCTCAAAACGTGAGCCTGCCGGTGCATATACGACCAGCTTGCCGCCGGAAAGCCCTTTTCCAAAATAGTCGTTGGAGTCGCCGACCAGCTCTAAGGTCAGCCCTTTTGGGATAAACGCCCCAAAACTTTGCCCGCCTGCGCCTGTGCATTTTACAAGGTAAGTATCTTCATCTAGCCCCTGCGGGTAGCGTTTGGTAATTTCTGATCCAAAGATCGTGCCAAATGCACGGTCTGTGTTGGACACTTCGATGTCAATGCTGCGTTTTGCGGCGGATGCCAGTGCACCCTGAAGCTGTTTTAACAGTACTTTTTCGTCTTTGGCCTTTTCCAGCTGGAAATCATACACCTTTTTCGGGTCAAAGGTTACTTTTTCGCGGCCTTCTGCAAATGGGTTGTATAAAATGCCGGTTAAGTCTATCTCTTTCTGGCGTTTGGACAGTCCATCCCGGACACGCAAAAGGTCACTGCGCCCGACCAGCTCATCGACGGTATGCGCCCCTAGCCTTGCCATTAGCTCACGCAGGTCCTGTGCAATAAATTTCATAAAATTCACTACATACTCCGGTTTTCCTTCAAAGCGTTTGCGCAGTTTCGGGTTTTGTGTAGCAATGCCTGCCGGACAGGTGTCCAAGTTGCACACACGCATCATAATACAGCCCATCGCTACAAGCGGAGCCGTGGCAAAGCCAAACTCTTCTGCGCCAAGCAGCGCTGCAATGGCCACATCCCGCCCGGTCATCAGCTTGCCGTCTGTTTCAATGCGGACTTTATTGCGCAGGCCGTTGCGTATCAGCGTTTGATGGGTCTCAGAAAGCCCCAGCTCCCAAGGCAGCCCCGCATTATGGATCGAACTGCGCGGTGCGGCGCCTGTGCCCCCATCATAGCCAGAGATTAAGATCAACTGTGCGCCAGCTTTTGCAACGCCCGCAGCAACGGTTCCAACGCCTGCTTCGGATACCAATTTTACAGAAATGCGTGCAGCGCGGTTGGAGTTTTTCAGGTCATAAATAAGCTGCTCCAGATCTTCGATCGAGTAAATATCATGGTGCGGGGGCGGCGAAATCAAAGATACCCCTGGTGTCGAGAGCCTCGTTTTTGCAATCCAAGGATACACTTTCCCGCCTGGCAGGTGCCCGCCTTCCCCTGGCTTTGCGCCCTGTGCCATTTTAATCTGGATTTCCTGCGCGCTTACCAGGTAGCGGCTTGTTACGCCAAAGCGCCCCGATGCCACCTGTTTAATGGCTGAACATTTGTTGAGCCCGTCTTTGCCCGGCGTCAGGCGCTCGATGCTTTCACCGCCTTCCCCGGTATTGGATTTGCCATGCAGCTGGTTCATAGCCACGGCAAGCGTCTCATGCGCTTCCTGCGAAATAGAGCCATAGGACATGGCGCCTGTTTTAAACCGCGTTACAATCGAATCCACGCTTTCTACTTCGTCAATCGGGATGCCTTTTTCCGGGAAGTTAAAATCAAACATGCCACGGATATAGGCATCTTTTTCTTCTGCATTGACCATCTCGGTATACTTTTTAAACAACGTATAATCACCCATCCGCGTAGATTTTTGCAGCATATGGATCGTCGCCGGATTGTATAAATGCTGTTCTGCGCCGCTGCGCATTTTATGCCTGCCTTTGGAATCCAGCGATTCGTCTACCGCAAGGCCCAGCGGGTCATAAGCCGATGAATGCAGGTGGTCGACGTCGTTTTCTATGTCCTTTAATGTAATGCCGCCGATACGGCTGACTGTGTTAGTAAAATATTTGTCAATCACTGTTTTGTCAATGCCGACGGCTTCAAAGATTTTGGCGCCTTGGTAAGACTGGATCGTGGAAATCCCCATTTTAGAAGCAATTTTCACAATCCCAGACGTAACTGCATGGTTGTAATCGTCGACTGCCGCATAATAATCTTTGTCCAGCATCCGCAGCTCCACCAGTTCCTTTACGGTTTCATGGGCTAGGTATGGGTTGACCGCACTGGCGCCGTAGCCAAGCAGTGTTGCAAAATGATGCACTTCCCTCGGTTCCCCCGATTCCAGGATCAACGACAGCGAGGTACGCTTTTTCGTAACGACTAAATGCTCGTGCAGCGCTGCAACGGCCAGCAGAGACGGGATCGCCACATGGTTTTCATCCACGCCCCGGTCTGATAAGATCAGGATATTCGCGCCGTCCCGGTACGCCCGGTCCGCTTCCAAAAACAGGCGGTCTACGGCTTTTTCCAAGCTTGTATTTTTGTAATAGGTAATCGGGATTTCCGCCACATGGAACCCTTCCACATGCATGGCCCGGATTTTCATTAAATCGGTATTTGTCAAAATAGGGTTGTTTACCTTTAATACCTGGCAATTTTCCGGCCGTTCTTCCAGCAGGTTCCCGTCGTCGCCGATATAAATGCAGGTGGACGTTACAATTTTTTCCCGGATAGAATCAATCGGCGGGTTGGTTACCTGTGCAAACAGCTGTTTAAAGTAGTTAAATAACGGCTGGTGGTCGTCTGCCAATACGGCAAGCGGAATGTCGATTCCCATTGCACTGGTCGATTCCCCGCCGTTTAACGCCATTGGCAAAATAACCTCCTTCATGGATTCATAAGTATACCCGAAGGCACGCTGCATTTTCTGGCGTTCTTCTTTGGTAAATTCCGGCACACGCTCATTTGGGATTTTCAGCGCGCTAAGTTCCACCAGGTTACGGTCCAGCCATTCCCCATACGGCTGCTTGCCTGCGTAGTACTCTTTGACCTCGTCGTCGCCGATAATCCGCCCGGCCACCGTATCGACTAACAGCATTTTTCCTGGACGCAGCCGGTCTTTTTTTACAATTTTTGTCGGTGCAATCTCCAGAACGCCGACTTCGGAAGATAAGATCAATTGTTCGTCGTCTGTAATATAATATCGGGACGGCCGAAGCCCGTTGCGGTCGAGCACCGCCCCCATAATGTCCCCGTCGGAAAATAAGATCGATGCCGGCCCGTCCCAAGGCTCCATCATCGTCGCATAGTACTGGTAAAAGTCTTTTTTCTTTTGCGTCATTGTATCGTTATGCGACCAAGGCTCCGGTATCATAATCATAACCGCCAACGGCAGCGGCATCCCGCTCATAACAAAAAACTCCAGCGTATTGTCCAGCTGCGCGGAATCCGAGCCTTCTGCATTAACCACTGGCAGCACCTTGGACAACTCTGCATCCAGCGCGCCGGACGTCATATTTTCTTCCCGCCCAAACATCTTATCTACATTTCCGCGTATCGTATTAATCTCGCCGTTATGCACAATCAGCCGGTTTGGATGCGCGCGTTCCCAGCTTGGGTTGGTATTTGTAGAAAACCGGGAATGTACCGTAGCAATCGCGCTTTCATAATCCGTATCTTGCAGATCGCAAAAAAACAGCCGCAGCTGGTCCACCAGGAACATGCCCTTATATACGATTGTCCGGCTCGACAGCGAACAGACATAGGTAAAATCATTGGACTGTTCAAATACGCGGCGCACAATATACAGTTTGCGGTCAAATTCCAGCCCCTTTTCCACATCCTGAGGGCGTTTTACAAACCCTTGCATAATACAAGGCATACAGTCCACCGCTTTTTTCCCTAATTTTTCCGGTACGGTCGGGACCAGGCGCCATCCCAAAAACTCCATGCCCTCCTTCTCTACAATTACCTCAAACATCTTCATTGCACGCTGGCGTTTCAGTTCATCCTGCGGGAAAAAGAACATCCCGACGCCAAATTCCCGCTCCCCGCCCAGCGCAATGCCAAGCGGCCTGCATGCCTTCGAAAAAAATTTATAAGAAACCTGCAGCAGAATGCCCACACCGTCCCCGGTCTTGCCTTCCGCATCCTTGCCTGCCCTATGCTGTAGATTTTCCACAATTTTTAATGCATTTTCTACCGTTGCATGGTTCTTGATACCCTTTACATTGACAACCGCGCCAATACCACAGCTATCGTGTTCAAAACGCGGGTCATACATGCCCTCCGATGCCGGGCTGCCTGTGCGGTATGCATCGGACGCATGGTTATTCTGCATGTTTAACATGATTATTTTCCTTTCTTGATTTGATGAAAAAACTATACAACTTTTGTGCGGTAAAGTAAATATGCGGATTCTTAGATATTGTCTGATTATTTGTCTCTTTTATAATTAGATTAGAATTGTTAGATAATTTTAGAAATTTTCGTTTGTATTTTCTGTTATGTAAATCAATTTGCAATTAGGCGGTTAAAAATTCCTAATTTTATTAAGTGTGGGGATGGTATGTTTTTTGAATTGTCTGTAAATTGCGTACCTATAAAACACAGATTGGACATCTTTTTCGGGCAGGGCATTTTTTACTTTGGTACATTTTGCCTTCCCCGGCCTTTGAATACCATACTTGATTGTATTGAATAAACGCAGTTACAGTTCAGCCAAAGCTGAACTGTAACGAAACGCAGGTGCCAATTGACGCATTGATAGCAATTAGTACAGCCCCTTTGCGCTAGCCATTATTCGTCTTTAAAACTAATACGTGTCTGGTATACCGCTTTCTCAGGCTGCAGCCTCCAATTTTTACCTTTGCTTTGTTCAAAATCTTCCCATTTTAAAAGATAAACGGTTACCGTAGAAATATCCCTGCCTGTAATGCCCATCTTGGTAAAGTCATGCCCGTGGCTTTCCAGCACCTTGCCATCTGCATCCCAAAAAGTGATCATATAATCATACGCATGTTCCCCTTCCGGAAGAATAGGGACAGCATACATCTCATATTTAGTTTTTATCACCTTTTCTATGCCATAGCCCTGGCTATTTGCATCGTTAAGTACGATTTCCTGCTTGCTGTCTTCCTGGACATCTATATCCATACGAAACTTCCAGTCCCCCTTATACTGCACGAGTTCCTTGTCGACCCAGGAAACCTCCTCGTTAGTGTCAGGCAGGGTAGCTGTCATGGTCTTGCCTGTTGTTAGGCGCTGCTGGAATTCTGAAAAGGCAAGCTCGCAGCTAGTATATTTTGTAAGGTCCAGGTCCCTAGATGAAAACTGCGCAATCCCCTGAAAGGTATATGGATCGACATATTCGCCTTCCGCCTCAAACGAAAGGTAGGTTCCATCTATATCATTAAAATCTTCTACACTGCCATCTTCCCGGTACATCTTTACCCAAGCCCGAAACCCCAATTGATCCTTGCGCAATGGATTCTTTGCAAACCCCTCCTTATTTTTCACTAAAAGGGCAAGATACATTCCATTACTGTCAAAGGATACTTCCGGAATCGTTACTGTAATACCGCCAGATTCCACCTGATATAGCGCCCCATCATCTGAATTGGCATCTGATTTGGTATCCGCCGTAGCGCCTGGCCCAGAATCTTCCTTACCGTCTGCCTTGGAACCTGCCGCTTCCTCTCCCTTGGTACCCGCTTCCCCTGCCTTTTTACCTTCAACACCGGAACCCGTATCTGGAACGTCTGATTTACTATCTGCTGCAATCCCTGCCGCAGCATCCGGTTTGGTATCTGCCTTTTGCTTCTTATTATCTGCTTCCGTTGGAAGCGTAATAGAATGATCGCTATAATCACCCGTAAAAGATACTTTGTCTTCTAACCCGCTGAAAATACTCCCAATGAACGGCAGTTGTGCTGCGAACGTAGGGTTTTTTACGCAATATACCATAGCAAGCAGTAGGATTGCCGCAGCCGTACTGCATTTAACCGCCATTGGCAGTTTCCTCTTTCCCGGTTGCATTGCGCGGACCTTTTGATATGCCTCTTCCATTTTTTGGTTCAAAATTTCTGATTCAGGTATTTTTGTCATCATAATTTCCTTGATCTTTGTATCCATTTGGCTATCTACATGATTTATCTCATTTCCTTGATCTACCTTACTTGTGTTACTTATTTTATCCATCTGCCTGTTTTCCATTAAGCCAGCCCCTCCCTTTGCATCTGTTTGCGTAACTGCTCTTTTCCACGGTGGATACGGCTGCGGATTGTACTTTCCTTGATGCCAAGGATATTGCCAATCTCCTTTGTCGTATACCCATCCCCGTAATAAAGCTGAAAAATAGCCCTGTCATCTTTATGCAGCAGCGAAATCAGCGAAAGAAAAGCATTATCTTCCGGATAAGAGTCGAAATATTTTTCCTCGGCAAATTCTACCCCTGTGAGCATACGTTTCCTGCTGTTGTATAACTGATTACAGTTATTGATCAGGATGCGGATAAGCCATGTCTTAAAATAAGCGGCCTTTTTCAACTCCCCGATATGCTCATAGGCGTTTAACACAGTCTGCTGTATAACGTCTGCTACATCTTCTTCATTGGAAAAGAATCCATAGGCAACCTTTAACATCGACTGCTTATTCTCCTCCATCAGCCTGATAAAGCTCTCAGCATCTTTTCGCATCGCACGCTTAACCAGTGTTTCCATCTTTATGTATCCCTTCTTAACCTACTAAACTTCTTAACCAATGCCGGCATTCTATGTATCTATTGTAATTACACACATTAGATTGCATGCCGTCCATTTTTGTTGCATTAATTAACAGGAAAGCGCTTTTTTATCCGGCGGGGCTATTTCTTTATGGAACCAATCTCCTAAAAAAGCATATTTTTAAAACTTGAGAGTTGGAAGTTTTTAATAAAAAAATAACCCTTTCGTATGGATTTATG
>CAMUML010000087.1 GCA_947089855.1 uncultured Eubacterium sp.
AAAATCAGAATTTGCTGGTTCTTTCTAAAAGAACTGTTTATAAGTTTAACCTGGATGCCCTTACAATTTTATTGACAAAAAATAACAATCGGATATATACTATTATGTTGAAAGGAGATGCAATACGAAAATAGGCAATATGGCTATAGGTAAAGTTTGCCATATAATGCAAGAAACTGACGCCTGTGGGCCAGCGTTATTTGGCAAAATTTTGGAGGAGAGTGGAAATGAAAGTTAAAATTTTATGTGCGGCAGCCTGCATGGCAGTTTGCGGAACTTATATTACGTTCCCTGCACCCATAGCCGCACACACCAAGCCTATCCGGGCGGAAGCAGCAACGCTTGCGGGTGCCAAACATGAAAAAAACGGGCTTGTAGAAGAAGACGGGCATTTCCGTTATTATGAAGACGGGCAGCCCGTAACAAAACACTGGGCCACAGTGGAAGGCAATACTTATTATTTTGACAAAAACGGGGATGCCTCTGTATTAAAATGCAAGATTAATGGAAGCTATTTTGTGTTTGACGAAGAAGGCCGCCTGCTGCAGCCATCCCAAAAAAAGGTTGTCCGTGTGGAAACACCGGACGGGGAAATTCAAAAATACTATGTCGATAAAGAAGGAAAAGCCATTAGCGGCTGGTCCCCTGATAAAACATATTATTTTGACGAAACAGGTGAAATGGCCACAGGCATTACCGTTATAAAAGAAAAGTTTTATTGCTTTTATGCAAGCGGCAAATTTAACCAGAAAAAAACACAAAAAATTAGAAAAGCTGCAAAATATGAAAGTAAATTTTCGAATCTTAAAAAATACATTGGCGAGCCGAAAAAGTCAAAGTATTATGATAGCTGTTATGGTGCCGGGAAAGACGGAATCCTTACCTATGACGGGTTTAAAGTCTTTACGTACCGGCCTGGCGACGGCTCAGAGATTTTCATGGGAGCAGAATAGGAGGAGCAAATGTTTACAAAAGCAGGAAATAAATTCCAAAAAATCATGGTTGTTGCACTGGCAGCCTGCGTAATGGCAGTTTCCCTTACGCAGATTGCAAAGGCATCGTCTTCTAGCCAAAAACTGGAGAGTAAAGCCGCACAGATCGTAGATAAAGAAGTCAAAGCAAATGACAGTACAAAAAAGAAATTAAAGAAACTGTTTACCTATCTGCAGAAAGAATACGATTATGGGCGTAAAGTTGGCTTTGATGCGTACAGCGGATGGGAAAAAGATTACGCGATGGAAATGTTCGAGGATAAAAAAGGGAGCTGCTACCATTATGCAGCAGCCTACGCATTCCTGGCAAAAAAAGCATCCGGCTGCAGTACCCGGATCGGCATTGGACAAACAGATGGGTTCAGCGGAAAATTGCAAAAACACGCATGGACAGAGGTTAAGATCGGCGGAAAATGGTATGTCCTCGACCCGAATATGGACAAATACGCTGCGGATTCTTCCGGAAAATATTGTTTAAAGAAAAGGAACAGCCTGAAAAACACTTACAATAAGTTTAAAGATACAAAATATTATAACGTAGCATTTTAGGCGCCAAAGAAAATTTCATTGCCGTGAGTATAAAGGCAACGATATTAGGAGGATAACATATGGTCTTTAGTTCCCTTGTATTTCTCAGTGTGTTTCTTCCTGCCGTACTGCTGCTTTACTGGCTGCTGCCATCCATTGCAGGAAAAAATTTCCTGCTTTTGGCAGCCAGCCTTTTCTTTTACGCATATGGGGAACCGATTTATGTTTTTCTGATGGTTATATCCTCTCTGTTCCATTATGCAGGTGCGTTATGGATATACAAAAACTGGGGACGGCGCAAGGTTATCCTGGCAGCCGTTATTATTACGGACCTTGGGCTGCTTTGCATTTTTAAATATGCAGCATTTCTGGCAGATTCCATCAACTATATCACAGGAATGGGGCTGCCCGTCCCAAAGGTGGCGCTTCCTGTAGGAATTTCCTTTTTTACCTTTCAGGCACTGTCTTATGTCATCGATGTATACCGCGCGCAGGTGCAGCCGCAGAGGGACTTTACACATATCCTGCTCTATATTTCCCTGTTTCCGCAGCTGATCGCAGGGCCGATCGTCAAATACCATGATGTGGAAAAGGAGCTAAAAAACCGCAGCTTTGACGCAGAAGAAACAGCGCGTGGCATCCGTAGGTTTATTGCCGGCCTTGGAAAAAAAGTGCTGGTCGCAAACTATATGGGAGAAATCGCAGATACATTGTTTGCGGCACCGATGGAACAGCTAGACCTTGCTGGCGCCTGGCTGGGTGCGGCAGCCTATATGCTCCAGATCTATTTTGACTTCAGCGGATACAGCGATATGGCGATTGGAATAGGGCATATGTTTGGCTTCCATTTCAAGGAAAATTTCCGTTATCCGTATGTAGCCAGCTCCATCCAGGAATTCTGGCGCAGATGGCATATTTCTTTATCGGGATGGTTCCGGGAATACTTATACATACCGTTGGGCGGCAACCGTAAGGGGCGCGCCAGAACCTGCGTCAATAAATTCATAGTATTTGCCTGTACTGGTATATGGCATGGCGCAAATGTAACATTTTTGTTCTGGGGCCTATTTCATGGATGCCTGCTTTTGATGGAAGAATATATTCCGTTTTTTCAACAAGAAAAACAGGGCTGGAAAAAAGCGGTTAGGCATATTTATGTAATTTTAGCAGTTATGGCCGGATTCGTATTTTTCCGTGCCGAAAATATGGAGCAGGGCTGCCTCTGGACCATAAAAATGTTTACAGGGCTGCCATTTAACCCGGCTTGTACACGGTTGGTACTTTCACTGCTTACCCCTGTCCATCTAACGGCATTTGCGGCAGGGATTTTTGCTTGCGTACCAGTGGCAGAAACAATCGGAAAAGCAGAAAAACTCCAGAAAGTATTATGGCCGGCTTCGCTTGCATTGCTGCTTCTATGTATGTTAAACCTTGCGGGAGGTACTTATAACCCGTTTATTTATTTTCGGTTTTAAAGGCGCATGGAACCAGCCACTGGCCCATCAGGCCGGAAAGTTTCAGCCATACATGGCATATGCTCTTAGTTTGTTTGGAAGGGATTATGAAAATGATAACAAAAAACACTTTTATCAAACACCCCGTAATTGTGGGCTTTCTTGCAGCCACACTTATGGTTTTTTGCATGGGCTCCGATGCCGCTGGCGCCGGACTGCCTGGAACTACTGCAGAAAGTCCATCCTATGGGGAAACCAGCCAGCAGGCATACGGCTGGCTAGAAACCAATGGGCAAAAATATTATATCCTTCCCGAAACGGGGCAGTTGGCAACCGGATGGCAGGTGATTGACGGAGGATCCTATTATTTTGATCCTGCTACGGGGCAGTTGGCAACCGGATGGCTGACAATTGACGGCAAAACCTATTATTTTCAGCCTGTTACGGGACAGATGGCAACCGGATGGCTAATAGCCGACGGGGAATCCCATTACTTTTATCCTGCTACGGGGCAATTGGCAACCGGATGGCTGGCGATTGAAGGTAATACCTATTATTTTCAACCTGTTACGGGACAGATAGCGACTGGCTGGCAGTCAATCGACGGGGAAACCTATTACTTTCAGCCTACTACGGGGCAGATGGCAACCGGATGGCAAAAAATTGACGGAAAAACCTATTACTTTCAGCCTACTACAGGGCAGATGGCAACCGGATGGCAAAAAATTGACGGAAAAACCTGTTACTTTCAGCCTGCCACAGGACAGATGGCGGCTGAGTGGCAGAAAATTGATGGGGAATCCTATTATTTTGAACCTGCTACGGGGCAGTTGGCAACCGGATGGCTGATGATTGACGGGGAACACTATTTTTTACATCCGGAAACGGGCTGTATGGCATCTGGGTGCTTAGAAGTTGAAGGCCATGGCTACTATTTTTCCCCAAAAACCGGAGAAATGCTTACTGGCTGGCAGGATACGGAAATGGGGCGGCGCTACTTTTCCAAAATAAACGGCCAGATGGCAACGGGCTGGCGGAAAATCAAAGGCAAAAAGTATTATTTTTCCAAAGACGACGGTAGAATGGCCACAGGGCTGGAAAAAATTGGCGGGGAATCCTACCTGTTTAACCAAAAAGGGCAGCTTGCCGAGTCAAAAAACATAAACCTCGTAACTGTTGGGAAGCAAATTTATTGTGCCGGCAAAAATGGCAAGGCCACCAGCGGCTGGCAAATAATAGGAAAAAAACTTTACTATGCCTCAAAGACAGGCAAAGTAAAACAAAATACAACTTATCGCGGAATTACATTTGGCAGCAATGGGGCTGCAAAAAATAACGTAAATACCAAGCTAAAAATAAAAACAATGGAGATACTCGCATCCATTACAAAGCAGAATATGTCCAAAAGCCAAATCCTTGCCGAATGCTGGTCATATGTTGTTGGCGGAAATTTCCGTTATGCAGCAAAGTATCCAAACCTGAATGCCGACGGATGGCAAAGAGAAACGGCCTACGATATGCTGTCGTCCCATTCCGGAAATTGTTATAGTTTTGCCTGTGCGTTCGCAGCCCTGGCAGAAGAGGCCGGCTACCAGCCATATATTATATGCGGCCGGGTGCGCGGCTCCAGGGATAGGATGGCGGATGGCTATACCCGCCACGCATGGGTCAGGATCAATGGGCGGTACTATGACCCAGAAGCCCAATATGCCGGTTGGAGGCGGGGAATCTATGGGAGCAGCCGATACCCTATTTCCCATTCGATTCAAAAAACAACCGCATTCTATACTAGCGTGCAGTAAACTTTACCAAATAACGCCGGCCCACGGGCGTTACTGCCCCAAGCTATACGCACGGGCGATAAAGTTTACCATATGGTTCAAGATAATGGCGCCCGTGAGCCGGCGTTATTTGGCATCCTTTAGTGTTTGTCAGTATATATGGCAAGCTTTATCGCCCATGAGTATAAGAAGATGGAAGGAGCGCCACTATGAAAAATAAGTTTTATCTTTATATCACACTGTTCCTGGCCCTGTGCCTGCTTCCATCAGCCGGCCTGCTTTTTACCGGTATCCGGGAACCATCCGAAAACCAGGACACAGCCCCAAAACCGGAACTGGCTGCAGAAAACGGGCCAAACCTGTACTTTTTGAATGACGCCGGAAAATGGTTCGAAAGCCACTTTGCATTCCGCGAAGAAGCCGTCACCGGATATGCGCTGCTTTTAGGCAAAGGTTTTGGCGTATCGGCGCAGAAGGACGTTATTGCCGGAACCGATGGATGGCTGTTTTATAAAGATTCACTGGCAGATTTCCAGGGTACGGATCCAATGACAGAACGCCAGTTATTTGACGTTGCCCATTCCCTGTCGATGGTGCAGGAGTATGCGCATAAAAACGGCTCCAAATTTGCATTTGTAGCCGCACCGAATAAAAATTCCCTGTATGGGGAGTACATGCCATATTACTACCAGCCATTCCGAAAAAATAAAAGCAATCTGGAACGGTTAACGGAATATTTAAAAGCGGAACAAGTAAATTATATAGACTTGTACAAATGTTTCCAAAGCGACAACCGTATCCTTTACCATAAAACGGATTCCCACTGGAATAACGAAGGGGCAGCCCTAGCTGCCGGCAAAATCCTAAGCGGGCTTGAAAAAAAGCAGCCTGCCTATACGGACAGGGCGTACACGGCCAGGAAAGATTTCCAGGGGGATTTGGACCATATGCTGTATCCGGCCCTGCCAGAACTTGAGGAAGAAATTTATTACGATCCTGCGCCACAGTTTACCTATTGCGAAGATGTGGAAAGTAATTTTGCACCAAAGATAAACACCCAGTCGGACGGGGATGGAAATCTGGTAATGTACCGGGATTCTTTTGGAAACGCATTGCTGCCGTTTTTGGCGGAAGCATTTGAAACGGCCTATTTCTCCCGCGCGCTGCCGTACCGCCTCCCAGAGCTCTCTGAGCACGGGGCAGATGCACTGGTCATTGAGCGTGCAGAGCGGTTTCTGCCGGATATGGCCAAACAGGCGCCTGTTATGGAAGCGCCAGTCGTAGATAACGAAGCTGCATCTACGGGATTGGCTGTAGAAATACGCAAACTCAAAGAAACCACACAGGATACTTACACACAAGTTACCGGGGTACTTCCAGCCGATGTGCTAGAAGACCGGTTCCGCATTTACATCAAGGTAAACGCAGGCCAGTGCTATGAAGCATTCCCTATATCGGATGCAGACGGCCAGGAAGGGTTTTGCATGTATCTTCCGTCAGAGGAACTGTTAGAAACAGGCAATACCTTTGAAGCCTATGTATCGGAACAGGCTGCCGAAACCATCTCGAAAGAACCAACTGGCGGTACAGGCGGGCATGGAACGGGAGCAAAAACTGAGGTCCGGCGGGAAGATTATCCGGACTGCGACGGTAGCGGGCACGGATATGTAGAAATTTATTATTCGGATGGCAGTGTGGAAATAGAAGAATACTAAAGGCAAACGTATGGCAGAGCAGGCAAATACCCTTGTATAATAAAACACCCTGTTAATCTTTTATCACAAAACTTGCGATAAACGCAGTTAAGCAAAGGCACAGATCAACCATCCACAAAGCCGTATAGCCAAGGGTTGTGTTGACAAGAACCCCGCCGAGCCATGCGCTGGCAAACGCCCCAAACTGATGGCCGATAAAAATGGAGCCATACACGACAGCCATTTTTGCGATGCCCACTTTGCTGCTTATAATGGATGTTGTGGGCGGCACGGTGGAATCGCCCGTAAGTCCGAGCATACCTGTTGCGGCAAAAGCAAAGGGTACGGATTTTGGCAGCAGGATAAAGGCGAGTGCTATAAAAACCCTTTTTCATAGATAAATCTCCCCCTCGGAAAAGAGTGCCGCCTGTCCGCAGAGCAGGACACGTTCTCCCGCATGGCGGCAGTAAAGAATACCTCCACGGGCAGACGCCTGATAAGCGACAAGATCTGTTTTCCCTAGTTTTTCTGCCCACAGGGGAACAATATGGCAGTGCGCCCTGCCGCATACGGGGTCTTCCGCTACATTGCATTTCGGGGCAAAAGTGCGCGTTACGCAGTCATAGGAATCACCCCTGGCAGTAACATGCAGGCACAGGCCGTCCAGTTCCCGTATCCTTTCCAGGTCAGGCTGTACCATTCTTACCTGTTCCTCGTTTTCCAGCACACATACTAGGTCATCGCCAATATAAGCCCTGGCAGGTTTTATGCCGATTGCCGCTGTAAGTGCATCAGTAATTTCAACGGGCCGCAGTGCATAAGAAGGGAAATCCATGGTAAACATATCGTTATCTTTTCCAACAGTCAGAAGCCCGCTTAAAGTATCAAAACATATTTTGACGCAGTCAGGCTCTATAAACCTTGTAATGGCATAAGCCGATGCCAGCGTTGCATGGCCGCAGAGCTTCACTTCGCCGCCGGGTGTAAACCAGCGTAGATGATAATGCTCCTTTTCCTTTACCGCAAAAGCGGTTTCTGACAGGTTGTTTTCTATGGAGATTTTTTGCATCATGTCGTCAGGCAGCCATCCGTCCATGATGCAGACAGCCGCAGGATTTCCTGCAAAAACCTTGTCGGTAAATGCGTCTATGATGTACTGTTTCATTGAAATGCCTCCTAGTCATGTATTTTCCCCATATTTCGTATAGGTTGACTTTATTATAGCTTCCGTCTTATAATAAGTAAAACAAATATTTTTAATGTTAACATTAGGAAAGGCGATTTTAGAAAATGAACCGTTATATCGCATTGCAGAAAATCATTGAATTGGGAGGTTTTACAAAAGCCGCCTCCACATTGGGCTATACACAGCCCTCCATCAGCCAGATGATTGCGTCCTTAGAAAATGAGCTTGGCATGAAGCTCTATTTATCAGTATCAGTCGATGTCGAACAAGGCGGGCAAAGTAAAGGGGCTGGAAATGGGCATTATCCGCGTAGGCGCAATTACCGGTATTTTATTACTTTTTACGGGAATAAAATAGCTTCCATATAATATTGCTCCATACCCAAACGGATAGACCACCCCACCCTTCGTGGTGATCCTCCCGTCCAATTTTACAGCTTATTTTCCCATCCCAACGGTTTCCCGGTTCCCCGGATGAAGATAAAAGCCTCGCAGATGCAAAAACGCTGATCCCGGCAAAACGACGAAAAAAGCAAACCGTGTATGCCATAGCACCTCCGAAGAGATGCCCCATGGCAACCCCATATGCCGCCTCTTATTTACGCAGAATCTTATCCATGGCCTTCCCCCTGGCAAGCTCGTCAACCAGCTTATCCAGATAACGGATCTCCCGCATCAGAGGCTCTTCAATATCTTCCACCCTGACACCACAGACCACGCCCTTAATCAGCCTCCTGTTTTCATTGGGTTTTGGGGCATCCCGGAAGAAATCACCATAAGGCACCGGCCTTTGCAGCATCCCCTCCAGTTCCGGCTGGCTGTACCCGGTAAGCCAGCGGATCACCTCGTCAACCTCCTGCCTTGTCCGCCCCTTTCTCTCCGCCTTATTGACAAGCAGTTGATAGACCTTTGAAAAATCCATCTGATATATCTTCTCATTTCCCATAAAAAACACCTCAAAGCAAAATTATTTCTGTTGGAAAAAGCGATCCTTCCAATACTTTCCAATCTTATGGATGGTTCCCCGTTTCATAACACCACCTGGCAATATCAGAGACAAGTTCCGCCGGAACCGGACTACTGTAAGGAAGCTGTATGGTCCCCTTGCTGGTCTTATATCCTTTCAGACGTTCGGAAAACTCCCGGACAGCCTCCGGTCCCGGATACAATCCGGCGTGTTTTTTAAATCCGGCAAAATGGATAATGTTATGCCCCTTCCAATAAGTCGGCATACTCCATGAAATCCGTTCCTCTGCCTCCGGCAATGCCGCACAGATTGCTTCCCTTATTTCTTTCAGATACTCCTGTACCTCTTCCGGCTGTCCCGCAATATATTCATCCACCGTTTCCGGCGCTTTCCCGCAGTAGTGGTCCTGTTCCTGCCTCTTAAAAGTACGCCCGCACTTCGGACACGTCCACATCTTTATCCCTCCTGCCTCATTCCCGTTCCCTAACCGTCACCAGGACCCTGTCCCCCGGCCGCTTCCCTATCCGGGAACGTATATCCTTACGAACGCCGATAATATAACACACACTCCCGTCAGCGTTCTTCACCCCCATATTCACAACACTTCCATCATAGGGCTCCCCGTCAAACGTGGCATGTACCTTCACCCTTCCCCGCC
>CAMUML010000088.1 GCA_947089855.1 uncultured Eubacterium sp.
TATTCGGTTTTAGCCTCGCTGGAAAGGTACAGACGCGAAGCGGGTGTACCTTTCCAGCGAGGGCGCAGGATTAACCGCAAAGCGGCGCAAGGGGTACAGCCCCTTGTACGGAGCGTAGCAACGCAAACGGCCCGGACTTTCACAAGTCCGGGCCGTAGCCTCACAGAGCGCACTTCCGTTCCGTCAGGGATTTTCGAGGCCCCACTCGTACCCACCATTTAACTCTGTTCCATAATGTTCAGATGAAAAACCGTTGTCCAGAAATATGTTAAAAAATGGAGTAAGTTTGTTTTCAAAGTGTTTGGCACTTTTTAATTTTCTTGCCATAACACTTTTCCATTCTGCTATCTGAACTGTTACAAAATTACTTCGGGCTTGTCCCGGTCAAATCCAGGCTCCAAAAGAAAATCGTGAACCGCCATACCTCTCGCCAACGCTTCATTAACCGACAGCATCATACAGTTGGGATTGGGATGCTCGGACGCAATAAAGTAGTAGACGCGACCGCATGGCTGTGGTAGAACGAAATCGTGAGAATACCATCACCCGGTATCGACTGGTAGAGGAACACTTGGTATGCGAGGGAAAAGAACCCATCAGAAATTACGACTTGCTGTCCATCATCATGCTGTGCCTTGGCGGGCCGGATGGGGCAAACTATGACGGCGTACTGCGGATGCTGGATGTGCTTCTCTCCAACGAAACCAGTGAGGCGGAGAAGCGGAAAATCTTGCAGGACGATTACGACATTCAAATGACGCAGACAATGGAAAGGGAGGTGTCGGTCATGTGCAATCTGAGCAAGGGCGTTGAGGAAAAGGGCGTTGCAAAAGGTATTTTGGCCTCTCTCAAAAACCTCATGGAAACCATGGGCCTGACGATTGAGCAGGCTATGGCGGCGCTGAAAATCCCGGAGGGTGAACGTCAGAAATATATGGATTTGCTGGAACGGCAGTAATAACGAAAACGCCACGGACTATTGTTGTCCCTGGCGTTTTCTGCATCTGTTTAGCTGGCTTGGGCGGCTTTGGCCTCGGCCTGTTTCTTCCTGCGGTAGTTCTCCCGCCTTGCGGCAGATGGTGTTCGTACCGGGTCTGGGCTTCGGGATCTCCGGCGGCAAGTTTATCGTAACCCTTTAGGAACTGTCACAAAATTTTAAACATCCAATATCCCTTAGTTTACTTTTCTTCCCATACAAACACAGCCGAAGCCGCCGGGACCGTCAGTTTCCCGTTGTCCAGCTGGTAGCCTGCGCCGTTTTGGTACAGTACGCTGCCAAGCTTGCCATTGTAGGAAAAGCTGGCTTCGTTACCGGAAGGGTTGACCACTACCAGGACGGAGCTGTCCCCGTTGGTACGGCGGTATGCAAGCGGATATGCATGTTCTTCGCAATACAGGAATTCAATTTCCGCTTCGCTTTGCAGCACCGGAACTGACTGGCGCAGGGCGATCAGTTTCTTTACTTCGTGGTAGATGGAATCTGGATCAGCCATTTCCTTTTCGGCTGTCGGGCGGTTTTCATCCGGGTCAAGCGGTATGTACAGTTCTTGCGCGCTGGCATCGGAAAAACCGGCATTTAGGCCGCTGTCCCACTGCATTGGGGAACGGGCGCCTGTCCGGTGGTAACCGCCTTCAACGGAAACTATATCTTTTAGATACCGCATCCCAATTTCGTCCCCGTAATAGATAAACGGTGCGCCCGGAAGGGAGAGCAGGAATGCAAAGACAATTTTTACCTCTTCTTTATCCAGCCAGTTGGTCAGGCGGGCCATATCGTGGTTGCCTGACGGTACACAGATCATGCCTTTCCTGTTGGTCGGCTCGTAGCACTTTTTGTAATAATCGATAAACGCCTTGGCATTCCCTTTGCCTTCGCGTGAAAAATATGGGTGATCCGCATGGAATAAATCCGTATAATGGCTTGGGCCAAAATGCAGCATAAAATCCATATGGAACCCGGAACGCAGGCTGCGGTCAGGCTGCCCCCATTCTGAAATCATGGCTGCATCTGGAAATTCTTTTTCCAAAAACTGCATAAAATCATGCCATAAGGCAATGGTCCCTTCCTGCTGCGGGTCATTTTTTACTAAGGAGCCTGCCATATCTACACGGAACCCGTCGCAGCCCATTTTCAGCCAGAAGCGCATAATATCCTTTACCGCTTCCCTGGTAGCCATTGGATCCGGCGCATCCATCGGCTGCTGCCAGGAAGGGTCGTCGATTTCATAAAACCCGTAATTTAAGCTTGGCTGATGGGAATAAAAATTAACGGCTACGCAGCCGTCACGCTGGCTAATGCCACGCAAAAACCCCATCGTACCGCTAATGCCGGAAAAATCTTTCCATGCGTCGTCCGTCCAGACATAACGGCCCGAATATTCGTTATGCTGCGGCTTTTGCGATTCCTGGAACCACGGGTGTTCCAATGCCGTATGGCCAGGGACCAGATCCAGCATAACATGCATCCCCCGCTTATGTACTTCCTCAAACAGCCGGCGTAAATCTGCGTTTGTCCCATAACGCGGCGCTACTTTTTTATAATCCGACACATCGTAGCCGGCATCTAAAAATGGGGATGCAAAGCATGGGTTCAGCCAAATGGCGTTGCACCCAAGTTCCCGGATATAGTCCAAATGTTCGATAATCCCTTGTATATCCCCAATCCCGTCTGCATTGGTATCTGCAAAGGACTGTGGATAGATTTCATAAAATACTGCATTTTTTAACCATTCGACCATAATGGGCCCTCCTTGCTATTTTTATTTTACGGTGTACTAGCCAGAAAGCCCCGCATTTTAACCATACGGGGCTTCCTAAACCTACTTAATATGTTCAAAACTTCTTTTTCTATCCTTTATTAATGGCAGATCGCCTTTGTGCTTTCCTTGTCAAAGAAATGTGCGCGTTCCATATTTGCTGCGATCTTGTACGGCCCTTTCTTTGGACGTTCGCCGGATGCCGGGATCTTTACCGTTATCCGGATGTCGCCTACCTGCATGTATAAATTATAGTCTGCACCAAGCAGCTCGCTAAATACCATTTCCGCATCCAGCGTATTGCCTGGCGCCAATTTATCCTGGGTAAGAAAATCTTCCGGACGGAAACCGATAATAACCGTTTTGCCGACATAGGATGATAATGATTTCCATTTAAATTCCGGTATAGCCAGCTGGTTCTTTCCAACAACCGCATACATCTGGCTGCCTTCTTTTTTAATTGCAGCATCCATAAAATTCATCTGCGGGCTGCCGATAAATCCAGCCACAAATAAATTCGCAGGCTCATTATACAATGTCTTTGGCGTATCAAACTGCTGGACAATGCCTTCCTTCATAACCACGATGCGGTCGCCCATCGTCATCGCCTCTGTCTGGTCATGCGTAACGTAGACAAACGTAATATCCAGACGGTGGTGCAGGCGCGCGATCTCGGTACGCATGGAAGCACGCAGTTTGGCATCCAGGTTGGACAACGGCTCATCCAAAAGGAAAACCGCAGGGTTACGTACCATAGCACGGCCCAAAGCCACACGCTGCCTCTGCCCGCCGGAAAGCTCTTTCGGCTTGCGGCTTAACAGGTGTTCCAAGTCCAAGATCTTTGCCGCTTCGTGCACACGGCGGTCAATTTCTTTTTCATCCTCCTTGCGCAGCCTTAAGCCAAATGCAATATTCCTATATACATTCATATGAGGGTAAAGTGCATAATTTTGGAACACCATTGCAATATCGCGGTCTTTGGGCGGTACCTTATTTACAACCCGGTCCCCGATATACAGTTCCCCTGATGAAACTGTCTCCAACCCTGCGATCATACGGAGGGTCGTAGACTTCCCACAGCCGGAAGGCCCGACCAAGATAATAAATTCCTTATCATGAATGTCCAGGTTCAGATTTGGCACGACCGGCGATGTTGCGCCCTCATAAGTCTTCGTAACATTTTTAAAACGAATCGAAGCCATAAATAACCTCCTCTAATTGTTAACCGTTGTTATTCCGCTTCGCTATGCCGCCTTTGCGGCTCCGGGATAGCCTGCCTGTTCCAGTCCGGATTGGAAAACGTGCTTTCCTGATAAAAAACTTCTGCCGTCCTATGTTCTTCATCCGTAAACACTGCTTCTTCCGGAACCTGGTGCTTTGCTTCCATCTTCGCCGGGTCAATCATCCGGAACGCTTTTTGGAAGAAAAACCCATCTAAATACGCTACCAGCCCAAATCCAAGCATTGCCCATAAAAATACGGCTGCGTTTGCCCCGTTTGGGTTCATAAAAAAGGAAATATAAACAGCCCCCGCAACGAGCGCAATGCTAAGTACCGTGTATGGCAACGCTGCAATGCTTAACAGCCACGCATTTTTCAGCGTATTTTTTACCGTATTTTTATACCTGGCCTGCAGCGGGAACAGATACTGGAAGCCAAACAGGAATACGATGCACACCATAAAAAAACTGATCCGATACACCCGCCCAAATACACCGCCAATTCCTGAAATGGCTATATAATAAATCCCCAGCAGCGCTGCTGCCCCGATACAGATAAACCAGATTGCGGTCGCCTGCTTAAAATTCTGCTTAAAAGCATTCCAAAACTGTTTTACAACCACGTCGTCTTCATCCCCTGTGAGCACTGCCTGCATACAGGTATGCAGGGCCGCAAGCGATGCGCCGATGGTAAACAGTGGCAGGGACAAAAAACAAAACATGAGGTTGCACAATACAATATTGGCCAGTTTCCGCAGCTCTGTCATAAGGGTCCCATTTACATTAAACATATTCATAACAGCCGCCTTTCCCGAAAAGAAGCCCGCACAGCATACGCGAAGCGTCTTTATTGGCAGCAGCCCTTACTGGTACTGCCGCCCTGTCTTATTTAATCGCGCCCTCAACCATACCATTCATAATCTGTTTCTGGGCTACCAGGAATATAATCACCATAGGGATAATTGCCAGCAATGCCGCCGTCAAAATCAAATCCCACTGTTTTACATAAGAACCTACGAACGCCTGCACAGCAACCGGCAATGTCTTGATCTTGCCGTTTTGCCCCAACATCAGCGATGGAAGCAGGTAGTCGTTCCAGATCCACATCCCGTTCAAGATCGTAACCGTTGTAATGACCGGTGTCAGCAGCGGGAAGATAATCCTAAAAAACGTACCTTCCGGCGAACATCCGTCAATCGCAGCCGCCTCTTCCAGCTCATATGGGATGCCTTTGATAAAACCGGTCAGGATAAATACAGTCATCGCACCGCCAAACCCGCAATATGCAAACACAATACCAGGGATGGACTGCAACAGCGATATGCCTACAAAATTACCTACATCACGGAACGTAGAGATCAGCGGAAGCATAACCACCTGGAATGGGATGATCATGGATGCAATAAAGATCATATAAATGGCAGAAGACCATTTTGTCTTATTCCGGCAAATGACCCATGCTGCCATACCGCCAAACAACGCCAGCAATACCAGCGCCAGTATTGTAATAACAACCGATGTCCCGAATGCATACCAGAAGTTAAAGTTGGAGTTATTGACAACGGACGAAAAATTATCCATCAGCTGTGAAAAGCTTACGCCGCCAAAACCTACCGGGTCGGATACGATATTGTTTGCCGTTTTAAACGTATTCATTACAACCAGGTAAAATGGAAACAGTGTGTAAATTGCTACCACAATACCAAGCACAGTCAAAATAATCTTGTGGTGCTTTTTCATCTCCATTACATCTCCACCTCCTTCTTATTCGAGATCCGTACCTGCAAGATCGATACACAGGCAAGGATGATAAAGAACAATACGGCTTTTGCCTGGCCTAACGCATAGCTGTTTTTGGAAATCGCCGTATTATAGATATTCAAAGCGAGCATCTGCGTACCATTGGTTAAATAGTTCCCCATAAAGTTCGCTACGGAACCAGTACCATTGGTCAAAGCCATATTTACATCAAACTGCTTAAATGCAGAAGTTAAGGTCAAAAAGGTACAGATCGTAATCGTAGATGCAATCATCGGGATCTTGATCTGGAACAGGGTCGTAATCGCGTTTGCGCCGTCAATCGAAGACGCTTCCAGTACATCCTTTGGTACCGTCGTAAGCCCGGTTACATAAATCAGCATAATATAACCGGCATACTGCCATATGTACACGACGATGATTGCTGCAAATGCTGTATTTGTACTTGACAAAATCGAATTCTGCATACCCATCATGCTGGATGTCAGCTGTACTAATACATTGTTAAATACGAACTGCCAGATATAGCCTAATACGATACCGCCAATTAAGTTTGGAAGGAAATAAGCCGCCCGGAAAAAGTTAACTGCTTTCAGCTTGCTGGTACAAAGAAGGGCAAGGCAGAACCCTACCAAATTTACCAATACCATATTAAATACTACAAATAAGAAGGTAATCAAAACAGACCAGATAAATGCCGGGTCTTTAAACATTGCCGTATAATTCGACAGCCCGACAACTTTTGTTAAACGGATGCCGTTCCAGTCAGTAAACGAATAAATGATCCCTAGCATTAACGGGATAATGACCGTTACTGCAAAAGTAAATAACAATGGGAATAAAAATATAAAATTAATAATACTGCGGTGATGCTCCACTGTCGGGAAAAGATACAGGCCAAACAGGATAACGACTGCCCCAAGAATCAGCAGCGCGCCCCGGATAGAACTGTCGCTTCCGGTAAAATCCAGATACAAAGCGATAACCAGGCTGGCTGCACCTGCGGCAAGAAGAATCAACGACAGCGTTTTTCTACTTGTTGCGTTCTCAGACATTTTCAAGCTCCTCTCTGTTTCATTTCAAAAGGCAGGCCGCCTGTTGACACAAGCCGCCGCCCGCCCTATTGTCTTTCCATTAATTTGCGTAGCAAGACTGGAGAACCTGCTCCATTGCCTTTATAAAACCGTCTGCATCCATATTCCCGGCTGCGTAATCAGAAAATACCTGGCCTGTATAGTTCTGTGCAAGGCCTTCCTTCATGCTCATCCAATGCCAGCTGGATGTCTTGCCTGCTGTCTGGTAATCCATAATCGTCTGCGCAAACGGGTCATTTGCTACATATTTGCAGGAAACAAACGGGCTGATAAAGCCAGCTTCTTCTACCAGTACCTGCTGTGCCTTATCTTCCGAACACCACTGTAAAAATGCCTTTGCAGCCTCTGCATTGCCTTCAGAAAAGACGGACCACCAGGATGGGGAATTGGTAAGGATCGTTTCCTGCCCATCTTCAAATGCATACGGGATCATACCTACCTTAAAGTTCCCTGCCGCATCATAAGCATCTTTATCTTCATTTGTCATCGTAGCCCCAATCCAGGAACCCTGGGTAACAAACGCATATTTGCCGGATGCGAAATTCAAGATCTGCTGGTCATAGGTCCCGGATACTAACAGGGACTGGTCGCTATACTGCGCCAAAAGCCCAACAAAATCAGCAAATTTCTTAAACCGCTCGGTATCCAGCTTGCCGCCGTCGCTCAACAGGTCAATATAGGTCGTATCTTCACGGTCCAAGCCACTGTCCAGGTAATTTGCAAATAAATGGTTGCCGGTCGACCAATACAAGTTGGTTGCTTCCGCGCAGTACCCTACAACCGCATCCAGGCCCAGCTCGCTTTTTTTCGAATCCAGGGTTTCAAAAGCTTCTTTAATCTTATCCGGCCCCGTCAAAGTTGCAGGGTCAATATTTGCTTTTTTCAAAATATCTTCGTTATAGGCCAGGCCGATTGCCTCTACGGTGTAAGGGAACCCGATCGTACCGTCTTCATCCACGTATGCGGCATCTGTATCCGAAGCCCATTTTTCACCGCTCATATCTTCCAGCATCCCTTTCCAGTTTGCAAAATCCGGGCCGCTGCCGTTAACAAAAATATCCGGCATATTGTCTGCCTGGTAATAGCCCTTTAATGTACCCTGGATGTCGATGCCGCCGCCCATAGATTCGATCTCCACGTGGACGCCTGTTTCTTCTTCGTACATCTCGGCCAGTTTTTTCAGCTGTTTGTCAACCTCGATCTTGCCATTTACTAGACGGATGGAATCGCCGGAGCCTGAGGAACCTTTCTTATCGGCATCGCCGCTGTCCCCGCTTTCTTGATTGTCAGCATCGCTTCCGGTATTGCCATCTGACCCTCCAGATGATTTCCCTCCATCATCCGAGCCACATGCTGCAAAGCTGCAGGCCATAACCGCTGCCAATAATGTTGCAATTACCTTCCTTTTCATACTGTTTCCTCCTTTTACTTTCGCACATAATTTAAAACATGCTTTATTTAAAACATGCTTTGCTTGGCAAAAGCAGCCTTGTGCGTTTTCCTGTACTGCTTTTTGCCTTGCGCCTGCCGCTGCCTGCACCCCAATCTGCCGTACCCATTTGACTGTCCCTGCATATGTTAAATTGACGGAAACCGGTATGCATTTTCGGCCTTTTGCGCATAAGTTTCGTAAAATTATATTAACACTAATTTCTTGCAAATGCAATACCTTTTGCACAAAAGTTTCAAAAAAAAAAAAAAACGCTGATGATTTTGTTAATATTGCACAATTAAGTATAACAAAAACCCGAAAAGAGACGGAAAAGAGGCGGGTTTTAGACAAAATTTGACGGATTCCAAGTAAAAATATATGGCCTGCAACAAAAAAAGAAATCAAAAAAGCTGAAAAATCAACAGTTTTGGTTTCTTAATATCTTTTTTATGCAATTTTACTAATTAGTACTTGCGGTTATGCCGTTTAAGTGTACTGTGTTTGTAGTTTTTGAGAATCGGCTTTATGGATGTGCGGACGCAGGATGAGGGGGCGGCGGGGCTGGCTTCCAACGTCGCTGGAAGCCAGCCCC
>CAMUML010000089.1 GCA_947089855.1 uncultured Eubacterium sp.
GAAAGAAATATTTTTTTAGTTGTAATATTTGTGTAACTTTGTAAGTTTATCCTGAAGGGCATCTCTAAGATTTTATTGGATACTGGCATTCTCTATTGTATTTCAAAATAAGCGGAGGTAAAATACAAATATCAAATATGGTTTTAGGAGGGTTTATGGAATATAGAAAAGAATTTCCCAATCCCCAGTTTGAGAGGGAAAGCTGGTTGAATTTAAATGGTGTATGGAGGTTTGCATTTGATTTTGGCAAAAGCGGTATGGACCGCGGCATGTACCTTTCTGACGGGAATACAAGAAAATGCTATGACAAAAGGATCCATGTGCCTTTTTGCCCTGAGAGTAAATTAAGCGGCATAGAATATAAGGACTTTATCAGTGCCGTATGGTACCAAAGGGATGTGGCGCTTACGGATGTGCAGCTTGCGGGACGTACCTTTATCCATTTTGGCGCGGTTGATTATGAGGCCCATGTGTTTGTCAACGAGGTTGAGGTGGGCAGGCATATCGGAGGATATAGCTCGTTTGCATTTGACATAACGGAGTATGTAAGGAAAGGGGAAAATACGGTTACTGTATATGCTGTGGATGAGGGAAGAAGCGGGAAACAGCCCCGGGGAAAGCAGGCAGGGGTTTACTATCCGTCAGGCTGTGACTATACTAGGACGACGGGGATCTGGCAGACGGTGTGGCTGGAATTTGTACCGGAAAACTATATAAAGGACGTAAAATTTTATCCGGATATTAAAAATCGGTGTTTTCATATTGACTGCAAGGTTACTGGCAGGGGAATGTTAAGTATCAAAGCGTTTTATAAAGGGCGGGTTTGCGGAAATACGCAGGCTTTTGTGTCGGGGGATGATAATAAATTGCGGCTGGATTTGGATGGGCTTTATTTATGGGAGTGCGGAAACGGCAGATTGTATGACATTGTTTTTGAATACAGCAGCAATAGGGAATGCGATAGGGTGAAAAGTTATGCGGGAATGCGGCAAGTGGAAATTGATAGATACCGGTTTTTGCTAAATGGAAAAAGTATATTTTTAAGGGCTGTGCTGGACCAGGGATATTACAGGGACGGCATTTATACGGCGCCGGCAGATGAGGATCTTTTAAAGGATATAAAGCTTGCCCAGGCATTGGGATTTAACGGTGCCAGGCTTCATCAGAAAATATTTGAGCCAAGGTTTTTGTATTACTGCGATCGGGAAGGGTATCTTGTGTGGGGAGAGCATGGCAACTGGGGGCTGGATTTGTCAGATGCGCAAGCCTTCCTAAACTTTATGCCGGAATGGCTGGAGGCAGTGGGCAGGGACTTTAACCATCCGTCGATTATAGGCTGGTGCCCGTTTAACGAAACCTGGGATTATGATGGCAAAAAGCAAAATGGCCGGATATTGGAAAATATATATAAGCTTACCAAGGCCATTGACCCTACAAGGCCATGCATTGACACTTCTGGTAATTTCCATGTGGTTACGGATATTTATGACCTGCATAATTATAGGCAGGAGGTGGAAAGCTTTTCTAGCTGCTATCAGGATTTTCCGGATAACACGCAAGCTATGGAGGAGCATCCGCAAAGGCAGCATTATAAAAAGGGGCTGCCGTTGTTTATCAGCGAATATGGAGGGATAAAATGGGATACGGCACAGGATAATAAGGATGCATGGGGTTACGGGGAAGCGCCGAAAACAGAGGGGGAATTTATGGCGCGCTACCGGGGGCTTACGGAATGCCTGTTAAACCATCCTTATATAATGGGCTTTTGTTATACGCAGCTTTATGATGTGGAGCAGGAAACAAACGGGCTGTATGATTATGACAGAAATCCGAAGTTCCAGGCGGAGGAGATTTATAGGATAAACAGCGCAAAGGCAGCGATTGAAGGGGATTAGGGATGGAAAACAAATAACGGAACTAGTACACCGTAAAATAAATAACTGGTCATCTTGCTTGTCTAAGTCTCCGTGAGCACATGGCAAAAATCCTCAATGTACCCCGGTACACCTCCGGTTTTTGCCATGCACTCACGAAGATTTATCCGGCGCAATATAACCAGTTATTTATTTTACGGTGTACTAGTGCGGGCTGCGCCTGATTGTTCCGCTGAGGGTGCCAGGCAAAAATCAGGCGCATGGCGGGCGATGTTGCTGATTTTTGCTTGGCGCTGTTAAAGAAGGCAAGCAGATTATGGTGTAATTTTCAGGCTTTGCAGGCTGGCGAGTAATTGTGCTATTGGCATACGCCCTAAGTCGGCGCCGTCTCTTTTGCGGACAGAAACACTGCTGGTTGTTTCTTCTTTTTCTCCAATTACAAGCATATAAGGTATTTTTTCAAGTTGTGCAGCCCTTATTTTATAGCCTATTTTTTCAGCCCTTCCATCTACTTCACAGCGTAATCCTTCTTTTTTTAATGCTGTTTCCACTTCTTTTGCATAGCCAATGTATTTATCTGAGATTGGCAATATTTTTATTTGCACGGGTGAAAGCCATAATGGGAATTTTCCGGCAAAATGTTCGATCAGGATACCTATAAACCGTTCGATGGAACCAAATACAACACGGTGTATCATAATTGGGCGGTGCTTATTGCCGTCTTCGCCGATGTATTCAGCATCAAAACGCTGTGGCAATTGGAAATCCAGCTGAATGGTCCCGCACTGCCAGGTCCTTCCAATAGAGTCTTCCAGATGGAAATCTATCTTCGGCCCGTAAAATGCCCCATCCCCTTCATTCACTGCATAAGGGAGCCCAAGGCTATCGAGTGCCGTTTTTAAACCATCGGTTGCCATTTCCCAGTCTTGTGCCGTTCCGATGGAGTTTTCTGGTTTTGTAGATAATTCTACATGGTATTTGAACCCAAAATTTGTATACACTTCATCGATCAGGCGGACAACGCCCTTGATTTCCTCCGGTATCTGTTCCGGCGTCATAAAGATATGGGCATCATCCTGCGTAAAGCAGCGGACACGCATAAGCCCGTGGAGTGTACCAGATTTTTCGTGACGGTGTACCAGCCCAAGTTCGCCGATACGCATAGGCAGTTCACGGTACGAATGCGGCTCCATCTTATATACAAGCATTCCGCCTGGGCAGTTCATAGGTTTTATAGCGAAATCTGTTTCATCAATTACAGTTGTATACATATTTTCCCTGTAATGTTCCCAATGTCCGGAAGTTTCCCAAAGATGGCGGTCCAGCATCATGGGGGTGGCAATCTCCACGTATCCTTCCCTTGCATGCAGTTTCCTCCAGTAATCAATTAACAGGTTTTTTAAAACCAGCCCTTTCGGAAGGAAAAAAGGGAACCCTGGCCCTTCGTTAGACAATGCAAAGATACCTAATTCTTTTCCCAATTTTCTATGGTCCCGTTTTTTGGCTTCCTCTAGACGGTTGCTATATGCTTCCAGCATATCTTTGTTTGGGAATGAGGTACCATAAATTCTGGTAAGCATTTTATTTTTTTCATCACCACGCCAGTATGCGCCCGCAATAGACAGCAGCTTGAATGCCTTAATTGCGCTGGTGTATGTTACATGGGGCCCGGCACACATCTCTAAATATTCCCCCTGCCGGAAAAAACTGATTTCTTCATTTTCCGGCAGTTCGTTTAACAGCTCCATTTTATAGGGTTCCTTTTGTTCTTCCATAGCTTGCAGTGCTTTTTGGCGGCTGGTTGTAAAGTGCTTTAGCAGTAGGTTTTCTTTTACGATTTTTTTCATTTCTGCTTCAATTTCAGCAAAATTTTCTTCTGAAAAATGGAAATCAAAATCAAAATCATAATAAAACCCATCTGAGATAGACGGGCCGATTGCACATTTTGTATTTGGATACAGCCTTTTTACTGCTTGTGCCAAAATATGCGCCGTCGTATGCCTGAATGCATTTTTGCCCAGTTCCTCCTCAAAACCAACATCCCGGATGGAACCATCTTTCATTGTAATTTTCATACTGTTCATCCCTCCAAATGGAATATATTGGTTAGCATAAGAAAAACACCCTTAAAGACACTTTTGCGTATCTTTAAGGGTGCTTTATGCACGGTTCCACCTTAATTTTTCACTTCAGATTCTATCAAATCCTAACCTTTAACGCAGGTATACGGCAATACTTACATCTACTTTCAGTATTGCAGCTGGGGAATGGTTTTCACATATGATCCACATAGGCATCTTCCACCAAAGGATGCCCTCTCTGTCTGCAATCGATATGTTACTCGTTTCCGTCATCGCTTTTTCTATATGCTAACTTGTTTCCTATCATAACATTTGCAGGATGGCTTGTCAATCCTTTGTTAAAAAGTGTTCACGGGCCAGGAATGCGCATAAGCTGCGCATTCCGTGAGAACATGATTCAGGAGTGAGGGGCGATTTTGCAGAGCAAACTTCCAATATCGCCCCGAATTGTTGCTATGAGCGGCCTTCAGGCCGTGAATAGTAACTAAATAGTAACTAAAAAGTCGTTTTGACAAATACGGTTGCATAATGGGGCCTGCTGCATAGAATATACAAACTTCCGAAAGGAGAGGGATATGTATATTCTATTTGGAATTTTCCTTGCTGTATGTATCGTATTTGCCTTTTTGCAGTATTGCCGCAGAAAGCGTATGATATGCAAAGTGGAGCAGATGGACCCGTGCAGTAAAGTCTGTTTGTTGAATGATATATTGACGCCGTTTGGATTCTGTTATTTGGAACAGCAGGATATTATTACAAGTATCCACGGTGCATGGCAGCGCCAGTTTGGATATTGTACGCTGTTTGACCGTTCCGCAGTCCATTTTGGGATGGCGTTTGATTGTGAACCGGTTTATTTTTATTACAAAAAGCGGACTTACCGTATTGAACTTTGGAAAGGGCAGTATGGTATTAATATGGGGGCGGAAGCCGGTATTTATTACGCAAAAGGTATTGTGGCGCCGCAGGAGTTTGACAAAACGCATTTTCGAAGCGTACCCGATGCGGAAATGCTGCCGATGGAAATGGCCTTGTATTATAAAGGGCAGAAAATGTTTGAATATGGTAGGCGCCACTGGTGGCTGACTGGATTTTGTATGGGGCAGTACTGTGATGCGAAAGACCTGATGTTGCGCATTAGTATTACGTTTGAAGATCAAAATATGCGGTCCTGTTTTGTCAAAAGCCTGATGCATATGGGATACCAGGAATGCGATATTGATGTGTGTGATCTGACAGTAAGCTTTTCCTTTAGCTTTGCGCATAGCAAGCAGCCGTGCCATAGCTGCTGTTTGAAATGGAAATGGGCACAATGGAAAAACAGGCTGTTTGTAAAACTGTTTTTGTGGGCGACAAAACCGTTTACCTGTGTGCTTGACCGGCTGGTGTTCCTGTTTTTGTTCCTGCCGCCGGCGTTTTACCGGATGTGCCTGTGCCGCCGCAGCCGCAAGCAGAAATTCCACAAGCGCAAGTGCAAAAAGGAGTGCTGCAGGTATAAGAGGCGGTGTATGCATGGGCTATGAAAGCCGTATGGCGCAGTCGTTTGCCGATGCATTGGTGCTGCCGCTATACCAAAGGTCGAAGTATATCCTGTTTAGCGACTGCCACCGCGGGGATGGCAGGGCAGATGATAATTTCCTGAAAAATGAATTTATCTATCTTGCGGCGTTGAAATATTATGACCAGTACCAGTTTACGTACTTGGAGCTGGGGGACGGCGACGAGCTATGGGAGAACCGTTCGATGGAAACCATCAAGGAAATGCATACGCATAGTTTTGAAATGCTTTCCCGGTATCATAACAGCGGCCGCCTGTATATGGTATATGGCAACCATGATATGGCCAAAAAAGATGCATCGTTTCAGAAGAAATATTTCTGCGAGCATTCTGTTTGCCCGGGCCTGCGTTTTTACCCAGGCATTATTTTGGAAGATTCGTTTGGACGGAAAAATATTTATTTGACGCATGGCCACCAGGCTGGTATTATGAATAGCACATTTTGGAAAATAAACCGGTTCCTGGTGCGCCATGTATGGAAAAATCTGGAGCTGGCGGGCGTCCCCGACCCGACCAGCGCCGCAAAAAACCATACGAGAAAGGAAAAGACGGAAAAGCGGCTGTCTGGATGGGCAAAGGAACAGGACGTGATCTTAATTACTGGGCATACGCACCGGCCCATGGCAGGTACGGCGCAGTCCCCGTATTTCAATACTGGAAGCTGCGTCCATCCGGCCGGGATTACGGGCATAGAAATCGAAAACCGGTGTATTACGTTGGTGAAATGGTCGCTTGGGACAAGGGACGGCCAGTCAGTTTACGTGAAAAGGGAGGTTTTGGGCGGGCCGGTGGGGATTGATGCCTATGTATAAGGAACTAGAAAGCTGCCCCTATCTGGTATACAGCAAAGGTAACGATCCACGCCGTTGCAAGCTGGAACAGTGCCACAAACCCTGTCCATGCCCAGCTCCCGGATTCTTTGCGTATTGCTGCCAGCGCTGCTGCACATGGAATATACAACAAGCAAAACACCATTAAGCAAAAGGCATTTAGCGGCCCAAAGCCAATTTCAAGCAGCACATCCGCAAATTTATCCATCCCGGCGGGGGAATTAGCGTTTACAATGCCAAATAAGACGGCACAGCTGGATACAACGACTTCTTTGGCGGATATGCCTGCGATCAGTGCGACGGTAATCTGCCAAAACCCCAGGCCAACCGGTGCAAACAGCGGGACCATCCATTTGCCGATGATTGCGCCAAAACCGGCCGACATATCCGCAGCATACCCTTGCGGGCCGAAATTTAGCAGCGCCCAGATCAGCAGCGTTGCAAGGAAAATGGTCGTACCGGCTTTTCCAAGGTAATCTTTTACCTTTTCCCATACATAAATGCCGACAGTGCGCGCGGCTGGCATTTTGTATTCTGGCAGTTCGATCAGCAGGTAGTTTGCGCTTTCCTTGCGGTCGATAAGGTGCAGCGCAACCGATACAAGGATGGCGACTGCAATGCCGATTAAGTACATGGAATAAGCTGCCAGCATGGCATAGTTTCCAAAAAACATTTCGGAAAACAGGATATAGATGGTTAAACGGGCGTTGCAGCTCATAAATGGGGTAACGAGCATTACCTTATAGCGGTCGCGTTTGTTTTCTAAGGCGCGGGACGCCATGATTGCCGGGACGGTGCAGCCAAAGCCGAGCAGCATTGGGATAAAGGCTTTGCCGGACAGGCCAAGCCTGCTCATAATGCCTTCCATCACATAGGCCACCCGTGCCATATAGCCGCTGTCTTCCAAAAATGCCAGGGCCAAAAACAGGATAAAAATATTGGGCAGGAAGGTAACAATGGTGCCGACCCCGCCAATGATGCCATCGATTACCAGCGAGGTGAGGATCTCATTTGTATGGACCGCTGCAAGCGCCTGTGTGGCCAGCCCGGAAATCCAGTCAATGCCGTCCTCAAAGTATCCTTTTACCCAGTCGCCTACGGTGAACGTTAAAAAGAATACCGCTGCCATAATGCATAAAAAGATCGGGATCCCGAAAATCCGGTGCGTCAGCGCCTGGTCGATCCGTTCGGTAAACTCGTCCTGCCGCTGTTTATGTATCAGCACTTCTGCTACAATTTCTTCAATAAAATCATATTTTTCATTAATAATCTGCGATTCGTAGTTTCTGTTTAAAACATCCGGCAAATGTATAGGGTATTTTTCACAGATTTCCGTATCCTGCCCCAGCAGTTTAATTGCATGCCAGCGGTAGTTTCCCATATCCGGGTAGCTTCTTTTTAATTCCGTGATCACCTGGTCAATAGCGTCTTCTATGGTATCGGAATAAACCATAGCATATTCGGTATGGTGGTTGTGGATATGGTGGGCACTGTTTTTGTGGTGGTGGATCAGGCTGTCTGGGCTGGTATGGTCTTTATGGTGCGCAGCGGCGTGGAGCAGTGAATCCAGCCCTGTGCGTTTCCTTGCAGACACGGGGATGACCGGGATGCCAAGCATTTCCGGCAGGCGGTGCAGGTCGATTTCCATACCGCGCTTTTCTACGACATCCATCATGTTTAAGGCCAGGATAACGGGCTTTCCAAGTTCCAGCAGCTGCAGGGTCAGATAAAGGCTGCGCTCTAAGGCGGAAGCATTTGCTACATTGATAATAACGTCTACCTCATCGCTTAGGATAAAATTGCGGGAAACGGTTTCTTCCATTGTATAGGAAGTCAAGCTGTAGGTGCCAGGCAGGTCGACCAGATGGATATTCAGGCCGTGGCTTTGGATAGCGCTTTCTACTTTTTCTACCGTTACCCCGGGCCAATTGGCCACTTTTAAGTTGGCGCCGGTATAGGCGTTAAACAGCGTGGTTTTGCCACAGTTTGGGTTGCCGATAAAGCCGATTGTCAAAGTATCCTTCACGTTATGCACCTGCTTTCCTTACTTCGATGTTTTTTGTCATATGATAGCCCAGCGCAAACCGGGCCCCGCGCAGTTTAATGATCAAAATCCCTTTCCCTTTGCGGTTTAAGACGGATATGGCGGTGCCTTTTGTCATGCCGAGCGCCTGTAAGCGCTGTTCCATTTGGAAGGGTAAGTTGATTTTTTCTACAATACAGGTTTGCCCGGTATCGATGTCTTTTAAAAGCATTTGTATGTACCTCGCTATAAAATATTCCGGTTGCCGTATGTCTGGGCCCTTTTTGGGCCTCCGTATTTAAATTAGGTTACTTTTCACGTTACTATTCACGGCCTGGGGGCCGCTCATAGTAACCATTCGGGGCGATATTGG
>CAMUML010000090.1 GCA_947089855.1 uncultured Eubacterium sp.
GCGATTTTCAATGGCCGGATGCGTAACAGTTCAAGGGTTATCTGAACTGTTACGCTTGCGGTAATGCACATTATTTGCTATGATAAAAAAGCACCTATCTTAGATACAACACAAATTCAATACAAAGATGAAACTCAGAAAGGCAAGCAGCATGAAACAGGCATCTATTTTACAAAAGAAAACGTATTTGTACCTGACCGAATTTTTTGCAGGTATGTCCGTGATGGCGGTAGAGCTTGGGGCAAGCCGCCTGCTTGCACCGTACTTTAGCTCTTCACAGATCGTCTGGACGATTATTATCGGCACCATAATGATCGCAATGGCGCTTGGAAATATTTACGGGGGCAGGGCGGCGGATAAAAATCCAAATCCGGACAGGCTGTATACCAGGATGCTGGTCGCGGCTGTATGGATCGCGGCCATACCGGCAGTCGGCAGGTATGTAATCCTCGGGATTTCAGCGCTGCTGATCTTTTCTGTCAGCAGCAACTATTTAATATGGGCGGCGTTTGGCGCCTGCATGGTACTTTTTGTATTTCCGTTATTCCTGCTTGGTACGGTTACGCCGTCGCTGGTCAAATATACGGTGGACAGCCTCGACGATAACGGCAAGACCGTAGGGATGTTAAATGCGGCAAATACAGTTGGCAGCATTATCGGGACATTCCTGCCGACGTTTGTTACGATACCGGCAGCGGGGACGTCGGCGACATTTTTTATCTTTGCAGGTATTATCCTGCTCCTGTCGCTCATATATTTTATAACTGTGGGGAAAAATGGCAGGAAAACAGCAGTGGCCGCTTTTTTGTTTTTGCTTTGCTTCCTGTTTGGCGCACAGGGCCGCCCGGCGTTTTGGGAAACGGACCTCACTTATGAGGGGGAGTCTGTGTACAATTACCTGCAGGTTAAGGAAGATACAGACAGTGTGGTCTTGTCTACCAATGTATTGTTCGGCGTACAGTCTATTTTGAAAAAAGACGGCAGCCTGACTGGAATGTACTATGACTATGCGCTGGCGGCGCCGTTTATGGCTGGCGTTTATGAGAAGGAGCGTTTGGAAGTGCTTGTCCTTGGGATGGGGACTGGGACATTTGCGACGCAGTGCCGACGGTATTTTCCAAATGCGCATATCGAGGGCGTAGAGATTGATGAAAAGATTACCTGGCTGGCCAGGGAGTACTTCCAGCTTTCGGAAGAAGTACCGGTGGCAACCTACGATGGGCGGGCGTATTTGAATGCTGTGGATAAAAAGTACGATGTTATTTTGGTGGATGCTTACCAGGATATTACGATTCCATTTCAAATGTCAACAATTGAGTTTTTTACAATGGTAAAAAACCATTTGACGGATGGCGGCGTGATGGCAGTCAATATGAACATGCGCGGCAGTGGGGAAGGCAATATAAACCAATATCTGGCGGATACGATCGCACATGTATTTGGCGATGTTTATACGGTAGATGTAGATGGGTCGACAAACCGGGAACTGTTTGCCAGTACCTCGGAGGGTATGGTAGAGGTTTTGCAGGATAACGTGGCGCTGGCGGCAGACCACGGCCTGGCGGAGTTTATGGACCAGGTATCGGCGGGCCTTGCGGCCTATCAGCCGGGCAGGTACCGGATGACAGACGACCAGGCGCCGGTGGAGCTGCTTGGGATGCAGGTAATCGATGGGCTGATTGGCGGTGAAGTCAGCTATTACCGCAGTATTTATAAGCAGCAAGGAATCCAGGGGCTGCTCGACGCGATGCGTTAAGGGCGCAGCAAAGTCCGTAAGAAAGGGTAAATTATGCCGGGAGTAGTTTTGGTTATTGGAAAGGAGCAGTTATGAAAAAAACATTAGTATGGGCACACCGTGGGGCCAGTGCATATGCGCCGGAAAATACGCTGGCAGCTTTTCAGGCTGCGGTGGACATGGGGGCCGACGGCGTGGAGCTGGACGTACAGATGTCAAAGGATGGGGAACTGGTTGTGGTCCATGATGAAGAGCTGGGCCGGGTAAGCGGGGTATCTGGCTGGGTGAAAGATTTCACTTTCGCAGAGCTGCAAAAGCTGGATGTGAACAAACATTTTCCGAAATACGGTCCGCAGCGGATACCGGCGCTAAAAGAAGTGTATGAACTGCTGCAGCCGACAGGGTTGACGGTCAATGTGGAAATTAAATCCAATGTGATCGCGTATCCGGACATTGAAAAAAAGGTCCTGGATCTGACAAAGCAGATGGGGATGCAGGCGCAGGCCGTGTATTCTTCGTTTAACCATTACAGTATTCGGGATATACGCAGGATGGATGCCCAGGCAGTGACCGGAATGCTGTACCAAGACCGCATGATTGGCGCAATGGAATATGCGAAGGATATTGTAAAAGCAAATGCGCTGCACCCGGCATTGTATCATGTAACGGATCCGGATTTTTTTACCGAGTGCCGCAGAAACCAGTTAAGCGTACATGTGTGGACGGTAAATGATGAAAAGGCAATCCGTTACCTTTGTGAGCACCAGGTAGAAGCAGTGATTACCAACGACCCAAAGCTGGCACGGGCAGTCGTAGACGAATACGAAGACGGGAAATTAACGCCAGGGCTTGTAAAAAAGTTGGAAAAGGTGTTATAGCATGGAGGGAAAAAGAAAGGTCTATTATCTGCAGGAAGAAGGCTACCGGCAGCAAATGCGGCAGGTAGTAGAGCCATATTTAAAACGGTACCGCCGCTGCGGCCGGTTTTGCAGTTATGATGGGACACAGATTTTTTACTGTGCCTATGTGCGCCGCCATGCGCGCGGCAGCATTGTGGTTTCGCATGGGTTTAGCGAATTTGCGGAAAAATATAATGAAGTGGTTTTTTATTTCCTGCAGGCGGGCTATTCCGTCTTCCTGCCGGAACACCGCGGGCATGGCAGGTCGCAGCGCAAGTTGAAAAACCTGGAGAAAGTATATGTAAAAAGTTTCGAAGAATATGTATATGACTTGCACCTGTTTGTAAAAAAAATTGTGCGGCCATACCAGAATGAAATGTATTTATTTGCGCATTCTATGGGTGGGGCAATCGGCGCGCTTTATTTGGAAACCTATCCAGGCGATTTTAAAAAGGCAATCCTGTCTTCCCCTATGATACAGATGAAAGTCGGCAAAACAGCTTACCCTGCTGCAATGCTGATCGCGTACTTATGCAGGCTGTGCGGGCTGGGCCGTACCTATGCGGCAGGGCAAGGCGGCTTTTGTACCGAGCCGGATTTTGAACGCAGCTGCTGCCTGTCCAGGGAACGCCATCTCTATGCCTTTGAAAAACGGCTGGAACATAAAAAATGCCGTACCAGCGGGGCCTGCTACCAGTGGGTATACGCTGCCGGGAAAGCGTCGGCGTATCTGCAGGATAACCGGAATATCCGAAAAATACGCATCCCGGTGCTAGTATTTGCCGCGGGCAGGGAACATATGGTAAATACCGATGAAATATGCCGGTTTGCAGGCAAACTGCGCCATGCGCGCCTGGTATGGGCATTGGATGCAAAACACGAGATTTTTAATGCCGGGGAACGGGAACGGCTGCGGTTTTTTGAGGAAACCTTAGCATTTTTACAGTAATAGCAGGAGCAAAAAAGATGGCGGATAAATTTAAATTAACGAAACTAGAGAAAGCATGGGTTTTATATGACGTGGGGAATTCTGCGTTTATACTGCTTGTTTCCACGCTGTTTCCCATATATTTTAATGCAATTGCGCAAAATGCAGGGATTTCACAGACCGATTATTTGGCGTATTGGGGATATGCAACCTCAGCGGTTACTTTGATCGTAGCAGTTTCAGGCCCAGTACTTGGTACGGTGACCGATTTTAAGGGTTTGAAAAAACCAGTATTTTTGGCCAGTATGTTTATCGGCGTAATTGGATGTTCGCTGTTAGGATTTACACAATCCTGGCTGGTATTTTTGATTGTGTATATTATTTCTAAATGCGGCTATTCCGCAAGCCTGATTTTTTATGATGCGATGCTTGGGGATGTTACGCAGCCGGAGCGGATGGACGAAGTATCTGCCAGGGGGTTTGCCTGGGGCTATATCGGCAGCTGTATCCCGTTTGTGGCCGGCCTGGCGCTTGTGCTGTCGGCAAAACGGCTAGGCATCGGGCAGCTGGCAGCGATGACGGCGGCATTCGTGGTTTCGGCGGTATGGTGGCTGGCAGCCTCGGTTCCATTATGGACAACCTATCAGCAAAAGCACTATATTCCTGCCGGGCGGCAGTTAGTCCGCAGCAGTTTCCGTAGGCTGGCAGCGACGATCCGCAATATGCGCCAGGAAAAACAGGTATTTGTGTTTTTGCTCGCATTTTTTTGCTATATCGACGGCGTTTATACGATCATCGATATGGCGACAGCTTACGGCACCGCATTGGGGCTGGATACGACGGGCCTGCTGCTTGCGCTTTTAACCACACAGATTGTGGCGTTCCCGTCTACGCTGCTATTTGGCAGGCTTTCCGGGCGGTTTTCGTCCAGGCTGCTGATCTCGGCTTGTATCATTGCCTATACGTTGATCGCAATGTTTGCCTTTACGCTGGATTCCCAGGTAAAATTTTGGATACTTGCCGTATGCGTCGGCATGTTCCAGGGCGGGGTGCAGGCATTGTCGCGCTCGTATTTTGCAAAGATCATCCCGCCGGAAAAATCCGGGGAATATTTTGGGATTTTTGACATCTGCGGGAAGGGGGCGTCGTTTTTAGGCACAATGCTGGTCAGTATCACCAGCCAGCTGACAAATAATATTAACTATGGGGTCGGATCGCTGGTGCTTTTATTTATCCTGGGGTTTTTCTTATTTCAAAAATCATGCAGGGAAAATTAAAACACACACTTTTGCCGCCGCAGCATATACTGGTAAAAAACGCTGGCGGCATTACATAGACCGCATATGCCGCCAGCCGGAGCGATTATGAAAGCATTATATCCGGGTGATAAAGGTACTTTAGTACAGTATGTGCAGCTTGCGCTGACCCGTGCTGGGTATCCTGCAAAAATGGATGGCATATTTGGCAGCGAAACATGTGCGTCCCTGCAGGCATTTATGGGGGAAGGCCAGCCCTGCCAGGTAGAAACACCGCAGTGGAACCGGCTGTTCCCTTATTTAAAAGGATATACGACGTATCAGGTCAAAGAAGGGGATACGTTTTATCAGATCGCATCACGTATGCATTCTTCGGTACGGCGGCTGGTAACAGCAAATCCAGCGGCTGACCCACAGGGCCTAGTGCCTGGCACAGTGGTGATCGTACCGTATGACTTTCCGCTGGTTGCGCAGGATGTAGATTATTCTTCCCTGCTGACGGACTGGATCTTGGAGGGCCTTTTGGTACGCTATCCGTTTCTGCATGAAGAACCAATAGGAAACAGTGTAATGGGGAAAAAGCTGACCGTACTGCGTATCGGTACCGGCAGGCGGCAGGTATTTTATAATGCAGCGTTCCATGCAAATGAGTGGATCACAACACCGGTACTGTTAAAGTTTGCTGAAGATTTTGCTGATGCCTTTGTGGAAGGCAGGCATTTGCATGGGGTGCGTGCTTCCTGGCTGTATCACGGGTTTTGCCTGTCTATCCTGCCGCTTGTAAACCCGGATGGGGTAGACTTAGTAACAGGTGTATTAGACAATGAGGAATACGAAAAACAAGCGGAACAGATTTCAGCTGACTACCCCAATATCCCATTTCCACAGGGCTGGAAGGCAAATATCGAAGGGGTTGACCTAAACCTCCAGTTTCCGGCAGGATGGGAAAATGCAAAAGACATCAAATACGCCCAGGGCTACCGGTCGCCCGCGCCGCGGGATTTTGTCGGGGATGCGCCGCTTACGGCGCCGGAAAGCAGGGCGGTATATGAATATACCAAACGCAGCCAGTTTGAACTGATCTTGGCTTACCATACCCAAGGCGAGGTCATTTACTGGAAATACTTGGATTATGAACCAGAAGATTCCTACCGGATCGCACGTTATTTCAGTATGGTCAGCGGCTATGCAATAGAAGAAACGCCAAGCGTTTCCGGATATGCCGGGTACAAAGACTGGTTTATCCAGGAATATAACCGGCCAGGCTATACCATTGAGGCAGGGGCAGGGATCAATCCGCTGCCAGTCAGCCAGTTTGCACAGATCTACACAGACAATATAGGGATTTTAACTGGCGGGATGACACAGCTGGTATAAGGCAGTTCGAAACTTCCCACATCGTCGCCTTACATCCGCCAAAGCCAAAAACCATATGTAGAATAAGGAAAAGAAGGGGCAGATTATGGAACAAATGAAAATACAATACAAAATTTATCTGGAAGCCGAAGATATTTCTCAACCACGCATCCAATCCAGCATAGCATTTGTAAAAAACATGCTGCAGGGCTGCCGCAATGTTTACTTTAAAAGTGCTGCGCTGGATGATGAAAGCAGCCTGGATGAGTTTGCGCTCCGGCTATATATCGAAAATGATATACAAGAAGCGCCATGCAGCTCTCCAGAAGATGCAGAATCGTTTGTGCTGGATATGGCAGAATTTTTGGATGCAATTGCAGCAGCGCATTCCTATATGGATATGGAAGGCAGCTTCACATGGGAGTATGGCGGCCGCCAGAAAGCATACCAATTCCATTCAGAAAGCGGCCTGGGCTACTGTGAAATGGAAGAGCTGCCATAAGGCTGCCATTCATACCAGGCATTTCGAACATAGGCAACTGCCTGGTGGCAGCTGCTTTGCCACAGTGCATATAAAGCACCCATCCATATAAACAGCAAAAAATACAAAACAGGAAAGGCAGATAAAGATTATGAAACATTCAGAGGATTTACGGGAAATACTCCACCGGATTGACCGCAGGAGCTACCCAGCCTATAAAGATACCGCAGGCGCATACCAGTTTGGCAGCTATGTATTAAGTATCGACCATGTACAGGGCGACCCATTTGCAGCTCCGTCTAAGGTCAGTGTCCACATCGACGGGGCAAAAGCCGGGTTCCCATCCGATATGACCGGCAAAAAACATACCCGTATTGCGCTTGCAGACGCACTTATCCGCCGTTTTGGGAGGGAAGCAGAACAGCATTCCCATAAGGCGAAAGGTTCCGGAAAAAGCGGCCTATTGTCAGTCAGCCGCCCAGGGCAGGAGGTGCTTGCACGCAGCGCTTGTGAGATTGAGCCGGATAGCGGGGACTTGGTGGTACGCCTGGAAGTCGGGTTTCCGGCAAATGGGCGTACGATTAATGCCGGGGAACTGGAAAAAATCCTGTTCCGTTTCCTGCCGGAATGCGTGCAGCAGTCCCTATTTTACAAAACGGCAGATAAAAAGCACTTAGAAGCAGTCAAGGAACTGGCAGAAGACCAGTATTATATTAGGCAGCAGTTAAAAGAGCGCGGCCTTACGGCATTTGTAGCAGATGGTTCTGTGCTGCCGCGGGAATCCGGCGTATCTGACCGCCCTATGAAACAGGCTGTGAAGTTTTGCACGCCAGAATCGATGCAAGTAGTTATGGAGCTGCCGCATGCAGGTACGGTAAAAGGGATGGGCATCCCGCGCGGCGTTACCTTGATCGTAGGCGGCGGCTACCACGGCAAGTCGACGTTATTAAAGGCGCTGGAACGTGGGGTGTATAACCATATCGCTGGTGATGGCCGGGAATACGTAATTACGGACGATACCGCCGTAAAAATCCGTGCAGAGGACGGCAGGAGCATCCGTCATACCGATATTTCCATGTTTATCAATGGACTGCCAAATGGCAAGGATACCCGGGCATTCCAGACCGAAGATGCCAGCGGCAGCACGTCGCAGGCTGCCAATGTGATCGAAGCGATGGAGGCAGGGACAAAGCTGTTTTTAATTGATGAGGATACCAGCGCAACCAATTTTATGATCCGGGACGAATTGATGTCTCGTGTCGTCCATAAGGAAATGGAGCCGATCACGCCGTTTATTGACCGTGTAGAAGAGCTGTTTACCTCTTATGGCATATCTACGATACTGGTAGCTGGCAGCTGCGGCTCCTATTTTTATAAGGCAGACCATGTAATCCAGATGATGCAGTACGTGCCGTCAGAGATTACAGAGGCTGCAAAAAAGGAAGCAGCCCGTTTTGCCGATTTTGCCAAGGACAAGCCAAAGCTGCAAGAAAGCGTACCGCCGGACTTTGCACGCGTGTTTGCAGCTGACCGGAAAGCGGCGCTAAATGACCGCATGAAAATCAAAGGCATGGGCAAAGATGCGGTTTCTATTGACCGTGATACCATAGAACTGCGCTATGTTGAGCAGCTTGTTGACAGCGAGCAGACAATGGCGTTAGGATATATGGTAAAATATGCAAAGCAGCGGCTGTTTGACGGGAAGAAAGACTTAAAGGCAGTAGTGGACATGCTGGTAAAAATCGTAGAACAAAAAGGGATTGGGGCAGTCTGCGAGGGCCGTTACCTGCCTTGCAACCTGGCAATGCCAAGGGTACAGGAAATTTATGCGTGCCTAAACCGGTGTAGGGGGCTGCGGATAGCTACTATTCACGGGCCAGGAATGCGCATTAACTGCGCATTCCGTGAGAACATGATTCAGGAGTGAGGGGCGATTTTGCAAAGCAAACTTCCAATATCGCCCCGAATGGTTATTATGAGCGGCCTCCAGGCCGTGAATAGTAACTGCGGATGTTACTATTCACAGGCCAGGAATG
>CAMUML010000091.1 GCA_947089855.1 uncultured Eubacterium sp.
AAACTTTTTAAACATTTTTCATTTTACCCATTGACATTTCTTAGCTGGACTTTGACTCTTTATAAAGTGTGGTTATGGCTGCTTTTCATATAGGAATTTTTCCGGAAGCTCCACTTTAAAATCCTTGGCCAGCGCACGGAATTCATCTGGCTGGATCGTCTGCCGCTTTACCGGCTGCATGGAACGTACCTTTACCAGTATTTCAGCAGATTTTTCAATGGTATGTGCCAAGCCGAACGTCAGGTCGAAATCCTCGCCGGAACAGAATAGGCCGTGGTGTGCCCAGACTGCTGCATCGTAATGTTCCATTAGCTTGGATGTTTCCACTGCAATTGCCCTGCCGCCCGGTACCATCCAAGGCACTACGCCAACGCCGGATGGGAATACTACCGGGCACTCGGTGGCCATTTCCCACAATTCCCGGGTAAACGCTTCCGCCGTCAGCGGCAGCACGAATGTCAGCGCGATCAGGTTGGTTGCATGGCAGTGGTAGATCACGCGGTGCGCCCCGCCCGTTACCCGTTTTTTCACCTCGTGGTTCATTAAGTGGCTTGGCAGTTCCGACGTCGGGCGTCCGCCGTTTACAAGGCCCCATACAATGCGGTAGTTTTCCCCCTTATGGTCAATTTCTATCACCGCAGTGGTATCGGCAGGGTCAAGGATGACATTGCGGAAATATTTGCCGGAGCCGGTCACCATAAAATATTCCCCGGCCAGCCCCGGGACTGTGGCCCCGATTGGCTGGTATGGTTTTCCATAGTCAAAAAACTGCTTTACTTCCTCGATTTCTTCCGGTTTGATGCGGTAAGTCAGGTTGCCGCCATTGCGCTCGTGCCATCCTAAGTCCCATCCATCCTTTGCCATGCGGACAAAGCCTTTTACAAATCCTGCTTCTAATATATCCATCGTATCCTCCTGCCTGTGCGTTTTCTATGTGTTATGGCCTATCTTGTGATAATGTCCACTGGGACATCAAAGATCTTTGCAACCTTTAAGACCGTATCAATATGCCTTCCTACTGCTGCCGCCATATGGTGCGTCGGGCCTGCCTCGCTCCAGCGGTTGCAAAACTCCCTCGCCCCGCAGCGGAAACGGGTCCTCATATTTGTATCGCCGAAGTTAAAAATCGGGCCTTCTTCGTTCACGCCTTCTGCTACAACAAACTTGAAGTTTCCGTCTTTATCCTGGGTAATGCCCAGATAGGTTATATCCCCTGCCGGCGGGTAAAACTGGGTCAGGTATCCGCCGCCAGCCTTGCCGTGGAATACCGGGACAATCTTCATGACCGGCTTTTTGCCGGAAATATCAGCGTCGCCGGAACCGCTATGCCCGATAATGCAGATGTCTTCATTAAAATCAATGGAATACATTTCCGACAGCTGGCCGGCTCCGGAGATTGTTTTTAATATGCTCATCGCCATAGCAACCTTGATGTCCCCTTCTACCGCGCATGCCGTCCCCTGTTTGATCAGCATGGAAAACGCAGGGATCAGCATGCTGTCCAAAATGCCGGCCTTGCCCTGTGCAAACCCGTCGTAATGGGACGCTATAAAACCAATCTGTTCATCCTTGCACCACTGTTCAAATGCCACGACATATTTTGCCATCTCCCATACTTTTTCCACTGTCCCGCCGCCTTCGACCTCAAAAGTGTCCAGGATGTCTTGGGCTTTCGCGCGGATGGCATCTTCCTGTGTAATATCGTCTGCAATGGCCCACATCTTTTCCCAGTCAAACTGTTTTGTATACACAAACATCCTGTGGTACAGGTTTGTTTCATCAATATACAAATCCATCATGCCCGGATAAGGCCTTCCAATCTGCGCCAGGTTCGTGTCACGGAAACGCCTGCGGACCTGCGCTGCTTTGCACCAGTCCCGGATCTGTGCCTCCACAACCGGGTCGCCGCCTTCCACAACGCCGGTAACCACTGCATGCCGCTTGCCGGCGCGTTCCAGGTCCGCAACCATCTCTCCTACAGCGCCGCACGCATACAGTTCGCCAAGCCATGTCGGGACATCGGTATTTGCATAATCCGGCGCCTTTTTTTTCTGGACATTGACCAGCACCACTGGGACATCCAAATCCCTTACCGCCGGAAGCATATTATAAGAAGTGGCGTAGGTAAGCAGCTGTAAGAATACCAGGTCAACGTCTGCCGCACGGAACAAGTCCCCGGCCGCCTGCGACTGTTCTTTTGTCGTTACCATCCCCCCGTCAACCACCTCGACACTGTCAGGGAGCGTTTTTTTAAATGCCTCGTACTGTGCCTCAAATTCTGGCACAAGGGATGGGAACTGCGGCAGGTATGCGCCTAACGCGATCGAAAATACCCCCACTTTTGCCTTTGTGTTTACTAACATAATTTACCCTCCAATCACACTGGTTGCTTATATTTTTTTGGTTGATAATGGCTGACCGGAAAGGAACCGGCTACACACTTCCTTGCTTTCGCAAGGTCTTCCAGTTCCCCGGCACGGATCATCTGCGCCATAAGGTTGCCCGCCGCAGTAGCCTCCCCCGGCCCTGCATAAACATCCATACCTGCCGCGTCAGCGGTCAGCTGGTTTAAATATGCGGCATTGGAACCTCCTCCAATAATATAAATACCGTCATACGCCTTACCGGTATTTTGCTGCAGCTGCTTTGCCGTTTTCCCGTAGCAGTCCGCCAGGCTCTGGTATACGACCGCTGAAACCTCCCCGGCTGTGACTGGGACAGCCTGCCCGGTTTTCCTGCAGTAGTCCTGGATTGCCTCTGTCATATTATCCGGCGCTAAAAATACATTGTCATTGACATCTACGCGGGAAGGGAAATCCCTGCATTCCGCCGCCATCTCACAAAGCTGTGCAAACGAATACGCATCTTTTTGTTCATGCCGCACAGACTGGATCATCCACAGCCCCATAATGTTTTTCAGATACCGGAAACGGTACCCGTATCCGCCTTCATTGGTAAAATTGCCCTGGCGGCTTTGTGTGCTGCAGTCTGCCTCCTGGGCTTCCACCCCCATCAAAGACCAGGTACCGGAACTGATATACAGCCCCTCCCCCTTAAGAACCGGCATGGCCATAACTGCAGAAGCCGTATCATGGCTGGCACAAAGCGTTACCGTACAGTTAAACCCTACCTGTTCCTGGATTTCTTTTGTTAATGTCCCTACGTCTGCCCCAGGCACTGCAAGCGGCAGGAATATTTCCTCCGGATAGCCCAGCTGGCGGATCAATTCCTTATCCCATTGTTTTGTCTGCGGGCTTACCAGCTGCGTCGATGTAGCGTTTGTATATTCCGATACTTTCCGGCCCGTTAGTAAAAACTGGAAATAATCCGGCAGCATCAAAAATGTTTTTGCCTTCTCCAATAATTCCGGCGTCTGCTGCTTTACTGCCATAAGCTGGTAAATGGTATTAAATAGCTGCTTTTGGATGCCTGTCCTTTGATATAGCTCCTGTTCAGGCAGGACCTTGTATACTTGCGCATCCATCCCCGCCGTCCGGCTATCCCGGTATCCGTAGGTATCCCCAAGGATCCGGTCCTGGCCATCCAAAAGCACATAATCCACTGCCCAGGTATCCACCGACATACTGGCTGGGATTTTATGTAACTGCCGGCACATCTTCATTCCATTTACAATTTCGGCAAACAGGCGGCCCGTATCCCACAAAAGCTTCCCGCCCTGCCTGTCCATGCCGTTTTCAAAGCGGTAAATTTCTTCAAGGGCCATCTGGCCATTCTCCAGATGCCCCAGGATATGGCGCCCGCTGGATGCGCCAATATCCACTGCCAGATAATACGTTTCCATATTTCCCCCTTCCTTAGTCCAGATGGAATACCGGTATTAAGTCTGTGCAGACCGGGCTGTTATCCGCGTTGGTTTCCATAATATCTGCCATATAATCCCACCACTTGCGGTTGATCTCGGTATCCGCCGACTTTGCCCACGTTTCCTCATCTTCGATTTCCAGATACCCATACAGGACATTTGTCCCTTTATCCAGAAAAATAGAATAATTGCCCCCTCCATGTGCGTGGATCATTTCGGCCATCTGCGGCCACAATTCCTTATGCCGTTTCTCATATTCCTCCGCCATGCCTGGATACAAATGCATTTTTATCCCTTTCCTTACCATACGTTCTCCTTTCCCCCTCAATACATCCCTTCTGTTATGCTTTTTCGGTTAAAGCAAATTTAATATAAGTAGCAGTGCCTCCCAAAACAAAATAGGCGATCGATATAACCAATGAAACATTTTTCCATGTATCCGGCGCCACATTCCCTAGCAATACCATTACCGTAAATACGGCGAATACAGCAAGGACTGCATAGGATGCATAAGCTGCCGCTTTTTGCGCCCCCGGATATTTTGTATGCACCGTTTCTGTTTTATGGTCTTCTTCATCCTGTATCTGCGCAAGGGCTTCCTGGACCTTACGGTCTTCCTCCGCCTGCGCTGTATAGTCATCCCTAGCGCCCATCAGGCATGCCAGGACCAGATAAGTAACCATAGCCAATAAATAGGTTGGCAGGAACATAAAATAAGAATGCATCGCTTTGGTAACAGTCATAACCGCCACAAACCCAAGCGCAACCAGCCAGGCCGCAAGTCCGGCATAATTAATTTTCCACCCTTTATAAGCCGCCCAATACCTTGTCCCGCCAATCTTTGGAATGATCCAATGCTCCGCAAATACGATCGCCCCTACCGACGGCACAACCAGTACGATAACATTTACGATCGTCATGATATTCATGGCAATCGGAAAGCATCCTACAATTGTCATAAAGGCTCCTACCACATAAGTCAACTTCTTGGAAGATACCTGGAAAATTGTTTCATAAGCCAGGCTCGCCCGGTAAATATTCGGGTTTGCAGTCGTCCATCCTGCGATAATAACAGCCAAAAGCCCCGTACTGCCCAAAACTGCGCTTGTAACTGCACCTGAATCCAAAATCAGCAGCGACTGGTTTAACATAATGGCAGCCGTCGCCCCCATAATGCCTGCGCTCCCCCATGCAAAGAAATGTCCGACAAACATCCCATAACAGGTTACAAAACCGTATTTCGCACTTTTCGCATAACGGAACAGCGCCATATCGTTTAAACCGCCATGATATGCCAGGTTGCACATCCATGCAAAACCGATCACATGAAATACGGTCAGTTTTTGTCCGCCCTCAACCACTTCACCATTCCATACGCTGGTATTCATCAGATCCATAAAATCCCCAAAACTATGGATACCAGACGAACCAGTAATTTCCATCAGCTGCGGGATCACCACGCAAAACCCCGCAAGGAATACAATGATCATCCACGGCACGCATACCGAAGAAAACTTTGCTACCGCTTCAAACCCGTTCGCCGCAACCAAAGTTACAATTACGCCCAGGACGACAACTACCAGGATAAATTTCACATCCGTCGGATACCATTCGGTCTGCAGCTTAATCCCAAAAATTTCCCGCACTGCCGACGCTGATACGGTCAGCATCGATGCGGCCATCGCAATCGAAGCCAGCCCCCAGACTGCATTATATATTTTTTGCATATAAGGCCCCATTACCTTTTTCAGATAGGAATATAAGGTAAGCCTGGTATCTACTGCAATCGGCGCGCAGATTAGCGCATACGTCAGCGTCGCTAATATATTGCCCACAAAAAGCCCCAGGAAAATATCGCTTGCTTTTACGCCCAGCGTTACCAAAGTAGCCCCTATGACAAATTCCGTCGCCGCAATATGTTCCCCGCCATAGATGCCAAAAAAATTGCCAAGGCCCGAAACCTCTTTTCTAGATATGGGCCGGTCTTCTGCTGGTATCTTCTTTGCCTCTTCCCTATAATTCATAGCAAATCTCCTCTTCGTTTATTTTGCAGCGCTGCATCGATCCTTAAGTAGCTTTATCATAAACCAAACAAAAACTTTTGGTAACGTCTGTGTTTCTCAAATTTACTGTCTTTTTTTGCAGGCCTTAAATCCGGATCTGCAAATCATTTTTGTGTTCTGCCCGGTACTGGCTCGGCGTCACGCCATACTGCGCTTTAAACTGACGGTAAAAATAGCTCTGGTTTTCATAGCCGATGTTTGCCGCGATCTGTTCCACCGGAAGCTCCGTTTCTACCAGAAACATCAAAGCCTTTTGAAACCGTTTGCGCATCAATAGCTCCACAAACGTAAACCCCGTACTTTTTTTGATCAGCCTGCTTGCCGCTGACAAAGACAGGTTAAAATCTTCCGCAATACGGCTTAATACCGCTGTGCGGTACTGGGTATCAATATACTTTAAGGTAGACTGGATTACGACATCCTCGTAATTTTGCGATGAATTATGCGCCAGCTTATCGATTTGGTTTAGCAGATATAAAAAAACCAGCCCCATCGAATACTGGTTAATCACATCCTCATTTTCCGAATTACAAACAACAGACGCTATCATATTTTCCATCAGGTTGGATATTTGCTTTTGGCCCCGGAGCTGAAACAGCAGGTACTGGGGCACATTCTGGTTCTGGCGCAGCGTCCCAAGCAGAAAATCTGCGATCACGTTCTGCCTGCGCATCATCTGCAGCGGTATGTCAAAAAACTCCGGCAAAGCGATAAAATTAATTCCAATATCCCCCAGTTCCGCCCGTTTGACACTGTGCTTTACATGCTGGTTCATCAATAAAAGGTCGCCCGGCTGCATAGACAGCGTTTTGCCGTCAATATAATGGGTGATCTCCCCAGCACACACATAAACGATTTCGATATAATTGTGTTTATGTTCCGGAAATTCTATAAAACGGCTGTGGTGGCGCACCGTTACCAGTTTCCCTTGTTTTAAAAACAGCTGCGGGTCAATCTCAAAGTTTTCTTTCCTTGTATAAATCTCCCTGTTTACCTGTTCTTCCCCATCCAAATAACCCTGTTCTTCCGGCGTAACCTTTTGTATTTGTTCTAATAGCCATTTATCCATAAAATAAACATCTCTCTATCTTCTATTCCCAACAGTTGCAGGCAAACATGCCCTGTTGCTGCCATCCGGCCCTAGACGGCAATCCCCTGTTTCCTATTTATCATTATACAATGCTATGTTTATTTTCATAATGTCCCCATTTTACAAAAAGACTGTCTTCTTTTTCATAAAAAAGCCGGAAACATTGAAATATCAACGTTTCCGGCTTCGTTTCCGCCAACTGCCCTGCCTACTTAAACCAGTATTACATTTTGGCCACTGCTACATTCTTTTTTCCAACATACGGAACACGATTATGCCTACTAGCCATTGAAGGACAAAAAGTAAAAATATCATCGTTATTACCCATACTTCTACTCTAACCAGTGCAAGTACCAGCGACAAGATGAGTAAAGAAAATGTCATCATTTGATAAGTAATGTGGCCGGCTTTCATCCGTAAATATTGTTTTCTTTCATCAACACAATTGATATGGGCTTCCTTCTTTTTTGTTTCATATTCCGCATAACGCTTCGGATTTTGCCAGTAAGCGATACGGATTAACTGTACAATGGAAGCAACCATTATTCCAACGCCCATAGAAGAAATCAAGGCCGAATAATAGCCGGCCTTAACAAAAAATCCCACGCAAACCAACACAATGCCCACTAATATTTCAATGATAAATGGCTTTTTTTCTTTCATTTTGACTCCTCCTCATAAATAAAAATTTCTTCGATTCTCATGTCAAAATACCGGGCAATTTTAAATGCTAACTGTATAGATGGATTATAGCGTCCATTCTCCAACGAGCCGATTGTTTGCCGTGACACTTCTAATGCGTTAGCCAAATCTTCTTGTTTGATTCCCCGTTGTTTTCGTAAATCTTCCAGCCGGTTTTTCATGTAGCCCCTTTCTCAATGGAAAGTTTGCTTTCCATATTTGCATTATAGCACAGTTGCAATAAATGTCAAGTTGATATTATTTCTTTATAATCTTTACGTGTTTCCGGACGTATGGTAATATCTTCTCTCATAACAGCCTCCATTTGTTGATTCTATTTTACTTTTCCATTATTTTATCATAGCTTTTGACTTTTTCAACCTCCGTCTTGCCCAAACATCAAATCCAGAATTAAGGCCGGGGAAAAATCCCCGGCCTTTTTATTTCATCTATCAACATGCTTTGCATTACCTGCATCAAAATAACGTATCACCCTGCATGGATTCCCTGCCGCAACACAATTTGGCGGGATAGGGCGGTTTACCACACTCCCAGCCCCTATCACGCTGTTTTCCCCTATGGTAACCCCCGGCAGAAGAATACAGCCGCCGCCAATCCAGACATTATTTTCTATCTCTATTGGACGTGCATAGGTCCTAAAAAATGTTGTCCGGCGTTCCCTCCAATCCGGCACAAGCCTTTCCTGTGGTAAAACGGGGTGTGAAGATGTATAAATCTG
>CAMUML010000092.1 GCA_947089855.1 uncultured Eubacterium sp.
CTATTGTCTTTTACCCCCACTTGTTTTATAATTGGGATATTCCAAAAACCAACCGTGTCCAGACGCGCAGCCAGAAAGAGGAATCTAACATGCAGAAGAAGACAGACAAGCAAAAACCCACAGACCGGCAAAGGCTGATAGACAGGCAGAAATTAATAGACCGGCAAAAACTAATCAACAGCCGTAGCAAAGGCATTCGCCTATTAAAAAAAGGCCAAAAAGGCATCTCCTACGCCATCTTCAGCCGGATGGGCCTGATGATGCTTTTAATTGGGTTCCAGGCATATATCCTGTTTGGCGTATTCCAGTGGTTTGAAGGGCTGTTTCCGCATATTTACGGAGGGACGGTCATTTTTAATATTATTATTATTGTATACCTGTTGAATTGCCAGATGGATCCGACGGCAAAAATTACCTGGCTGATTGTTATGATGCTGATGCCAGTGTTTGGTGCATTGCTTTACGTGTATACGAGGAGTGATATTGGCCACCGGGCGTTGAAAATGCGTTTTGCACAGATCATCCAGGCGACAAAAGACAGTATCCCGCAGTCTGACGAGGTGTTCCGTGCGGTCAGCAAGGAGGATGCAGGCGTAGCCTCCTTGGTACATTATATGCGCCGCAGCGGCTGCCATCCGGTATATGCCAAAACGGCGGTTACTTATTTTCCCAGCGGGGAAGAAAAATTTGAAGAAATGCTGTTTCAGCTGGAGCAGGCACAGCATTTTATATTTTTAGAGTATTTTATTATAGACGAAGGGCTGATGTGGGGGAAGGTATTGGAAATATTGGCGCGTAAAGCGAAGCTGGGCCTGGATGTACGCGTGATGTATGACGGGACTTGCGAGCTTTCGCGCTTGCCGCATGATTACCCGCAGCGGTTAAAAGACCTGGGTATCCAATGTAAAATGTTTGCACCGGTGGCGCCGTTTATTTCTACCCATTACAATTATAGGGACCACCGGAAAATCCTTGTGGTCGACGGCCATACTGCTTTTAACGGGGGCATCAACCTTGCGGATGAATATATCAACCATATCCAAAAGTTCGGCCATTGGAAAGATACAGCCGTTATGCTAAAGGGGGAAGCCGTCAAAAGTTTTACCCTGATGTTCCTTCAGATGTGGGGCATTGATTCACAGGTACTGGAGTATAAAAAGTTTTTAACATATCCGGCCTGCCCGCAGGAAGAAGCCAAAGGCTATGTCATCCCTTATGGCGACTGCCCGTTGGACCACGATAAGCTGGGCGAGCGGGTCTATATGGATTTATTAAACCGTGCCAGGAGTTATGTGCATATTATGACGCCTTATCTGATTTTGGATGGGGAAATTGAAACAGCGCTTTGTTTTGCGGCGGAGCGCGGCGTCCAAGTGGCGTTGATCCTTCCGGGGATTCCGGATAAGCCGATTCCATATGCGCTGGCAAAGACCCATTATGCTGCGTTGCTGGAGTCGGGCGTGGAGATTTATGAATATACGCCAGGGTTTGTCCATGCAAAAGAATTTGTCTGCGACGGCAGGGAGGCCGTGGTTGGGACGATTAATTTGGATTACCGCAGCTTATACCATCATTTTGAGTGTGCGACCTATCTGTATAGCGTAGATTGTATTTCGGATATAGAAGCTGATTTTCAAAATACGCTGCGTATGTGCCGGACAGTGACCAAAGAAACCGTGAAAAATGAAAGCTGGAAGGTGAAGCTGACGGGTGCCGTTGCGAAAGCGGCAGCCCCGCTGTTATAGATCCACTCTTATAGATTTTTATAAATGAAACGACGTTTAAAATAACGGGTGCAATTAGGAAAACAGCAGACTTGCTGCAACAAATGAAATCGTATTTATACAAAGCCGGATAGTGTATAGGGGTATCCAATGCCTACCCGGCTTTTTTTAGCCAGAAGCTGTCAAGGCAGTTTTTTGGGCAGTTTTGCTGGTAGCTGTCAGGCAGCTTTTTTCAGCTTTGGCCCGCCAAGATGCAGTTCCCCGCGCAGAAGCGGTACTGATAAATAACGGTTAAACAGTTCTATCATTGGACCCATGCAAAAAGCAGTAAGCAGTGTACCAATACCAGGGACAATCCCCATTGCTAGGCCGGCGGCGGCGCAGATACTGTCAGTCCCAATCCTGCAAAAACGGAAACGTAACACACCTTTTTCGGATAAGATCAATGCCCATGCATCGTAAGCCGACACGCCAAGGTCTGCCGTATAGTATAAGGATGCGGAAAAGCAGATCAGTATCAGTGCCGCCACCAGCAGCATAAGTTTCTCCCATATGGATGGATGCGGAAATACCTTTTCCAGAACCAGCATAGACTGCTCCGTGATCACACCTGTTAAAAGCATATTTAATATAGTTGAAATTCCGGTATAGTGGTTATTGACCACAAAGACACCGATAAGCAGCACACAGGTGACTGCCGTAAATATAATGCTGAAGGAAATTCCGGTTGCCTTGCTGATGCCGAGGGTGAAACACGAAAATGGGTCAGTCCCCATATCAGCAGTTTTCATCAAGGCAATGCCCATTCCAGTTAAAATAATACCGCACAAAGCCATTAATATTCTTTTTGCCATAGTCTTCATTGTTGAGCCCTCTTTGTTTTATGATAATTTAATTTTATTGAAGCGGAATATATGCATAATATTTTAACGAATTGCTTTGCAGCGTTAATCCGGCTTCATCATACCAGTTATAAGTGGTTTGCCCATCGGCGTCGGCCCATACTTCCGGACAGTCGGTTTCCTGCCAGTCCAAAGGGGTTTTGTGGACTTCCTGGGCTGCAGCAACCTTTATGATTTCTTTTAATTCCCCTCGTTCGGTTTCTGTCAGCACGCCTGGTTTGGCGGATAAAAACAGCGGTGTGCCGCTTTGTGCGATCACGTCAGCCCATTGGCGGTTCCATTTCCAAGGGATTGCACCGGTGATCCCGACACAGTCTGCATCCACATCAAAAAATGTCCTATGCTGCGGCAGGCGGAATGCCAGCGTATTAATGCCCATCCGCCGGGTGCGTTCCCAGTTGCGCCCGCTGGTATCATCGCCAGTGCGGTTTAGCTGCATTAGGCCCGCGCCAAGATGGCCTATGGTATTGCAGCCGATAATAAGCACCCCGTATTCCTTTGTTACATCATAAATCGCCTGGTACAGCATTTTTACTGCTTCTGCGCTTGTGACGCCCTGGTTATAAAAATGCCAGCCATCCCCAGTTACAAATGGGTTCATTTCAAACCCCCACCGGCCGAACAGGTCATAAGTGGAAAAGTCATGCTTGATCAGCTGGTAGCCCCATTCGCAGATCTGCCGCACGTCCTGTTTCATATATGCAAGTGCCTGCGGGTGGGTAGGGTCTAGGCAGCCGTTGGTGGAAAGGCGCCAGCTGTCTTGGACCGCAGTGTCTTCATTTAAGAGCAGGCGTACCCATATGCCTGGGCGTGTACCTTTTTGCACCAGTTTTTCGGCAAGGCCCTTCATATCCGGGAATTTGTGGTTGCCACTGCGCCACGGGCCGCCATTGTATTCGTCCAGGCGGTGGTGTTCCTGCCAGCAGTCGTCAACCACCATATAAGGAGGGTTTTTAGCCCCTTGCGCCAGCTCCATCAGATAGTCGGCATCTTTGCATATTTCGGCTTCAGAACTTTCTCCATAGGCGTAATACCAGTTATTGCTGCCGTAAACAGGTGCATCCGGGAAAATAGGGTCGGTACACATCAGGCGGCAAAAGTCCTGTGCGAAACGGAAGGAATCTGTGGTATCTTCTTCCATGGAAACCAGCTGTGCCGCGGTTAGCTGCCGTCCGCCTAACAGGACGCCTTCCCCGCCGCAGCGGACATCCATTACAAGGGTAATGCCGTGGGTATCTGCTTGCCAGTAGCACATGGCATTTGGCCGTACCTTGACGCCAAAACCATACTGCTTGTCCGTAGTAGAGGCTAAAAAATACCACGGCAAAAACCGGCTTCCGCTTATGCCGCGCCATTGCAGGTCGCCATAGCCGCGCTCCCATGCGTCGCCAAGGATCATTACCCGTTTCGGCAGCGGGCGGTTCCAGCGGATCTTGATCCATTCGACTGCGCTTGTATCTGCAGTCAGGCAGACGTCTATATGCCCGCCTGCGTCCGGGCTGCCGGCCAAGCTGACCCGGATGTCCGATACCTGGATACAGCTGTCTGGATTTGGGAATGTATGGGTTCCTTTTGCCGATTTAACGGTAATAAAATCAGCTGATTCAAATGGAAATGGGTTTTTGTTTTGAGCCATAATTTTTCTCCTTTTCCTTATTTTGCGGTCCGGATATTAGAAGCCGCATTGACTGTATATAATATATGCGGATACCGGGTGGCAAAATTTGGGATACTGATATTTTTATTTTATGGTTTTTATGGGTAGCTATATCCTGGTTTCTGCATAAAATAAGCAAAAAGGAGAAATATCAGCTTATGGCTATCGGTTATTTAACCATCCAGGCACGTACAGCCCAGGAAGCCGTCCCGTTAAGCGGTGTCCAGGTAAACATTCTTGACAACGAAGGGAACCGTATTTATAGGTTGGAAACAGATGCAGACGGAAACACACAGACGGTGCCTTTAGAGACATTGGACCGCAGTTATTCCCAAAACCGGTATTTTACAGGGACGCCGTTTTTTAGCTATAGCGTACAGGCGCTGGCGGATGGGTTTGATTCGGTGCTGGTTACCGACCTTCCTATTTACGATGGGGAAACGGCTGTCCTGCCAGTTGTGCTTGTCCCAATGGCGCAGAAGCAGCGCAGCCCGCACCAGGAGCAGATTTCCATCGGAAAACCGGCCGCTGCAATGGATACGGTGCGCCACCAGGAAAGCAACAGCGATGCGGTGCGTATTCTGCGCCAGGTCGTAATCCCAAACCCGATCACGGTACACCTTGGCCCTCCGGATGCTGCCGCTAGGAATGTCCAGGTATCCTTTATCGATTATGTAAAAAATGCAGCCAGTAGTGAGATTTACCCGACATGGCCACAGGCAGCTTTGCGGGCAAATATTTATGCAATTATTACATTTGCATTAAACCGTGTCTATACGGAGTGGTACCGCAGCCGCGGCTACTTTTTTGATATTACAAACAGTACGGCCTATGACCAGTATTTTGTCTATGGGCGGCCGATTTATGATTCCATCAGCCAGATTGTTGATGAGATCTTTAATGAATATGTGCGCAGGCCAGGCCAGAACGCCCCTTATTTTACATCCTTTTGCAATGGTACGACAGTCACCTGTGCCGGGCTGTCGCAGTGGGGTACGGTGGACCTCGCAAAACGCGGCCTGGCGCCGTTAGCGATTTTGCGTTCTTATTATCCAAATGATATTGAGATCGTACAGGCGGATGCGGTCAGCGGGGTGCTGTCCTCTTATCCGGGGGCACCGCTGAAAGAAGGCAGCAGCGGCCTGGATGTACAGACGGTCCAGGCTTATTTAACCAGGATACGGAGAAATTACCCGGCGATCCCTGCAATCACAGACCGTACCGGCAGCTTTGGCAGCAGCACAAAGGCGGCAGTAGAAACGTTCCAGCGTATTTTTAACCTGACGCCGGATGGGATCGTTGGGAAGGGCACCTGGTATAAAATATCCAGCCTGTATGCCGCAGTTGCAAGGCTAGCGGAGCTAGACAGCGAAGGGAATACGCTTGGAATTGGTACTGTCCCGCCAAATACCGTACTGCGCCAGGGCTCGAAAGGACAGGATGTCCTTACGCTGCAGTACCTGCTGAATGTGGCCTCCGAGTACTACCCAGGTATTCCAGGGCCGGTGCAGGACGGCATTTTTGGCAGCGGCACGGCACAGGCTGTGATGGCGTTCCAGCAGGCAAACCAGCTTGCGGTGGATGGTATCGTAGGCAAGCAGACATGGGAAGCATTGTACGAAGTGTACCTTGGGATTGGGGAGCATATCCCGCCTTCTGGTTCAAATGGCAGTACAGCCAGCTATACGGTGCAGGCAGGAGACAGTTTATGGCTGATTGCCCAAAAATACCATACGACCGTAGATGCCATCAAAAGCCTAAACGGCTTGACAAGCGATCTGTTAAACATTGGCCAGGTTTTAAAAATCCCAGTGGAGCAAGGCGGTACAGCACCATATATCGAATATATTGTCCGTGCGGGGGATTCCCTTTGGACAATTGCGCAAAGGTACGGTACGACGGTAGAGGCGATTATGCGCCTAAACGGCTTATCCAGCGATGCACTGCGCATTGGCCAGGTTTTAAAAATCCCGGCACAGGCGGATACGCCGTCATCCTATATTGAATATACCGTCCGTGCAGGGGATTCCCTTTGGACGATTGCCCAAAAATACCATACGACCGTAGATGCCATCAAAAGCCAAAACGGGCTGTCCAACGACATGCTGCGTATTGGACAGATTCTGCGGATCCCAGTATAAGGAAAAGGGATGTCAAAGATTTGTTGCTATTTACGGCCTGGGGGCCGCTCATAGTAACCTTTCGGGGCGATATGGAAAGTTTGCTTCGCAAAACCGCCCATCACTCCTGAATCATGTCCTCACGGAATGCGCAGTTTATGCGCATTCCTGGCCCGTGAACAGTAACAAAGATTTTTCAAAGGGCTGGATTCCTTGCAAAAATCTTTGGCATCCTCTATAATTATGGATATATAGTACGGAACCCCCAAAGGATGAAAAACACCCCGCACAAAGGGTTTCGGTACCTTGTGCAGGCAGCGTCGGGCCTTGGCACAAAGGGGCTTGCCTACTTTACGAAAAGAAAAGGGGAGATCTATGACAAAGCAATATGATATAGAAGCATTAAAAGAAATAGTAGCCCGTAATCCATTTGCAGTTTCTATCGGGATGGAACTGTTGGATGCAGCGCCTGGATTTGCCCGTGCGCGCATCCATCTGGAGCCGCAGTATGAAAATATATATGGGGGTATGCATGGAGGCTGCGCATTTTCCCTGGCAGATACGCTTGCAGGCATAGCCGCTGCAACTTTTGGCAGCCGTGTTACAACTTTACAGGCCTCTGTAAATTATATGCGGCCCATATTGGATACGGAATATTTATATTGTACTGCACAGGTACAACGGGATGGTACCAAAGTATCGGTGGTGCGGACAGAATTGGCCGATGATAGCGGAAAGCTGCTGATGGACGGCAGTTTCAATTTTTTTAAAATTATTGAAAAAAGTTGTTGACAAGCCGTACAAAAGGGAGTATTATCATAACTGCGTTGCGGCGGAAACGGCGGCGCAGGCAGCTGAATACTGGATGGTTACTTGATAACCGGGCTTATAGCTCAGCCGGTTAGAGCGCACGCCTGATAAGCGTGAGGTCGGTGGTTCGAGTCCACTTAAGCCCATTTACAAGGGTAAGTAAAGTATGCCGCTACATTGCTGGAAAATTCCGGAAAATAGAAAGGGAATACAGCAATCATGTGCAGTAGTTACCTATTTGTAAAGCGGAATTAAGGAACAGAAAGTAAAAGCAACAAAATAAAAATAAAAAAGTGTTGACAAACAAAAAGAAAGTTGCTATACTATCAGAGTTGCTGCTGGAGAGCACAAGAGTAGAACTTAAATTAAGGATCAAAAAAGGATCGAAAGCAGTAAGTTGAGATAGTAAACAATAAGGTTTTAATAAGATTCAACAAACCGCACATTGATAACTGAACAGCGTAATAACCTTGAAAGATTCACAAAAAATAAAAGGTTTCTTATATCTATCGTTAAGGTATAAGGCCTTTGTAAATTCTATAAGAAGTTTATTCTTAATCAGAAC
>CAMUML010000093.1 GCA_947089855.1 uncultured Eubacterium sp.
GTGGCTGGAAGATTGAAAGCGACCTGTGGCATCATCCCCGGAAATATGTGGTTCCAGTGGTTATGCTGCTGCTTGCGGGAGCTGCCTGCGCCTGGCCGGTACTTCTATATGCCCTGCTGGTTGTGCTGCCTGTGGAAATTGTAATTTTGCTTTTTATATGTCGGAGGAATCCGGAGTGATGGATAAAAATGTAACAATTATGAATGGTGCGGACATTTCATATGAATAGTCAACAACTCCGGCGCCTGGTATCATACTGGGCGCCGGAGTTGGTTTTTATGCAAATTGGCTGTTATACAAAGCAGCGTATTTTCCGTTCTTTGCCATCAGTTCGTCGTGGCCGCCCACTTCCTTTATATCTCCGTCTTCCATATACAATATCATATCGGCGTCACGGATCGTAGAAAGGCGGTGGGCAATCACAAAGCTGGTGCGGCCCTTCATAAGCTGCGCCATGGCACGCTGAATGAAAACCTCTGTATGGGTATCTACATTACTCGTTGCTTCATCCAGAATCATAATTTCAGGATCGGAAGCGATAGCACGGGCAATGGTGAGAAGCTGCCGCTCACCCTGTGAAATATTTTCCGCCCCTTTTGAAAGCTCCATATCGTATCCGCCGGGAAGTGTTTTGATAAAATTATGTGCGCAGGCAGACTTTGCTGAAGCAATGATTTTGTTTCTGTCCATATTTTCTTGTGCATATCCCAAATTATCGGCGACCGTTCCCTCGAAAAGCCATGTATCCTGCAAGACCATACCAAAACGGCTTCGCAATTCTTTTCTTGGCATATCACATATATTTACGCCATCAACCGTAATAGCGCCGCTGTTGACCTCATAGAAACGCATCAGCAGATTGATAAGGGTTGTCTTGCCTGCGCCGGTAGGGCCGACGATAGCAACCTTTTGACCGGGCTTCACCGTCAAATCCACACCGTTCATCAGCATACGGCCAGGCGTATATCCGAACTGGACATTTTGAAAAGTTACGCTGCCGGAACGGTCTTGTGGAATGGCACCGCATTCTGCGTCCGGCAATTCTTCCTCTGCGTCCAGCAGGGCAAAAATTCGGTCCCCTGCGGCCTTTGCAGCGCCAAAGCTTCCCGCCATACCGGCCAAAGAAGAAAACGGCTCGGCAAACCGGCGGGTATATTCCAGCATGGCCTGCACATTTCCCACGCTAATAAAGCCTCTTATGGCACGCAGGCAGCCGATTGCGGCACAAACCACATAGCCCATATCGTTTACAAAAGTAGTAATCGGGCTGACTGCCCCTGCGGTTGTTTCCGCCTTATAGGAGCTATTCTTCAATTCTTCATTCAAAGCAGAAAAACGCTGTTTTGCCCTGTCCTGATAGCTAAAGGCCTGCACGGCCTGTTGGCCGTTATATATTTCTTCAATATATCCGTTGAGCTGTCCCAAAAGCTCCTGCTGCCTCCCGTAATGCTTACTGCCGGATTTCATAACACCTGCTGCGCTAAGGAGTGACAGTGGCACCATAATAACCGGAATCAGCGTCAGTTTCGGGCTGATTGCCAGCATCATAAGAAGAATTCCGATTGCGGTAACCACCTGTGTAACAATAGAGGTAAGATTCTGGCTGACTGTATTATTGATGGTATCTACATCATTGGTAATCACACTTAATATATCGCCATGGGTATGCGTATCATAGTAATCCAGCTTCAGCCGGTGCATTTTGTTGTCGATATCGCTTCGGATTTCATGCATTGCGCTTGCCGTAACCTTTGCCATATGAAAGCCTTGCAAAAAGGAAAAGAATTGCGATACCAGATACAGGCACACGAGCGCCGCAAGCAGCCAAAGAATGGCTTCCCAATAAAACACACCGTCCCGGATACTGTCAAAGAGGGTCGTTGTGACTTTGCCGACCACAAACGGGGCCATAACTGTAAAAATGGTGCTGACAGAAGCAAACAGCAAAACAAAGAACAGCCGCAGACGGTGGGCTTTCAAGTATCCAAAAAGTCGTTTGAAGGTATGATTTTTCATTTCAGACAGCCTCCTTTCCCAACTGTATTTCTGCAATCTCACGGTAGAGAGGACAGGTATGGAGTAGTTCCTTATGCGTTCCCTGGCCGACGATCATGCCATCGTCAACGACTAAAATGCGGTCTGCATCTAAAATCGTGCTGACCCTTTGCGCTACCATAATGATGGCTGCATTTCCCATTGCCGCTTTTAGGTTTTTACGAAGAGCTTGGTCGGTTTTCATATCCAAAGCCGAAAAACTATCATCAAAAACATAGATTTCCGGTTTTTTCATAACCGCTCTTGCAATCGCCATGCGTTGACGCTGGCCACCAGAAAGATTTGTCCCGCCTTGTGCGATCCTGCCGTGATACCCGTTTTCTTTTTTCCTAATAAATTCCTCGGCACACGCAATTTTGGCTGCCGCCTGCCAATCCTGTTCGGTTCCATCCTTTTTTCCAAAATTCAGATTAGAAGCAATATCGCCCGAAAACAAAACATTTTTCTGCGGTACATATCCAATCAGGGAACGAAGCTCGTCTACTGCATATTCCTTAGCGTTTACACCGTCAATCAAAACTTCTCCGAATAAGGGGTCATAAAGGCGTGGAATCAGCTTCAAGATACTGGATTTCCCCCGTCCCGTTCCTCCGATAATTGCAGTAATTTCACCGGGGTGCGTTTCAAAACTGATGTCTTTCAAAATCGGTTCGGGCGCTCCGGGGTATGCAAAAGTCACATGGCGGAATTCTACCGTAGAACGAAGAGGGCGCTCCTGAAAAGAAAATGGGCCGTCCTGAATGCTGGTTTCGGTTTCCAGTACCTCTGCAATACGCCCTGCACAGGCATATGCCGTAGGAAACATCATAATAACGAGGGCCAGCATCATAACCGACATCAGCACCATACTGATATACTGGCTGTTCGCCACCAAGGAACCGACCTCCATGGCGCCGGTTTCTACATAATGTGCGCCAAGACCTAAAACCGCTGCTGTTGTTACGCCGAAAATCACATTTATGACTGGCAGCAAAAGGCTTGTAATCCGCCCCGAAGCCATCGCTGTGGCGGCATAATCGGTATTTGCTTCGCCAAAACGATGGCTCTCGGCCTTTTGTTTATTGAAAGCACGGATAACACGGACGCCCTCCAGAGATTCCAAAAACAACTGGTTGATCCTGTCAAGCTTTTGCCTGAGCTTTATCGAATAGCGGGACGCAAACAGGATCACAATGCCACACCCAACTAATAGCACCGGGATTGCAACAGTAAGGACGGAACTTACCTGCCCGCCGGTAGCAGCAGAAAAAATTAAGCCTGCTACCGCCATCATAGGTGCGAGAATGCCAATACGCAAAAGCATGGTAAGGAAATTCTGAACATTTGTAATATCCGAGGTGCTTCGTGTAACTAAGCTGGCTGTACCAAACTTATCAAGTTCAGCAGCAGAAAAACTCTGCACTTTTTCAAAGGCCTGCCCACGAAGCGCTGCCGAAAAATCTGTGGAAATACGGGAAGCGATCCGTACAGACAGGAAGTTGACAATACAGGCAAGCGCCGTAACGCCCGCCATCACAGTGGCGAGTATGAAAATTGTGCTTTGTGAGGAATCCGTTACACCGCTGTTAATCATTTGGGCAAGCAGCGATGGCAACATCATTTCTGCAACCGCTGCAAACAAAACCAGTATGGACAGCAGCACAACCTGCCGTCCTTTTAATTTAGCTTTTGAAAAAATAGTTTTCATATAAATACTCCTTTCTCATGCTGCCAGCCTAATTCCGGACATACGGAACATCAGCTTTCCCAAAGCGTACTGCTGTAAGTCCATATATTCCTGCGGAGATACCGTGCCGCCATAGTTTAGAATTTCCATATTGCCGCTGTGCCCGGTGATATAAATGCTGGAAGAGGTAAAACCGTTTTTCAGATAGAATTTCCGTCTGGCAATTCGTTGTTCTTTGTTTTCGGCGCTATCGTCAGGCCTTTCAATTAAAAGGACAATTCTTTTATCAGAAAAACGCCTGCATATTTCCCGCAGGATCTTACTTCCTGTCCCGTGGCTGCGGATTTTTCCGGAAACTGCAAGGTAATCCACCATGACCATGCTGCCATAGGGGATTACCATGACAAATCCTTGAAGGCTCCCATCCTCCACTGCCGTCAATAGCTGTGCTTTTCCTTTTTTTACAGAATGCCTGACAGCAAAAAAAGGTTTCCGTTCCGCCTTTGGGAAAGCTTCCAGGTAAATCTCCTTGATCTCGTTCCATTGGCTTTGAGCTGCATTTAAAATATCCATATGTTTTCTCCTGTCTGCTTGTAATTTTTGTTGTCATATGCTATCATAAGGTATACAGTAACTGTAAAGTCAAGAGGTTTCACGATGAAAAATAAAAAATATTTATACACCACAGGGCAATTTGCAAAGCTCAATGGAATTAACAAGCGCACTTTACATTATTATGATGAAATCGGTTTGTTTTCTCCTGAATTTAAGGAGGAAAACGGATACCGCTATTACACATGTTTCCAGACGGTGCAGTTAGAATTGATTCTGACATTGAGAAAAATCGGACTGTCCATCGAAGAAATTATCCGTTATCAGCAAAGTCCATCTGGCACGTCCTTTGCTGAGTTAATTGCTCAGAAGAAGCGCCTGATTGATAAATCCATTCAGGAACTCTTAAATACGAAAACATTTTTGGAACAAAAATCAAACAAACTATCCTTGAGCCTTACAGCAAAGGATAGGGAGATAGAAATCATCACGCTCCCCGAACAGCGTATTTTACTGAGCAATCCTATTACGGGTGCTTATGATGACGATGACTTTGCAGTAGCCGGGGAATTTTCCCTGCGCTTGAAGTCCATATTCGGCCTTTATGATAATTTCGGGAGCCGGATTTTGGCGGAACAGCTCTTAAATGGGAATTACCATGATTACGACTGCTTTTTTGCCTATGGAAGAGAGGATATTGAAATTTATGATACCGTGCTTCCTGCCGGAACTTATCTGCGGGCCTTTTGTGTAGGCGGTTGGGACAGGCTGAAGGAAGTGTACCGGACGATCTGCGGCTTCGCAAAAGAACATCGTCTGGAATTGTCCGGGTATGCCTATGAGGAAGGCTTGAATGAAATATCCCTTAAGAACCGCGAGGACTACATTACAATGCTCACAGTCGGATGTAAGGAACGGTAAAGAAAAAAGGGGAAAACTGAAAATACGGATCAAAAACAATTTGGGGCGATATGGAAAGTTTGCTTCGCAAAACCGCCCCTCACTCCTGAATCATGTTCTCACGGAATGCGCAGCTTATGCGCATTCCTGGCCCGTGAATCAATGTCATTAAGTTAAGCTAAAGGCTCTGATTCGGGGTGCAGCCTTTTCTTCTTGGCGCCTGGGCGGGTAAGGATAACGTCCGCCCAGCTGTCAACCTGGCCTGGCAGACTGCCAGCCGCAAGGAGGCGCCTTATGTTGACATCCTTGGCGCGGATGGCGAAGAAACAGCCTTTTTCAAGCACATGGGCGAAGACGTTATAGCTGGCAAAGCCCCTGTCAGCCACAAAGACCGGACAGCCGCCATAAAGATAGCGGCCTACCAGCTGGCAGGGCGCAGCGAATTCATTCTTGAGCCTGTCCGGCTGGAATACTACATCCAGATACCTCTTGGAAAGCAGGCCATACAAGGAGACCGTGTGGAGGGGGTTGAACCCTTTTTTTGGCCTGCCGCTTGCCGGATGGAAGGTGGAAGGGCCCCCTGGGTTGTGGGGAATGTTAAATCCGCATCCGTCAGCGGCAATGAGGGAATACCATACCTGCCCATAAGCCTCTTTGGAAGGAAACGGAGGTTAAACTGGCTGGGGATGTGCCGGAAAGTTTGCGGAAGAAGTTTGGCCCGCTGCTGGATAAAAGCGGAAGCAGAAGGGGCTTCTTCGGGCAGAAAATAAAAATATTTCAATAGTTCATGGCCTAAACAGCCGCTTTCCATACAGAGGAAGAAATGGATGAGCTGGACAAACCCCAGTTTGCGGCCACGTGAAAAATCCTTTCCAGGGTTTTTGACAAAGTGGGCAGTGTTGCAGGCCATGGTATCCACGATCGCCCAGAGTGCGGATTTGACCTTTTGAGGGAATGACATATAAAATACCTCCTTGAAATTGAAATGATAGTTCTGATTTCCATTTCAAGGGCCGCTTCCGCTACCTCATAAAATACAATCAGTAGCGAAAGCGGCCGCACATTTCAGGCTCTGTGTCAACCCTTTTTCTGAAATTTATTGATAAATTTGAGTTAGACCATAAAATAAGATTTTTTACGCGGCTTAACTTAATGACATTGCCCGTGAATGGTAACGCTCTTGTCTAAAATTCGTTGCGGCAATAGATTTAGGGGTTGTATGTTAGCATAAATTCATTATAATATGGATATAGCGTATGAAATGAATAAAAATATAAGATTATATTAAATATTTTAATAAAATAATTGAAATACTTGTTTGAATGTATTATAATCATATTGAGAAAAGAGGTGGTTATAGTGTTATCGAAAGAAGTTCTGCAGCTGCTTGGAATTTCCCGTCCGACACTTACAAAATATGTGAAAACCGGAGTAATCCGGGTAACAGAGCTTCCAAATAAAAGGTATGATTATAATTCTGATGACGTATTTAAACTGTTTAATAAGGGCGTTGAAAGAAAAACATATCTGTATGCAAGGGTATCAACACCAAAACAAAAAGCAGATTTGGAGAACCAGATCACTATGCTGAAACAGTTCTGCTTTTCCAATGGATACCGGATATCTGGGATTTATTCTGATATTGCCAGTGGGATAAGCTTTGAAAAAAGAAAAGATTTTTTCAAGCTTTTGGATGAAGTCATGGATGGCAGGGTGGAAAAAGTTGTGATTACCTATAAAGACAGGCTGTCAAGGGTTGGTTTTGACCTGTTTTACCATTTATTCAAAAAATACCACTGCGACATTATAGTCATGAGTGAAATCGGCTCTGTAAAACTGGACAGTGAGGAAATTTTTGAAGAAATCATATCATTGCTGAATTGTTACTCAATGAAGCTGTACAGCAAAAGGAAAGCGAAAAAAATAAAGGAGGTGTTAGAAATTGATGACAGTACAGAGAGTTGAGAGGCACATCATAAAAACGTCAAACATTCATTACGCTTTGCTGGACCATTTCTGCTTCCTTTCTAAAAACCTGTATAACCACGCAAATTTCATAATGCGTCATGAGTTTATAAGAAACCACAAAGCCGCCGCTTACGGCGGTCTGGACAAAATACTGAAAGCAGATGAAGCATACCCTGACTACAGGGCAATGCCAACAGCACAGTCTGCACAGCAGGTATTGCGGCTGTTGGAAAAGAACTGGAAGTCCTTTTTTAAGTCCATAAAAGACTGGACAAAGAACAAAGACAAATATACAGGGAAGCCAAAACTGCCAAAGTATAAAAAGAAAAACGGCAGGAATATCCTGATCCTGACAAACCAGAATGTAAAATTAAAGGGCGGTGTTTTAAAAT
>CAMUML010000094.1 GCA_947089855.1 uncultured Eubacterium sp.
TACAGGCGGTAGGAATGATTATGGAAAAAACAGCACAATTTAATGTGGAATCAGTGGAAAGCCTGATTGAACGTTTCCGTGTCAATGGATTAGAGACGATTAACCTTGGGCTGCTTTGCTTCCGTTTTGCACCGGCGCTGAATGGTATGAACCTGATTTCCGTTTTGACAAAAATATCGAAGATGCTACAGACAAAGAAAGTGGCCCAGGTTGAGGACAGCCATATTACAGGGTGGTATTTTAATTTTTATGCCGGTTTTATACAATACCTGGTAAACCGCAATATTAAGTTTGAATTATATTATTCAAAGAAAGGCCGTAGCTGGAAAGAAAGGCTGGATCTAGCTTTATTATGCCGCCAGCTGGGCAATTACCGCAGGGCATATGAGAAAAAATTGCAGTCAGCGTAGCGGCGGTTGGGTATTCCCTAAAATTTGCCAGTATAAGAATTGCGTTCCGGTTCATACTATCATTACAATGTTCGAGCAGGACATTGAAAAAAGATAGATTTTGAATAGGAGGCTATTAAAAATGGCAAAGAACAAGACTTCAAATGCATCAAACTCTTCCAACGCGAACAATGCAAACAATGCATCCAACTCCAGCAATGCAAACAATGCATCCAACGCTGGCAATGCTTCTAACAGCACAAACAGCTCCAACAGCACAAACAGTTCCAGCAATGCTCAGAATGCTAAAAACCAGGCTTCTAACAAAGCTGGCAACAAGTTCTCTGACTGCCACACAAAATAACACTGGCAATCACTCCTCAACTGAATAGACTATAGTAAGAAAAAGTTCTGATAAAACGGCCCTGAACAAAAGAAACATCCCGTTTCCTTTGTACAGGGCTGTTTTTTGAGGGCAAAGGAGGAGCGGTGGATTTTGAATTGATCAAATGCAAAGATGCGCCAGCTTACTTAAGGAGGCGCGATGTTGTTTTTGTAGACCTGCGGTTGCCAGAGCAGTACCAGGAATACCATCTGCCAGGTGCACATAATTACCCATATGAACATTTGGCAGAATGGGAAAACCGCCTGCCAATGGGCAAAAAGATTATCCTGTATTGTGAACATGGGAATTTAAGCCTGATGGCAGCAAAGCGTTTAAGCAGGCGCGGATACCGTGTTGCTGCGCTGATCGGAGGGGTACAGTGCTTTTTAGGCTATCTAGGTACCGGTGTTACTATTCACAGCTAATTTTCTCTTGACAAACATTCTAAGTTATGAAGATGTAAATAGTAACATTCGCAGGCTCATTTAAAGAATTTGCCTTGCAAATTGGAGCCTGCCCACTCCTGAATCAGCTTGGCAGCCACCTGAACAGCGGGGTGTCCAGGTGGCTGTGAATAGTAACGTACCGGTCCTAAATATTGAAAAATTTCATTGACACCACTATTTAGACAGGATAATATATTATAGAATAAACCAGAAGGGCAGCAGCCTGCTGGGCTGCTGTATCAATTTAAGTGGGGAGCATATGCATACGATGGAATTGACGGCACCGTGCCATTTTGGCCTGGAAGCGGTGCTAAAAAAAGAAATTTACGATTTGGGATATGAGATTACAAAAGTAGAAGATGGAAAAGTGGCTTTTGAAGGGGATGCACAGGCAATTTGCCGCGCTAATATGTTTTTACGCACGGCGGAACGGGTGCTTTTAAAAGTCGGCAGCTTCCGTGCGCAGACCTATGACGAGCTGTTTGAAGCGGTGCGTATGCTTCCGTGGGAAGTGTACTTGCCAAAGGATGCAAAGTTTTGGGTAACGAAAGCATCTTCCATAAAAAGCAAGCTGTTTAGCCCTTCCGATATTCAGCGCATTGTAAAAAAAGCCATTGTAGAAAAAATGAAGGAATTCTACGATATAGAATGGTTTAAGGAAACTGGCCCGGCGTATCCGATCCGTGTGTTTTTGATGAAAGACGAAGTACTTGTTACAATCGATACCACTGGGGAATCGCTGCATAAGCGCGGTTACCGTTTGCAGGGGGGTACAGCGCCGCTTTCAGAGACCTTGGCGGCATCTTTAATCCAGCTGACCCCGTGGCATCCGGACCGGATTTTGGTTGACCCATGCTGTGGGAGCGGGACATTCCCGATCGAGGCAGCGATGATGGCGGCAAATATCGCGCCAGGCATGAACCGCAGCTTTACAGCACAGGGATGGAAAAACCTTATAAAAGAGGACGATTGGCGCCAGGCATTGGAAGAAGCGCAGGATTTGGTGGATACTTCGGTAGCGGTTGATATTCAAGGTTATGATATAAATGAGGGTGTTATCCGGATGGCCCGGGAAAATGCACAGCGTGCAGGCGTAGGCCATTTGATCCATTTTCAGCGCAGGAGCATCAGCCAGCTGCACCATCCAAAGAAATATGGGTTTTTGATCTTAAATCCGCCTTATGGGGAACGCATGGACGAGCAGGACGAGCTGCCGGGCCTGTACCAGATGATCGGGGAGGCGTACCAGGGCCTGGATGCATGGTCAATGTACATCATTACCGCTTATGGGCAGGCGGAGCATTACCTTGGCCGCAAAGCGGATAAAAAGCGTAAGGTTTATAACGGTATGCTTAAGGCATATTTTTACCAGTTTATGGGCCCAAAGCCGCCAAGAAGGAAGAAACCAGAAAACCGGAATGAGAATAGCTGAACATTCGGCTGTAAAGGGAACAGATTATGCGTTATCCCAAAAGGTATTTCATTTGCGCCATTATATTAGGAAGCCTGCTGCTGTTAAAATTCTACTTTTCCGGCAGCAGTTTCGCACATATCGAAAAAAGCCAAAGTAGCGGCCCAAGGGCAGAGGATTGGAACCTGGCGATTGCAAAAAGCAGCAACCAGGGGGAACTTGTTTTGCACATTGATGGACGGGAATTTACGAACAAAAAAAATGGGGTTTATTTGGACGCTAATTTAAATATGATGATCCCATCCGGACTTGTGCGGGATGCCTTTGACTGCAGCGCCCATCTTTATGATAAAGGGGTTTTGCTGGTTGAAAAAAGGGAAGATACTCTGAAATTCACAGCGGGCCAGGATCATTATATTAAGAATGGAATAAAATGCAAGTGGCAGTCGCCATTGATAAAAAAAGGCGGCGGCTACGCGGTTTCCTTGGATGTATTGGCGCAGGAGCTAGGGTATAGCTGCCAGTGGGATGCGGGTACAAATACAATGGCGGTACATAGCTTGGAAGCGGATGCGGGAAGCATACTGCCCTCCCGTTATGACCTGAGGGAAAAAGGGCGGGCGCCGCAGGTAAAAGACCAAGGCCCCTATGGGACATGCTGGGCCTTTGCGGCGTTAACAGCACTGGAATCATCCCTGTTGCCAGGCCGGGCAGGCCTTTTATCCGTAGACCATATGAACCAGAATAACAGCTTTACAAGCGCAACCAAAGACGGTGGGCAGTATACAATGGCAATGGCCTATCTGGCAGCCTGGCAAGGCCCTGTTTATGAAGTGGACGACCCATATGGCGACGGGAAGACGGACGCATCCTTGCAGCCCGTCTGCCATGTGCAGGATATGCAGATTATTGAACCGAAAAACCTGGAAAGCATTAAAGAAGCCGTATTTAAGTATGGAGGTGTGGAAAGCTGTATTTATACGACCATGCAGGGTGCGGGCGGAAGTTCTTCTTATTATAATAGCGCAGAATATGCCTATTGTTATGCAGGGGCCCAGAAACCGAACCATGACGTGGTGATCATTGGTTGGGACGACCAGTTCCCAAAAGGGCGGTTTAGCATCAGCCCGCAGGGGGACGGTGCCTTTCTTTGCCAAAACAGCTGGGGCAGTGGTTTTGGAGATGGCGGTGTTTTTTACGTGTCGTATTTTGATGCCAATATTGGGATCCATAACCTGGTCTATACCGGGGTAGAGGAGACGGACAATTACGATGGGCTGTACCAGTCTGACCTATGCGGATGGGTTGGCCAGATGGGTTACGAGCAGGAAAGCATTTACGGGGCGAATGTTTTTACGGTAAACGGGCAGCAGTCCGCGGCGGCAGCAGGCTTTTATACAACGGATAAAAATACCAGCTACCAGGTTTATATTGTGCCCGAATTTACAGGGGTAGGATCCCTCGGCAGCCGGCAACTGGTAGCGGAAGGGGAGCTTGCGTATGCGGGCTACCATACCGTAGCGTTCGACCAGCCTGTCCGTTTAGAACAGGGAAATAAATTTGCAGTTGTCGTATGGCTATCTACGCCAAATGCAGCCCGCCCGATGGCAATTGAATATGCAGCGGATGAAATGACGCAGGAAGTAGACTTGGAAGACGGGGAAGGCTATGTCAGTGCGGATGGCCGCAGCTGGGCAGATGCGGGAAAGGAGTCCCAGTGCAACTTGTGTATTAAGGTATATACCCGCAACATACAAGCATCAGGCAGCAGATAAAGCCAGCGCAGGGAACGGCCTGCATGCTGGAGCAGAATAGGGGAAACAGGAGGGGTTTGCAGAGGGGAGAAACCATATGGAAAAGAAACTGGTGCATTTTACTACGATTTTTATCTGCTCATTTTCTTTTTTTGCATGCGTCGCCGTATGGTTCCTGCCTGCGCTGGAACAGCGTGTAGAAGGCTATTTTACGGCAATTGTACAAGAACAGCGGGAACGGGAAGAACGGTATGCCCTGCTGGAGAAAATGTCTGGCCTGGAAATTTTAGACTACAATACAAAACAGGCACAGGAACAGGCCCGCAAAGAACAGGAACAGCAAAGCCAGCAGCAGCCGGAAAGCGAAGGGGAGGCAGCAGCAGAAAAAACAGAGAAAAAGACTGATAAAAAAGGCCAGGCGAAACAAAGCAGCAAAACACAAAAGCAAGAGGCCAAACAGCCGGAGGTCCAGGTTGTTACCCATCAAATGCACCTGGAGCTTCCAAAGGGTACCCGTGCGTCTGAAGTGAAGATTGTCCAAAATTATATCGATAGGCAGATCCGGATTGAAATACCGCGTGCGGACGAAAATTACCTTTATGACTACCAGATGATTGGGGAAAGCGATAATATCCAAAGCCTGGACTATTCCAGCACCAATGGGAACGGTACGATATTGCTTACTATGAAGACGATTGTGGAAGCACAGGACAGCTCGGATGATGATTACTTATATTTGGATTTTATTTCGCCGAGAGAGCTTTATGACAGGATAATTGTGGTAGATGCCGGTCATGGCGGTTCGGAACCGGGGGCCGTATCTGGGGAGCATTATGAGAAAAATATAACCCTTGCAATCGTGCAGCAGATCCGTGCTTTGTTTGAAAAAGCGGCAGATAAGCATATCGGCGTCTATTATACGAGGCTGGACGATACAAATCCAAGCCTGTCCGGCCGGGTCGGCCTGGCAAATAGCCTAGGGGCGGATTTGTTTGTAAGCATACATATTAACTCGGTAAAAGGCGATACAACTGCACAGGGCGTAGAAGTCCTGTATGACGAATACGCAGCAGATACAGCCTTTGATACGAAAGATTTTGCGCAGATATGCCTGGACGAAACAGTAGCGTCATTGGGTGCAAGGAAAAGGCGGCTGATTGAAGGCCATAAAATCCACATTATACGAAATTCCGTTGCGCCGGTAGCGCTTGTGGAAGTTGGATTTATTACAAACCCAAATGAACTGGAAAACCTTTTGGACCCGTCATACCAGCACAATGCCGCAAAAGGGGTTTACCAAGCATTGCTAAAGTCCTTAAAACAGCTGGAGCAAGTAGAGTAGCTTGCAGTGAGGTAAGGGGCTGCGCAAACGTAACTTGTACAATTTGAAAGGGGTAAAAGATGCCAAAACGGATTATTTTTGCAACAGGAAATGAAAACAAGATGAAAGAAATCAGGGAAATATTGTCTGGCTGCGGAATGGAAGTGCTGTCTATGAAACAGGCAGGTGTTTTGGCTGATGTGGTGGAGGATGGCGCTACCTTTGAAGAAAATGCGGGGATAAAAGCGGCGGCGGCCGCAAAACTGTTGCCAGACGATATTGTAATGGCGGATGATTCCGGGCTGGAGATCGATTACCTAAATAAAGAGCCAGGCGTTTATTCCGCACGGTACATGGGAGAAAACACATCTTATGAAAAAAAGAACCAGGCGTTGTTATACCGCCTGGCAGGTGTGGAAAAGGAACGGCGTACCGCACGGTTTGTATGCGCAATCGCAGCAGCAGTCCCAGGCAAGGGGATGCTGACGGCAAGGGGGACGGTAGAAGGCTATATCGGATGGAAGCCGGCAGGGGAAAATGGCTTTGGATACGACCCGATTTTTTATGTAGACGAATATAACTGCTCTACGGCAGAGATTCCGATGGAACAAAAGAATGCATTCAGCCACAGGGGCAATGCATTGCGGGATATGAAACAGCAGCTTACGGCATTGGGCGTATTAAAATAGTGGCAACTGGATCCAGTCCATTTAAAATTCGCTTCGCGAAGGGCTGGATTCACTCTTGGTTTAATAAACGCTTTCTTACGGACTTTGCAGCGAAATGCAAAGTCCTGGGCTGGACTGTAACAAATAGCGCCATACACATGGCGGGGAGGCAGTATGAAAGTACTTGTAATAAGCGATACACATGGAAATCATGATAACTTGGACCAGGTGCTGAAACAGGAGCGCCCTTATGCACAGATCATCCATTTAGGTGATATTGAAGGTGATGAAGATTATCTGCAGGCGGCTGCTGGCTGCCCCGTCCATGCAGTGCGGGGCAACAATGATTTTTGGTCAAAATTGCCCGGTGAGTCTATTTTTGAAATAGAAGGGCAGCAGATCTTTATTACACATGGCCATTATTACCATGTTGCAGCCGGCATCGAATATTTAATCCGGGAAGCAAAAAGCCGGGATGTGGATATAGTGATGTTTGGCCATACACACCGTCCCTTAGTACGGCAGGAAGGCAGGCTGTCCGTTGTGAACCCAGGCAGCCTGTCTTACCCCCGCCAGGAGGGGCATCGTCCGTCCTATCTTATTATGGAAATAAGCCAAACGGCAAGGCCAGAATTTTTTTTGAAATTTTTGTAAAAAAGGTGTTGACTTTTTCTTCTGTATACGCTATACTGTATCTTGCGTTCAGGAAAACACAGTTTTCATAGTAAGTACGGGGTGTGGCTCAGTTTGGCTAGAGCGCCTGGTTTGGGACCAGGAGGCCGCAG
>CAMUML010000095.1 GCA_947089855.1 uncultured Eubacterium sp.
AACTTTTTAAACATTTTTCATTTTACCCATTGACATTTCTTAGCTGGACTTTTTTCTGCACCAATTCATACAATTTTGATACACTATTAAAATGTTCCGGGCTTATATCGTTTCCATCTAATACCACACCCATCTTCGTTGCAAGTGCTTCGATAATTGCAACAATATCCAAGGAATCAAGCAGGCCTTCTTCCACGAGGCCCCCACAGTGTTCAAAATCTACATTTGGCTTTATTTCTTTTAATAATGCAAGCAGGCCTTCCATCAGGCTTCCCCTCCAATATACTGTTCTTTTAGCTTCACACGGTCTACCTTCCCATTCTGGTTCATTGGAAGGCAGCTTAAATGGATATACCGTGTTGGTTTCATATAGTTAGGCAGCTTCTGTGCCATTGCAGCGTCTAGCTGCCTCTCTTCTACTTCTCCGGCGTAAACAATCACAATGCCGTTTGACTCCTGGTCAAATAGGCAGCAGGCATTTTCTATACCGGCAGCCGAACGTGCCGCATGCTCGACCTCACCCAATTCAATGCGGTGGCCAAGCCGTTTAATCTGAGAATCCTTCCTTCCGGCAAACATCAGATCTCCATTTTCATCTACATAGGCTAAATCCCCGGTCTGGTACATCAATTCCGGATACTGGGTATTAAGCGGGTTTTGGACAAATGCCTCTTTTGTTTTTTCCCAACCATTATAATACCCGCTTGCAAGGCATTGCCCCAAAATACAGATTTCCCCAATTTCCCCCTGCCTGCTCTGCCTGCCGTCTGTCAATAACAAAACCTGGCTGTTTCCACATGCTTTTCCTAACGGCAGCTTGCCGTCATCCGGAAATTCCCGTTCAATATTATAATAAGTACAGGCATAAACCGCTTCTGTAGGCCCATACATATTGACATACAACGCGTCCGGTATAAACCGTTTCCATACGTTTAGATGCCTGCACGGCATCACTTCCCCGCAGAATATAACCGTTTTTACAGATGTTGGGACACATACGTCAAATGCATGGCAATTGGCCACATTGCAAAGTGCGGACGGCACCCATATAAGCGTATCCACCTGATGTCCCTGTATAAACTGCAGTACTTTTTTCGGAAATGTATAGTAGCTTTTTGGAGGGATATACACCGTCGCCCCAGTTTTCAATGGGATATACAGATCTGGAACCGACGCATCAAAATAAAAGGGTGCTTGGCTGCAAAATGAGCTGCCTTCTGAAAATCCATACTGGCCACAGATCCACTCCACAAAATCAATTACAGCCAAATGCGAAACAGCAACCCCTTTGGGGATGCCGGTTGAACCACTGGTAAAAAGGGCATACAGCAAGTCCGTTGACTTCATCCCTGCCCGGATGTGGCCTAGCTGCTTTTCCTCTATGCCTGTAGATACCGCCTCCATGTATAATACGGCAGGTATATCCCCTGCAAATTCTGCGCAACGGGCTATCGTAGCGTGGCTGCAGATCAATAAGGCTGGCTGTAGGCAGCCTACAATCAAGCGTATCCTATCGGCTGGCATCTGGCTATCTACTGGAACATAAAAACAGCCTGCATATACTGCCCCTAAAAATGCTGCAATATTGGAAGCATCTTTTTCCATATATACAATAACCGGGCTTTTCGGCGCAACCTTTTTCGCAATATAAGACCCTATCGATTTGGCTTGATGGACCAGCTGTGAGAAAGAAACTGCTTCTTTTAAATCTTCAAACGCAGTTTTTTGCGGGAACTTGGCTGCTGTACGCTCTAAATAATCCAAAACTAAGGTAACCATCTTAACCTCCAAACCCTTGAAACAATTTCTCGCGTGGAATACTGAAATCATAAATATTTCGGCACATATTAAACTGAATATCCTTACATATGGCCTCATAACTATCCCCAAGCATAACCACATGGCTAACAATGCCCTCATAATCAACGGTATATGCGATTTTACTACGTTCCAGCACTGCCCCCATACGGTTAAATTGTTCTACAGTCCCTACATCCAGCCTGCGCGCCGCATAGTCATAGGTACGTTCTTCCTGTCTGCCATCTGGTGTAATATATATCCCAGTAAAGCTTTTTGCAAACCGGTATGGTACCTGGCACATGGCCTCTGCATAATGGATAAACGTCATTGCATGGACATAATCGGTCCCCAGCATAATCTGCCTCACATTCTTTTCCCTACAGTATTCGAACGGGGAATCTATGCCAAATGCATGCTTGTTTTGCATCGCATACAAAGATTGCGCATCTTTTCCCCATACGGCAAAAGAATGCATCGGATGCTGCGTCCTTATAAAATCCCCCCTCTGCAGCGCCGTATTGCCAAGCACCCCGGTATTCCCTCTCGCATGGAGGTAGTCATACCTGCGGGTATTGCTAAAGTCAAAGCAAAAGGTTGGTAAAAGCAGCGTCCCCTCCCTCCCAAGTAAATCCTGAACCGTATCCAACAGGGCGGACGGGTCGAACAGTACGCCCCTGCTTTTAAATAATAATGCAAATTTTAAAAGCTCTGAAGACAGCCAAATACGCTCCCCTGGCTGGATATGAAAGTTACTAAGGATCTCTTCATATAGCGTCAACCGTCTCCCCTCCCCCGCACTTTTCTGGCCACAAAACACCATCTCGCAATCCGCTTCTTATCCGGTATGTTCCATGTTTCCACTTTTTCATAAAGCTCAACTAGCTCCATCCCTTTAAAAAGCTCCCGTATATGCCCCTCGTCAGAGAAATGGACATTTCCCAAATCTGCAAGGCATCCAGAATGAAATATCTTTGTATTCTGATCAACTACTTCATATTTCAATGACGTATCTGAAAATACATCATAATGAACGGAAAACCAGTCAATACCAAAATAATAGCCTCCATACTTCAACTGGTCAGATACTAAACGGACTGTATTTTTTATCCCTTCTGTTGAATTATGCGTCACCGAACTTCTGTCCAATATCAAGTCAAACTGCACATCAAACGGAATCTTCTGTGAAAAGTCCCCTTCCGCGATTTCCACATCGTCCCCTTTAAACCTGCGGCTTAATTTCTCCCATTGTGTCCTGCTTCCTTCCAGCCCGTAGTAATGTACGCCTTTGGATACAAAAAAAGGAATATTTGCCCCTGCGCCGCATCCTAATTCCAGTACATTTAGGTTTGCCATATCCCGTTTAAAATAGTGGTGGAACATGGATACCACCTCTGACCACGGCCAGATACTGTTATGTGTACCTGTTTTATACATTTTTTCCCATTCATTTGAAAATCCCATCTTGCTGCATTCCCTCTTTTTCCCTTTCCCCCATACCATAAATCACCCGGCCGATATATTCAGCAACCTGAAAGTCTTCTTCGGTGTTAATGTCTACCGCTTCAAATTTGCTTACCGTATACATGTATGGTTTTTTTCCAATCCTGCACCGGTATTTTTCCAGGGAATCCCTGGTAATCCCATACATCCCTGTGGTTTCTTCTACGACCGGTAACATATCCTGGCTCCTGGGCAGTATGCATGGCCTGTAGTTAATGGGTACCCCTGCATACCAATAAAAACTATGGTTTTCCAACGCAGTAAAGCAGGAATCATATGTCCCGCTTTCGGCCAATCCCTTATAACACCCACGGATAGACTGCGGCTGTAGGTAAGGTGCTGTTGCAAATATTTGAAAATAGTATTCATAACCTGGATATAATTCCATATGGTGTACCAGTAAATCATTGCCGTTTGCCGTATTTTGGGCAAGCTCTGGCTTTCTATTGATAAACCGGAACCCATTCTTAAGCGCATACTCTTTTATTTCCTCACTGTTGGTATCAATGAAAACGTCATCAAAAACATCCGCCTCTTTGACATGGGTGCAAATATATTCATACAGCTTCTTTCCATTTAAGAGGCGCAGGTTCTTCCCAGGCACCCTTTCCGAATTTGCTTTGATCGGTATAAAACAAGCTGACTTCAAAATACTGCCCCCATTCCAAAAGCTGCTATGCCAACCCTACCTCCTGCTTCGGGTATCCGCTGGTACTCCCGCCCCCCCCCGCATTTTTTCCTGTTTATAAATAAGGCCATTTTTACTTTCATACTTCCTTTCCTCCCATAAAGATATGGTACCATTTTTCATAAATATCCTGGTCGCCGCCAGAAAATAGATCTTTTTCCACTCCGATAAATTCCTTTTGGTAACGCCTGCAGATTTCCTTTACCTGGCTGGTTTTTAGCCAATCATCGTTTTCTGCATGCATATTTAACTGGGCTGCCATTTCTTTTGGTGTATCCGCATAGATCCCGCACGCTTTAAATTCCTTTTGAAACTTTTTCAAGCCTTTTGTACAGGCAGTAATATCAGCTGCTTGGTACATGACAAACGGCTTCCCGCAAATCATTGCTTCCAGGTGTGTCGACCCAAAATAATCGCATACTACAAACCTGCTTTCCATCATACTTTCCAAATAAGGGACCTCGTATCTATTTTCTATCCGGACATATGGATATTTTTTCCTGCATCTACGGATCAGCTCTAAATTTATATCATCCCTAGGGTCAACACGCAGGACTACCGTTTTGCGCACATCCTTTGTAAGCGCATCCAAAAATTCCATCTGCCGGTGTACATATTCCCCAAAATAAAAGCCTCCCCCTCCATCGGAAAACTGCCCATAATTACACGCAACTAAAATCTTATCTTTTATAGGGATTTGCTTTTCCGGCTTCTGCGGAAACCGTATAATCGCTGCCGGGCAGATTTCAGCATCCAGATAATCAAATTGACCCCAGTTCCAGCCCCATGTAAAAAACCGATCCGCATACATTGAATTTTCAATATGGTATGGATACATACCGCCATAAACCCCCGAATGCTGGATCACATTTATGCGAAGCCCCTTCTTTAACTGCAAGGCACAGCAAAAATCCATAAGTTCCACACTTGTATATGTTGTATATAGCTCCTTTATATCCCAAACTGCAGTGATGTCTTGTGCTTTTGCATATAATTCATGAAATGCTTCCAAATATGCGGTTGGAAGGCAGCGGACAACTAGTTTTTCTGCCAGCTGTTCAAACGCATCCTGTGGCTTAAAGACCCCTTTGAATACCTTTTTGCGCAATTTACCATCCGCCGCATACCGGCCTGTAATAAGGGCGCTTTCCCGCCGCATACCAGCCCCGTCTATCCTGCCTATCACGCCCCCGGAACGGCTGGCAAAACAGGTTTCAATTTCTTTTGGCAGGCTTGTTTCATAAAGCAGGACAGAATTTTCTTTGCTGATATTGCAAAAAACAGCTTCCTGGATAGGCTGCCCTTTTCCTGCCAGACTTTTAAGCTTCCTGAACACAAACTCCCGGACACGTTTCGGATCCACCCATCCGATTTTTGCTTTTTCGACCAGATCTTCTGCTGCGGACGGGCCACGCACGGCTTTGACTTCCATCCCCATGTAATTGGCAATCAATGCCCACATATATGCGTTTTTCATCTGGGAGCGTATCAGCCCCCGGTAATTATCCGCCATCCCCGGTTCCATATCATAGCTGCCAGGCGCAAGCATATAGACATCCGTTTGCCCGGCCAGCTGCCCCAATTGCTGATAACGGGTATAAGCATCAAACAAGATAAAATGCATCCATACGCACAAAACCGTATTCCACTGCCGGTTATCCCATTGTACCTGATGGTACTGGTTGAGTTTTTCCCCATAAACGGCTATCATCCTTCTAACCAGGCCGACAATGTACTCGTTTGCATCCAATACTTCCTGTTCCCCTTTGTATGGAAACCCAATAGCTGAATACTTCCCTTTGATCAATGGATGGACTGCGGTCTGGTCCAAATAAGCGTCCATTAGTATATAAGAGGATACCCTGCGGTCTAAAAACCTTTTTGCCGGAAAAGTCAGGATTTGCCTTTTCCGGTAATGCTTTGCCTTATTCATTTAACGGTTCCTTTCCCCTTGATTTATTTTGGCCTTCCGCTTCTATTTTTTTATTTTATTTATCAGTGCATGGGAAGCCAATGTCTCAACGACTGGTATCAGCTGCCTGGCCGGTACTCCTATTTTGCTGCTAATGTCAAACAGATCATTGCTTCCATCCGCATACGCAATAAAATTGGCCAGATCCATCACCCCATCGTATGCCCCCTTTTTGCTGGTAGCTGGAAACAGCCCGCGTTTGCCAAGCTGCGGTTCCCCAATAACCGTTACACGATACCTGCCGTTTTGTTCCAAAGCGTCCACAAGTTCTGTGACTACTTCGTAACTTCCCTGGAACCCTTCCGGAGATACCAGCTCCATATTATCTGCTGAAGTATGGTACTCTGGATAAGTGCCAAATTTGGATCTGCAAAAACTAACAACCGGAAGGCCTGCCCCCGGGGAACAATACTGCCTTTCATCTGACCCACGGTTCAAATACGGCCAGATGCTACCCCCCCCCTTAAATTTCAGGATACTTTTTAATGCTTTATCAGCCAGTGTATCCCCATAAGGCGTCTCAACCATAGAATACCCACGGTTATCGCCAACACACGACAAGTTAAAGCCAGCTTCCATATGGGACTGCATATGTTCCAGGTGCCCTCCGGTACCCATATAAGCAAGGGCACCGATCGTTTCTGGTATAAAAAGGAAACGGTATGTATATTCCCTCCCTAGTATAATAATGATATAGCCACAAGAGCTATAGAGTTAATAAGTTA
>CAMUML010000096.1 GCA_947089855.1 uncultured Eubacterium sp.
TATTCACGGGCCAGGAATGCGCATAAACTGCGCATTCCGTGAGAACATGATTCATAACACCCTATTTTACAATCCAAAACTAACCCTTGCAAATATGCGTTCTTTCGTTTATAATCATTTTAGACAAACGCAAAAGGTTCTAAATGTCCGATGGCTCCCACCGGAAACTTATATATGTTATGAGTTATATAGGCTATCCCCTATTCGCCGTAGGAGATAGCCTTTTGTTATCCTGCGGCCCCTGCATGCCAAAGGCTTGGTATAAAATAAAAATGCAGGGTTGCAATCATATAGAAAGGAAACGAGGTATCTGTGTAATGTTGGTTTTGTATGCAAATCAAAAACAGGAAGCGGTATTTAACAAGCTCATCCAGTCTATGGGGGGCCAGGTTGCCTGGGAAGGGCGTTTTGCCATTATGGACGACTGGCTGGTTTTAGAAGGGGCGATACGTTCCCTCTGTTTTCAGTTTTCAATTAAAAAAGTAGAGGCAGAGCTGATTGAACTGCCGGAAAAAGAAGGGGAAGCATTGGAAGTGTCCGAGCATATGCGCCTTTTGGACGTATTGTCTATGGCGGTGTATGCGTTTGGAAAATGGGGGAAGTTAAAAGGGGTCCATATCAAGCAGGAAATGGAACAGTTAAACCAGCTGTTTGGAAAAGTACTTGGCCCTTATCATATAGAACCGGCTTTTAGCTGGGATAGTTTCCAGTTTTATAAAGATGGCATACGCATTACCTATGAGGATGTAATCCGTACAGTGCTGGGGCTGGAAGAGAAGCTTGGCAGGATTTTAGATGAAAGCCTGCTGGAACCGGGCCTTGCGCTGTCTGGGATAGAATGGGGCCAGGAATCAGCGGAGGAAAGCGCAGCGCCGCCTTCTGCGCTGCCTGCGGCAAAGAAACCGGCGGTTGGGCGGGATAAAAAGGAAGTCGAAAACAGGATCCAAAAATTCCATGCCAGGATCGGCGTCCTGGACCGTTTGTCAGAGCGCCAGAAAATAGAATTAAAAAGGGATATACGCAATGACAACTTGCTGAATACATATGAAAAAATGGAGCTGCAAAAGCCCATTGATGAATATGCATACCAGATGCGGCTGTATGCGTTAGAAAAAGACCTTGCGGACGAAAAAAACCAAAACTATGCATTTGTCTGCAAAAGGAAGAAAAACCTTGATAAAGAGGATATTTTGGATAAATACAAGCAGATGCTGGAAGAAAAGCTGGACAGCCTGGGCGAACAATTTGCGGTACAGGAAGTCAGCAAAATTATGGATGCAATGCCAAACCATGTGGAACGTACAGAATTCGATGAATTAAGGGAAAAGCTGGCCCCTTATGATGAAAAGCACCTTGGCCCATACCGGGAAAAGCTGCGTAAGATGCGTGAAACGTTGGAGATCAAAGAGATCAGCAACCTGCTGGTGCAGTCGCCGAAAGAAAGCCGTGCGGATTATGTAACCCTGCTGCGGAAAATGGAAGAGCGGGGGTTTGCGCCGGAAAATGCAGTGCCATATATTGAGCGGGTTTTAGAATGGATACGTGAAATCGATGAATCCAGGCTTAAGGAACTGATGTATTATGTGCAGGCAATGGATTTTGATGCAGCGGCCGGCGCATATGAGCAGATCGGGCAGGAGAGCTTCTTGCCGCAGCTACGGGCAAAGGCGCTTGCAGTGCTTGCAAAGCGGATGAAGAAAATACGTATGGATGAGGGGATGCAGCTGGTCCAGAAATTCCGTGAATCTATGCCGCAGGAAATGCGGGAAAACCCAAGGCACCACTTTTTTGCAGCCGGTATGGCGCCAGAGGAGGCAAGGGTAATGGACGCTGCACTATCGGCTTATGCGGAAGAACGGGGCCAATTTGAATACCCGCTGTTTATGGTGGATACGTCAAAAAGCTTAAACGGCGGGGAAGGGATGCTGCTTACGCCGGAACACCTGTTTTACAGTACCCGGTTGAATGGGTACCAGGTTGCAGTACCGGCGGTTAAGTCGGTCCAGTTGTCCGCGGGGCTGCTAAAAAACCGCAAACTGATCTTAGAAGAAGCCAACGGGGCCAGGCATAAGCTGCCTTATGCAGTGGAACAGGAACAAATGCAAGATTGGGCGGCTATTTTGGAGCAATTTATCCGTTACCTGCAAAAAAGGAAGGTATCCGCTAAATTGGCCTATTCGGCACAGGAAAAGACGGAAATGTCTGCCTGCGGCCGGTGCGGGTGCGTCTATCCAAAACAGGAAACATGCCCGGAATGCGGATACCACAATGGCTAGGCAAGCGGTACTGGCCGTCAGCTTCGGCACTAGCTGCCGTACCGGGGACAGCGCAGCCAGCGCTGTCAGGCAGGCGCTATGCGCGGCATTTCCAGGGTATGAAGTACGGGAAGCATTTACAAGCCGGATGGTGGTACAACGGTTGGAACAGATGGGCGGCTGCAAGGTGGACCACTTGTATGAAGCGATGGCCAGGGCGTCTAGGGACAAGGTCACAGACTTGATTGTGCAGCCGCTGCATATCCTGCCTGGATATGGATACCTGGGCTTGGTAGATATTGTAAAAGGGTATGCGGGCCAGTTTGCATCCTTACGGATCGGCGCACCGCTGCTTACGGATGATGCTGATTTAGAAACGGTTATTTCAGCCGTAGACAAAGAGCTTTCCGGCTATCTGGACGGCAGTACAGCTGTTTGCCTGGTCGGCCATGGGACGGGGGCAGCGGCCGGCTGTGCCTATGGGAAACTGCAGGGCATGCTAACCGGACGCGGGCGAAAGCATTACTATGTAGGCACGATCGAAGCAGGGATTGGCCCGCAAGCGGTATGCAGCGCATTAAAACAGCATGGCAGCTATCGCCGGGCAGTCCTGTTTCCACTGCTGGCCGCATCTGGCGGGCATGTTGAAAAGGATGTGGCAGGTACCGGCGGTCATTCCTGGCGGTCGGTGCTGGAAAAAGCAGGGTTTTCGGTTATTTGCGTCAGGAAAGGGCTTGGGCAGCTGCCAGGCATACGCAACCTTTATGTAGCGCATGCAAAAGCCGCAACGGACGTTTGGAAGCTCTGAGCGTGTATTTGAAAAGTTACAGTAGTTACAAAAGAAAGCAGGTACATATGTTATATACAGCAAATTACAACTCTCCGGTCGGAAATCTGCTTTTGGCAGAAAAAAACGGCGCACTAGCCGGAATATGGATCGAAGGCCAAAAGTACCATCCGTCTACCGGGAAAGGCGAACAGGAGCCAATGGCGCCAAAGGAAAACTCCAAAGTACTCTTACAGGCCAAAGACTGGCTTGACCGGTATTTTGCAGGGGAAAAGCCGGATGTATCGGGCATTCCGCTTGCACCAGCCGGGAGCGCGTTCCGCCAGGATGTCTGGAAACTCTTATGTGAAGTTCCGTATGGGGAAGTAACCACTTATGGGGAAATTGCAAAAAAGATGGCAAAACGCAAAGGGATTGCACAAATGTCTGCCCAGGCAGCCGGCGGTGCTGTCAGCCACAACCCGATTGCAATCATCATCCCATGCCATAGGGTCGTCGGCACCAATGGCAGCCTTACCGGCTATTCAGGCGGCATTGAGAAAAAGATATGGCTGCTGTCGCATGAAGGCATTGATATAAACCGCTATTTCATCCCATAGCAAAACACATAATTAAATGAAGATATAAATAGAAGGAAGATGAAACAATCATCGAAAAGGAAAGGTTTCTAGGAAATATATGGAAAATAAAAAAAGACAGGGAATATTCATTGCTTTAGAAGGGATCGATGGCAGCGGCAAAAGCACCCAGATCAAATATCTAGAAGAAAAATTAAAACAAAATAATATTTTATATTATACAACAATGGAACCGACAGATTCCCCAATCGGTTCCCTGATCCACCAGATCATGGTCGGAAGGATAGAAACCGACAACCAGGTAGTAGCCGCCCTATTCCTAGCAGACAGGCTAGACCACCTGCTCAATAAGGTAAATGGGATTGCCGCCAAAATACAAGAAGGGGTCTGTGTAATTACCGACCGGTATTATTTTTCCTCCTATGCATACCATAGCGTAGATATGCCAATGGACTGGGTCATCCAGGCAAATAAGCCCTGCAGCGCCATCCTACGCCCAACAGCAACCATTTTTTTGGACGTCAGCCCGGATACCGCAATGGAGCGGATCCAAAAAGGGCGGTTCCAGCAGGAACTATTTGAAAAAAAATCCAGGCTGGCAATTGTGCGGGAAAAGTATCTGGAATCCTTTGAAACATTAAAAGGCACGGAAAACATAGCAATCGTAGACGGAAACCAGGATCCAGTCCAGGTTTCAGAAGCAGTATGGGAAATTGCAAGGCAATATTTTAAAATCTAAATGTAAGGTCCGTAATGCCATGCATATACAAGATAAAATAAATGCAAATAAAGATAAAAATTAAGAAGGAGGGGCCTACAGGCATGAAAAAATTAACCACGGTTTTGCTTGCAGTATGCCTTTTGCTCCAGCCATGTGCGGCATGGCCTATACAGGTGTTTGGGGCAGATAGCCGAAACGGCGTCCATAGGGCAGCAAAAACAGCAGGCATGCCTGCACAAGCAGCCGCGCCGCAGGTAGAAAGCATTTTGGAAGTCAATGTCCAGCCGTCCCCATTGTTTCCATATGAAGGCAAGTTTTCCAATATTAGCCAGGAACGCGGGCAGAAATATTATTATAAAATGCGCGCTTATGTAACGGATGTCGACGGAGGGCGTATTTATGGGAAGTTTAGCGAGGTTGGTTACTATTCACGGGCCAGGAATGCGCATAAACTGCGCATTCCGTGAGAACATGATTCAGGAGTGAGGGGCGATTTTGCGGAGCAAACTTCCAATATCGCCCCGAAAGGTTACTATGAGCGGCCCCCAGGCCGTGAATAGTAACCGAGGTTGTATCTGCGCTTTGCCGCTGATGGATAGGTACTTGTTGGAATTGTCGATTTGTGCTATAATTTCTGTAAATGTTATTGTGGGGGTATTTTATGATAACAATTAAGAATATGGCGGATATGCTTGGGATTAGCGCTACGACGGTATCAAACGTGATTCATGGAAAGACGAGCGAAGTTTCCCAAAAAACAGTGGAACGGGTAGAAAAACTGCTTCAGGAATGCGACTATGTACCAAATAACAGTGCAAGGAGCCTGACACAGAACCGTTCTAACATTATTGGCCTAGCATTAAGGGGGCGTAAGGATAAATATGACAACATCATAGCAGACCCTTTTTTCAGTGTACTGATCGGTTCCATTGAAGCGGAGATCCGTGCGCAAGGGTATTTTATGATGATTTATTCTTCGGATGATATTGGGGAACTTATCCGGAACGTACTTACTTGGAATGTAGACGGCCTGATTTTAGTCGGGATGCTCCACGATGATTTTATCAAGGTAAAAAGCCGGTATAAAAAGCCGATTGTCCTGATCGACAGTTATGCGCCAAGGGATATTATGAACTACGTAAATATAGGCCTGGAAGATGAACAAGGCGCCTATGAGATGACCAACTACCTTCTGGAAAAAGGCCACCGCAGGATTGCATTCCTGGCAGACAATATGGAAGGGGTAGACTATATCCGTTATATCGGCCATCAAAAAGCACTGGCTGGGTATGGGCTAAAGCCAAAAGAAGAAGACTTGCTGATCATCCGTCCAGGGATGCTCGAACGGGAATCCAGCATGGAAGAATTGTATTTCCGTTCCAAAGATTATACGGCCTTTATGTGCTGCTCCGATTACTATGCGGCAACATTGATGAACTATTTCTGCGACAGGGGGGTTGAAATCCCTCAGGATCTGTCTTTTACTGGGTTCGACGACCTTTTGATCTCCAAAGTCGTCCGCCCGGCCCTGACGACGGTCAAGCAGGATGTTTCAGAAAAAGGGCGCCTTTCCGTGGAGTACCTGCTTAAAATGATACAGGGGCTGGAAATTGAAAAATGGGATGTGAAGCTTCCGGTGGAGCTGGTGATCCGCAGCAGTGTGCGGGATATTGCAAGGCAGGGGGTGGACGAATAATAGCTTTTTGGGATCGGTTGTCGGAAAATAGTGTTTTTGATTTGCGTTGTAAGTATTCTGCATTTACATAGTGGCACCGGACGGGCGCGGCACCTTGTCCGCCCTGGCTGGCGCCAGCAGCTACAGGCGCCGCTTCGGCTCCGCCGCCTGGTTTTTTAGCAGAATACTAAGGGTCCCTAACATTCTTCCAACGTCTCAAGAAGCCAGGCCAGCCCCCATCACCCGGCTGGTACTGGCAGGCTTTACGCAAAAACAGCGGCGTTACGCCAGGCCAATCCTTATACTAAGGCAGATGCCAATCTGCTGCAATGCCACCGGGTTCATAGCGTTCCACGAAAAACCTGAGAAAACCAGCAGGATGAGGGGGCGGCGGGGCTGGCTTCCAGCGA
>CAMUML010000097.1 GCA_947089855.1 uncultured Eubacterium sp.
TTAGGGGTGTAGTTCATCGGTAGAATGAGAGTCTCCAAAACTCCAGAGGAGGGTTCGATTCCTTCCACCCCTGTTTTTTATGAACAGTTGTTAGTATAGAGTTTTACTAACAGCTGTTTTTTTGTGTTCTGATTATATACATCAAAGCTTCGCATGTTTTGATGCCAAAAGGCAGTTTTGCTATTGTAATATAAAAGGCAATTATGGAAATATAAAACAAAAGCGAAACTAATTGGCATGCTGCAGCATCTAAATTGCAGATACATGGAGGAGGAATAAAATGAGGAATCATAAGCAGGAACAAGATGCATTGATAGAACAAAACCTCATAGAGAATTACAGCCGTTATTACCGTTTGGCGTACCATTATGTAAGAAATGAATCAGACGCTATGGATATTGTGCAGGAAGCGGCATACAAAGCGATCTTAAAAAGCAATACACTAAAAAGCCCAGAATTTGCAGGGACATGGATCAGCAGGATCGTAATTAACGAGGCATACACGCTGTTGCGCAGGAAACAAAAAGAGATGGCCAGTACCAATGAGCCAGAACGGGCATGGGAAGACCAATACCAGGATTTGGATTTGCAGCAGGCAATCAGCCAGCTGAGGGAAGAAGAACAAACGATCATTTATCTGCGTTATTTTGAAGATTGCCAGTTGGACGAAATAGCACAGATTACGCAGGAAAACCTCAGTACGGTGAAAAGCCGGCTGTACCGTGCAATGAACAAGCTAAAAATTGCTTTGGCAGATTAGCAGGAGGGGGTAGTTTATGGAACAGGAAAATTATATAGAAAAACGGATCAGAAATGGCAGGGATAATTATATAGAGATGAAAATACCCCAAGAAGGATTCGTGCGGATGAAAAGTGCGATTGAACAAGCCAAACAGAAAAAAAGGCGTATCCGCCGTAGAAACCGCTGCTGTGCTGGTATGGCAGCTGCATTTGCACTGATCTGTTTAATACCGAACTGCAGCAAAGCTTCTGCACAGGTTCTAATGGAACTTCCGCTTTTTGGCAAGTTTTTTGAAGTGATTACCATCCGTGATTATAAATTTGATAATGGGAACAGCAGCGCCGATGTCAAAATTCCAGAACTTTTGGAAATAGAAGAAGGCAGTTCCGCTTTGTCAGATGTCAACCGCAGCATTGAAGAATATACAAATGAGATTTTGGAGCGTTTTGAGGAAAATCAGAAAATACTTGGAAACCAAGGGCACCAGTCGCTCAATATTTCCTATGAAGTACTAACCAATACAAAACGGTGGTTTACACTGGAGCTTACCGTCACGGAAGTGCAGGGGAGCGGTTTTGAATACAAGCAGTATTATCATATTGATAAATCAACAGGCAATATTGCAATGTTAAAAGACCTTTTTATGCCAGGGAGTGATTATGAGCAACGGATCAACCGCTATATTAAAGGGCAGATGAAAAAATTTAATAAAGAAAATAAAGACGGCGACGTATATTGGATCGGAAAGACCGAGTTTGCGGAAGGCTTCCAGGGTATTGATGAAGAACAGGGCTTTTATCTGGACAAAGACGGCAGCCTTGTGGTCGTGTTTGATGAATATGAAGTTGCACCAGGATATATGGGGATGCCAAAATTTGAAATTCCGCAGGGGTTGATCCAAGATATACGGAAGTTTTAGGGCGGTATGGTTTGCTAGAGCGTGTGAATAATGTCGAAGATAGGTGCATATTTAGTTGTAAAATCAGTATTTTTGATAGTAGAAATAAATACTGACAAGCTTTACAATAGAAATTGGAGAAGCGGCGGTAGGATGTGAAAGCAAAAGATTTCGGGGTGCTGTATCAAGGACGATACAAGGACTACATGGAAAAGGAAATGATATGAATAAACCCAATTTTACAGTTTTGCATTTGTTTTTTGTATTGATAGCGATAGCTGGATGCATGATGTTTCTAAGCTTTTGCTGGCCGGCTGTATGCAAAGGGATGGTCAACGTAGGGAATATTTGCGGGATGGCTGGCTCTGTGGTTTTGGTTATTTATGGGTTATGCTACAAACAAGTACATGTGCTGGCCAGAAGCCTTTGGCAAAAGACGGCAGGGCGGATCCTGCTGATCGTTTTATTGCTGCTTCTGGCAGTGGCGGTTGTGCTGTTGGCAGCGGCGGCCCTGGCTATTTTTCGGGCAGCTTCGTCTGGGCAGATTCCAAAAGATACGCCTGCAGTGGTATTGGGCTGTTCGGTAAAAGGGAACCGGCCAAGTAAAATTCTGCAAGAGCGGATTGACGCAGCCTATGAGTATTTGCAGGAGCATCCGCAGGCAATCTGTATCTTATCTGGCGGGAAAGGGCATGATGAGGATATTTCAGAAGCGGAGTGCATGTACAGGGAGCTGGTCCGGGCAGGGATCGATGCGAAACGGCTGTACCGCGAAGCAGGGTCTACCAATACACAGGAAAACTTAGAAAACTCGAAAAAAATATTAGAAAGCCTTGATATGTCGGATGACGTTGCCATTATATCCAGTGAATTCCACCTATACCGCGCAAGGCAGTGGGCCAGGGCACTTGGATATGAAGATTATGGGTATCCGGCCCATACCGATTGGAAATACCGGCCAATGTATTTTTTACGGGAAATGATTGCAGTTGTCTACTTATGGCTGTTTTAAGTATTTTTTTGCGGGTAGTGGCGGTTTATGGGATCCGTTACATATTTATTACAGCATAAAAATGAGAGGGATGGTTTCGACAAAAATGAAAGAAAAACTTAAAATATATGTCATAAACAAATAAAATTTGACATCTATAGGATAGCTGGCTATAATATATGATTGTCCGGCCCGGTACGGCCTTGGAAAAAATTGCTTTGTTAGAATAGAATGGTATGGAGGCTGTTATGGTATTCTCAAGTTTGGTTTTTATTTTTAGGTTTATGCCGATATTTTTTTTATGCTATTTTCTAACGCCAAAGCCATACCGGAATGCTACTTTATTTTTAGGGAGTATCGTATTTTATGCTGTGGGGGAGCCGGTCTATATTTTTCTGATGCTGTTTTCTATCCTATTCAATTTTTTTATTTGTGTGCATATGGCTAGGGCGAAACGGCCGGGGCTGCGCAGCGGTATCCTTTTTCTGGCGCTGCTGCTGGATTTCGGTATGCTCTTCCTATTTAAATATTTTGACTTTTTTGCAAAGAATGTGAATTTTGTATTCCATAAGGATATTTTGCCTTTGCTTGGGTTGACGTTACCGCTTGGGATTAGTTTTTATACTTTCCAGATTGCATCCTATGTCATTGATATTTACCGTGGCAGGATGAGGCATCCAGGTACGTTGCTGGAATTTGCGACCTATGTATGCATGTTCCCACAGCTCATTGCAGGGCCGATTGTCCAGTATCAGGAAGTGGCCATACAGCTGCGGGAACGAAAACCAACATTGCGTGATGTGGAGCGTGGCCTGGAAGTCTTTTGCTTCGGTTTGGGGGCAAAAGTGCTGCTGGCAAATAAAATATCTATTTTCTGGAACCAGGTACAAGGGATCGGATATGCAAACTTATCCACGCCGGTTGCATGGATGGGGGCTTTTGCCTATTCATTCCAGATTTATTTTGATTTTTGGGGGTATTCCCTAATGGCAATCGGCCTGGGCCAGATGATGGGCTTTTGCATCCCCCAAAATTTTGACTGCCCATATATGGTAAAATCCGCTACGCAGTTTTGGCGGAACTGGCACATGACGCTTGGCCGGTTTTTCCGCGAATATGTTTATATCCCGTTAGGCGGAAACCGTAAGGGCGGCTTGCGTATGCTGCTGAATACGTTCCTTGTCTGGGGGCTAACGGGCCTGTGGCATGGGGCAAGCTGGAATTTTATTGTCTGGGGGCTAACTTTTTTTGTATTGTTGATGCTAGAAAAATTGATCTACGGCAGATTTCTTGAAAAAAGCAGGGTGGTCGGGCATATTTATATTTGGATGATTATACCGGTGACCTGGGTGGTGTTTGCAATATCTGATTTTTCGCAGCTGTTGTTGTATTTACAGCAGCTTGTAGGTATCCATCCACAGGAAGTGCTGGTGAAAACAAGCCAGCTGGTACGCTACCTGCATGAATATGGCTGGCTATTCCTTGTCTGTGCTTTTTTTTCTACAAGGCTGCCGCAAAAGATATACCACCGTATCCGCGGCGGGCTGATCGTAGTGCTGCTGGCTTGTGCCGTATTCTGGCTTAGTGTTTACGAGCTTGCAAATGGAGCAAATAACCCGTTTTTGTATTTCCGGTTTTAGAACCCCTGGCTATACAAAAACAGGAAGGAATGGTAAGAACGATGAAATTAACAGAATGGATAAAAAAATGCCCAATGCTGTTTTTGCTGGTAGCCGGCTGGGCGGGGCTTTCCGTATATACCTGGTCTGAAGGGAAGCTTCCGGAAAAATGGAGCAAAGATGTGATCGAAAACCCCGTTTTTACCGCATTGCTGGAACCGGAGAACAGGATTACAGATACAGTATTGGGTGGCCTTACCGAGTATGGCAACTATAAAACAAAAGATGGCGGGGATGCAGATTATAGCCTGGAAGGGATGCAGAATTTAGCGGATGGGAATGCTGTCAAAGCGAACGCTGGTGCTTCGGGCGATAAAAAGCAGGGCATCCAAAAAGGGCAGGGCAAAAAGCCAGGGGCAAATAGCAAGCCAAGCAGTAAGGAGAAAAAGGACAGTTCCAGCCAGCAGGCAAACGCCAGTGCAGGCCACCCGGAAGAAGGGCCAGGCCAGCAGCAAGGGGACAGCCAGCAAGATACGCCAAAAGAGGCAGGCAGCGCAGGGGTGAAAAACCAGGAAGGCAGCAAGGGGGCTGCTACAAAGTTTGAATTTTATAAAAAAACAGAAGTGGAATCCCAGTATTATTCCGACCCAGGGAAAATAGCGCTGACGACCGATTATAGGTATCAGACCGTGGATAAAAGCTATTTTGACGACGCCGTATTTATCGGCGATTCCCGGACTGTTGGAATGCAGGACTATTCCGGGTTGGACAACGCATCGTTTTTTGCAAAGACAGGTTTGAACGTATACGAAGTTTTGGAGGATGAATTTATTACCGACCCAGCAGATGGCAGTCAGGCCAGCGTATCCCATATGCTGCAAAAGTATCATTACGGAAAAATTTATTTTATGGTCGGCATTAATGAACTTGGAACCGGAAATACCGGGACGTTCCAAAAAGCATATGAGCGTGTAATACGAAAATTCCATAAATGGCAGCCAAATGCAGTAATCTATATCCAGGGGATTATTCCGGTCAGCAAAGCGAAAGCAGCAGAGGATGATATTTTTAATAATATCAATATCAATGATAAAAATGTGGCAATCGCGCAGCTTGCAGACGGAAAGGATATTTTTTATCTGGATGTCAGCGGAAAGCTGACCGATAAAAATGGATACTTAAAGAAAGATTATACTTTTGACGATGTGCATATGTATGCGCAAAACTATGTGATGTGGACCGATTACCTAATGGAGCATGCGGTGGTACGGTAACGGATGCAGTATAAGTTTAAAATAAATTTTATATGGTTTACAGACGGTACATGAAAGTATTTGTAATTAGAAGAGCCTGCTGTAAGATTGGGATACAAGATATAAAAGCAGTGTGTTTTATTTAGAGAGGGAATAAACACACTGCTTTTATATATGTGGATTAAAGATGATGTATCAGTTGAACGCTCTTGTAATCTGAAGGTTACTATTTGTTACTATTCAA
>CAMUML010000098.1 GCA_947089855.1 uncultured Eubacterium sp.
CCATCGGCCGCGCATTGGCCTATCACCCGCCGCTGCTTTTGGCGGACGAGCCGACGGGAAACCTGGATTCCAAGACCAGTTCCGAGGTACTTGCATTATTAAAAGATTCTTGCAGCCAGTTTCACCAGACGCTGGTCATGATCACACATAATCCGGAAATTGCACGTATGGCAGGCCGGGTGGTGCGGATAGAGGATGGCCGGATTGTGCCATAAGTGTTACAAAAAAGATGGGGGATTCGAATGTTGCATATAAATAGAAAGGCGTTTTTACGCACCCTTGCTAAAGAATATATGAGGGCAAATAAATTAAGGAATATCGTTGCAACCATAGCGATTGCTTTGACGACGGCCATGTTTAGTTCGGTAGTAGTTATTTATGAGGGTTCGCAGGCAGCGATCCAGAAACAGATGCTGTACCAAAGCGGCAACCGGTTTATGCTACAGATCCGGGATATACCCAAAGGGAAAAGTGTGGGGATGAAAACAGATCCGGTATTTACGGAAATCTATGAAGTAGATTATCTTGGAAGTGCCGCCAGCAAAAATACGTCCCTTCCGGTTTCGTTGAAATATGCGGAACAGGGGTATTTGGACGGGGCATATATCCATTATACTTCCGGGGGCTATCCGGATGGCGGCAACCGCATAGCAGTTCCGGAACGTTTTCTAAAACAGGCTGGCTGGGAGGTTTCAGTGGGGGACCAGGTGGATTTGGATTATACCGTAAATGGCAAGCCTTGCCAGGATAAAGCGGTTATCGCAGGAATCTACGAGGGGCATCCGAATGAAACAGAGCTAACGATCTATGTATCCAAGGCATTTTTTGACAAGCGGATGCAGGAAATACAGCCTGTTTTGGAAAATGGGGGAAAAGCTGGCAGCGTCAGCTTATTTGGAAACTTTGAGGATACCAGCCGTTTATTAAAGAAAGAAAAGCAGGTACTGGCACGTGCTGGGTTTGACCTGGATGCAGCTTATGGGGAAGCGGGCTATGTGGATGCCTCTTTAAATATAGCTTACCAAATGCAGACAGAACCGGCACCCCAGGAAAAACGGCTATTTTTTGCTGTGGCAATGGTGATTTTATGTGCTGGTTTTTTTATTATTTTTAATGTATTTCAAATATCAGTTGCAAAAGACATCCGTATATATGGGCAGTTAAAAACAGTTGGTGCTTCTGTAAAGCAGTTGCGGAAATTAGTGGAATACCAGGCTATCCAAATGGCTGTGATAGGGATACCGGCTGGTATTGTATGCGGGTGGGGGCTGGGTAATCTGGCATTGCCAATGATGATGTCTACAACGACTTATAAAGAAAGTATGCTGATCATGCCGGATGTCCGCATTATTGTGGCCTGTGTGCTGTTTTCCGCCCTTACGGTCTGGGTTAGCTGCGAGATCCCTGCAATAGCCATTTCCAGGCTGTCCCCAGTGCAGGCATTGCAATATCTGGGAAAGGAAAAGAGCCGTGGGAGAAAAATAAAAAAAGGGAAGGAATCCAGACACCGGATCTTGCATATGGCGGCTGCAAACCTCCTGCAAGGCGGGGCCAGGACGTTGCTGGTTACAGTTTCCCTCGCATTAAGTATGGCCTTATTTAGCAGTATTTTAAATTTTACTTCTACTTTTGATAAAAAAACTTATATGCAGGGGCAGGCTGGGGCGGAATTTAATGTTTATAATCCTGCCTTTTGCGCCGGCACCAGGCTGCTATTTGACGATACGGATGCTTTGCCAGCTGAGGTGGCAGAACGGATCGGACAAATGGACGGGATCCGAAACGGCGGGTTTGTGTATTTTCACGGAAGGCCGATGGATGTCCCAGAAAGTGCGTTGCGGGACGATTACAACGGGATTGTGACGGCTAAGATCATGGAAGTCAATGGCCAGGCTTATGCCAATGATCCAGTACAAGAAGTAGGGCAGGCCCTGTATGGATTTGACGATCCGGTTTTGCAGCGTGCTACGGTAATAGAGGGGGCTTTGGATTTTGAAAAACTAAAAAGCGGGGGCTATATGGTGGAAGCCATTATTGCAGATGAAAATGGGGAAGGCTATTCACCTGAAATGCTGTCCGTCCATGTGGGTGATAAAGTCTCGGCCGAAATTGAAGGCAGGCAACTTTCCTACGAGGTGATGGCATGTGTATCTGTAAACAGCAAGCTGATAGCGCCAGCACAGCCAGGGGAAGCTTCCTTTATCGTCTTGCCGTCAAGCGAATTTTTAAGGCTGTTTCCAGATAAACAGCCAGTACGGTTCCTTTGCGATGCAAAGCCTGGCAGGTATGGAAGCGTTAAGTCTTATTTTGGCAGCCTGGCTGGGGCAGGGGTTTCCTGTGAATCCAGCAAATCGATAGAAACAGAGTTTGAGGTATTCCGCGGCGTCTATCAAATGGCAGGGAATGTGTCTGCTGCGGTATTTGGCATTATGGGGCTTTTAAATTTATTGAATGTGATGGTTGTTTCTGCGGCCACAAGGCAGCGTGAGCTTGCTGTTATGCAAAGCATCGGCATGACAAAAAAGCAGCTGCACCGGATGTTTCTGCTGGAAGGGGTGGGATATGTGGTTTTGGCCTCCCTTTTCGAATGCCTGGCAAGTGCGGTGGTCTCAATAACAGCCATTCAAAATATGGCCAGGCGCCTGTGGTATTGTTCCTATCATTTTGATATGATGCCGGCAGTTGGTATTGTTATCCCATATCTGTTGGGCGCGGTTGTTATTTCAGCGGGTGTCCATAAAATATGGGATCATGGTACAGTTGTGGAAAAGTTGAGGATGCCTGTATAAAAAGGATCCCCACCGGCTGGTTGATTTGACCGCGCTGTTATGTTATAATGCTTTCGGAAAAAGCCAGACAAACCGAAATTTACGGAGGCAACGATGGAATTCATTTTTGATTATATGGAAAATGACATATTGCGGCACAAGTTAAATACTTTAACACGGAAAATCTATGGGTTTGATTTTGAAAATTGGATGGCTGGAGGATATTTTGAAGGTGATTATATTCCGTTTTCATTTATACAAGATGGAAAAATCTTGGCCAATGTTTCAGCAAACAGGATGCACTTTATTCAGAATGGAGTCCCCAAGTACTACATACAGCTCGGAACCGTTATGACGGACGAGGCATACCGAAGGCAAGGGCTTGCGGGAAAGCTAATGGGGCATATCATAAAAAATTATGAAAATAAGTGCGATGGAATCTACTTGTTCAGTAACCGTAGCGCATTAGGTTTCTATCGAAAAACAGGATTTAAAGAAAGTGAACAATATCTATATTCGTTGAAAAAAGCGTGGCGGGGCGGTATGCAACGAGGGGCCGCCTTCAGAAAAACTTGTGGACAGGATGAACAGATAAAGCGGAAATATATGGATGCCGTAAGAAACTGCGCCGTAAATTCAGCTTTGGAACACGTCAATAAATTTGGATTGCAGATGTTTTATACCTCTGATCTGCAAAATGTATATTATGCAGACGATATGGACTGCTTTGCCATTATGGAGCAAACAAAAGATACGCTTATCCTCAAAAGTATTATAAGTAAACAGCACATTTCTATGAAGGATATAGTTTCACATATCGGCGTAACGTACAATTCTTTAATACTTGGTTTTACGCCTGCGTCCAGTGATCTTGATATGTTTGAAGTATCTGTTTTTGATGACAAAAATGATGACCGCCTGTTTTATCGCGGAGAGGATTTAGAACGTATTGAAAAAGAAAAATTGTTCTTTCCTCAATTGTCGCACGCATAGCCCACAGCTTATCGGGGCGTTGTAAATCCTGCTGTAAAACAAGGGCACACATCAATACATGGCCTGCAGCTATATATGAATTGCAATTTTCTAATTGCGAGGAATGGGGTTTACGATGAAAAATGAAAAGGGATATTCTGCCCTGTCTGCAAAAAAGTGAGGTTAGAAATATGGCGATGTGGAATCCGTGGCGTGGCTGCCACAAACATAGCGAGGGATGCAGGTATTGTTATATTCATAAAGGCGGCCTCAAGCGTGGAATTGATACGGACAATATTGTAAAGACAGATAACTTCTACGCCCCTATCGCTAAAAATAAATCGGGAGCATACAAAATGAAATCGGGGCAGACCGTATATCTGTGCTTTTCTACGGATTTTCTGGTTGAAGATGCCGATGGATGGCGTTCTGAATGCTGGCAGATGATACGGGAGCGTTCCGACCTGCATTTTCTTTTTTTGACAAAGCGTATTGAACGCTTTATGGATTGTATTCCAAAGGACTGGAACGATGGATATGATAATGTTACGGTTGGCTGTACGGTAGAAAATCAAGACAGGGCTGATTACAGGCTTTCCATTTTCAATGAACTGCCTATCAAACATAAAAATATTATCTGTCAGCCATTAATTGAGAAAATAAACCTTGCCGCTTATCTTGATAATGTTGAATTAGTTGTGGTTGGCGGCGAATCAGACAGAAACGCCAGACCACTTGACTATGCGTGGGTACTTTCCATACGGGAGCAATGTATCGCCCGCAAAATACATTTTGAGTTTCGGCAGTGTGGGACACATTTTATCAAGGAAGGAAAAAGCTATACGCTGCCTACCCGTGACTTATGCAGCCAAGCAAAAAAAGCAAATATCAATTATCCAGTTTAGGCGTTTGCGAAACGCCTAAACCCGCATAAATACGGGATCCTTCAATTTATTGCGGATAGTAAAGTTCTTGAGAGTTGAAAGTTTGCAACACTAAGAAACCAGAAAATCCCAGTGTTCTT
>CAMUML010000099.1 GCA_947089855.1 uncultured Eubacterium sp.
ATAGAAAAGGTTTTAGAAATGCGTTTGTTTCGGTAGGAAGCATGGGGGGGGGGTATAGGTAAGAGAAAGAAATTATATCAGCAATTACAAAAAATTGGATTTCAGGTTCCTGCTATTGTAGATCCATCTGCTGCTATTGCATTATCCGCAAAAATTGGAAGTGGAGTGTTTATAGGGAAAAATAGTGTAGTAAATGCAAATGCCTGTATTGGAGATATGGTAATTATTAATAGTGGAGCGCTCATTGAACACGACTGTAGGATAGGGGAATTTTCTCATATGTCAGTAGGCAGTGTAATATGTGGTGGTTCAACACTTGAATCCAACGTGTTTGTTGGGGCGCATGGGACAATTATCCAAGAGGTATCCATTGGAAAAAATTGTGTTATTGGAGCTGGAAGTATAGTTTTAGCAGATGTACCGAAAGGCGAAAGAGTTATTGGGGTGTGGAAAAAAAGCCAAATTAGCCTGTCATTAACCGTAGAAAAAAGCAGAGAGTGAACAGAGGGAAGCAAATGAAGGATATAAAGTCAAAAAAAGTAGTACTGTCCAGCCAGGAATTAAGGAAACTCCAGCTAAACTTATTAGAAATGCTAATCGAAATCGACCGCATCTGCCGCAAATACTACATCAACTATTCCCTGGACGGCGGCACTTTATTAGGCGCTGTCCGCCACGGCGGCTTTATCCCCTGGGACGACGATATTGACGTGATTATGCGCAGGGAAGAATACCGGAAATTTTACATAGCCTGTCAAAAAGACCTGGACACCAGCCGCTTTTTCCTGCAGGAATACCGCACAGACCCCCATTACCGGTGGGGCTATGAAAAACTAAGGCGCAAAAACACAGAATTTATCCGTCTTGGGCAGGAGCATTTAAAAATCCGTACCGGTGTTTTTGTAGATATTTTCGTAGCCGATAATGTGCCGGACAATCCATTCATCCGCAGGCTGCACTTATTTGCCTGTTATATCATCCGCAAGCTGCTCTATGCAGAGCTTGGCATGTGGAATGCAGGCTGCAAACCCCTGCGCATCTGGTACCGGTTCCTTTACCGGGCCGTCCCGCGCGATACCATATTCCATTGGCGGGACTGCATTGCCAGGCAGTGCAATAAAAAAAAGACCCGCCTGGTACGGCATATGACCTACCCTTATACACGTTCCCGCTACGGGATGCCGGCAGAATGTTTTGACCAGATGGCAGACATCCAGTTTGAAGGCTATACGTTCCAGGCATTCAAAGAGTACGGTAAGTACCTGTCTGCACTGTACGGCGATTATAAAAAGCTTCCGCCGAAAGAAAAGAGGGTTGCGCATCTGGAAGTGTCCAAACTGAAACTTCTGGAACCAGATGAATTACTTCTGTAAAAAACATATTTTATCATCCGGGTGGCCGGAAGCCTCGCCATATGTGGATACCTTGGTAGATGGAATAACATACATCAGACATCTTCCAAGGTATCCGCATATGGCGAGATTTTATAATGTTTTGGAAAAAATATTGAAGCCATTGTGTTTTCCGTAATTTACGCTGCTGAATTATTTTGTGTACTTCGAAACTATTGTGATTATAATCGTCTATGCGTTTTTTTGGACTCATATCCTTTATATAATCATAATTATATTCTCTCAATTTATGAATATCATATATAGTAAAATTGGGCTTAAAACTGGTTTTTCTATATTATTCCTCGATTTCTATTAACTTAACGTTTACAACAATTAATATATGTAAAAACAATGAAAAAACGTGTAAAATAGAAAAAAGGATGGAGGCAGCAGCCAGCCTTAAAACGTGCTGTAGCGCAGCGGTACCAGGCAATGGCACTAATTTTTAAGGGCACCTGGCCAGGCGTAGAAAGGGGCCATTATGATCATACAGGATTTGGCAAAAGAATACCCGCAGTTGTATCTGCTTCCAGGAGCAGATGCCGGGGAACCTTACAGAAATGTTGTAAAAAGGGGCCAGCGTCCGAAAAACGAAACGGTTCAGGCATTTAATGGCGGCCGTTCAGACCGGATATTTTTTGAACAGACACCGGCAGGCCCGGCCAGGGCCGTATACTTGGCTTTCAGGGAAGATTTTGAAAATTTTTTAAGGATTATGGGCTACCGGTGCGAACCAGTGCAGATTCCACCGGACACGGGAGCAATGATGGTCAAAGGCATTGTAAACTGGGGCAAAATTCATCGGCACAAAGAAGCATATACTCAATCAGGCGGTTTGGCATGGAAGGAAGAATTTGAAAAATTTACATCCATAAAAGAAAACTATACGGATACATTAATTGTACTGGGGAAAGGCTATTACAGCGGCGTGCAGCCGCAGCGCCTCGGCCTTGGGGAAGAAGAATGGCTTGCGCGTTCATGGAGCATACGGCTGTACCATGAATGTACGCATTTTACTTTTTATACGCTGTATCCTGGGTGCAAACATGCGGTTTTGGATGAGGTCATTGCAGACGCGGTTGGCATTATCAAAACTTATGGGGAATACCGTGTGGAGTATGCGAGGCTGTTCCTTGGGGTTGAAAACGGGGCTTATACAGGCGGCAGGCTGGAGAATTACTTAAACCTAAAGGAGCAAGAGTTGGGGCAGGCTAGGCAGCTTGTGCCGGGAATCTGCGCAGTGACAGACAGGCTGGGGCATATATTTCGGGAAAACGGGGTCAATGGCCAGACGGTATTTGCGTTTATCCAAAAACTTGCGCAGGAGTACTATAGGCCTCTTATGCAGCTCCTTTTTGATAAGGGGAAGGCGTAATATCATTCAGTTATCTACTGTAAAGATTGCGGTTAAATTGTAGGTATTTATTTACCAACAGGTATCCACTGTAGATTTTGCAATTGAATTTACAGCCAGATAGGGTTATACTACTGGATAAGATCAAGCAACGCAGCCAGATAGCATCTCCAACAAAGCTATAAAATTGATTCTGGACATAATTTCCTCCAACAAGAGGTGCAGGTATGAGGCAAAAAAATGCAGTAGGCTACCAAAGCTATGAAGAGGTAATTGAAAAAAATATATTTTATATTGACAAAACACAGTTTATCAAAGACTGGTGGGAATCTGCCGATAAAGTGACGTTGGTTACACGTCCGCGCAGGTTTGGAAAGACGTTAAACCTGCGTACCGTAGAATGCTTTTTTTCCAACCAATATGCCGGCCGTAAAGACCTGTTTGAAGGGAAGGCCATATGGAAGGAGGCATCCTACCGGCCGCTGCAGGGGACGTTTCCAGTGGTATTTATGAGTTTTGCAGACGCCAAAGTAACTGGAGATGCCGGCAAGGAACCGGTTGAGGAATTAAAGTCCAGCTAATAAATGTCAATAGAAAAATGAGAAAAAGCGAAATTTTTTTTTTAGCCAAAAAGGGCGCACTTATCCCTTGGTGAAAATATCATTTTTTCAAAAGATATTGATTCGTTGGGTTTACAGTATTTTATGCAGCTATGTCGCATTTAGCCGCATTGTATTTTTTGATATGCTCCTGCGGAGTAACGACTTGAAAAGGCTTCTTATCCCTGAGTATTGCAAATATTATGTTGCATACTTTGTGTGAAACAGCCCCCATTGCCACGAGCTTGGGTTTTGATTCACATTTTTTGAGGTAGTAATCACGCAGAACCGGATTTTTGGCTTCTCCCGTGCGGGATGTGCCGATGCTTTGTAAAGCCAGTGTATGAACCACCCGCCTGGCTATGGCGGAGCCCCTTTTAGACATTTGGGTTTTTGTGCCTTCAAATTTGCCGGATTGTTTTACTGCCGGATCAAGACCAAAGTAAGCAAAAAGCTGTTTTGGCTTGGAGAATGCAGAAAAATCTCCAATCTCTCCCATGAGGGATACGGCGGATAAGAAACCAGCGCCTTTGAACGTTTCAATCAAGTGGATCTGTCTGACAAAGTCGGTGGCTTCATTGGCATCAACAAGTCCGTGCATGGTGTCTAGGATGCCTTTGATTTCCTCATTATATTTACGGATGAAGCCAATATAAAGGCGGATACGTTTAATGTTGCTGTCAATGATGTAGCCAAACTCATTCGCTTCATTTGCAGCCTGAATAATGGCGTTATACTTGTTTAAAGCATAGGCAAGCCCAAAACGTGCGGTTGATTGGATGGTGTCAATTATCTCCTGTTTGTCTGCTTCGATAAAAGCAGATGGGGATGTATAAGTTTCCAGCAGCATAAGAGATGTATTAACCGTAAGCTTAGAAAAAATACCAAGGTATTGGGGAAATGCCATGCGCAGTTCACCTTGGAGTTTGTTCACATAAGAACTGCGGTTATCCATCAAACCGTAGTATTCACGACAGAGATTCCGGCAGTTAAGGGCAAGGCCAGATGGCATGAGTGAAACCTTTAAATCAGGCTTCAAGCCAACTAATGCAGCCTTTTTTGAATCAAAACGGTCATTATGCACTTTCCGTATGTTGATATTTGTGCTATTCTTAGTGATGATAGGATTAATAACGGAGCAGT
>CAMUML010000100.1 GCA_947089855.1 uncultured Eubacterium sp.
GTCGGCTCGTCCGCCAAAAGCAGCGGCGGGTGATAGGCCAATGCGCGGCCGATGGCAATTTTTTGCTGCTGGCCGCCGGATAGCTGGCTGGGGTATAAGTGCCCTTTGCCTTGCATACCCAAAAAATCCAGGATACGGTCCACTTGCTCCCGGCTCATTGCCAGACGCCCCATACGTGCCGGAAGCATCAGGTTTTCTTCTGCTGTCAGTTCTGGAACCAGGTTATAAAACTGGTATACAATGCCTACTCCCCTGCGCCGGTACTGGGCAAGCTGTGCCTGGCTTTTTTTGTACAGCGGCTTGCCGTCGATCAAAACATCCCCAGACGTCGGCTGCCCAAGCCCGCCGACGATATGGAGCAAAGTCGACTTGCCACACCCAGAAGGCCCTGTGACTGCCACAAACTCCCCGCGCGCTACGGTAAAAGTGAGGTCCGACAGCACTACCGCCGGTTCCTGCCCGTCTGAATATGTTTTACAGACGCCCCTTAATTCAATATAATGCATAAAATCCACCTCCTATATATAGGAGATGGATCCTTTTGCTTTGTTACAGGTTTTTTGATATTTTTATTTTATGTATAATTTTTATTTGATTCCCCGCTTTACTTTATCCGGATAACCGCTTTTACCAAATCTGTCTTATTATTGACCGCTTCGTCAAATGCCTCCTGGATATGTGCCAGGTCATACTCGTGTGTTACGATCCCTTTTACGTCAATAGCCCCGCTGGATACTGCAGCGATTGCTTTTGGATAAATATTCCGGTAACGGAATACGGATTTAATCTGTGCTTCTTTTGCCATAATCTGTGCAAAATTGTACTGGATTTCTTCCTGCGCCGCAAGGCCTACAAGAGTAATTGTCCCACCCTGTTTTACAAGGAACGGCGTCTGTGCAATCGTTACCGGTGAGCCTGCTGTTTCAAACACCTGGTCAGCGCCCTGTCCATCCGTCAATTTTGCAATTTCAGCCAACGCATCTACCTTGCCGCTGTTAATAACAACATCGGCGCCAAGCTCTTTTGCTTTTTCCAGCCTTGCATCCACAAGGTCAGATACGATAATCTTGCCCGCACCGTGCGCTTTGCAGGCAAGCAGCGTTACCAGCCCAATGCAGCCAGCCCCCAAGATCACCACCGACTCGCCGACTTGTACGTTCCCTTGGTTCGCCGCATGGAATCCAACCGAAAGCGGTTCGATCAAAGCGCCTTCTTTCGTAGACACATTATCCGGCAGCTTAAAGCACATATCTTCCGGGAAAGCAATGTACTCTTCATAGCAGCCCTGGACAGGCGGGGTTGCCAAAAATACAACATCCGGGCAAAGGTTATACCGGCCTGTTTTGCAGAATTCACATTTTCCGCAGGTAATGCCCGGTTCCAATGCTACCCGGTCGCCAACCTTTAAATGTTCTACGCCAGGGCCTACCTTTACAACGGTGCCCGCACATTCATGGCCAAGCATAAAGTCTTTTTCCAAATCTACTTTGTAAGCGCCGCAGCACCCACTATGGAAATAATGGACATCAGACCCGCAGATCCCCACATACTCCAACTGCACCAAAACCTGTTTTTCACCTGCCTGCGGAACCGGGACCTCCTCGATCACCATTTTATCTAACCCGCGCATAAAAGCTGCTTTTTGCATTTCCATAATTTTTCCCATCCTTTCTGAATTTCAAACATCCATCTGGCCAATCCATAGCCTGGCGCTTCCCCAGGTTAAGGTATTGTGCCTGGCAGCGGCGTAGCCAGGCACTTCATTACACATTCCTTACCATAGATCCATTGTGTCCATTATAAAATAAAGGTATCCTTTACTCTGCCAATGCACCGTCGCCTGAGATCTCGCCATTGTCAACATACATCTGGATATACTCTTCTACGTTATCTGCATTGATTTCCGGTGCATCTACATAATCGTTGACTTCTGTTACCTTCAATTCGCCATTTAATACCTTATCTGCATATTCCATGTTCTTTTTCGCAAGGTCAGCAGCAGACTGCAGTGCTGTGCATGTCAAAAGCCCCTCTTTGATCAGCAGGCAGCCCTGTGCTGTACCGTCTACGCCGTATGCCAGGAAATTTGCCTTGCCGTCTTTTATATAATCCGAATTTTCACGGATCGCTTCAATTGCGCCCGCTGCCATATTGTCATTCATGGAAATGATCGCATCAATATGTTTCCCAGACTGTACCCAGGACTCCATTAACGTTAACGCTTCGTCACTGTTCCAGTTTGCATAATCTTCATATAAGATCGTTACATCGGACCGTTCGCTGAAGAAATAGGTATCCCATGCTTCACGCCTTTTTTCTGCATGGTAGTTTCCAGACGGCCCCCTTAATATTACAACATTAGCATTTTCCGGAATTTCCTTTACCGCACGGGATGCACCTACTTTTGCCTGCTCCATCGGGTCCGCATCGACGGTACCTGTCCCTTCCATAACGGAATTGTCATCGCTGCCGTCTAAATCGCTTTGATGGGTCGTCGGGTTTGTCGTAATAACCGGGATGCCTGCATCAACCAGGTTCTTTACATATGGTGCCTGTGCTGCATTGTTGTTTGACTGCACAATAACCAGGTCATAATTTTTGGTAATACAGTCTTCCAAAAGGCCGTTTTCTGTATTGTCGTCTGCTTCGCCGCTTACGCAGGTCAGGTCAATATTGCTGTATTCCCCAGCCGCTTTTTTCAGTTCTGACGTCAACCAGGCTGCAAACGTATCTGCACTTGCCCTTGCTACGAAACAAACCCTTTTTGCATCCCCGCTGCCGCTGTCAGACCCGCCGTCCGCGTTATCCTTGTCATCGGATCCAGCTTCTGTGCCAGAGCCGCTACCGCCGCCAGAGCCAGAGCCGCCCCCATCGGAACCGCATGCCGCCATAGAAAATGCCATTACTGCGCTCAATAAAATCGCTGTTAATTTTTTTGCTTTCATACTTTTTCCTCCTATATTTGCCGCTTTTACTAAAATAAAATGTGTAACCTTTACAAATGTTTTGGCACGCCGGCTATTTGCCGCCTTGCCCTTTGGCATCCTGCCCCTTGTCATCTTTTACTACAATGACTTTCTGTGATTTTTTCGATTTGCTTACTACGTCGTATGCTACTGCAAGGACAATAATAGACCCTTCAATAACCTGCTGGATGTAAGAATTCACACCCGTCAAGTTCATAACATTTTCCAGGAAACCGATAATAAACGCACCTGCAACTGTCCCGCTGACTGTACCGATACCGCCTGTAAAAGAAGTACCGCCTACGATTGCTGCGGTAAGGCCCGTCATTTCGTATCCGATCGCACCGTTTGGAAGCCCTGCATTATTCCTTGCCATAAAGATCATGCCGGCAAGGCCAACCAAGATACCATTGATAATATAGGAACGGTAAATGCTTCGTTTCGCATTGATACCGCTTGCTTCCGCCGCACTCCGGCTGCCGCCGATCGCATAAAGGCCACGCCCATATTTCGTGTTGTTCATAATATACCAGATCACAACCGTAATGCCGATTACGATCAAAACCGGAACTGGTATCGGCCCAACCGTACCCTGGCCGATTTTTACAAAATTCCCCAGCTGGAGGATATTCTGCCCGTTTGTATAATACAGTGCCACGCCCCTGGCTGCCATCTGCATACCTAAAGTGGCAATAAATGCCGGTACATTACACTGTGCTACGAAAAACCCGTTAATTAAGTTACAAATAACGCCTACCAATACTGCTACTAAAATCGCTACCAGCATCGACTGCGTCTTCTGGTAAGCTGAAACAGAAAATACACCTGCCAGCGCCAATACCGAACCTACCGACAGGTCCAGAAAACCGCTGATAATCAACAGCATTTCGCCATATGCAATCAGGATGCCAACACAAAGCTGCCTAGATACATTGATCAGGTTATTACTCTGTAGAAAATATGGGCTGATAATGCTGCAGGCAATAAATAATACAATTAAAACGATGTAAATGCTGTATTTTTGTAAGTAATGTGTCATATTTGTTTTCATAATGATACCTCCTAGTATAATAATGATATAGCCACAAGAGCTATAGAGTTAATAAGTTAC
>CAMUML010000101.1 GCA_947089855.1 uncultured Eubacterium sp.
CAAAGGGGTTTGCATGGACAGCGACAGCAGTCCCATCCCCGGAAACCGTGAGGTTATCTTGCTTGAGTTGCTAGAAAGCAAAATTGAGGACATGGAGAAAAAGGGATACGGTTGTATGTTCGCCGACTTCGGCACAGAGAAGCTGTTCCCCTACGAAATGTTTACAAGTGATATGATGGAGAGGGTTACGGCTCTTTACTTCGTACAGATGACTGATGAAATCTTTGAAAATGGATTGGATAGTCTGGACGGTGTATCTTACATCAAATCAGAGTTCTAAGGTTGGAGGGAATGCAAATGAAAACGGTTGCTTATCATAGAACGAGTACGGCAGAACAACACCTCGATAGAGGTATCGCAAAGATTACTAAGTATTGTGCGGAACATGAGATTGAATTATATAAAGGTAAAGTGTATACAGGCCAGCAGACGGGCAAAAACTTCAATCGCCCCCGCTAGCAGATGTTGAAAGAAGAAATTCTTGAAAGCGGTGATACGTTAATCGTGACGGAGCCATCATATTGTTTATGGTTTCCAACATCATTTTCGCCATTGAATTTTCCATATCCTGAATCGAGAGTGGAGTAGGAGGCAATTCCAAAACCATGACACGGATATTATTACTTTTATAGAATTCCAATTCACTTAATGTAGCCTTTTTAAATTATACTGCAGGCCGCAAGAATTTACAGTGACGCAGACAGGAAAGTATATGGCTTGCGGCCTGCAGTCGGAGCATGCTGTAAATTTAACCGGCGTGCAGTATAGATAGCTAAATAGGAATCAGCCCTACCCCATGTGGTTGGGGCTGTTTTCAATTTCTTTGCATTTCCAACATAAAACAAATTGACAGACGCATAATAACTATATATAATAAAAGTACGAAAAACCATACGAAATTATGAGGTGATATTATGTTAGCAGTCAAGAGCATGGATGTGCGTGAAAATTTTAAAGAATGGTGTAATAAAGTAATAGGCGGTGAGACGCTTGTTGTATCAAGACCTAAAAATGAAAATGTAGTAATTGTATCTGAAAAAGAGTATAACGAAATGGCAAAAGCAAAAAGGAATGAGGAATATCTAAAAAAATTAGACCATAGCTTTGCCCAGCTAGAACAAGGTGAAGTAATCCATAAATCACTTGATGAATTGAGGGCTATGATTGATGAATGATTTCACCTTTTCCCCAGATGCAATGGCGGAATTCATGGATTGGATTAAAAGGGATAAGAAAACAGCAAATAAAATTTACTCGTTGATTGAAGATATACGAAGAAATGGGGCAATGCAAGGCATTGGAAAGCCGGAGTCGCTAAAACACCGTCCAGGATATTCCAGGCGGATTGATGAAAAAAACCGATTGGTGTACGATATTGACGAATTGCAGAATATTAGAATTATATCATGCACAGGACATTACGATGGTTAAAGCAAAATACCAAACTGACGTGTTGTTGGCTTTTTGTTAGAATCTTGTTAGTAAAATTACAGCGAACAATGAAAAAAGCCGCAGAGCTGCGAAAAGAATTCCGCATAATTACAGCGTTTCACGCAACATCAGGCAAAACCGAGATAACACGGATAAAGCGTTATTGCTTTTTGGCAGGGCGGAGGCCGGGGGTTCAAGTCCCCTAGACAGCTTTTTTATATGCTGGATATTCTGTTTTTCAGAGTATCCGGCTTTTTTATTTCTAAATTCCTTTTCCCTTCTTTCCATATCGCCCCTCACCTCTGAATCATGTTCTCACGGAATGCGCAGTTTATGCGCATTCCTGGCCCGTGAATCCCAGCACACCTCTTTTTCATTTATTTTATTGTAATCTATTGACAAAAATATGTGGTTTTGCTATAGTATTTTTAGTGAATTTTTAGTATTATTTGCAATCATATCCAATTTCATTTGATTGTATCCTATAAAGATAGATTCAAAAAACCACTTATCTTATCATTTTTCAACAAAATACGTCAAAAGGAGGCAACGCTATGTTATTCCAGACCACTACAGAACAGGAACAGCTTCGTGCAAAGATCCGTGCTTTTGCCGAAGAAGAAATCAAACCGATCGCCTTTTCTTTGGACCAGGAAAACCGTTTTCCTGATGAAGCCGTTAAAAAGCTTGCGGAAATGGGCTTTATGGGCATCCCTTACCCAAAGGAATATGGAGGTGCAGGGCTAGATATTAATAGCTATGCGATTGCGGTAGAAGAACTTTCCAGGGTAGACGGCGGTTCCGGCGTTATTTTATCTGCCCATGTATCGTTAGGCACCTTCCCTATTTTTGCATTCGGCAATGAAGCACAGAAACAAAAATACCTGGTTCCACTTGCGAAAGGCGAGAAAATCGGTGCATTCGGCCTGACCGAACCAAATGCAGGCTCCGATGCGGGCGGGACGGAAACAACCGCTTTGGATAAAGGCGACTATTATTTGTTGAATGGCGGCAAAATCTTTATTACTAATGCGCCAAAAGCAGATACCTATGTTGTATTTGCTGTTACGACGCCTGACATCGGTACGCGCGGCATTTCTGCTTTTATTGTAGAAAAAGGCTGGGATGGTTTTACCTTTGGCGACCACTATGATAAAATGGGTATCCGTTCCTCTACGACCGCTGAACTGGTCTTTAATGACGTTAAAGTTCCAAAGGAAAACCTTTTGGGTAAAGAAGGGGAAGGGTTTAAAATTGCGATGGCTACTTTAGACGGCGGGCGCATCGGCATTGCTTCCCAGGCCCTTGGCATCGCGCAAGGCGCGTTTGAGCAAGCACTGGAATATGCAAAAGAACGCATCCAATTTGGCAAACCGATCGCTGCACAGCAGGGCATTTCCTTTAAACTGGCCGATATGGCAACAAAACTGCGCTGCGCACGTTTCCTGGTATATTCTGCTGCCGAATTAAAAGAAAACCACGCCCCATATGCAATGGAAGCTGCGATGGCAAAAATGTATGCGTCCGACATTGCATTGGAAGTGACCAATGATGCGCTGCAGATTTTTGGCGGCACTGGTTTCTTAAAAGGCATGGATGTAGAGCGGATGTACCGCGATGCAAAAATTACCACGATCTATGAAGGCACAAACGAGATCCAGCGCGTTGTCATCGCATCCAACCTGGTTGGAAAGATGCCGAAAGATTCCGGAGGCGGAAGCCGTTCCACTGCAAAAAAGCCAGCGCCAATAACCGGTGTGCGCAAAGGGCATATTTTCAAAGATGGAAGTGCAAAGGACAAGGTAACGGCCTTGGCAGAAGCGTTGAAAAAAGATGGGCACGATTTTACCGTCGGTATCCCGGCCGATACACCGATTGCCCAAGCAGAACGCGTTGTTTCCGCTGGAAAAGGGATTGGCGAAAAATCAAATATGAAATTAATTGAAAATCTGGCCAAAGCTGCCGGCGCTGCGGTCGGTTCCTCCCGTCCAGTAGCTGAAACGCTGAAATATGTCCCGTTAAGCCGTTATGTAGGCATGTCCGGGCAAAAGTTTACCGGCAACCTTTATATTGCCTGCGGTATATCAGGCGCTACCCAGCATTTAAAAGGCATTAAAGACGCTTCTACGATCGTAGCAATTAATAAGAACGGCAACGCCCCGATTTTTAAAAACTGTGATTACGGCATTATCGGCGATGTCAATGAAATCCTGCCTCTGTTAGCAGAAGCACTGGATACCGGTGAAAAGCAGCCGGCACCGCCAATGGTTAAAATGAAACGCCCGCCTGTTCCAAAGCCAGAACCAATCGGCAAGCGTTATGTATGTGGCGGCTGCGGCTATGAATACATACCGGAAAACGGCGATGAAGATGCAGATATTGCACCTGGCACATTGTTTGAAAAACTGCCGGAAGACTGGGTATGCCCGGAATGTGCAGAAGGCAAAGGCCAGTTTATTGAAGCTTAAAG